>NZ_JAUJPV010000005.1:0-387294 GCF_030481585.1 Burkholderia sp. AU45388 | reverse complement strand
CGCGCATCCGCTGCGTGTCGGGCTCTCGATGCGCGCGACGGTCGACACGCACGACCGCAACGGTCACGCGCTCGACAGCGAGCCGCCGACGCCGGCCGTCAGCACGCGCGTGCACGACGGCGTCGCGAGCGATGCGGAAGCGGCGGCCGCCGCGATCATCCGCGAGAATCAGGGCGGGTAGCGGCTGCTGTCGCGCAGGGCCGGCCGCGAGGGCCGGTCCGACCCCGATGCGTCTCGCGCCCGGTAGTTTCCCGCCTGACTTTCGTATTTCCGCCATCGATGTCGGCGCCGATCAAACGCATGTCGCGTTTGAGACATCGGCGCCCCTGCCTCCCGGACTACTCTCGAACAGCACGTTGCGCGTGCGCCGCATGGCGCCGGCGCGCCGCGGCGCCATCCAACGAGACATGGAGACAATACGATGAGCAGCAATCGAGGTGTCGTCTATCTTGGGCCGGGCCAGGTCGAAGTCCAGAAAATCGATTATCCGAAGATGGTCGACCCGAGCGGCCGCGCGATCGGCCACGGTGTGATCCTGAAAGTGGTCAGCACGAACATCTGCGGCTCCGACCAGCACATGGTGCGCGGCCGAACGACCGCGCCGGTCGGCCTCGTGCTCGGTCACGAGATCACCGGCGAAGTGGTCGAAGTGGGCCGCGACGTCGAGACGCTGAAACTCGGCGATCTCGTGTCGGTGCCGTTCAACGTCGCATGCGGCCGCTGCGCGATGTGCAAGGACACGCATACGGGCGTGTGCCTGAACGTCAACCCGTCGCGTGCCGGCGGCGCGTACGGCTACGTCGACATGGGCGGCTGGATCGGCGGCCAGGCCGAGTACGTGCTCGTGCCGTATGCCGATTTCAACCTGCTGAAATTCCCGGACCGCGACCAGGCGATGGCGAAGATCCGCGACCTGACCTGCCTGTCCGACATTCTGCCGACCGGTTATCACGGCGCGGTGAGCGCGGGCGTGAAGCCTGGTTCGACGGTCTATATCGCGGGCGCGGGCCCGGTCGGGATGGCGGCGGCCGCATCGGCACGCCTGCTCGGCGCGGCCGTGACGATCGTCGGCGACATGAACGCGGAACGCCTGGCCCATGCACGCGCAATGGGGTTCGAGACGGTCGACCTGTCGAAGGACGCGTCACTCGGCGAGCAGATCGAGCAGATCCTCGGCGTGCCCGAGATCGACTGCGCGGTCGACTGCGTCGGCTTCGAGGCACACGGTCACGGGTCGTCGGGCCATTCGGAGGAAGCGCCCGCGACGGTGCTGAACTCGCTGATGGAAATCACGCGCCCGGCCGGCGCGATCGGCATCCCGGGCCTGTACGTGACGGACGATCCGGGCGCGAAGGACAAGGCGGCGCAGCACGGCAGCCTGAGCATCCGCTTCGGCCTCGGCTGGGCGAAGTCGCATTCGTTCTTCACGGGCCAGACGCCGGTGTTGAAGTACAACCGCAACCTGATGCAGGCGATCCTGTTCGACCGGCTGCCGATCGCGAAGATCGTCAACGTCGAAGTGATCTCGCTCGACCAGGCGCCCGAAGGCTACAAGAAGTTCGACGGCGGTGCGCCGCGCAAATTCGTCATCGACCCGCACGGGTTGCTGGCGGCGTGATGCGCTAGCGTTCGACGCGCGCGACGCGTGACGCGAAAACGGGCGGCGCCGGCAACGGGCCGCCCGTTTTTCGTGGCGGGAGCGAAGGTGGCGGCACGGCAGCGCGGCGACCGCCGATCACGATCGCGCGGAATGGCGGCGATGATCGTCGCCCGTTGCCAAATCGTTCACCGCCGCGCGGCCGGGATCCGCGTGTGGCCGGTCACTTCACCCACGCCGTTTTATGAAAGGCGGTCGGGAAAAGCGGATCGTCGGGCGTGGGCCCGCGTCACGCTCAGTGGCCGCGATAGAGTTGCGCAATTTGAGCGTTGCTGGCCGCGGCGCGACGTGTGTGCCCGGTGTGCAGGCTGACGCGGCGAATCGGGCGCGTGCGGTGCGCGGTATCGCGGCTGCCTTTCCAGTTGGCCACGCGGACTGCGCCGGCGCGCGTCCGGTCAGGTGTGCGCAACGACGGCGCGGCTCGTGCAACCGCCGTCGGGCGAGCGGGTTTGCCGGCGAGCGGGGTGCTCTGTTGTGGACTGGCCGCCACTTGCGTTTGATCAGGCGAATGAAACGGGTAGACGGGGGCGGGTACGACCGGCAGGAATGGATCGTTCGACGCGGGCGGCAGCCCGGCTTCGGTCGCGACGGCGGCCGGCGCACCGGATCCGCGACAAACGGGATCGGCCTTGCAGGTCTGGTCGACCGCCACGTAGCCGCCGACCAGCAGCACGAGCGTGAGGATGCTCAGGATCGGCGCGCTCGACGCCCGCGGCCGCTGGAAAGCCGCATTGCGCAGCGCGCGGGCGACGCGCGACGACCACGTGTGAAACGAGCGCGGCGCATGTGCGGCGCGTGCGTCGGCCGGTGTGCGGTCGATCGGCTCGAACGGCCAGTTCCACTGGCCGCAGACGGGGCAGTGCTCGAGTGCGCGGAACGCCACGAAGCCGCATTCGCGGCAGCGGCAGCACGTCGCGTGCCGCGATTCGGCGCGTGCATTCAGCACGGAACGCCAGGCATCGCGCGCGCGGACGCTGCGGTTGGGCAGGACGCGCATGTCAGCGGCCGGCGGACGCTATCGTCGGGCTACACATCGGCGGTCGTTCGCATGCGGTGTTCAAGTGATTCTCCATAACATCGGACGCGTGAAACCCGTTCGTCCGCGGCTGCCTGCCGCTTCATTCTTGGTCGTTCGCACGCGAAACGCAAGGCGTAAGTCGCGCGTCGCGCTCCGCACGCTTCGTACCAGCCGCCGTGCCGCGAGCATACCGAGCGTCTCCAGCGCACGCTCGACGGGCGGTGTCCACGGTCGTCCGTAATTGAGCCGCAAATAACGGCGGAAACCGCCGGTCGCGGAAAAGATCGGCCCGGCGCGATGCTCACGCCGTTTTCCATCGCCTCGCCGAACAGGTGCGTCGCATCCATGTGCGGCGGCAGTTCGATCCGCAGGAAATACCCGCCGCGCGGTGCGAACACTTCGGTATCCGTCGGAAGCGCGCGGACGGCATGGTGTACTACGCGCGCTGGAAGGACAGCGGCGGGGCGGATCTGATCTATGCGAAGACGGCCGACCCGGCCTCGACGCCGAGCGCGCTGGCGCTCAACGACTGCATGCTCAATAACTCGGACCCGGCGCCCGTCAGTGGTACGAACTACCTGTTCTTCTCGTCGACGACGGCGGGCGGTTATCAGCTCTATGTAGGCGACGTGACGCTTGTAGCTCGAGCAGACCGGGAAGAGGAAAGTCGGCGATTACAACGGTAATGCCGTCAGTTGAAGCGGCGCGAAAGCATCGCGTCGAAAGGCTGAAAAATCCGCCTGGCGTTTTCGATCAGGCCTTCGCGGCCGCTCGGCATGCTTCCTACTGCACAGCGCCTGCCTCACGCATGCAGCACATGCGCCGGAAACGCCGCCCCCGCACCCGCCGCACCCTGCGCGAGCGGCGCTACCTGCTTGCGGCGCTCGCGCGTCGGCGCGACGCCGAACGCATCGCGATAGCTCTTGCTGAAATGGCATGCCGACTGGAAGCCGCACGCCATCGTGATATGCATGATCGACATGTCGGTCTGCAGCAGCAGCTCGCGCGCACGACGCAGCCGCAGTGTCAGGTAGTAGTGCGTCGGCGTCATCCCGAGGTGCTCGCGGAAAAGGCGTTGCAATTGCCGCTGCGACATGTTCGCGAGCCGTGCGAGTTCCTCGCGCGACAGCGGCTCCTCGATGTTGTTCTCCATCAGCGAGATCACTTCGAACAGCGACTTGTTCGCCGAGCCGAGGCGCGCGACGAGCGGCATGCGCTGCTGCGCGCTCGTGTCGCGCACGTGTTCGACGATGAACTGCTCGGCGATCTGCGTGACGCGCGCGGTGCCGACGCGCGCGGCGATCAGGTTCAGCATCATGTCGAGCGGCGCGACGCCGCCCGTGCACGTGATGCGGTCGCGGTCGATCACGAACAGTTCCTTCAGGAAGCGCGTGTCCGGAAACTCTTCCTTCAGCGCGGACATGTTCTCCCAGTGGATCGCGCACGCGTAGCCCGCGAGCAGCCCCGACTTCGCGAGTGCATAGGTGCCCGTGCACAGGCTGCCGAGCGAGAGCCCCATGCGCGCGAAGCGACGCAGCGTCGACAGATGGGCGGGCGTGGTCGCGCGCTGCACGTCGACGCCGCCGCACACGAAAACGATGTCGGGTTGCCCCACGCATTCGGCCGGCCCCGTGTCGACCGTGAGGCCGTTGCTCGCCATGACCGGGCCGCCGTCCGGGCTGATCACCGACCAGCGATAGAGCGGCTGGCCGCTCAGGTAGTTCGCCATCCGAAGCACCTCGATCGCATTGGTGAACGCGATCATCGTGAAGTTCGGTAAAGGCATGAACGCGAAGTGGGACAGCGACGCTGTGCGGTCGGGCGACATGGGGAGCGTTCCTTGAATCTCTAATAGCTTTTTGGCCCGGGGCACGGATCGGGCTACGGTATTGTGTGAGCGAGTGCAACAAGCGTGCCATACGGCTAAACCCTAGCTCCATACGTTGTCTGGGCATCGGGCCGTTGCTGCACTGCACCGTATCCGGGAGACGCCGCACGCGAACGTGCGGCAAACGCACTGCCGGTGTGCGTGTCCATAGGTGAATCAGCGACACCGTTTCGGGCGGTCATCCAGAAAAGCACGACCGGTCACTTGTACAAAACGGACGCGCATGGCGGAAAAGGCAAAGAACGCGTCTAAATTCATCAATCCGCCGAAAATCCGAACGACAAGAATAGAGCCGTCGGCAGCCTTGCACTGGGCGAGTGGGAAACCCAGGCACGGCGGGCCTCGAGCTTCGGTTGCAGCCCTTTATTCTTCGTCACGGACGCACTATGTCGAACACTCAGCCTTTCTTCTCGCAGACCCTTGCCGAGCGCGACGCGCCGGTGCGCAGCGCCATCCTGAAGGAACTCGAGCGTCAGCAGTCGCAAGTCGAGCTGATCGCGTCGGAAAACATCGTGTCGCGTGCCGTGCTCGAGGCGCAGGGCTCGGTACTGACCAACAAGTATGCGGAAGGCTATCCCGGCAAGCGCTATTACGGCGGCTGCGAATTCGCCGATGAAGTCGAGGCGCTCGCGATCGAACGCGTGAAGCAGATTTTCAACGCCGGCTATGCGAACGTGCAGCCGCATTCCGGCGCACAGGCGAACGGCTCGGTGATGCTCGCGCTCGCCAAGCCGGGCGACACGGTGCTCGGCATGTCGCTCGACGCGGGCGGCCACCTGACGCACGGCGCGAAGCCGGCGCTGTCGGGCAAGTGGTTCAACGCGGTCCAGTACGGCGTGAACCGCGACACGCTGCGCATCGACTACGACCAGGTCGAGGCGCTCGCCCACGAGCACAAGCCGAACCTCATCATCGCCGGCTTCTCGGCTTACCCGCGCGCGCTCGACTTCGCACGCTTTCGCGCGATCGCCGACAGCGTCGGCGCGAAGCTGATGGTCGACATGGCGCACATCGCGGGCGTGATCGCCGCGGGCCGCCACGCGAACCCGGTCGAGCACGCGCACGTCGTCACGTCGACCACGCACAAGACGCTGCGCGGCCCGCGCGGCGGCTTCGTGCTGACCAACGATGAAGACATCGCGAAGAAGATCAACTCGGCCGTGTTCCCCGGCCTGCAGGGCGGTCCGCTGATGCACGTGATCGCCGGCAAGGCCGTCGCGTTCGGCGAAGTGCTGCATGCGGATTTCAAGACCTACATCGACAGCGTGCTCGCGAACGCGCAGGCGCTCGGCGAAGTGCTGAAGGCCGGCGGCGTCGATCTCGTCACGGGCGGCACCGACAACCACCTGCTGCTGGTCGACCTGCGCCCGAAGGGCCTGAAGGGCGCGCCGGTCGAGCAGGCGCTGGAACGCGCTGGCATCACCTGCAACAAGAACGGCATTCCGTTCGACACCGAGAAGCCGACCGTCACGTCGGGCATTCGCCTCGGCACGCCGGCCGGCACGACGCGCGGCTTCGGCGTCGCGGAGTTCCGCGAGATCGGCCGCCTGATCCTCGAAGTGTTCGACGCGCTGCGCGCGAATCCGGAAGGCGACCCCGCAACCGAACAGCGCGTGCGCCGCGAGATCTTCGCGCTCTGCGAGCGCTTCCCGATCTACTGATCGACCCCACAAGAACAGTCACACGAGCGAGAGCAGATATGAGCACGCTGCATCAGGACAGCATCATCATCGACGGACTGAACATCTCGAAGTTCGAGAAGCCGGTGTTCGAGGACATGCGAAAGGGCGGCATCACGGCCGCGAACTGCACGGTATCGGTGTGGGAGAACTTCACCAAGACCGTCGACAACATCGGCGTGATGAAGAAGAAGATCCGCGACAACGGCGAGCTGCTGACGCTCGTGCGCACGACGGACGACATCTTCCGCGCGAAGAAGGAAGGCAAGACCGGGATCATCCTCGGCTTCCAGAACGCGCATGCGTTCGAAGACAACCTCGGCTACATCGAGGCGTTCGCCGACATGGGCGTGCGCGTCGTGCAGCTTTGCTACAACACGCAGAACCTGGTCGGCACGGGCTGCTACGAGCGCGACGGCGGCCTGTCGGACTTCGGCCGAGAAGTGATCACCGAGATGAACCGCGTCGGCATCATGGTCGACCTGTCGCACGTGGGCGGCAACACGTCGTCGGAAGCGATCGCGTTCTCGAAGAAGCCGGTGTGCTACTCGCACTGCCTGCCGTCGGGCCTGAAGGAACATCCGCGCAACAAGAGCGACGCGCAGCTGAAGGAGATCGCCGATGCGGGCGGCTTCGTCGGCGTGACGATGTTCGCGCCGTTCCTGAAGCGCGGCATCGAAGCGAACATCGACGACTACATCGAGGCGATCGACTACGTCGTGAACCTGATCGGCGAAGACGCGGTCGGCATCGGCACGGACTTCACGCAGGATTTCGCGAAGGAGTTCTTCGACATGCTGACGCATGACAAGGGCCGTTATCGCCAGCTGACGAACTTCGGCAAGGTGATCAACCCGGACGGCATCCGCACGATCGGCGAATTCCCGAACCTGACGGCCGCGATGGAACGCCACGGCTGGAGCGAGTCGCGCATCCGCAAGATCATGGGCGAGAACTGGGTGCGCGTGTTCAAGGACGTGTGGGGCGCGTAAGCGCCCGACGAGCCGAACCGCTACCGTCGTTTCAACATAAAAAAATCGGGCCGTGCCAGCGCTTGCCGCGCGGGCACGCGGACGATGTCGCGCCTGCGCACTGAGCCGCGCGGCCACTTTCCTCACGGAGTCACCACGATGCAACCGCAACTGCCGATCAACGTCGATCCCGATACCGGCGTCTGGACCACCGACGCGCTGCCGATGCTGTACGTGCCGCGCCACTTCTTCACGAACAACCACGTCGCCGTCGAGGAAGCGCTCGGCGTCGACGCATATGCCGAGATCCTCTACAAGGCCGGCTACAAATCCGCCTACCACTGGTGCGACAAGGAAGCCAAGCTGCACGGCCTGACCGGCATGGCCGTGTTCGAGCACTACCTGAAGCGTCTGTCGCAGCGCGGCTGGGGCCTGTTCTCGATCATCGAGGCCGACCCGGCGAGCGCCCGCGCGAAGATCGAACTGCGCCACTCGTCGTTCGTGCTTCAGCAGCCGGGCAAGGAAGGCAAGCTCTGCTACATGTTCGCGGGCTGGTTCGCGGGCGCGATGGACTGGGTCAACGACACGACGCCGGAAGGCAAGGGCGCGCCGCGCGCGTACTCGAAGGAAGTGCAGTGCGCGGCCGAGCATCACGACCACTGCATCTTCGAAGTGTCGCCGATCGCGCACTGACGCATTGATTCACTGAAGCCGAACAACACCCGCAACACGAGACATTCGAACGCCAGAGGTCGCCAGCGATGCGTTATCCCCACCTGTTCAAACCCATGCAGCTGAACCAGCTGACGCTGCGCAACCGGATCGTCAGCACCGCGCACGCGGAGGTGTATGCCGAGCCGGGCGGCCTGCCGGGCGACCGCTATATCCGCTACTACGAGGAAAAGGCGAAGGGTGGCGTCGGCCTGGCCATCTGCGGCGGGTCGAGCCCGGTATCGATCGACAGCCCGCAAGGCTGGTGGAAATCGGTGAACCTGTCGACCGACAAGATCATCGATCCGCTCACGCGCCTGGCCGACACGATGCACAAGCACGGCGCGAAGATCATGATCCAGGCGACGCACATGGGCCGCCGCTCGTCGTTCCACGGCGAGCACTGGCCGCACCTGATGTCGCCGTCGGGCGTGCGCGAACCCGTGCACCGCGGCAACGCGAAGATCATCGAGATCGAGGAAATCCGCCGCATCATCGGCGATTTCGCGGCGGCCGCGAAGCGCGTGAAGGCGGCCGGCATGGACGGCATCGAAATCTCCGCCGCGCACCAGCACCTGATCGACCAGTTCTGGAGCAAGCGTTCGAACCACCGCACCGACGAATGGGGCGGCAGCCTCGAAAATCGCCTGCGCTTCGGCATCGAAGTGCTGACGGCCGTGCGCGAGGCGGTCGGCAAGGATTTCTGCGTCGGCCTGCGCATGTGCGGCGACGAATTCCACGAAGACGGCCTCGATCACGAAGCGCTGAAGGAGATCGCGCAGGCGATGTCGGAAACCGGCCTGATCGACTACCTGAGCGTGGTCGGCTCGGGCGGCGATACGCACAACACGATCGCGAACTGCATGCCGCCGATGGCGTTGCCGCCGGAGCCGTTCGTGCACCTCGCGGCCGGCATCAAGTCGGTCGTGAAGATTCCGGTGATGCACGCGCAGAGCATCCGCGATGCGGGCCAGGCCGAGCGCCTGCTCGCGAACGGGATGATCGACCTGGTCGGCATGACGCGCGCGCAGATCGCCGATCCGCACATGGTGATCAAGATCCGCGACGGCCGCGAGGACGAAATCAAGCAGTGCGTCGGCGCGAACTACTGCATCGACCGCCAGTACAACGGCCTCGACGTGCTGTGCATCCAGAACGCGGCGACGTCGCGCGAGGCGACGATGCCGCACATCATCGAGAAGTCGCGCGGCCCGAAGCGCAAGGTCGTGGTGGTCGGCGCCGGCCCCGCGGGCCTCGAGGCCGCGCGTGTCGCGAAGTTGCGCGGCCACGACGTCGTGCTGTTCGAGAAGAACGCGGAAGTGGGCGGCCAGGTGATGATCGCCGCGAAGGCGCCGCAGCGCGAGCAGATGTCGGGGATCATCCGCTGGTTCGACATGGAAACGAAGCGTCTGGGCGTCGATCGGCGTCTCGGCGTGGCCGCCGACGAGAAGATGATTATGGCCGAGAAGCCGGACATCGTCGTGCTCGCCACCGGCGGGTCGAGCTTCACGTGGCAGGTGCCGGCGTGGGGCGTGGCCGAAGGCCTCGCCGTCAGCTCGTGGGACATCCTCACCGGCAAGGTCGAGCCGAAGCAGAACGTGCTGCTGTTCGACGGCGTGAGCACGCATGCGGGCGCCGGCGTGGCCGACTTCATGGCGAGCCGCGGCTCGAAGGTCGAGGTCGTCACGCCGGACGTGAAGGTCGCCGACGACTGCGGCGGCACGACGTTCCCGATCTTCTATCGGCGCCTGTACGCGTTCGGCGTGATCCCGACGCCGAACACGATGCTCGATCGCGTCTATGAAGAGAACGGCAAGATGATCGCCGTGCTGCGCAACGAGTACACGGAAGAACTGGAAGAGCGCGCGGTCGACCAGGTGGTGATCGAGAACGGCTCGTCGCCGAACGACGAACTGTACTGGAAGCTCAAGCCGGAATCGGTGAACCGCGGCCAGATCGATCCGCACACACTGTTCGCGGCCGAGCCGCAGCCGTGCCTGTCGGAAGAACTCGGCAACGGCCGCTTCCTGCTGTTCCGTGTCGGCGACTGCATCTCGATGCACAACGTCCACGGTGCGATCTACGACTCGCTGCGTCTCGTGAAGGATTTCTAAAAGATGAACCCGTCCTTCCTCATTACCGCCCTGTTGTGGCTGTCGGTGGCGGGGCTCGCGTTCGCGGTCGCGAAGCGCTCGTCCTACTGGCGTCTGGGCCGCGCCACCGCGCCCGGCTCGTTCGGCGTCGCGAACCTGTTCGCGATTCCGAAGCGTTATTTCGTCGACCTGCACCACGTGGTCGCCCGCGATCCGTACATCGCGAAGACCCACGTCGCGACCGCCGGCGGTGCGATCGGCGCGCTCGCGCTGGTGTTCGTCAACTATGGCCTCGCGATCTACTCGCCGTGGCTCGACAAGCTGATCTTCCTCGCGGCGCTCGCGATGCTGGTCGGCGCGGTGTTCGTGTGGCGCCGCCGCGCGGCGAAGAACGTGCCGGCGCGCCTGTCGCGCGGCCCGTGGAATACGCTGCCCTGGCTGCTCGGTTCGTTCGCGCTCGGCCTCGTGCTGTTCATGCTGGTGCCGACCGGCGCGATGTCGGGTGCGTTCGCGGTGCTCTGCGCGCTGCTGATCGGCGTCGGTGCGTTCACGATGACGGTCGGCGCCGCGAAGGGCGGCCCGATGAAGCATGCGATCGCCGGGCTGCTGCACCTCGCGTTCCACCCGCGCCAGGAGCGTTTCGCGGCCACGCGCGAATCCTTCACCGGCAACGGCACGGCCACGCCGCCGACCGCGCTGAAGCTGCCGGACATCGAGCATCAGGAGTACGGCGTCGCGAAGCCGGTCGAATTCCGCTGGAACCAGTTGCTGAGCTTCGACGCATGCGTGCAGTGCGGCAAGTGCGAAGCCGCGTGCCCGGCGTTCGCGTCGGGCCAGCCGCTGAACCCGAAGAAGCTGATCCAGGATCTCGTCGTCGGGATGGCCGGCGGCACCGACGCGGCGTACGCGGGCAGCCCGTCGCCGGGCATTCCGGTCGGCCAGCATCGAGGCGAGCCGAACGGCCCGATCGTGTCGGGCCTGATCGAGGAGCAGACGCTGTGGTCGTGCACGACCTGCCGCGCATGCGTGCAGGAATGCCCGATGCTGATCGAGCACGTCGACGCGATCGTCGACATGCGCCGCAACCGCACGCTCGTGCACGGCACCGTGCCGGGCAAGGGCCAGGAAGTGCTCGCGAACCTGCGCGAGACCGGCACGATGGGCGGCTACGACACGGCCGCGCGCTACGACTGGTCGGTCGACCTGAGCGCCCCGGTCGCGCAACCCGGCAAGCCGGTCGACGTGCTGTTCGTCGCGGGCGAAGGCGCGTTCGACATGCGCTACCAGCGCACGCTGCGCGCGTTCGTGAAGGTGCTGAACAAGGCGGGCGTCGATTACGCGGTGCTCGGCCCGACCGAGACCGACACGGGCGACGTCGCGCGCCGGCTCGGCGACGAAGCGACGTTCCAGCAGATGGCGAAGCGCCTGATCGGCACGCTCGGCACGCTGTCGTACAAGCAGATCGTGACGGCCGACCCGCACGTGATGCACAGCCTGCGCAACGAATACCGCGCGCTCGGGCTGCGCGTGACGGTCAAGCATCACACGACCTATCTGGCCGAACTGGCCGAGAGCGGCAAGATCGCGCCGAAGGCGGTCGACGCGCTGCAG
The DNA here is from genome assembly GCF_030481585.1 of Burkholderia sp. AU45388. Lineage (NCBI taxonomy): Bacteria > Pseudomonadati > Pseudomonadota > Betaproteobacteria > Burkholderiales > Burkholderiaceae > Burkholderia > Burkholderia sp. AU45388. The sequence goes on along the minus strand of NZ_JAUJPV010000005.1, from coordinate 375,666 downwards.
GAGAAGCGCACCACGTATCACGACCCGTGCTACCTCGGCCGCTACAACGGCGAGACGGAAGCGCCGCGCAAGCTGCTGAAGACGATCGGCATCCAGGTCGTCGAGATGGAGCGCAACGGCATGCGCGGCCGCTGCTGCGGTGGTGGCGGCGGCGCGCCGCTGACCGACATCCCCGGCAAGCAGCGCATCCCGGACATCCGCATCGCCGACGCACGCACGATCGGTGCCGACGTGGTCGCGGTTGCGTGCCCGAACTGCACGGCCATGCTCGAAGGCGTCGTGGGCCCGCGCCCCGACGTGCTCGACGTCGCCGAACTCGTCGCCGCCTCGCTGGAGTGAATCGATGAATACGATCAAACGAATCGATCCGCGCCGGCCGTTCATCATCACGGCCGCCGGCCTGAAGCGCATCACGCTCGGCGAGGAAGGCAGCGCCGATGCGAACGCCGCGCAGTGGTCCGCGCACGGTCATGGCGCCGCGGCCGCGAAGCCGCGCCGCGCGCTGCAGGGCCCGAAGCACGTAATGCTGGTGGTCGCGCACAGCGAACGCGGCGCGCTCGACGACCATTCGCGGCAGGCGATTGCCGCCGCCGCGGTGCTCGCCGATGCGCAGACGGAAGTCGCGCTGCTCGCGTTCGGCGAGCTCAAGGACGACGTGGCCGAACTCGGCGTCGACAAGCTGCTCGAGCTGACCGGCTTCGATCGCCGTGCGTTCGATCCCGAAAGCGAACTGCAAGCGTTGCAGGCGTGTGTTGCCGCGCTCGCGCCGAAACACGTGTTCGTGCCTGACAACGCGACGGGCGACGGCGACCTCGGCCGGCGTTACGCGGCGGCCGCCGGCGCGAGCGTCGCGACCCACGTCGTCGAAATCGACGCGAAGCACGTGGGTACGTATGCCCAGGCCGGGCGCGCGTTCGCGACCCGCGCGCTGCCCGAGGTGATCCTGCTCGCGCAGAACGCGGTGGACGCGAAGCTGCCGTTCGTCGGCGCGGGCGAGCGCGTGGCGGCCGATTTCATCCGCCCGGCGCATGACGCCGCGCAGCCGTACCGCGATCTCGGTCTCGACGAAATCGACGCGGCCCAGGTCGCGCTCGAGGAAGCCGATTTCATCGTGTCGGCCGGCAACGGCGTGTCCGACATCGGCGCATTCGAGCGGCTGGCCGGCGTGTTCGGCGCGGCGATCGGCGCGAGCCGCGTCGCGGTCGACAACGGCCACTTCACGCGCGACAAGCAGGTCGGCGCGACCGGCAAGACGGTCGAGGCGAGCGTGTACATCGCGTTCGGCATCTCGGGCGCGGTGCAGCATTTGCAGGGGATCAAGGACTGCCGCCACGTGATCGCGGTGAACCTCGACGGCAGCGCGCCGATCGCGAAGCGCGCGAACCTGACGGTGGTCGGCGACGCGCAGGCGACGATCGCCGCGCTGATCGAACAGGTCCAGGCCGCGCGCGGCGAATCGCCGGCCGCGGTCGATAACCGTGAACCCGAAGGAGTCGCCGCATGAACGCCCCCCGCTCATTGCAACGCATCGCGGTGCTCGTGTCCGTCGGCCGGCATCCGGTCAGCGGCGTCGCGCGCTACAGCCGTAACGATGCGGCCGCGCTCGAAACCGGCCGCCAGCTCGCCGAGAAGCATCGCGCGACGCTCGACGTGATCCATGCCGGCGACCCCGCGAATGCGGCGCTGGCCGAGTATCTGGCGCTTGGCGCGCGGGAGGTCGAGGTGCTGGCCTGCCGCGACGGCGACGATGCCGTGCACGCGCTCGCCGCGCGCGTCGAAGGTTACGACCTCGTGCTGACCGGTACGCGCGCCGAGGGCGCGTACGACACCGGGATGCTGCCGTATCGCATCGCCGCGGCGCTCGGCTATCCGCTCGTCGGCTCGGCCGTCGACGTGACGGTCGAAGACGGCCGCGCGGCGGTCCGGCAATTTTTGCCGAAAGGGCTGCGGCGGCGTGTCGACGCGGCGCTGCCGGCCGTCGTCGCCGTGCACCCGCTCGCCGGCGTCGAGCCGCGCTATGCGTATGCGCGGCTGCGCGCCGGCGCGATCCGGCCGGCGCTCGCGGCGCCCGGCGCGGATGCCGATGCGGCCGCGTGGACGGTCGGCCCGGTCGAGCGTAAACCCGTAAAGCTGGTCGCCGCCGAGAAGCGCTCCGGGCATGCCCGGATGCTGTCCGCGACGACGACCGAGAGCCGTGGCGGCAACGTCGTAAATGAAGGGAGTTCGGTCGAAAAAGCACAAGTGATCCTCGCGTATTTGCGCGAGCATCAGCTCATCGACTACTGATTTTGATGCCTGTCGGCAAGCAACCCAGGGATGCAAGGAATCCGGAGCAAACGATGAAAGTATCGGCAGACATTCGTGCACTGATCGAACGCCGCAAGGAAGGCCACAGCCTCGAAGCGCCGTTCTACACGAGCGAGGACATCTTCGCGCTCGACATGGAGGCGATTTTCCGCCAGCACTGGATCCAGGTGGCGATCGAACCGGACGTTCCCGAGCCGGGCGATTACGTGACCGTGGAGCTGGGCAACGATTCGATCCTGATCGTGCGCGACGACGACATGGCGATCCGTGCGTTCCACAACGTGTGCCGTCACCGCGGCGCGCGCCTGTGCAACGAAGACAAGGGCTCGGTCGGCAACATCGTGTGCCCGTACCACAGCTGGACGTACAACCTGACGGGCCAGCTGATGTTCGCCGAGCACATGGGCGAGAAGTTCGACCGCTGCAAGCACAGCCTGAAGTCGGTGCACGTCGAGAACCTCGCGGGCCTGATCTTCATCTGCCTCGCCGACGAGCCGCCGGTCGATTTCGCGCAGATGCGCGCCGAGATGGAGCCGTACCTGCTGCCGCACGACCTGCCGAGCACGAAGATCGCCGCGCAGATCGACATCATCGAGGAAGGCAACTGGAAGCTCACGATGGAGAACAACCGCGAGTGCTATCACTGCGTCGCGAACCATCCGGAGCTGACGATCTCGCTGTACGAATACGGCTTCGGCTACCAGCGCTCCGACGCGAACGCCGAAGGCATGGACGCCTTCGCCGAAACGTGCGTGCGGCGCGGCAAGGAGTGGGCCGAGATTGGCCTGCCGTCCGCCGAAATCGAAAAGCTGCTCGACGTGACGGGTTTCCGCACGCAGCGCCTGCCGCTCGACCGTCACGGCGAATCGCAGACGCTCGATGCGAAGGTCGCGTCGAAGAAGCTGCTCGGCGGCTTCGACAAGGCCGACCTCGGCGGGCTGTCGTTCTGGACGCAGCCGAACTCGTGGCACCACTTCATGAGCGATCACATCGTGACGTTCTCGGTGATCCCGCTGTCGGCCGGCAAGACGCTCGTGCGCACGAAGTGGCTCGTGCACAAGGACGCGAAGGAAGGCATCGACTACGACGTGAAGAACCTCACGGCGGTGTGGAACGCGACCAACGACCAGGATCGCGCGCTCGTCGAATTCTCGCAGCGCGGCGCGACCAGCAGTGCGTACGAACCGGGCCCGTACTCGCCGTACACCGAAGGTCTCGTCGAAAAATTCTCGGCCTGGTACATCGGCCGGCTCGCCGAACAAACCGGCGCGTAGTCGTCAGCGGAACAGCAAGCGGAGTTAGAAATGATGCGAGATGCGGCCAATTTCGAGCCGGCGGACAGCCGGGTGACGCACCCGGCCTTCTGGAACGCGCTGTCCGAGCGCTGGACGAGCGACGTCGAGGAAACGCTGGTGTGCTGCCACGTACGGCAGGAAACCCACGACGTGAAGAGCTTCTTCTTCCGTTCACCGCAGGGCCGCACGTTCTCGTTCGAGCCCGGGCAGTTCATCACGCTCGAGCTCGACATCGACGGCGAGACGATCAACCGCTGCTACACGATTTCGTCGTCGCCGGCGCGGCCGCACACGATCTCGATCACGGTGAAGCGCGTGCCGGGCGGCAAGGTGTCGAACTGGCTGCACGACAACCTGCAGCCGGGCGCGTCGGTGCGCGTGCTCGGCCCGGCCGGCGAATTCACGTGCGCGCGGCATCCGGCGCGCAAGTACCTGTTCCTGTCGGCGGGCTCCGGCATCACGCCGCTGATGTCGATGAGCCGCGCGCACCATGATCTCGCGGAAGATCGCGACATCCTGTTCGTGCACAGCGCACGCACGCCGGACGACATCATCTTCGCGCGCGAGCTCGACCTGATCGCGTCGAACCACACGAATTTCCGTACGTCGTTCGTCGTCGAGCGGGTTGGCGCACGCACCAACTGGCCGGGCGTCACGGGCTTCCTGACGCTGCCGCTGCTGAAGCTGATCGCGCCGGATTTCATGGAACGCGAGATCTTCACGTGCGGCCCCGCGCCGTACATGAAGGCCGTGCGCGACCTGCTCGACGAAGCCGGTTTCGATCGCAAGCAGTATCACGAGGAAAGCTTCTCGTTCGAAACGCTCGCGCAGACCGCGAGCGACGAAGTGCTCGCCGAACTCGTGCCGCCGGCGGAAGGCGGCGAGGCCGCGACGAAGCAGTACACGGTCAGCTTCGCGAAGAGCAACCGCGAGATTTCGTGCGGCTCGGAGCAGCACGTGCTCGACGCGGCGCGCCAGTCGGGCGTGCGGCTGCCCGCATCGTGCACGCAGGGCATGTGCGGCACCTGCAAGGTGAAGCTCGTGTCGGGGCAGGTCGAGATGAAACACAACGGCGGTATCCGCCAGCGCGAGATCGATCAGGGGATGGTGCTGCTGTGCTGCAGCAAGCCGCTGTCGGATCTCGTGATCGACAAGTAGGCGAAGCGTCCCATCGGCTGTCCGGGCGCGTCGCGTCTGGACAAGCATCTGTCGGAAAACAACGATACCGCGGATTTGTGGTTGAAGAACCTAGAGAGACAACGCGCACGGTGCGCAGACCAAGGAGATCGACCATGAAATTGTTCGGAAAACTGTTGTGGACCGGAGCCCTGTCGGCGATGGTTGCATTGAGCGCATCGGCACTCGCCGATACGAAACCGACGCTGAAAATCGGCTACGTCGAAGGCTGGGACGACAGCGTCGCGACGTCGAACGTCGCCGCCCGCGTGATCGAGAAGAAGCTCGGCTACGAGGTGAAGCTCGTGCCGGTCGCGGCCGGGATCATGTGGCAGGGTGTCGCGCGCGGTGATCTCGATGCGACGCTTTCCGCGTGGCTGCCGGTCACGCACGGTTCGTACTGGGACGAGTACAAGACCAAGGTCGTCGACCTCGGCGCGAATTTCCCCGATGCGAAGATCGGCCTGATCGTGCCCGCGTACGTGAAGGCGAAGAGCATCGAAGACCTGAATGCGGAGAAGGGCAGCTTCGGCGGCCGGATCGTCGGCATCGATGCGGGCGCCGGCGTGATGCGCAAGACCGATGACGCGATCAAGAGCTACGGGCTGAACTACACGCTGATGCCGAGCTCGGGCAGCGCGATGACGGCCGAGCTGTCGCGTTCGGTCAATGCGAACAAGCCGGTCATCGTGACGGGCTGGGCGCCGCACTGGATGTTCGCTAAGTGGAAGCTGCGCTTCCTCGAGGATCCGAAGAAGGTGTTCGGCGGCGCCGAGCACGTCGACAGCGTCGTGAATCCGGGCCTCGAAACCAAGGCAAAGCCGGTCGTCGCGTTCCTGAAGAAATTCCAGTGGAAGCCGGGTGAGATCGACAGCGTGATGCTGGCGATCCAGAACGGCTCGAAGCCGGAAGCGGCCGCGGATGCGTGGATTGCGGCGCATGCCGACCGCGTGAATTCGTGGACGGAAGGCGCGCAGTAAGCATCTCGACCTACGTCGCGCGAGTCACGTCGCGCGAGTCGTCATAAAAATACGCCGGGAATGGATTGCAGGAATCCGAAATAATCAGGATTCCATGTGGCCATATCCCGGTTTTCTTTTGCTGATTCTGCAAAAAAGCCCGTAAATTGCTACACTACGGCCCTCGTGCAGAATCACCACTGCTTTGCATCGGACCAGAGTAAGCGCTAAAGCGCTCACGCTGAGCGAGAGGAGGAATTGGATGAGTCAAGCAGGACTGCGTGCGAATCGCACCAGTGATGTCGAGGCAACCATCTCACATGATTCGACGGGCCACACGCTGCATCGTGGCCTGACCTGGAAAGACGCTTTTTGGGTAACGAGCGGCGTGCCGGCAGGCGTGCTGTTCACGATCGGCGGCGTATGCGCGACGATCGGCCAGCCCGCGTGGGCGATCTGGATCGCCGCGATCACGATGGGGCTGGTTCAAAGCGCGACTTATGCGGAAATATCCGGGCTATTTCCCCATAAATCGGGCGGCGCGTCGGTGTATGGCGCGATTGGCTGGGTCCGTTACAGCAAGCTGATTGCCCCGGTTTCCGTGTGGTGCAACTGGCTCGCGTGGTCGCCGATGCTTGCGCTCGGCTGCGGCCTCGCGGCGAGCTATGCGCTCACGAGTCTCTTTCCCGCCAATGCGGCGGTGCTGCACTGGCAGCTCAAGATTGCGGACCTCGGGTTCATCAAGCCCGGTCTGTCCCTGCGGATCAACGCGACGTTCATCATCGCGACGATTCTGCTTCTCATCACGTTCAAGCTTCAGCACAGCGGCGCATCGAAGGCCGCACGTACGCAGCGCATTCTCGGCATTGCGTCGCTCACGCCGCTCTTGATCGTCGGCATCGTGCCGTTCGTCACCGGCGACGTGCCGATGTCGAACCTGCTCCCGCTGCTGCCGCTCGGTCACGACGCGCAGGGCAACCTCACGGCCGCGACCTTCGGCTCGTGGAACGGGCAGGGCGTGACAATGGCGCTCGGCGCGATGTTCATGGCCGGCTGGGCGTCGTACGGTTTCGAGACGGCCGTCTGCTATACGCGCGAATTTCGCGATCCGCGGCGCGATACCGCGAAGGCGATCTTCTGGTCGGGTGCGCTGTGTCTCGTCGTGATGACGCTCGTGCCGATGGCGTTCCAGGGCGCGCTCGGCACGCAGGCGATGCTCGATCCGGCGATCGGCGACGGCACCGGCGTCGCGGCCGCGATGGCGAAGATCGTCGGCGGCGGCGCGTGGGTCGCGAATGCGGTGGTCGTGATGCTGATGCTGTCGATCCTGCTGATCGTGATGACGTCGATGATGGGTTCGTCGCGCACGCTGTACCAGGCATCGGTCGACGGCTGGCTGCCGAAGTACCTGTCGCACGTGAACGAGCACGGCTCGCCCACGCGCGCGATGTGGACCGACCTCGGCTTCAACCTCGTGTTGCTGATGATGTCGGACTACATGACGGTGCTGTCGATCTCGAACGTCTGCTACATGCTGTTCGTATTCCTGAACCTTCAGTCGGGCTGGATTCACCGGATGGATCGCGGCAACTGGGATCGGCCGTTCCGCTGCCCGACCTGGCTGCTCGTCGGCGGTGCGATCTGCGGTTACGCGAACCTCGTCTACGTCGGCGCGGGCGCGAACCTGCAAGGCGAAGGCACGCTGCGCAACGGGCTGATCGCGATGCTGCTGATCGTGCCGGTGTTCCTTTATCGCCACTACTGGCAGGATCGCGGCCGTTTCCCCGCGCAGATGCAGCGCGACATGGAGCTGGAAGTGCCGAAGCGCGCGCCGTGGCTGAGCCTGATGCCGTATGCGGCGCTGATCGGGGCCGGGCTGACGATCTGGTTGTCGTATTACTTTGCTTGGGTGAAGTGACGCGCAAGCGACCAAGGCGCGCTGACCGCATCGATCACGATGGCGACGCAGCCGATGATCGGACTCCTGCTCGACGCGCTGATACGGCGCGTCGCGCCCGCACCGGTGTCGATCCTGCTCGTCCTGCTGTCCTTTACCGGCGTGGCGCGCGTCATTACTTGCGGCGACGTGATTGCCGCGCTGCGCGAACCGCAGCACTACGCGGCCAATGCGCTGATCATCGTCGGAGCGCTGTGCTGGGTCGTCTCGCGCATGCCGTCGGCGTCCGCGTGACGGGGTGAGACGGCGTTCGCGGATGCGGCTCGCTTACGGGAACACCACCGTCCTATCGCCGTTCAAAAACACCCGCCGCTCGATGAACGCCTTCACCGCACGCGCGAGCGTGAGGCTTTCGACATCGCGCCCCACCGCGAGCAGTTGCTCCGGTCGCAGCGCATGATCGACGCGCTCGACGACCTGCTCGATGATCGGGCCTTCGTCGAGATCGTCGGTGACGAAGTGTGCGGTCGCGCCGATCAGCTTCACGCCGCGCGCATGCGCCTGGTGATACGGCTTCGCGCCCTTGAAGCCGGGCAGGAACGAGTGATGGATGTTGATCGCGCGGTTCGCGAGCTTCGCGCTCGTCTCCTGCGACAGCACCTGCATGTAGCGCGCGAGGATCACGAGCTCGGCGCCGCTCGATTCGAAGAAGTCGAGCCATTGCGCTTCCTGCTGCGCCTTGGTGTCGGCCGTGATCGGGAAGTGCCGGAACGGCAGCCCGTGCTGCGCGGCGAGCGGCTCGAAGTCGGGGTGGTTCGACACGATGCCGACGATGTCCATCTTCAGCTCGCCCATCCGCCAGCGGAACAGCAGATCCGCGAGGCAGTGCTCGAGCTTCGACACCATGATCAGCACCTTCGGCCGCGCGTTGACGTCGTGGATCGCCCATTGGATGTCGCCGTCGTGGCCGCCGAGCCCGGCCGCGATCGGCCCGAATTCCTGGCGCAGCGCGTCGATCTGCAACGTCTCATCCGTCGGATGAAAGACGCAGCGCACGAAGAAGCGGTTGCTGAGATCGTCGTCGAACACGTTCAGCGCGTCGACGTAGCAGCGATGGCGATCGAGAAAGCCGACGACGGCGGCGACCTGGCCGGCCGCGCTCGGGCACGACAGTGTCAGGACGAATTGATCGGGGCGGTGCTCGGCGGTCATGAGACTCCTCGGATGGCAGGGGCGCACGGCCGCGCGGCGGCGCACGACAGCGCCGCGCCGCGCGGGTGGCGGGAGGCTCAAGTAAATCAGGACGATTTCGGCGCGGATAGAACCAACGCGCCGTGTGGCTGGTATCGGTGCGCCAGCGGGCCCGGGAGCTGGGAGGGGAAACGGAAACGGCGGCGGCCGCGTGGCGTCAGGCCGCCGCGCACGCGTCGAGCAGCCAGCGCCGGAACACGTGGGTCGCGTCCGGCTCGGGCCGCTGCGGCGGGCGCACCAGGAAATAGCCGCGCGACGTGACGACGGGGGCGTCGACCAGCTTCACGAGCTGGCCGGACGCGACCAGTTCGTCGACGAGCGGCGACCAGCCGAGCGCGACGCCTTCGCCGAGCAGCGCCGCATGGATCACGAGCGCATAGCTGTTGAAGGTCACGCCGCGGGCGGCGGCCGGCGTCTCGAGCCCATGCGCGTCGAACCAGCCCGACCACGACAGCCAGCGCTCGGGGCGCGTCGGCTGCACGTGCAGCAGCGGCAGCGCGAGCAGGTGGTCGGCCCGCGCGACGTCCGGGTGCGCGTCGCGGAACGCGGGCGAGCAGACGGGCGTGACGGATTCCGGAAACAGCCGTGCGGCCGTGCACGACGGCCAGTGACCGTCGCCGAACAGGATCGCGATGTCGCCGTGGTCGCGCTGCGCGTCGTAATCCTGTGACGTGACGACGCGCACGTCGACGTCCGGCATCACGTGCTTCAGCCCGGCCAGGCGCGGCATCAGCCAGTAGGTCGCGAAGCCGAAATCGGTGACGATCGTGAGCGCGCCGTGCTCGCGGCGCGCGCGCAGCGTCGCGGTCGCGCCGCGCAGCGTGTCGAGGCTCAGCCGCACGGCTTCGTACAGGCACTGGCCGTCGGCCGTCAGCGTGACGCCGCGCGGGCTGCGCTCGAACAGCGGCACGCCGAGTTCGGCTTCGAGCTGGAACACCTGCTGGCTCACGGCCGGCTGCGTCGAGCCGAGCTCGCGCGCGGCGGCCGTGAAGCTCGCGAGCCGGGCGGCCGATTCGAACGCGCGCAGCGCCTGCATCGACGGTAACGGTTCGGATTTCGACATAAGTCCCTCTAATGGCCCCATAAGGGCCGGACGCCTACCCGCGCGAATTCGGGCGGGCGATAGTGCAGCGGACGGTGCGGCAGATGCGCTTCATGCGCCACGCATTCCACGATTCTAGCCAGCGCGGCCTCGGTGCGCGGCGGTTTCTGCGGATCGCCTCCGTCACGCCGGACGGCCCGCTGCCCGAGCGACGCGCCGTTCCATTCGAACACCGCTTTCCCCACGATCGCCGATGACGAACCCGACACCCAACATCCTGATCCTGATGGCCGACCAGCTCACGCCGTTCGCGCTGCCCGCGTACGGCAACCGCGTCGCCCGCACGCCGACGCTCGACCGGCTCGCCGCCGAAGGCGTGGTGTTCGACGCCGCGTACTGCGCGAGCCCGCTGTGCGCGCCGTCGCGTTTCTCGCTGCTGACCGGCAAGCTGCCGTCGGGCATCGGCGCCTACGATAACGCCGCCGAATTGCCGGCGCAAACGCTGACGTTCGCGCACTACCTGCGCGCGGGCGGCTACCGGACGATGCTGTCCGGCAAGATGCATTTCTGCGGGCCCGACCAGTTGCACGGCTTCGAGGAGCGCCTCACGACCGACATCTATCCGGCCGATTTCGGCTGGGTGCCCGACTGGGACCACCCGACCGAGCGGCCGAGCTGGTATCACAACATGAGTTCGGTGCTCGACGCCGGCCCGTGCGTGCGCACGAATCAGCTCGACTTCGACGACGAAGTGACGTTCGCCGCGAAGCAGAAGCTGTACGACGTCGCGCGCGAGCGCGCGGCCGGGCACGATGCGCGGCCGTTCTGCATGGTCGTGTCGCTGACCCATCCGCACGACCCGTATGCGATCACGCGCGAATACTGGGATCGCTACGACGATGACGAGATCGACATGCCGGCCGTGCGGCTCGAGGCGGCCGAGAGCGATCCGCATTCGCAGCGGCTGCGATTCGTCTGCGAGAACGACCGTACGCCGCCGACGGACGGGCAGATCCGCGCGGCCCGCCGCGCGTATTACGGCGCGACGTCGTACGTCGACACGCAGTTCGGCAGTGTGCTGGCCGCGCTCGAGCAATGCGGGTTCGCCGACGACACGATCGTGATCGTCACGTCCGACCACGGCGACATGCTCGGCGAGCGCGGGCTCTGGTACAAGATGACGTTCTTCGAAGGCGGCTGCCGCGTGCCGCTGATCGTGCATGCGCCGGGCCGTTTCGGTGCCGCGCGCGTGCGCGGGCCCGTGTCGCACGTCGACCTGCTGCCGACGCTCGTCGATCTGGCCGGCGCCGCGCCGGCCGGTGGCTGGCCCGACCCGATCGACGGCGCGAGCCTGGTGCCGCATCTGCACGGCACGGCCGCGCACGACGTCGCGCTCGGCGAATACCTCGCGGAAGGCGCGCTCGCACCGATCGTGATGATCCGGCGCGGCGACTGGAAATACGTGCATTGCCCGGCCGATCCCGACCAGCTCTATAACCTGTCGGACGACCCGCGCGAGCTGACGAACCTGGCCGGGCAGCCGGAAGCCGCCGACGTGCTCGCCGCGTTCCGCGCGCAGGCCGCGCGGCGCTGGAACCTGCCCGAACTCGACCGGCAGGTGCGCGCGAGCCAGCGGCGGCGGCGCTTCCATTACGCGGCGACGACGCAGGGCCGCATCCACGCGTGGGACTGGCAGCCGTTCACCGACGCGAGCCAGCGCTACATGCGCAATCACATCGAACTCGATACGCTCGAGGCGATGGCGCGTTTTCCGCGCGTCGGGCGCTGAACGTCCGGCAGCGCGAACATTCATGAACGACGGAGGAAGCGGGCGATGAAACGGCAATGCAATGCAGCAATCCGAAGGATCGGCGCGGCACTCGCCGCCACCGCGTGCGTGGCGGCCGCGCAGGCGGCGCATGCCGCCGATCCGCAGACGTGCAGCGACGTGAAGATGGCGGCGCCCGGCTGGACCGACATCGACGCGACGAACGCGATGGCGGGCGTCGTGCTGAAGGCGCTCGGCTACCGGCAGGACGTGGCGAACCTGTCGGTGCCGATCACGTACCAGGGGTTGAAGAAAGGGCAGGTCGACGTGTTTCTCGGCAACTGGATGCCCGCGCAGGCGCCGCTCGTGAAGCCGTTCGTCGACGAAAAATCGATCGACGTGCTGCACGCGAACCTGAGCGGTGCGAAGTTCACGCTCGCGGTGCCCGACTACGTGGCTGCCGCCGGCGTGCACACGTTCGCCGATCTCGCGCGCTACGCGGACCGCTTCGGCGGCAAGATCTACGGGATCGAGCCGGGCGCGCCCGCGAACCAGAACATCAAGCGGATGCTGTCCGACCACGCGCTCGGGGCCGCGAACTGGTCGCTCGTCGAATCGAGCGAGACGGGCATGCTCACGCAGGTCGAGCGCGCGGTGCGCGACAAGCGCTGGATCGTGTTTCTCGCATGGGAGCCGCACCTGATGAACACGAAGTTCCATCTGACGTATCTGTCGGGCGGCGATGCGTACTTCGGCCCGAACTACGGCGGCGCGACGGTCAACACGGTTACGCGCGCCGGGTTCGCCGGCCAGTGCACGAACCTCGCGCGGCTGTTCCGGCAGATGACGTTCTCCGTCGACGTCGAGAACCGGATGATCGCCGACATGCTCGACAACAAGACGTCGCCCGCGCTCGCGGCGCAGCATGTGCTGAAGGCCGAGCCGGCGTTGGTCGCCGGCTGGCTCGACGGCGTGACGACGGCGGCCGGCGCACCGGGCCTGCCGGCCGTGCGCGCGGCTCTCGACGGGCGCTGATCCCCTCCCTCAGGGCGGCCGGCTTTTGCCGTGCCGCCTGTCTACGTGTTTTCCCGATCAGTCGCATCGTGACTATTTAGTGTCGCCTTCAGACGGGTGATGCGAAATATGGGTTTGTATTTTTCGCCAATGGCTGCGTTATTGCGGAAAACGAAATAGCGGAGCCAGCGGACGTACCGAATTCGAATCCGCCGGCGTATTGCGGCACGCGTCAGGCCAAGGTTCTTTCCATCGAACGGTTCAGGGAGGGTGGTCGACAATGAAGCAAAAGAAAGTCGCCGTAGCCGCCGCGCTTGCATGCGCGGCCTGTATTCCCGCCATCGGGCATGCGCAGAGCAGCGTGACGCTGTACGGGATTCTCGACGCGGGCATCACGTACGTGAACAACACGGGCGGCTCGCACGTGGTCAAGTTCGACGACGGCATCGCCTACGGAAACCGCTTCGGCCTCAAGGGCACCGAAGACCTGGGCGGCGGCCTGAAGGCCGTGTTCACGCTCGAGAGCGGCTTCCACCTCGGCAATGGGCAACTCGGCTTCGGCGGCGCGGAATTCGGCCGGCAGGCGTATGTGGGCCTGCAGAACGACTGGGGCACGCTGTCGTTCGGCAACCAGCTCGACATCACGAACGAACTCGTGTCGATCTACAACATCTCGGCGTGGGGCAGCGGCTATGCGATCCACCAGGGCGACTTCGACCGCTTCAACGGCGACCGCCTGCCGAACTCGGTGAAGTTCCTGTCGAACGACCTGAGCGGCTTCAAGTTCGGCGCGATGTATTCGTTCGGCAACGTCGCGGGCAACTTCCATCGCAACAGCGCATGGAGCGCGGGCGCGAGCTTCACGAAGGGCGACTTCTCGATCGGCGCCGCGTACACGCGCCTGAACAACCCGAACGGCATCTATGCGTTCGACCCGTACGCGATGATCGGCACGCATACGTTCCTCGGCCAGCAGACCGTCACGGTCGATCCGGCGACCGGCGCGCGCACCGACCTGTTCTCGAACACCGCGATGGACGTCGACAGCCAGGGCACGTTCGGCATCGGCACCAGCTACACGATCGGCAAGCTGACGCTCGACGCGAACTACTCGTACACGACGATCAAGGGCTTCGGCCAGTCGTCGCACATGCAGGTGTACGAAGGCGGCGGCCTGTACCAGTTCACGCCGGCGCTGAGCTTCATCGCGGGCTACCAGCACACGCGCTTCGAAGGCCACCACTGGAACCAGGGCACGGCCGGCCTGCACTACCTGCTGTCGAAGCGCACCGACATCTACATCTCCGGCGATTACCTGCGCGCGTCGCAGGGTGTCGATGCGGTGATCGGTTACAGCTTCACGCCGTCGACGACGCAGACGCAGGCCGACGTGCGGATCGGGATGCGGCATTCGTTCTGATCGGGTGGGATGGTCCAGTAACGTCCTCAGCGAGGTCTCTCTTTGGCGCGAACCGCGGTTCGCGCTTTTTTTTTGTGCGAGGCGACGACTCGACGGGGTCGCCGGCCGGTTTTCCGCGGTTGGCATATCATCGCGGTTTGGCCGCGCCTGCACCGTTGCCGCGCGCACGCACTCGCGTGTGTCGTCGTTTCCCGAACGGTTGCGGCGCGCAGCGCCAGCCGCCGAGAAACCGATGACCACCCCCGTGCCCGATTCCAGTCCTGTATCCCCGTTACCCGCCAACCTGTTCCGCCACGCGCCGTTCCAGCGTTTCTGGGGCACGCGCGTGATGTCGTCGCTGGCTTTCCAGATCCTGTCGGTTGCGATCGGGTGGTACGTGTACGCGCTCACGCACAGCGCATTCGCGCTTGGCCTCGTCGGCCTCGCGCAGTTCGTGCCGATGTTCGCGCTGACGCTCGTGGTCGGGCAGGTAGCCGACCGCTACGACCGCCGGCGCATCGCGACGATCTGCCAGAGCGTCGAGGCACTGGCCGCCGGCGTGTTTCTGATCGGCGCGCTGCAAGGGTGGCTGGCCGCACCGGCCGTCTACGCGCTCGCGGCGATCGTCGGCACGGCGCGTGCGTTCGAGTCGCCGTCGGTGTCGTCGCTGTTGCCGGCCGTCGTGCCGCGCACCGACCTGCCGCGCGCGACCGCGTTGTCGACGTCCGCGAACCAGGCCGCGCAGATCCTCGGGCCGGCGTTCGGCGGGTTGCTCTACGGTGTCGGCGCGCCCGTCGCGTTCGGCACGAGCGTCGCGGCATTCGCGATCGCGGCGATGCTGAGCGGCACGATTCCGCTGCGCACCGCACCGCCGGCCCGCGAGCCGGTCACGCTGCGCTCGGTGTTTTCGGGCATCGCGTTCATTCGGCGCGAACCGGCGATTCTCGGCGCGTTGTCGCTCGACCTGTTCGCGGTGCTGTTCGGCGGCGCGACCGCGCTGCTGCCGATCTACGCGCGCGACATCCTGCAGGTCGGCCCGTGGGGGCTCGGTGCATTGCGCGCGGCGCCGGCGGTCGGCGCGCTCGCGGGCACGCTGTGGCTCACGCGTTTCCCGTTGAAGGGCCGGCCGGGCCGCGCGATGTTCGGCGGCGTGATCGCGTTCGGCATCGCGACGATCGTGTTCGGGGTGTCGCGGCACTTCGCGTTGTCGCTCGTGGCGCTGGCCGCGCTCGGTGCGTCGGACGTGATCAGCGTCGTCGTGCGCCTGTCGCTCGTGCAACTGCGCACGCCCGACGACATGCTCGGCCGCGTGAGCGCGGTCAACTCGCTGTTCATCGGCACGTCGAACCAGCTCGGCGAATTCGAATCGGGCGTGACGGCTGCGTGGTGGGGGGCGCCGGCCGCGATCGTCGTCGGCGGCGCGGCGACGATCGCCGTCGCGCTCGCGTGGATGCGGCTGTTTCCGCAGCTTACGAATATGAAGTCGCTCGAACGCGACGCGTGACGCGTATCACGCGTCATGCATCCTGCGTCACGCGCACGGCCGTGCCGTAGCAGATGACCTCGGTCACGCCCGCGCCGATCTCCGTCGAGTCGTAGCGCATCGCGACGATCGCGTTCGCGCCGAGCGTGCGCGCCTCGGCGAGCATCTTGTCGAATGCCTGCTGGCGCGCCTTCTCGCACAGCGACGTATAGAGCGTGATGTTGCCGCCGAAGATCGTCTGCAGCGACGCGCCGAACGAGCCGACGATCGAGCGCGAGCGCACGACGATGCCCTGTGCGACGCCGAGCGAGCGGACGGTCGTATGGCCGGGCAGGTCGAAGGCGCTCGTCACGCGGGCGGGCGACAGGTCGTCGATGGAGCGGGTAGGTTCGGTCATGGTGGGCAAGCGCGTGGCGAGTGGTCGAACGACGATTCTAGCCGGACGGAGACGACGGATTCGAACGGGCGCCCCCAAGTGGGCGGTCGCCCGTTTCGTTGCCGAACGCGAAAACCGCTCGGCAACGCACGCTCAGCGCTTGACCGTCGCGCCGGCAAGGCCGCCGAGATCGACCGCATAGGCCAGCGCGAGCTTGCCGAACTTCAGCGCATGGTTCGCCTGCCGATCCGAGTTCTCCAGCGTGTCGTTCACCGTATGGATGTACGGGCTGTCGTTCTGGTCGGCCTCGAACGGGAACGATGCCGGATACCCCTGCGCATTCCACGACGCGTGATCCGAGCACGCATAGCCGCACTGCGACGTGCCGATCGCGAGCTCCGGCAGGTAGGTCGCCGCGAGGTTCTTCACGTAGGTGTTCTGCGCCGCGTTCGTGTAGTCGGTGATCAGGTAGATATCCTTCGGATCGCCCTTGTAGTTCGTCATGTCGAGCTGCAGCACGCCGACCACGTTCGCATTCTGCGTGCGGAACTGCTTCGCGATCGCCTTCGAGCCGAGCAGGCCGGCTTCCTCGGCCGCATACCCGACGAACTTGATGGTCCGTTTCGGCCGGTAGTCGTTCGCGAGCAGCACGCGCAGCGCCTCGGTCAGGCTGGCGATGCCCGACGCATCGTCGTCGGCGCCGGGCGAACGCGTGTTTTCCGTCGTGCGGCCGACGGTCGAATCAAGATGGCCGCCGAGCACCACCGTGCCCGCGGCCGGATCGCTGCCGCGAATCGTCAGGATCACGGATTTCTGCGGAAAGCCCGTGTGCGCGAACTGTTCGACGGTGATGTCGGCGCGCGACCCCGCCAACTGCTTCCACTGCAGCGCGAGCCAGTCGGACGCGGCGACGCCGTGCGACGTCGTGTAGTAGCGGTTCGTGAAGCCGGACAGCGACGTGATCGTGCCGACGATGTTGCTGGCCTGCAGTTGCTGGACCCACGTGCCGATCTGCGGCACGTTCGACACCGTGTACGCGGGGGCGGCGGCTTGTTTCGCGGGCGTCGCCGGCCGCGGTTGCAGCGCCTGCCGCGCGTCGTCGAACGAATCGTGCACGACGTAGCCGGGCCCGTGGCCGCGCGTGTGGTGGACGGCGTGGGCCAGCTCGCCGAGCCGGGCATCGTCGATCTCGACGACGTGAACGGTTTCGCGGCGCGCGGCGCCGTCGGCCGCGTTGCCGGCGTCGACGGTCGTGCTGTATTGCGCGGTTGCGGTCGCATCGATGCGTTGAAGCTGGCGGAACGCGGTGTCGCCGAGCGTGATCCAGACGGGTGTCGCGTGCGCGGCAGCGGTCAGCAGCATGCCGCCCAGCGCGGCGCTCAGGCGGGTCGGTGTCAGAGTAGGCATGTTCGATCTCGTGAGGATGGCGATGTCGATGAAGGGAGCGCGCCGCAGGTCGTGCGATGCGCGCCCGCCTGCTGCGGGATTACGACTTCTGCGGAACGGTCACGCCGTACGTGCAGCTCTTGTTGTACGCGTTGCCGATCGCGGTGAGCTGCGCGCTGCTGTAACCGAGCGCGGAGGCGGCCGTCAGCACGGCCTGCGCGGCGGCCTTCTGGTTGGTCGAGCTGTTGGTCATCGACAGCCCTTTGAGGAACGCCTTGTCCATCGCCTGCGCGCCGATCGCGTCGCGCGCGACGAGGTTGCACGACGCCCAGTACTGGCCGGCCGTGTGGATCTCCGCGCCGCGTGCCTGCGCATAGGTGCGGCCGACGTTCCAGTTGGTCACGCGGCCGCCCCAGAACTCGTTGTGGCCGTCCCAGTTGTAGACCCACTGATACTGCGCGTCCGACGGGCTCCACTGGTTGAAGTCGCGGCTGTACGCGGCGGCGAGATAGTCGCCGGTGCCTTCGGACAAGCCTTCCTGTTGCGACAGGCCGCCGTTGGTGACCCAGTCGTGGATGCCGTGGCCGAGCTCGTGGATCACGACGTCCGCATCTTCCGCGTCGTCGACGCCGCCTTGCCCGAACGTCAGCCGGCCGCTGCTCGACGAATACGACGAGTTGTCGTCGCCCGATTCGCCGTGCGGGTCGTATTGCACGCCGCCCGTGTACTGGTACGGCAGCGCCTTGATGCCGAGCGTCTGGTTCACGTAACGCAGGAACGTGTCGATGTGGTAGTACACGTTCACGGCCTCGAAATACAGGTTGCCGCGCGTGAATTCGAACGCGGGCGTGGATTGCGACGGGCAGGCCTTGTCGAGCGGCGCATCGAAATCGACGCATGCCGCATACGGGCCCGTCAGCGTGTAGCGCGTGCCCGACTGCGCGAGATCCTTCAGCGTCACGCGGACGCGCGCCGCCGTGAGCTGCGTCGAATCGGCGTCGTTGCCGTCCTTGTAGCCGGTGCTGCCGTAGCTGCTTTTCGCCGGCGACAGCGGATCGGGGCGGAACACGAAGCCGGTGCCGTCGGTCGCGTAGAACGCCTTGTCCTCGGCGCGCAGCACTTCGCCGCTGCCCGAATCGATCAGCAGTTCCCAGTCGCCCTTCGGGCCGTCCTGCGGGCGGCCGCGCACCTTCCACGCGGTGTGCGTGCCGGCTTTGTCGACGAACGCGACGAGCTGCGCGTCGAGATGCGTGAAGCCGCTCACGCCGAGATACGCACGGGCGCGATCGAGCGCCTGCTGCTGGTCGACGGCCTGCGATTTGCGTGTCGTCGCGACCACGCCGTTGATCGTGTTGCTCGCGACGTACAGGATGCGGCCGTCCTTCGCGACGGTCACCGCGATGTCGCTGCCGTACACGGGCAGCCCGGCGGCTTGCTGCTGCAGGCGTACGACGGTGAAGTCGGCGTCGTTGCGCTCCGACGTGACGACGAGGCTTGCGAGCGCGGTCGCGTCGAGCCCGAGCTGCGCCGCCTGCGACGCGACGAAGTCGCGCGCGGTGGCGGCGGGCGTCGCAGCAGCCTTCCTGGCGCGATACGCCGGGTTGTACAGCGTGACGGCGACGCCGTCCGCGCGGAATTGCCCGGCGGCCGTGTCGGCCTTCGCGGCCGGCGGCGCGACGCCGCGCGTCAGGCTTTCGCGCAGGCTCGCGGCCTGCGGATTCGACACTTTCGTATCGGCCTGGGTGCCGCCGACGATGCCGAAACCGAGCACGAGACCCAGGGCGAGCGGCAATGCTTTGCGTGATGTCTGCATACGTGATCCTCATCTCAACGGTTGGACACGCCCGCGCGCTCGTGGCGAGCAGGCACGACACGGCCCGCGCGCCGGTTCGATGGAACCGGTGCGGCAAAGCGGTGTGGGAGTGTCGACTGACTAAGGAAACCTAAATGTCAGGTCGAAAAGAAGCGGGCAGGCGAAGCGGAGGAGAAGCGAACGGCAGGCAGGTGCGGCGACGGCGAAGCGAGCATCGTCATGTCATACCCCTCGGATCGATATTGATATCGGTGCGCAGCCTGCCCGGCGCGACGCATGTCGAGATGCCGCGTGCGTGTCGTTAGGCTGCCTATCTAACTTTGTTTGGTATGTTACAGAATATTTTCAACGACATTCCAGATTATTTTCGACGACCGCTTCGGTTCGTCGAGCAGTCGCCGACATTGTTCAGCGAACGGACGGAAACGCTGCCGGAACGCGTAATACCGCGCTGGATTGTGATCAAGAGCCGAGACGATCAGCGCGTCGCGCGCCGGTCGCTGCGCGGGCTCATCCCGAATCGTGCGCGATAGGTGCGCGAGAAATGCGACGGCGATTCGAAGCCGCACGCGACGCACACCGACGTGATGCTCATGTCGGTCTGCTGCAGCAGTTCGCGTGCGCGATCGAGGCGCAGATTCAGGTAGAAGCGCGTCGGCGTGTCGTTCAGCGTCGCGCTGAACAGCCGTTCGAGCTGGCGCCGCGTGATCGACACCTCCTGCGCGAGCGCGTCGGAGCCGAGCGGGTTCTCCATGTGCCGCTGCATCGTGCCGATCACCTGGATCAGCTTGCGGTTGTGCACGCCGTAGCGCGCGGCGATCTCGAGCCGCTGGCTGTCCGAGCGCTGCCGGATGCGGCTGACGACGAACTGCTCGGAGATCGCCGCCGCGAGATCGGCGCCGTGCCGGCGGCCGATCAGATCGAGCATCATGTCGATCGACGCGGTGCCGCCCGCGCACGTAATGCGCCGGTCGTCGATCTCGAACAGCTCCTGCGTTGCGTTCAGGCCGGGATAGCGCTCGCGGAACGCGGCCAGCGCTTCCCAGTGCAGCGTGAGCGATTGCGATGCGTCGAAGAGCCCCGCCTCCGCGAGCACGAAGCTGCCCGTGTCGATGCCGCCGAGCGTGGCGCCGTGCCGGTGCTGGCGGCGCAGCCAGTCGCCGAGCGTGCGCGTGTAGCACACGAGCGGATCGAAGCCCGCGACGACGAACACCGTATCGACCTGCGGGACGTCCGCGCACGCGGCTTCGGCGGCGACCGGAATGCCGTTGCTCGCGGCGACGGGCGCGCCGTCCGCGCTGATCACGTGCCAGCGATACAGCTCGGTGCGAAAGCGGTTCGCGACGCGCAGCGGCTCGACCGCAGACATGAAGCCGAGCGCGGAGAAGCCGGGCAGCAGCAGGAAGTGGAAATCCTCGGGCATCGGGGCGTGGAGTGGAAGCAGGGGGCGCCGCGCACCGCGCGGCGGCACGGCGCGTGCGCCGAACGTTCAAGCCGGGATTATCGCGGGTTTTTCCGGCGCTCAGCGCGTTTTTGCACGATGCACCGTCCGGCGCGCCGTCGTCACGTGCGGATCAGCACCACCCCGACAATGAGGCACGCCGCCCCGGCCATGCGGATCGCGCTCGCCGAATGCTGCGGGATGCCGAGCACGCCGAAGTGGTCGAACACGAGCGCGCCGGTCATCTGCCCGACGACGATCAGCGCGAGCGTCGTCGCCGCGCCCAATCGCGGCACCATCAGGATCGCGACGCCGACGAATACCGCGCCGAAGAATCCGCCCGTCCAGCTGAACCACGACCCGGCACCGGACAACGCGCCGCTCACGCGCGGATGAGGCGACAGCAGCGCGACCGCCAGCATCGCGGCCAGGCCGACGACGTAGCTGACCGACCCGGCCCACCACGGCGAACCGATCTGCGCGCGCAGGTTCGCGTTGAGCACCTGCTGCAATGCAACGCTGATGCCGGCCGCCACGACCAGCAAATAAGAGAGGACGGTAGTCACGAAGATGAACGCTCCGAAAGCGGGGCCGCCACGGTGATGCGGGCACGGAAGGCTTTCATTCTGCGGAGCGCGCCGGTATAACGCAAATATCGAATCCGGCGCTCATCCATCTCGTTTCGGCATGCCATCACTTCGGCAAATCCAGTATTTCCTGACCGTGGCGGACCTCGGCGGCTTCACGCCGGCCGCGGGTGCGCTCCATGTCGCGCAGTCGGCGCTCAGCCGGCAGATCGGCCAGCTCGAGGATGAACTCGGGTTCGTGCTGTTCGACCGCGAGCCGAGAGGCGTGCGGCTCACGCCGGCCGGCGCGCTCTACCGAGAACGCGTGGCGTCGATCCCGGCCACGTTGACGGCCGCCGCCGACGAAGGCGCTCGGCTGTCGCGCGGGGAAGCCGGCGTGCTGCGGCTGCTGCATTCCAGTACCGTTCCCGTCAGCAGCCTGATGCCGGATCTCGACCGTTTCATGCGCGATTGTCCGGGCGCGCGCATCGATCTCGACCGCGCGTCGTCCGAGGATCAGGTGACGGGCATCGCGAACGGCCAGGCCGATGTCGGGATCGTCCGGTTGCCGGTGCTGCGTCGCGATGCGCGTGTGCGTTTCGTCGAACTGGCGGCCGAACGCCTGTGCGTGGCGGTGTCGGCCGATCATCCGCTCGCGGGCCGCAAGCGCGTCGCGATAGCGCGGTTGCGGCGCGAGCCGTTCGTCTCGGCCGTGTATCGGGAGCGGGGCGGCCTCGCGCGCGTCGTGATCGATCTGTGCCTGAAGCGCGGCTTCGTGCCGACGGCCGCGCGGATCGTGTCGCCGAAGACGTCGATGCTGGATCTCGTCGCGGCCGGCCACGGCGTGGCGATCGTGCCGGCGCGGATGGCGAGCATCGGCATCGAGGGCGTGGTGTTCGTGCCGATTTCGGACGAGGACGCGAGATCGGTATGCGCGCTGGTGTTGCCGATCGAGCCGACGGTGCTCGCCGACGCCTTCGTTCGAGTGGTGACGGCCGGCTGACCGCGCCGCATCGCTACCGACCGGACCCGCGCGTTCGGCCGGCCCCGGCCCGACGTCGATACTCAGACGCGGTACCCCGCATCGTGCATCAACCGGCGCGACGCGTCGCCGCGCGGGCCTTCCGCATCGAATCGCGCGCGAAGTTTCGCATCCGCGTCGCGCATCACGCCGCGGCGCATGGGCACGAGGATGGCGACGAGGGCAACGACGAAGAAAGCGGCAAGCATCATGGTGTTCCTTGGGGAAAGACCGGAGACGGCCATCGAAGGCCGGCCGTGTCCGCCTGCATTCGTTCCAGCGACGCGCAACGTCAGCACACGAGGCGGCACGGTAACAGGCGGGCCGCGCGCGATCGCCCGGCGACTGCCAGCATAGGGCCGGCCCACGGGATCCGGCGACCTGTCGGACATCCGTCAGCCAGGCCGGGGCGGAACGAAAGGTGCGCGCCGCATCCGGGCAATCCAGCCGATCCTCGGAGAAACACCAAACCCCCGTCCGTCAAGCCTCAGACGAAACATAGTGGTTTCCACTCATAGTCGCAAACAGGCAAGAACAGGTCGCCGCCGGTCTTCTCGCGGCGAATATGGCTCGTTACTTTTACTCCCACGATGCAGGCCGGCGCACACTCCGCGCACCGGCTGCCGCGAGCCCAACCGGAGGAACCGAACCATGAAGTCGACGAAGATCGCCGCGCTCGCCGCGGCCGTGCTGGCGACCGGCGCGTTCACGCACGCGGCGCGGGCCGAGACGGAAGCCGCGACCTGCCGCACCGTGCGTTTCGCGGATATCGGCTGGACCGACATCACGTCGACCACGGCGCTCGCGTCGACCGTGTTCGAGGCGCTCGGCTACAAGCCGACCACGACGATCGCGTCGGTGCCCATTTCGTTCGCCGGTCTCAAGAGCAAGCAGCTCGACGTGTCGCTCGGCTACTGGTGGCCCGTGCAGCAGAAGCAGCTGCAACCGTTCCTCGACAGCAAGTCGATCAACGTCGTCGAGCCGCCGAACCTGTCCGGCGCGAAGGCGACGCTCGCGGTGCCGAGCTATGAGTACCAGGCCGGCCTGAAGACCTTCGACGACATCGCGAAACACCGCGCCGAACTCGACGGCAAGATCTACGGGATCGAGCCGGGCAGCAGCGCGAACGCGACGATCCAGAAGATGATCGACACGAACCAGTACGGGCTCGGCGGCTTCAGGCTCGTCGAATCGAGCGAGGCCGGGATGCTGGTGACGGTCGAGCGGGCGGTTCGCGAGAAGAAGTGGGTCGTGTTCCTCGGCTGGGAGCCGCATCCGATGAACATCCAGCTCAGCATGAACTACCTGTCCGGCGGCGATGCGGCGTTCGGCCCGAACTACGGCGAAGCGCGCGTGTACACACTCACCGCGCCCGACTTCATCGCGCGCTGCCCGAACGCGGGCAAGCTCGTGACGAACCTGCGCTTCTCGACGCAGCTCGAGAACCAGCTGATGCAGTCGGTGATGAACAAGACCAAGCCGGCCGAGGCCGCGAAGGCGTACCTGAAGAAGAACCCGCAGGTGCTCGATCCTTGGCTCGCGGGCGTCAAGACGTTCGACGGCAAGGACGGCCTGCCTGCCGTGAAGGCGTATCTCGGCCTGTAACGGCCCGCGTCCATACGCGATCAGCAATGCGGCACAACCCGAATCGAGCGAGGCATCCAGCATGAATCACGAAGTCATCATCACCTGCGCGGTCACCGGCGCGGGCGATACGGTCGGCAAGCATCCGGCGATTCCGGTCACGCCGAAGGAGATCGCGGCCGCCGCGATCGAAGCCGCGAAGGCCGGCGCGACGGTTGCCCACTGCCACGTGCGCGATCCGCGGACGGGGCGCGGCAGCCGCGACCCGAACCTGTATCGCGAAGTGGTCGATCGCATCCGCTCGGCCGACGTCGACGTGATCATCAACCTGACGGCCGGCATGGGCGGCGATCTCGAGATCGGCCCGGGCGAGGACCCGATGCGTTTCGGCAAGGGTACGGATCTCGTCGGCGGCCTCACGCGCCTCGCGCACGTCGAGGAGTTGTTGCCCGAGATCTGCACGCTCGACTGCGGCACGCTGAATTTCGGCGACGGCGACTACATCTACGTGTCGACGCCCGCGCAGTTGCGCGCCGGCGCGAAACGCATCCAGGAACTCGGCGTGAAGCCGGAACTGGAGATCTTCGATACGGGCCATCTGTGGTTCGCGAAGCAGTTGCTGAAGGAAGGGCTGCTCGACGATCCGCCGCTGTTCCAGCTGTGCCTCGGCATCCCGTGGGGCGCGCCGGCCGATACCGGCACGATGAAGGCGATGGTGGACAACCTGCCGCCGGGCGCGCACTGGGCCGGCTTCGGGATCGGCCGCATGCAGATGCCGATGGTCGCGCAGGCGATGCTGCTCGGCGGTCACGTGCGCGTGGGCCTCGAAGACAACATCTGGCTCGACCGCGGCGTGCATGCGACCAACGGCACGCTCGTCGAGCGTGCCCGCGAGATCGTCGAACGGCTCGGCGCCCGCGTGCTGACGCCGGCCGAAGGCCGCCGCAAGCTCGGCCTGCCGGCGCGCGGCGAACGTCCGCTCGAACGTCGTGCGCTCGCCGAATTCGCGTGAGTTTTTCCCAGACTGACTGACATGACATGGCGGCCTGCGTCCATGCACGGCCGCCCACCGATTTCCCCTGAATTGAAGGATGCGTTGACATGGCTGTGAAGACCGACATCAAGACGTTTGCCGCCATCGGCACCGGCGTGATCGGCAGCGGATGGATTGCCCGCGCGCTCGCGCACGGTCTCGACGTGGTCGTGTGGGACCCGGCGCCGGGTGCGGAAGCGCGGCTGCGCGCGAACGTCGCGAACGCATGGCCCGCGCTCGAACGCGTCGGCCTCGCGCCGGGCGCCGATCCCGCGCGGCTGCGGTTCGTGTCGACGATCGAGGCGTGCGTCGCCGACGCCGATTTCATCCAGGAAAGCGCGCCCGAGCGCGAGGCGCTGAAGCTCGAACTGCACGAGCAGATCAGCCGCGCGGCGAAGCCCGACGCGATCATCGCGTCGTCGACGTCGGGGCTGCTGCCGACCGATTTCTACGCGCGGGCCACGCATCCGGAGCGCTGCGTGGTCGGCCACCCGTTCAACCCCGTCTACCTGCTGCCGCTCGTCGAAGTGCTCGGCGGCGCGCGCACGTCGCCGGAAGCGGTCGAAGGCGCGATGGAGGTCTATCGCAAGCTCGGCATGCGGCCGCTGCACGTGCGCAAGGAAGTGCCGGGTTTCATCGCCGATCGTCTGCTCGAAGCGTTGTGGCGCGAGGCGCTGCATCTGGTCAACGAAGGCGTCGCGACGACCGGCGAGATCGACGATGCGATCCGCTTCGGCGCGGGCATCCGCTGGTCGTTCATGGGTACGTTCCTGACCTACACGCTGGCCGGCGGCGACGCGGGCATGCGACACTTCATGCAGCAATTCGGCCCGGCGCTCGAACTGCCGTGGACGAAGCTGGTCGCGCCGACGTTGACCGACGCGCTGATCGACAGCGTCGTCGAAGGCACGACCGAACAGCAGGGCACGCGCAGCATCAAGGAGCTCGAACGCTATCGCGACGAGTGCATCACCGAGGTGCTGAAATCGATCGCCGCGGTGAAGGCGCGGCACGGGATGCGATTCGAGGAATAAAGGACAGGCGATGACGGGCGAGACCCCGCTGACGATTTACCGCGACGTGGTGCGGCCCGAATGGGTCGACTACAACGGCCACCTGCGCGATGCGTTCTACCTGCTGATCTTCAGCTTCGCGACCGATGCGCTGCTGGATCGCATCGGTCTCGACGACGCCACGCGTCGGGAGCGGGGGCGCTCGGTCTACACGCTCGAAGCGCACGTGAACTACCTGCACGAGATCAAGGAAGGCACGCCGGTGCGCGTCGATGCGCGCGTGCTCGCGCACGACGCGAAGCGGCTGCACCTGTATCTCGAACTGTTCGCCGGCGGGCATGACGACGCGGTATCGGCGAGCGAGCAGATGCTGCTGCACGTCGATACGCGCGACGGCGCGAAATCGGCGCCGTTCGACGACGACGTGGCAGCACGCGTGGCCGAACTGCATGCGTTGCAGCGCGATTGCGCGGCGCCTGCTTATGCCGGCCGCGTGATCGGGTTGCCGCCGCGCCGCTAGCGGCGCGCTTCACTTCACGAACTTCGATTTTCGATCTTCGACCGCGGAGGGCACACGATGCTCGAACCGGAAATCGCGGCGTTCGTCGCGGCCGTCGACGCGTGGTATCCGGCCGATGCGGCGGCGCGTTCGCCCGACGAGCAGCGCCGCCTGTACGACCGCTTCGCGGCCGAATGGACGCCGGCCGTGCTGCCGTCAGGCATCGTGCAGCAGGACGCCGTGTGGCGTGCACCGGCCGGCCACGCGATCGCGCTGCGCCGCCATGCGTCCGCGCACGGCACGCCGCGCGGCACGGTGCTGTTTTTTCATGGCGGCGGTTTCGTCGTCGGCTCGCTCGACAGCCATGCGCTGATCACCGCGCAACTGGCGGCCGATACGGGCCTCGACGTGATCGCGGTCGACTATCGGCTGGCGCCCGAACACCGCGCGCCGGCCGCGCTCGAGGATTGCCTGGAAATCACGCGTGCCGCGCGCGACGCACGCTGGCCGTTCGGGCCATGCGTGCATCCGTTGACGCTCGCGGGCGACAGCGCGGGCGGGATGCTCGCGGCGGCGGTGGCGACCGCGCTGCGCGATGCTGGCGAAGGGAGCGTGGACGGCATCGCGCTCGTTTATCCGATGCTCGGTTTCGAACCGCAACCGCCCGCGCGCGAAACGGAAGCGCACGCGCCGATGCTGACGCTCGACGACGTGCATCGCTATCGCGCGCTGTACTGGGGCGGTGATGTGTCCGACCTGCTGCGAAACGGCAACCCGTTGTTGCGCGCATCGGTGCCGCTCGAAGCCGGGCGTTTTGACGGCTTGCCGCCGGTGCTCGCGATCGGCGCGGAACACGATCCGCTGCGCGACGATGCGCGCGTGTACGTCGAACGGATTCGCGCGGCGGGCGGCGTCGCGCACGCCTGGATGGGAGAGGGGCTGGTGCACGGCTGCTGGCGCGCGTTCGGAACGAGCCCGCAGGCTGCACGGATGCACCGGATGGTCGGCAGGTTCTTGCTCGCACCGCACGCGTAGCGGGCGTTTTCCGGGAGGCAACGATGCAGGCGGCAGCGCAACACCGTATCGAGGACTGGCGGACGTTTTCGGCCGACGCGGCGATCGCGGCGGCGACGATTGGCGAGGGCACGGTGGAGGTCGAGTGGAGCGACGCGCGACGATCGCCGTTCCATTTCGACTGGCTGCGCGACAACTGCGCCTGTTCCGCGTGCGTGCATGCGATCACGCGCGAACAGGTGTTCGAGATCGCCGATGCGCGCGAGGATTTGTCCGCGCTCACCGTGCACGTCGAGACCGACGGCGCGCTGCATGTGGAATGGAACGACGGACACCGCAGCGCGTGGTCGCTGGGCTGGTTGCGTGCGCATGCCTACGACGACGCGTCGCGTGCCGAGCGCGTGGCCGCGCACGGGAGGCACGTATGGACCGGCGACGATCCGACGGCGATCGGCGTGTTCGCGTGGCGCGACGTGATGGAGGACGACCGCGCGTTGCTCGCATGGCTCGGTGCATTGCAGAGCACGGGGCTCACGCTGATCGAAGGCGTGCCGGCCGAGCGCGGCCGCGTCGACGAGGTCGCACGCCGGGTCGGCCTGATCCGAGAAAGTAATTTCGGTGTGCTGTTCGACGTCGAATCGAAGCCGCGTCCGGACAGCAATGCGTATACATCGCTGAATCTTCCGCCACACACCGACCTGCCGACGCGCGAATTGCAGCCGGGCGTGCAGTTCCTGCATTGCCTCGCGAACGACGCGACCGGCGGCGACAGTATCTTCCTCGACGGCTTCGCGCTCGCGGATGCGCTGCGGCGCGAACATCCGGATGATTTCGAGCAGCTTGCCTCGACGCCGTTCGAGTTCTGGAACAAGAGCGCGAATAGCGACTACCGCTGTTCGGCGCCGGTGATCGGGCGCGATGCGCGCGGCAACGTGACGGAAGTGCGCGTCGCGAACTTCCTGCGCGGGCCGCTCGACGCGCCGGCCGGCTCGGTCGCGGCCGTCTATCGCGCGTACCGGCGGTTCCTCGCGCTCGCGCGCGAGCCGCGCTTTCGCGTGCAGCGCCGGCTGCGGGCGGGCGACATGTGGGCGTTCGACAACCGGCGCGTGCTGCATGCGCGCACCGAGTTCGACCCGTCGACGGGCCGCCGGCACTTGCAGGGCTGTTACGTCGATCGCGACGAATTGCTGTCGCGGTGGCGCGTGCTGTCGCGGGCAACGCCGGCCGCGGTCGCGGCACGCTGATCGACACACACGGCACGTTCACGCACACCTCGCCGGGAAAAAGCACCCGGACGCGAGGCGTCCGGGCGAAGCCACCCGCTGCCGGGCGGCGGAGGTATGCGTTTCACAAAACAGACGAGCCCCGCGAAGGGGCTCGTCAGGACTGCGTGACTTCATCGCGCGATGCGCGGCGCCCGCCGGGGGCGCATCGGCTTACTGGCCGAAGAAGATCGAGTCGCGTGCGTTCGACGAAGCGGCTGCCGGTGCGCCCGAGTGGACGAGCGGAGCCGGTTGTGCGCCGTAGCCGCTGGTGTCGGCGCCATGAACGCGCGCTTCGGCGCTCTGGATGTCGTTCGGGTAGTACGGGCTCGACACGCCCGGCTTGTAGCCGGCTTGTTCGAGCTGGACGAGTTCGTTGCGCACTTGAGCGCGCGTCACGGTGCTTTGAGCGAATGCGCCGAACGAAGCGGACAGGGCGGCAGCGGCAACGACTGCGGAAACGAGCGATTTCATGGTGACCTCCGGTGTTTTATTGAGTTCGCTCTCGACACCATGTCTTGAGCGATTGACCCAATCTTAGTCACCGGCGTGCTGAGGGTAAACGCTGATTTTGACGATAAATTGTTTCCTGGCCGGTAACAGTGCGGCGGCGAATCAGCCTTCAACAGGCTTTCTTTCGATCGGCGTAATAAGGATGAGGAATGTTGGATCGGCGCAGTGCGCGACTCAGCGCGCTTCGGCCGCCGTATCGAATGGCCGGCCCGGCGCGCGTCCGGCGGACGCGCCGGCGCTGAGGAAGCGCACGCCCGTCGCGGCTTCCGACGCTTCCCACAGCAGCGCCGCCGCCGCCACGCCGCGGGCCGCGCGCGGCACGCTCGCCGGTGCCGGCAGCCCGCGCGATTCGAACCAGCCGGACGGACCGATGTACGCGCCGCCGGCCAGATCGGGCGACGTCGCCGCATGAATCGCGGGCAGCGCGCCCTGGTCGGCCGGTTGCGCGAGATAACGGTTCGCGACGCGCATCAGCGCGGCGCGGCCGGGCGACCGGTCCATCGCCGGGCCCGCGAACTGCAGGTTGGTCGCCGCATAGCCGGGATGCGCGGCGACGCTGATGCCGGGGAACGCCGCGCGCGTGAAGCGGCGCTGCAACTCGATCGCGAACATGAGGTTCGCGAGCTTGCTGTCGCAATAGGCGAGATAACGGTTGTAGCGTTGCGCGGCGCGCAGGTCGTCCACGCGAATCCGGCCACCGCGGTTGAAGCCACTCGACATCGTGACGACGCGCGGCCGGTGCGCGGCGCGCAGCGCCGGCAGCAGATGGCCGGTCAGCGCGAAATGGCCGAGGTGGTTGGTGCCGAACTGCATCTCGAAGCCGTCGCGCGTGTGCCGCAGCGGCAGGAACATCACGCCGGCGTTGTTGCAGAGGATGTCGACGCGGCCGTGGCGTTCGCCGACGTCGGCCGCGAAGCGTGCGATCGACGCGAGATCGGCGAGGTCGAGCGGATCGACTTCGACGCGTGCATGAGGATGAAGCCGGCGGATCGCGTCGGCAGCCTGCGCGCCGCGGGAGGCGTCGCGGCAGCCCATCACGACCGTCGCGCCTTTCGCGGCCAGCGTTTCCGCGAGATGCCAGCCCAGGCCGCTGTTGGCGCCGGTCACGACCGCGACCTTGCCGCCCTGCGCCGGGACGTGGCGCGCGCTCCATGCATGCATGTCTGCCTCCATCGGCGCGGCCGGTCGGCCGCGGCATTTAATCGTTACATTGAGTGGTGTAACGATAGTGCGGGCGGACGGAGCAGACAAGCGGGAGAATTAGACCGGCGCTTCTAGGGCTGACGGATAGCGTGGCGCCGCAAGCCCGGGCGCACGGCCGGCGGTTTTATCTGCTGCCGGCCAGCGCGAGCACCTCGGCGGCGGAGATCATGGCGGCGGCGTTGGCGGGGGCCGGGCGCTCGGCCGGGCGGAACACTTCGTCGCCGCGGTGGATGACCTGGCGCGACAGCGCGCAGGTGCCGGTGCGCTGCGCGAAGCGGCGGCGCCAGCGCTGCTCCCCGTAATGACAGCGGCCCGGTTCGACCCAGCGGACGACGAGCAGCGTATCGGAACGTTCGAGGATTTCGACGTGGACGTCGGCGGGATCGAGCGCAGGCAGGGATTGGGAGGCCTTCATTTTGCCGTTTCCTAAAGCTCGTGCGGTTTCGGCCGTGGCAGTGGATGTCACTACCCGATGGCGAATCCGTAGCGGTTTCCATGAGTGGTGCGCTAAATGTAAGCGTCTGTGACCGGAAAAAACATCCTGTCCGGCTCGAATTACCTTTTGCCGATTTAGAAACAATCCGCGCTTATTTTCTTGGAAAACCAAAGACAAAAAGCCCCGGACAAGAAGCCCGGGGCGGAAAATCGGCCCGCGCACCGTGTCTGCTCGCCCAGTCACGGGATACATCGCCAGGGGGACGGAGGTGCCCGCAGAGATCCGGCGCGGGCGGGGAGGCGATGTACCGGAAGCGCGGTCCGGCAACGCCATGATGGCGTGCGCGACCCGTTGGCACCCTGACGCGAACATGACTTTTTTGTCAGTTTGGCGCGGCCGTCGTGTCGGACGTTGCTGAAGAATCGGCTGAAAGGCCCGCCGGTATTGGGTTTGAGCGGATCGCGGCGCAGCACTTCAACGCCGCTCGCGCGCTGCATTCGCGTGCGCCGCACGGATTGACCCGCCCTGGGTAAATACTGAATCCCAATTTCGTGACAAACGCCCGATCCCTTCCTATGATTGGTTGGACCTTTAGTCCTTTGTGCCAATCGGCCGACTGGCGGCCGGCTTTTCGGGAGACGTGCTCATGAGATTGCAGGGCAAACGCGCGCTGGTGACGGCGGCCGGGCAGGGCATCGGCCGTGCGACCGCGCTGCGGTTCGCGAGCGAGGGCGCCGACGTGCTGGCGACCGACATCAACGAAGCCGCGCTGGTGCGGCTCGAAGCCGACGCCGAGCGCGCGGGCGGCCGGCTGGCCACGCGGCGGCTCGACGTCACGGACGCGAACGACATCGCCGCGCTGGCCGCGAGCGAACGCGCGTTCGACGTGCTGTTCAACTGCGCGGGCTACGTGCATCACGGCTCGATCCTCGAGTGCGACGAAGACGCGTGGGCGTTCTCGCTGAACCTGAACGTCACGTCGATGTACCGGCTGATCCGCGCGCTGCTGCCCGCGATGCTCGAAGCCGGCGGCGCGTCGATCGTCAACATGGCGTCGGCCGCGTCGAGCGTGAAGGGTGTGCCGAACCGCTTCGTGTACGGCACCACCAAGGCAGCCGTGATCGGGCTGACCAAGGCGGTGGCCGCCGATTTCGTCGAGCGGGGTATCCGCTGCAACGCGATCTGCCCGGGCACGATCGAATCGCCGTCGCTGGAGCAGCGGATCGCCGACCAGGCGCGCACGCGCCACGTGTCCGCCGACGAGGTGCGCCAGGCGTTCGTCGCGCGCCAGCCGATCGGCCGCATCGGCAGCGCGGACGAAGTGGCCGCGCTCGCGCTGTACCTGGCGTCCGACGAAGCGTCGTTCACCACCGGCACGATTCACCTGATCGACGGCGGCTGGTCGAACTGACCGCGCCTTCCCATTCACTTCCCTTCTGCATTCAGACAACGCTATGAAACTGCTGAGATTTGGCGACAAACACCATGAAAAGCCGGGCCTGCTCGATGCGCACGGCCAGATTCGCGACCTGTCCGGCGTGATCGACGATATCGCCGGCGACGCGCTGACCCCCGCGTCGCTCGCGCGGCTGCGCGACATCCCGCCGTCGTCGCTGCCGCTCGTCGAAGGCACGCCGCGGCTCGGCGCGTGCGTCGGCCGCGTCGGCAAATTCATCTGCATCGGGCTCAACTATTCGGATCACGCGGCCGAATCGGGGATGGAGGTGCCGAAGGAGCCCGTCGTGTTCGGCAAGTGGACGAGCGCGATCTCGGGCCCGAACGACGACGTCGAGATCCCGCGCGGCTCGGAGAAAACCGACTGGGAAGTCGAACTCGGCGTGGTGATCGGCCAGGGCGGCCGCTATATCGACGAAGCCGATGCGCTATCGCACGTCGCCGGCTACTGCGTGGTGAACGACGTGTCGGAGCGCGAATACCAGCTCGAGCGCGGCGGCACGTGGGACAAGGGCAAGGGCAACGACACGTTCGGCCCGATCGGCCCGTGGCTGGTGACGGCCGACGAAGTGCCCGATCCGCACGCGCTGCGGCTGTGGCTGGAAGTGGACGGCCACCGCTACCAGAACGGCACGACCGCGACGATGGTGTTCCGCGTGCCGCACCTGATCAGCTACCTGAGCCGCTTCATGAGCCTGCAACCGGGCGACGTGATCTCGACCGGCACGCCGCCGGGCGTCGGCCTCGGGCAGAAGCCGCCCGTCTATCTGCGCGCCGGACAGGTGATCACGCTCGGCATCGACGGGCTCGGTGAGCAACGCCAGCGCACCGTGCAGGCCTGATTCCCTTCAACGGACGATTCGTCATGCCTATCATCCGATCGATGCGCGTCCTCGACGTGCGCTTTCCGACCTCGCGCCAGCTCGACGGCTCCGATGCGATGAACCCGGACCCCGATTATTCGGCGGCCTACGTCATCCTCGAAACCGATCGCGACGGGCTCGAAGGTCACGGGCTCACGTTCACCATCGGGCGCGGCAACGAAATCTGCTGCGCGGCGATCGACGCGATGCGCCACCTCGTCGTCGGCCTCGACCTCGACTGGATCCGCGAGGACATGGGCCGCTTCTGGCGGCACGTCACGTCGGACAGCCAGTTGCGCTGGATCGGCCCCGACAAGGGTGCGATCCACCTGGCGACGGGCGCCGTCGTCAATGCGGTGTGGGACCTGTGGGCGAAGGCCGTCGGCAAGCCGCTGTGGCGGCTCGTCGCCGACATGAGCCCGGAGGAACTGGTGCGGGCAATCGACTTCCGTTACCTGACCGATTGCCTGAGCCAGGACGAAGCGCTCGACCTGCTGCGCCGGCAGGCGCCCGGCAAGGCCGCGCGGATCGCCGCGCTGGAGCGCGACGGCTACCCGTGCTACACGACGTCGGCCGGCTGGCTCGGCTACAGCGACGACAAGCTGCGCCGGCTGTGCCGCGAGGCGGTCGAAGAAGGTTTCGAGTACGTCAAGCTGAAAGTCGGCGCGAACCTCGACGATGACATCCGCCGCGTGACGATCGCGCGCGAGGCGATCGGCCCCGACCGCAAGCTGATGA
The DNA here is from genome assembly GCF_030481585.1 of Burkholderia sp. AU45388. Lineage (NCBI taxonomy): Bacteria > Pseudomonadati > Pseudomonadota > Betaproteobacteria > Burkholderiales > Burkholderiaceae > Burkholderia > Burkholderia sp. AU45388. The sequence goes on along the minus strand of NZ_JAUJPV010000005.1, from coordinate 341,859 downwards.
TCGACGCGAACCAGGTATGGGAAGTCGGCGAGGCGATCGACTGGGTGCGCGCGCTCGCGTTCGCGCGGCCGTGGTTCATCGAGGAGCCGACGAGCCCCGACGACGTCGAAGGGCATCGCAAGATCCGCGAGGCGATCGCGCCGGTGCAGGTCGCGACCGGCGAGATGTGCCAGAACCGCGTGCTGTTCAAGCAGTTCATCGCGCGCGGCGCGATCGACGTCGTGCAGATCGACGCGTGCCGGCTCGGCGGCGTGAACGAGATTCTCGCGGTGATGCTGATGGCCGCGAAGTACGGGCTGCCGGTGTGCCCGCATGCGGGCGGCGTCGGGCTGTGCGAATACGTGCAGCACCTGTCGATGATCGACTACGTGTGCATTTCCGGCACGAAGGAGGGGCGCGTGACCGAGTACGTCGATCACCTGCACGAGCATTTCGTCGAACCGTGCGTGGTGCGCGGCGCCGCGTACATGCCGCCGACGGCGCCCGGTTTCTCGATCGAGATGAAGCCCGAATCGCTGGAGCAGTACCGGTTCCGCGGCTGACGCACGGCAACGCACGACGGCGTACCACGCGCGTCGTGCGCGCCGCGCGCGGCGGCAACATGAACGACGGAGACGCGAAGTGGATTTGAATCTGCAAGACAAGGTCGTGATCGTGACCGGCGGCGCGTCGGGCATTGGCGCCGCGATCTCGATGCGGCTGGCCGGCGAAGGCGCGATTCCGGTGGTGTTCGCGCGCCACGCGCCCGACGACGCGTTCTGGCGCGCACTCGCGCGGCAACAGCCGCGCGCCGCGTGCATCACTGTCGAACTGCAGGACGACGCGCAGTGCCGCGATGCGGTCGCGCAGACCCTCGCGCGCTTCGGACGCATCGACGGCCTCGTCAACAACGCGGGCATCAACGACGGCATCGGGCTCGACGCCGGGCGCGACGCGTTCGTCGCGTCGCTCGAGCGCAACCTGATCCACTACTACGTGATGGCGCATTACTGCGTGCCGCACCTGAAGGCGACGCGCGGCGCGATCGTCAACGTCTCGTCGAAGACGGCCGTCACCGGCCAGGGCAACACGAGCGGCTATTGCGCGTCGAAGGGCGCGCAGCTCGCGCTGACGCGCGAATGGGCGGTCGCGTTGCGTAACGACGGCGTGCGCGTGAACGCGGTGATTCCCGCCGAGGTGATGACGCCGCTCTACCAGAACTGGATCGCCGGCTTCGACGATCCGCAAGCGAAGATCGATGAAATCGCCGGCAAGGTGCCGCTTGGCCAACGCTTCACGACGGCCGACGAGATCGCCGACACGGCCGTGTTCCTGCTGTCGGATCGCGCGTCGCACACGACGGGCCAGTGGCTGTTCGTCGACGGCGGCTATACGCATCTCGATCGTGCGATCAGCTGAGGGCCGCGAGCCATGCAACCCGACCTGAACCCGAACACCGGCGCCGCGCCCGCGCTGATCGCGCTGACCGGCATCGGCAAGCGCTTTCCGGGCGTGCAGGCGCTCGACGATTGCCGCTTCGACCTGCGCAGCGGCGAAGTGCATGCGCTGATGGGCGAGAACGGCGCCGGCAAGTCGACGCTGATGAAGATTCTCGCGGGCGTCTACCAGCGCGACGGCGGCGAGATCCGGATGGACGGCCGCCCGGTGGAGATCGCCGATCCGCGTGCCGCGCAGGCGCTCGGCATCGGCATCATCCATCAGGAGCTGAACCTGATGAACCACCTGAGCGTCGCGCAGAACATCTTCATCGGCCGCGAGCCGCGCGGCCGCCTCGGCGTGTTCGTCGACGAAGACAAGTTGAACCGCGATGCGGCCGCGATCTTCCAGCGGATGCGGCTCGATCTCGATCCGCGCACGCCGGTCGGCCGGCTGACGGTCGCGAAGCAGCAGATGGTGGAGATCGCGAAGGCGCTGTCGTTCGATTCGCGCGTGCTGATCATGGACGAGCCGACCGCCGCGCTGAACAACGCGGAGATCGCCGAGCTGTTCCGCATCATCCGCGACCTGCGCGCGAACGGCGTCGGCATCGTCTACATCTCGCACAAGATGGACGAGCTGCGCCAGATCGCCGATCGCGTGACCGTGATGCGCGACGGCAAGTACGTCGCGACCGTGCCGATGGCGGATACGTCGATGGACACGATCATCTCGATGATGGTCGGCCGCCAGCTCGATACCGAAACTCGCACGCCGCCCGATACGTCCGCGAACGAGATTGCGCTCGAAGTGCGCGGCCTGTCGCGCGGCCGAGCGATCCGCGACGTCGGCTTCACGCTGCGGCGCGGCGAGATCCTCGGCTTCGCCGGGCTGATGGGCGCGGGCCGCACCGAGGTCGCGCGCGCGGTGTTCGGTGCGGACCCGGTCGATGCGGGCGAGATCCGCGTGAACGGCCGGGCCGTGACGATCCGCACGCCGGCCGATGCGGTGAAATTTGGCATCGGCTACCTGTCCGAGGATCGCAAGCACTTCGGGCTCGCGGTCGGGATGGACGTGCAGAACAACATCGCGCTGTCGAGCATGCGGCGCTTCGTGCGCCGCGGCCTGTTCCTCGATGCGCGCGGGATGCGCGACGCCGCGCAGTCGTACGTGCGGCAACTCGCGATCCGCACGCCGTCGGTCGCGCAGCCCGCGCGGCTGCTGTCCGGCGGCAACCAGCAGAAGATCGTGATCGCGAAATGGCTGCTGCGCGACTGCGACATCCTGTTCTTCGACGAGCCGACGCGCGGCATCGACGTCGGCGCGAAAAGCGAGATCTACAAGCTGCTCGATGCGCTCGCCGCCGACGGCAAGGCGATCGTGATGATCTCGTCGGAGCTGCCCGAGGTGCTGCGCATGAGCCACCGGATTCTCGTGATGTGCGAAGGCCGCGTGACCGGCGAATTGCGCGCGGCCGACGCCACGCAGGAAAAGATCATGCAGCTCGCGACGCAGCGCGAGTCGACCGTGTTGTCCTGATTGTCCCGATTCAGACGCCTAACGATCATGTCCAACGATACGCATCCCGTTCCGCCCCTTGCCACCGGCGACGCGCCGGCCGCCGCATCGAGCCTGAAGGCGCGCTTGTTCAACCCGGCCGCGCGGCAGAAGCTGCTCGCGTTCGCGAGCCTCGTGCTGCTGATCGTGTTCTTCAGCTTCGCGTCGTCGAACTTCCTCGACGTCGACAACCTCGTGTCGATCCTGCAGGCGACCGCCGTGAACGGCGTGCTGGCCGTCGCCTGCACGTACGTGATCATCACGTCCGGCATCGACCTGTCGGTCGGCACGCTGATGACGTTCTGCGCGGTGATGGCCGGCGTCGTGCTGACGAAGTGGGGGATGCCGCTACCGCTGGGCATCCTCGCCGCGCTGGTGTTCGGCGCGCTGTCCGGCTGCGTGTCGGGCTTCGTGATCGCGAAGATGAAGGTGCCGCCGTTCATCGCGACGCTCGGCATGATGATGCTGCTCAAGGGGCTGTCGCTCGTGATCTCGGGCACGCGGCCGATCTACTTCAACGACACGCCGGGCTTCACGTCGATCGCGCAGGATTCGCTGATCGGCAACCTGATTCCCGCGCTGCCGATTCCGAACGCGGTGCTGATCCTGTTCCTCGTCGCGATCGGCGCGTCGATCGTGCTGAACCGCACGATCTTCGGCCGCTACACGTTCGCGCTCGGCAGCAACGAGGAGGCGCTCAGGCTTTCCGGCGTGAACGTCGATGCGTGGAAGATCGCGGTCTACACGTTCAGCGGCGCGGTGTGCGGGATCGCCGGGCTGCTGATCGCGTCGCGGCTGAACTCGGCGCAGCCGGCGCTCGGGCAGGGCTACGAGCTCGATGCGATCGCGGCCGTCGTGATCGGCGGCACGTCGCTGTCGGGCGGCGCGGGCAGCATCGTCGGCACCATCATCGGCGCGTTCATCATGAGCGTGCTGACCAACGGCCTGCGCATCATGTCGGTCGCGCAGGAGTGGCAGACGGTCGTGACGGGCGTGATCATCATCCTCGCCGTCTACGTGGACATCCTGCGCCGGCGTCGCCGCTGACACATGCAGGCATGCGCTTCACCGCCGGTTTCGGCCGGCATTTCATTCGATACGAAAAAAGGAGACGCGAAGTGATCAGGAGCAAGGTGTTGAACGCGATCGTCGGGCTGACGTTCGCCGTCGGCGTCACGGCCGGCGTGCACGCGCAGGAAACCTACATCCCGCTGATCTCGAAGGGGTTCCAGCATCAGTTCTGGCAGGCCGTGAAAGCGGGCGCGATGCAGGCCGCGAAGGACTACAAGGTGAAGGTGACGTTCGAAGGGCCGGAAACCGAGGCGATGGTCGACAAGCAGATCGACATGCTGTCGGCCGCGATCGCGAAGAAGCCGGCCGCGCTCGGCTTCGCGGCGCTCGACAGCAAGGCCGCGCTGCCGCTGCTGAAGAAGGCGCAGGCCGAGAAGATCCCGGTGATCGCATTCGACTCGGGCGTGGACAGCGACATTCCGGTGACGACGGCCGCCACCAACAACAAGGCGGCCGCCGCGCTCGCCGCCGACAAGCTCGCCGCGCTGATCGGCGACGAAGGGCAGGTGGCGGTGGTCGCGCACGACCAGACGAGCCGCACCGGCATCGACCGCCGCGACGGCTTCCTCGAGCGGATGAAGTCCGCGCACCCGAAGGTGCAGGTCGTGACCGTGCAGTACGGCGAAGGCGACCAGTTGAAGTCGACCGAAGTGACGAAGTCGATCCTGCAGGCGTATCCGAAGCTCAAGGGGCTGTTCGGCACCAACGAAGGTTCGGCGATCGGCGTGGTCAACGGCGTGCGCGAGATGAAGCGCAAGGTCGTGATCGTCGGCTACGATTCCGGCAAGCAGCAGAAGGACGCGATCCGCAGCGGGCTGATGGCCGGCGCGATCACGCAGAACCCGATCGGCATCGGTTACAAGACGGTCGAGGCGGCCGTGAAGGCGATCAAGGGCGAGAAACTGCCGAAGGTGATCGATACCGGTTTCTACTGGTACGACAAGACCAATATCGACGATCCGAAGATCGCCGCGGTGTTGTACGACTGAACGTGGCGTGCCGGCGGCGATTGCGGCGATGCGCGCCGCAGCCGCCGCCGTCGCGGTGATCGAACACGAGGGCATCATGGGCGCAGTGCGTATCGATTCGCATCAGCACTTCTGGCGTTATCGCGCGGCCGACTATCCGTGGATCGGCCCCGGGATGGACGTGCTCGCGCGCGACTACCTGCCCGATGCGCTGGGGCCGCAGATGCATGCGCAGGCGCTCGGCGCATCGATCGCGGTGCAGGCGCGCGCCGGGCGCGACGAGACGGCGTTCCTGCTCGACCTGGCGTGCGACGACGCCCGCATCGCGGCGGTGGTCGGCTGGGAGGATCTCGGTGCGCCGGCGCTGGCCGATCGTGTCGCCGAGTGGCGCAGCCCGAAGCTGCGCGGTTTTCGTCACCAGTTGCAGGACGAAGCCGACGTCGGCGCGTTCGTCGCCGATCCCGCTTTCAATCGCGGCGTCGCTTGGCTGCAGGCGAACGGCTATGTCTACGACGTGCTCGTGTTCGAGCGCCAGTTGCCGGACGTACGCGCGTTCTGCGCGCGGCACGACGCGCACTGGCTCGTGCTCGACCACGTCGGCAAGCCGGCACTCGCCGAGTTCGAGCGCGACGACACGGCGCTCGCGCGCTGGCGCGCGTCGCTGCGTGAACTCGGCGCGCTGCCGCACGTCGCGTGCAAGCTGTCGGGGCTCGTGACCGAAGCCGACTGGCGGCGCGGCCTGCGCGCGCAGGATATCCGGCATATCGAGCAGTGCCTCGATGCGGCGCTCGACGCGTTCGGCCCGCAGCGGCTGATGTTCGGGTCGGACTGGCCGGTTTGCCTGCTCGCGGCGTCGTATGACGAGGTCGCGTCGCTCGTCGAACGCTGGGCCGAAGCGCGGCTGTCGGCGGCGGAGCGCGTCGCGTTGTGGGGCGGCACGGCCGCGCGGTGCTACGCGGTGCCGGGCGATATGAAGCGCGGCATATAAAATAGGCGCGAACGGTCGATGCGATGCATCGGACCGTCCGGAACGAAACCGATTACCAGCGTCAACGTATGTCCATCCAGCCGATTCAGAACCGCCGCCTCTACCAGCAGATCGCCGACAAGCTCAGTGCGATGATCGAGTCCGGCGATTTCCCGCCGGGCAGCTATCTGCCGCCCGAGCGCGAACTCGCCGAACGGTTCGGCGTGTCGCGCACGTCGGTGCGCGAGGCGCTGATCGCGCTCGAAGTGAACGGGCTCGTCAGCGTGCGCGTCGGCGACGGGGTGAAGGTGCGCCATCCCGAAACGGCCGCCGCGCCCGAACCTGCGCGGACACCCGGCGCGCCGGTCGCGCCGTTCTCGATCGTCGAGATCGATCCGGAGCTCGGCATCGCGCTCGACCTCGACACCGAAATCCCGCCGTTCGCGCTGCTGCAGGCACGCCGGCTGATCGAGCCGGAAGCCGCGTCGCTGGCCGCGAAGCATGGCTCGGACGCGCAGATCGAAGGCATCCACGAAGCATTCCTGCGCAACCAGGACGACAACCGCAGCGGCTCGCTCACGCACCCGGGCGACCGGCTGTTCCATATCCGCATCGCGGAAGCGAGCGACAACGCCGCGTATGCGCTGATGATCAAGCAGTTGCTCGCGCACAAGTACGACCTGATGTTCCAGCGGCTGCAGTCGCTGTACATGCCGAACGACATGCCGCACCGGTCGGAGCGCGAGCATCGCGCGATCCTCGATGCGATCCGCGCGCGCGACCCCGACGCCGCGCGCCGTGCAATGGCCGAGCATCTCGACGAAGTGATCCGCATTTTCGGCCGCGCGCTCGATTGAGCGCGCGAGTCGACTTTCCGCATGTTCGCCAGCGGCGGACGCGATGCGGCCCTCCCGGTTGCCGGCGCGGCCTCCGTATCGCGCGAGGCCACCGGCCGTCGGGACCGAACGAACGCTGCGATGCGAGCGACGCGCGCCGGGCCGCCGGCATGCCGCTTGTGCGCCGAATGGAGTGTGACGAATGCGCGTGAACGATTGCCACAATTTCCACGACTTCCGCGAGCTGGCGCGACGACGGTTGCCGGGGCCGATCTTCAATTACATCGACGGTGCGGCCGACGATGAAACCACCTATCGACGCAACACGAGCGCGTTCGAAAGTTGCGATCTGGTGCCGAACGTATTGCGCGGCGTGCGCGACGTCGATCTATCGGTGACGGTCATGGGGCAAAAGCTCGGCATGCCGGTTTACTGCTCGCCGACCGCGCTGCAACGCCTGTTTCATCACGACGGCGAGCGAGCCGTCGCCGCCGCGGCCGCGAAATTCGACACGATGTTCGGCGTGTCGTCGCTCGGCACCGTGAGCCTCGAGGAAGCTCGCGCGATCAGCTCGGGCCCGCAGGTGTACCAGTTCTACTTCCACAAGGACCGTGGCCTGAACCGCGAGATGATGAACCGCTCGCGGGAGGCCGGCGTGAACGTGATGATGCTGACGGTGGACAGCATCACCGGCGGCAATCGCGAGCGCGACAAACGCACCGGCTTCTCGATTCCGTTCCGGCTGACGCTCGCGGGCATGACCGAGTTCGCGTTGAAGCCGGCCTGGGCGGTCAACTACCTGACCCACGAGCGATTCCGTTTGCCGCAACTCGACCGGCATGTCGACATGGGCGGCGGCGCGATGTCGATCAGCCGCTACTTCACGGACATGCTGGATCCGTCGATGTCATGGGACGACGTGGCCGCGATGGTGCGGGAGTGGAACGGGGAGTTTTGCCTGAAAGGCGTGATGTCGGTCGACGACGCGCGCCGGGCGGCGGATATCGGTTGCACCGGCATCGTGTTGTCGAACCACGGCGGACGGCAACTCGACGGTTCGCGCGCCGCGTTCGACCAGCTTGCCGAGGTGGTCGACGCGGTGGGCGACCGGATCGACGTGATGATGGACGGCGGCGTGCAACGCGGCTCGCACGTGCTGAAAGCGCTGGCGCTCGGTGCGAAGGCGGTCGGCCTGGGGCGCTATTACCTGTTTCCGCTCGCCGCCGCCGGGCAGCCCGGCGTCGAGCGCGCGCTGCAACTGATGCGCACGGAAATCGAACGGGACATGCGGCTGATGGGCTGCGCGTCCGTTTCGCAGCTCGGGCGAGATCAACTTCGCTTTCGCTGACGGCGGGCGCGACGCCGGTCGTGCCTTCGGGCCGGCCGGCGTCGCGTGTTCAGAAGCGATCCGCGCGATACGGCGCCGGATCGGTGAACGGCGCTTCGCCGGTCATCATCTCGGCCAGCAGGCGGCCGGTGACGGGGCCGAGCGTCAGCCCGTGATGGTTGTGTCCGAACGCGAACCACAGCCCGCGATGCGCGGGCGCGGGGCCGATCACCGGGCGCATGTCGGGCGTGCATGGACGGAAGCCGAGCCACGGATGCGGGTCGAGCCGCTCGCCGAACCCGAACACCGGCCGCGCGACGCGTTCCGCGCGTTCGAGCTGCACGCCCGTCGGCGGAAGCCCGCGCCGCGCGATCTCGACGCCGGTCGTGAGCCGCAGCCCGCGCCGCATCGGCGCGATCACGTAGCCGTATTCGCGATCGACGATCGGTGCCGACGGCACGCCGCGCGCGGACGGCGCGTAGTGCATGTGATAGCCGCGTTTCTCGCGCAGCGGGATCTTGTAGCCGAACTTGCCGAACACCGTGTCGGACCACGGGCCGAGCGCGACCACGACGGCCGGCGCGGCCGCCGGGCCGTCGTCGGTCCGGACCTGCCAGCCGGGCGACAGCGCGTCGAGGCTCGCGGCGTCGCCGGTCAGCAGCGTGCCGCCGCCCTGCACGAACAGGTGCGCATACGCTTTGACGAGCGCAGCCGGATCGATGACGCTTTTCGGGTCGAGCCAGTGCAGCGCGCCGCAGAAGCCCGGTGCGAGGCTCGGTTCGTGCGCGCGCAGCGCGGCCGCATCGAGCGGCGTGATGCCGAACCCGTGGCGGCGCGCGGCGAGGCCGGCCTCCGCCACGCCGCGTTCGAATGCGGCCGGCGTGCGGAACGCTTCGAGCCAGCCGCTCGCGCGGATCAGTTCGCCGGCGCCGGCGCGCGCGATCAGCGCGTCGTGTTCGACGATGCAGCGCTCGATCAGCGGCAGCATGTCGCGCGAGGCCGCCGCGTGGCGCGGCGGCGCCGATTCCCACCAGAACCTTGCGAGCCACGGCGCGAACGCGGGCAGCGACGCGCCGTGCCAGTAGAGGTCGGTCGAGCGGTTCAGCGCATAGCGCATCAGCGTGAACGGGCTGCGCGGGAACGGATACGGTTCGACCGACGAGCGCTCGATCAGCCCGGCATTGCCGAAGCTCGTGCCTTCGCCGGGCGCGCCGCGATCGACGAGGGCGACCTTGCGGCCGCGATCCTGCAGGTGCAGCGCGGCGGAAACGCCGACGATGCCGGCGCCGAGAACGATGACGTCGAAATCCATCGATGGTGAGTGACGGTTGGCGGGGCGCTTGCCCGCGGTACGGTGCGCGCCCGGGTTGGAGAGTGTTCGACGCACAAGCATACTCGCGGCGGCGCACGGCACCAAGGGGTGCGTCGCTAACGGAGCATCTCGCGCCACGCGGCCGAGAATTGCCGCGCGGCGTCGAAGCACACCGCGTCAGCGCCGGGCGGACCGATCAATTGCACCCCGACCGGCAGCTCGCCCGATACGAAGCACGGCGCGCTGACCACCGGCAGCCCGGCGAACGAGATCGGCTGCGTCAGCAGGCCGAGCGTCTTCGCGGGTTCGAGCGCGACGCCGTTGACATCGACGGTCGCGTCGGTGAAGCGCGGCGCCGCGCAAGGCGTCGCGGCCGCGAGCAGCAGATCGAAGCGCGCGAACAGCGCCGCGATGCGCGCACGCCAGGCGGCACGGTGGGCAAGCGCGTGCCGATACGCGGCGTCGGACGTCGCGAGGCCGGCTGCGAGGCGCGACCGCAGGCGTTCGGAGACGAGCGCCGCCGGGGCGTCGACCAAGCCGCGATGGGCGCGCGCGAGCTCCACGTTCGAGATCACGAGCGCCGCTTCGCGCACGCGCGCGACTTCGTCGCTGCCGACAAACACCGATTCGCCCGCCCGCAGGCAGGCCGCCGCGCGCCGGACGGCGCGTTGCGCATCCGCATCGGCATGTGTTTCGAAATCGCCGGTCAGTACGGCGACGCGAAGCGGGGCGGCCGGACCGCACGGCGGGTGCGCGCGCCGTGCATCGGCTTCGTCCAGCGTGTCGTACAGCACCGCGAGATCGTCGATGTCGTTCGCGAACCCGCCGACGGTATCGAGCGATTCGGCATACGGCACGCAGCCGGCCCGCGAAAGCCGCCCGTCGCCGGGGCGAAATCCCCACACGCCGCACAGCGCCGCCGGCGCGCGGATCGAGCCGTTGGTGTCGCTGCCTAGCGCGAGCGGCACGTACCCGGCCGCGACCGCGGCGGCCGAGCCGCTCGACGAGCCGCCCGTCATGCGCGTCGGATCGACCGGCAGACGCACCGCGCCATAGTGCGGATTCACGCCGGTGGCGCCGCACGCGAGTTCGTCCATCTGCGTCGCGCCCAGGGGGACCGCGCCGGCCGCGCACAGTCGCGCAACGATCGGCGCATCGGCGACGGCGGGCGGCAATGCGGCGCGCGCCGGTGATCCGGCAACCGTCGCATAATCCGCCACGTCGATGTTCCACTTCACGACGAACGGCACGCCAGCGAGCGGGCCCGCGTCGCGTCCGTCCCGCACGAGGCGGTCGATGCGCAGCGCATCGCGCCGGGCCCGCTCGTCGAAGGTGGCTGCGCAGGCATTGATCGAGCCGTCGCGCGCGGCGATGTCGGCGAGCGCGGCTTGCACGAGTGATACCGCGCTCACCTGGCCGGCCCGCACCATGGCCGCCAATGCCAGCGCACTGCGCATCGAAGGCGCCGCGCTCACGTGCGCACCATGAGCCGGCGCGGAATCGACAGGATCAGCGCGGCGGCGGCGAACAGCGTGAAGGCGAGCAGCGCGACGCCGAGCTCGGTGCTGCCCGTCAATCCCGTTGCATAGCCCATCAGCGTCGGGCCGACGAACCCCGCGACGGCCGCGCCGATGTTGACGAGCCCGGCGCCGCCCGCGGCCGCTTCGCCCGCGAGAATGCGCGACGGCAGGCTCCAGAACATCGCGAGCGTGCTCATGATGCCGGCCACGCCGACGGTCAGGCACGCGACCGCGAGCACCGGATGCGCGTGCATCCCGAGACTCGCGAGCAGCGCGATGCCGCCGATCGCGATCGGCAGCGCCGTATGCCAGCGGCGCTCGCCGGTTCGCACCGAATGCTGCGCGTTCGCGACCATCGCGACCGACGCGACCAGATACGGGATGGCGCTGACCAGGCCGATTTCGAGGTTGCTCAGCGACCCGAGCGCCTTGATCATCGTCGGCATCCAGAACACGAGCCCGTAGTTGCCGACGTTGTAGAGGAACGACGTCGCGAACAGCAGCCACAAGGTCCGCTCGCGCAGCGCGGCGCCCAGGCGGGTGCGCTTGCCGGCCGCTTCCTGCGCCATTTCCGCGTGGATCATGCGTTTTTCCGCGTCGGTCAGCCACGTTGCATCGTCGATCCGCTCCGTCACGCGCACGAGCAGGTACAGGCCGAGCACGATGGCGGGCAGGCCTTCGATCACGAACATCCACTGCCAGCCGCGCAGCCCGAAGCCGCCGTGCGTGGCGTCCATGATCCAGCCGGACAGCGGCCCGCCGACGATCACGCCGAGCGGCATCGCGAGAAACAGGAAGGCCATGACCTTCGCGAGCCGGTGCGACGGAAACCACACGCTGAAGTACGCGATCACGGCCGGAAAGAAGCTCGCTTCGGTCACGCCGAGCAGGAAGCGCAGCGCGTAGAAGCTCGCCGTGTCGCGGGTCGCGAGCGTGGCGACCGACACGACGCCCCACGTCAGCATCGAGCCGGCGAGACAGCGCTTCACGCCGATCCGCCGCACGAGCCAGCCGGCCGGCACCTGCAGCAGCAGGTAGCCGACGAAGAACAGGCCCGCACCGACGCCGTATGCGGCGTCGGTGAGATGCAGGTCCGTCACCATCTGAAGCTTCGCAAAGCCGACGTTGACGCGGTCGAGATAGCCGAAGAAATAGCAGACCAGGATCAGCGGAATGATGCGCCGGCTCAGGCGTGCATACAGCGCATCGAGACCGAGGGCGGCGGCTTCCGCATGCGCGGGCCGACCGGCTTGCATGCCGCGCGGCGTGGCGGCGCCGTTGGGATTCGTCATGGTGACTCCGTGCAGGTGGACTCTGGGGCGGTTGCCGTGACAACGCGAGCGCGCGCCGTCGATCGGCCGGTTCTAGATGTCGCGGCGCAGCGCCCGGCCGGGACGCGTGCCGGTGTGCCGGCCGTGTTCGAGCACGGCCCGCCCGTTGACGAACACGTGCTCGATGCCTTCGGGGCGCAGCGTCGGGCTTGCGAACGTCGCGCGGTCGATCACGCGGTCGGGGTCGAACACGACGAGATCGGCGTAATGACCGATTGCGAGCCGTCCGCGCGCTGCGATGCCGAACTGCTCGGCGGTGAGGCCCGTCATCTTGCGCACGGCGGTTTCGAGCGGGAACAGGCCGCGCTTGCGCGAGAATTCGCCGAGCACGCGCGGAAACGTGCCCCACAGCCGCGGGTGCGGGCGCATGTCGTTGGGCAGGCCGTCGGAGCCGACCATCGTCAGTTCGTGACCGATGATGCGCTCGACATCCGTTTCGTCCATCACGAAGTAGATCGCGCCGGCGGGGCGCAGCGCGTCGATCGCGGCGTCGACGGAATCGCCGAACAGCGGCAGCAGTTCGTGGAAGTCGCGGCCCGCGAGCTCGGGATGCGGCTTCGACCACGCGAGGATCACGCGGGACGACTGATGGACGCGATCCGCGCGCAGCATCGTCGACGTGGCCGGATACGGATGGCAATCGAGACACAGCGGTTGGCGCGCGCGCTGCACGTCGATATGCGCGAGCGTTTCGACCGAGCGGCCGTGGTTGGCCTTGCCGGCCACCTTGTGATGCGACAGCACGACGCGCACGTCGAGCGCGCGCCCGATCGAGAACGCTTCGTCGAGCGATGCGATGATCGCATCGGTTTCGTCGCGCAGGTGCGTCGCGAACACGCCGCCCGTCTCGCGCAACGGTGCGCACACGTCGATCAGTTCGTCCGTCGTCGCGGCTGCCGCGGGCGGGTAGAAGGTGCCCGACGAGACGCCGAACGCACCGGCCGCCATCGCTTCTTGCACGTCGGCCGCCATCGCCGCGATTTCAGCCGCGTCGGCCGCGCGGTGGAGATCGGTCATGTGCCGCACGCGCAGCGTCGAGTGGCCGATCAGGGCCGCCGTATTGACGGCGGCGGGCGTTGCGTCGAGCGCGTCGAGATATGCGCGAAAGGACGGGAAGCGGAACGCCTGCCACGCGCCCAGCAGGTCGAGCGGCTGCGGCACGTCCGTCTCGGCGAGCAGCGGCGCGAGGCTGATGCCGCAGTTGCCGGCGATCACCGTCGTGACGCCTTGCGCGACCTTCGGCTCGACGCCGGGATCGGTCAGTACGAACGCGTCGTCGTGCGTGTGGCTGTCGATGAAGCCCGGCGCGACGACGAGGCCGCTCGCATCGAACGTGTGCGCGGCCGTCGCGCCGCCCAGGTCGCCGATCGCCGCGATGCGCTCGCCGGTCACGCCGAGATCGGCTTCGAAGCGTGCGGCCCCGGTGCCGTCGATCAACTCGCCGCGACGCAGGATCACGTCGAAATGCATGATGGTTCCTCCAGAATCCGTCCGGATCCGGGGCGCTACCCGTTTCCGTCGTTCATGTTCGCCCCCATCGTCCCCAGCCATTTTTCGGGTGTCCAATGCCGTTCGGCTCGCGATTCATGCGAAACCGTCATCAATGCACGCGCCGCCGTGCCGCCCCGCGGCGCGTGGCCCGCGGCGTCACGCGAACGACGCCTTCACCAGCGCATGGAGGTCGCTTGCGAAGCTGGACATCGAGATGGCGCGATGCCGAACGATGCCGACCGTGCGCTCGATCGTCGGGCTCGCGATCGGCACCGCGCGCACCGCGGGCGAGCCGTATGCACGCAGCGCGCTTTCGGGCAGGATCGCGCAGCCGACCCCGGCCGCCACCAGCGCCGCGACGCACGAGATGTGCTCGACCTCGTAGAACCAGCGGGTTCGCACTGCTTCCTGTCCCATCAGCATTTCGAGCAGCAGGCGGTTGCCGCTGTCGCGACCGCCGATGATCAGCTTCGCATGGCGCAACTCCCCGAGCGTGACGGCGTCCGCACGCGCCAGCGGATCGTCGTCGTGCGCCGCGAGCACGTAACGGTCGGTGAAGAGCGGTTCGAACAGAAGATCGTCGTCGTCGCCGGGATGCAGGCTCACGCCGAATTCCGCGATGCCCGCGCGCACCTGCGACAGCACGAAATCGTGATTGCCGTCGAGGATCTGCACGGCGACGTGCGGATATTTTTCGGCGTAGCGACGCAGCACGTCGGGCAGCGCCTGCGCGACGATCGTCGGGATCGACGCGAGCCGCACCTTGCCGTAACGTTTTTGCGCGATGTCCTGGATCGACGACAGCATCATCCCGAGCTGCGCGATCTGCTCGCGCGCCATCGGCAGGAACTGGCGGCCGACGCCCGTCAACGTCACGCTTCGCGTGGTGCGCTGGAACAACTCGACGCCGAGCGTCTGTTCGAGTTTCTGGATGCGGCGCGACAGCCCCGGCTGGGTCAGGTTCAGCTTTTCGGCCGCACGGTGGAACGTGCCGAGCTCCGCAACGGCGACGAATGCTTCGAGTTCCGAGTTTTCGACTTTCATGGCGCTCCGGTGTGTGGCTGGATCCGGGCATTCGGGCATGCCGGCATTCCGACGTATGGTCGCGGGACAAGCGGATATTCTCGTCGATATCGATTCATTGTCCACCGGGCTGCCCATACGGCAGTCGAGCGTGCGCACATGGCGGATCGAGCCGTTCGATGCAGACGAGGCGCTTGAATGCGGGGCGTTCGGATGTATGAAGTTTGCCGTGATCCGGGTTCAATCCGCAGATCAATTTGCCGGCGCTGCCGCCGGTGCGCCGTGGAGCGCCGCGGCACCGATTCAGCATGCTTTCCGACATGATCTGGGGTGTATCCCACTGCTTCGGGAACCGAATTTTTACCTAAGATGGAAGGAATCGTGCGCGTGATACGGTGCCTGCACGCGCATGGCAGGCAGGAGGCAGGGCCGGGAACGACTGCGGCAGATGTTTCCATCATGGATGCAAGTGTGTGCGCGGCGGCTGCGAGTCTTGCGGTCGCACCGACGCCAGCGTGTGCGGCGGCCATCGCCGCGCGAAAGGCGTCCGGCCGGCGGGGCCGAGTCGCCACGTTCCGCCAGGCGTTTGCCGCAATCGTTTGCGTTCTGAGCGCTGTACCGGTCGTCGCCGGCGCGCCTGCCGTTCTGGACGAGCCCCCGATCGATGCGGTGCAAATTGCGGCCACCACCACGCCGGTCAGTCCAACGGGTCCCGCCTTTTCGTCACACGACTCCGCCGTGCGTCAGGTGGTGCTCGGCATCATCAGCTTCACGCGCTGGCCGACGACGCCCGTCCGCCTGCATCTGTGCGTGACGGGCAGGCCCGACTACGCGGGCGGCCTCACCGACACGCTGCAGGCCGGCTCGACCGTGCTCGACGTGCAGCGCGTGCGCTTCGACGATCCCGCGCTCGGCATGGCGTGCGACGTCGTCTATCTCGGCATTCTCGGCGGCGACGAGCGAGCGCGGGTGAAGGCCGTGCTGTCCGGCCGCCCGGTGCTGACCATTGCCGAACACGATATGTCCTGCACCGCAGGCGCGATGTTCTGCATCACGGTCGAAGGCGAACGCGTCACCTTCGACATCAATCTCGATGCGGTCGCGCGCAGCGGCGTGCGCGTGCATCCGAACGTCCTCAATCTCGCACGACGGCCGGTGACGCCATGACACGGTCCGCGCTTCCCGTTCCCGCTTCGCGCCCGCCGCGCCCGACGCTGCAAAGCGTGCTGCGTCGCGCGCACCTGCGCCTCGCATTCGTCGCCGTGACGATGGCCGCGGTGTCGTTGATCGTCGTCGCCGTGATCGCGTTGCGTGCGTATGCCGGCAACAACCTGAACCTGCTGGCGCGCTCGCTCGGTTATACGGTCGAGGCGGCGCTCGTGTTCGGCGATCGCGTCGCGGCGAACGAGGCGATCGGGATGATCGCCGGCGACGAGGACGTCGCGCAGGTGGTCGTCACCGACAGCAGGGGGCAACTGTTCGCGTCGTGGCAGTTGCCGGCCGGAAACGGAATCGCTCGGCTCGAGCGTGCCGTCGCCGATGTGGCGCTGCCCGGGCCGGTCACCGCGCCGGTGATGCATGACGGCATCGTCGTCGGCCACGTCGTCGTGCGCGGGCGTGGGCACCAGTTCTCCGGCTTCCTGCTCGGCGGCGTGGGCGGCATTCTCGGCTGCCTCGCCGTCAGCGTGTTCGGCGCGTACGTCAGCTCGAAGCGCCTGCTGCGCAACATCGTTTCGCCGCTGCGCGCGCTGGCGGGCGTCGCGCACGCGGTGCGGCGCGAGCGTGCGTTCGCGCGGCGCGTCGAGCCGACGGCGATCGCCGAACTGAACCAGCTCGGCGACGACTTCAACGCGTTGCTCGACGAATTCGAAGACTGGCAGAACACGCTGCGCGACGAGAACGCGTCGCTCGAGCACAAGGCGACGCACGACGCGCTCACCGGGTTGCCGAACCGCATGCAGTTCGAATCGCGCCTCGCGCTTGCGCTGTGCGATGCCACGTTGACGGGGCAGCGGGTCGCCGTGCTCTATCTCGACTGCGACCGCTTCAAGGAGATCAACGATGGTCTCGGCCACGACGCCGGCGATGCGGTGCTGATCGGCATCGCGTCGCGGCTGCGCACGCGGGTGCGCGAGACCGATCTCGTCGCGCGCCTGGGCGGCGACGAATTTGCGGTGATGCTGGCGGCGGTGCCCGAGGCGGGCAGCGTGTGCCGGATCGCCGACGAGATTTTGTCCGGCATGGCGCCGTCGATCGAGCTGTCCGACGGCCGCGTGGTGGCCACCATGATGAGTGCCGGCGTTGCGCTGTATCCCGATCACGCGTCGGACGCGAGCGGCCTGCTGCGCGCGGCGGATGTCGCGATGTACCGCGCCAAGCGCGCGCGGCCGGGATCGTGGCAACTGGCGGAGAGCGTTGCAGGGCCGGTGTGATGTCGATCGACTCGCGCCGCGGACGAGGCCGCGGCGGCGGTTAAAAGAAGCGCTTGCGGAGCGGGCGCGAAGGGGATGCGAAATGAACCACTCGTTTCCTGTGAGCATGGGGCGGATGTGCGTCGGGAGTGCGCTGCTGCTGTGCATGCTGCTGGGGGGCTGCCAGACGCCGCCGCTGCATCGCGGGCTGACGCAGACGCAGGTCACGGCGCTGAAGTCGGCCGGGTTCCAGGAGACTGGGCAGGGGTTCGAGTTCGGATCGACCGGGCCGATCCTGTTCGATTTCGACCGGTACAACCTCAAGCCGGATGTCAGGCGGATCGTCGAGCGGATCGGGCGGACGTTGCGGTCGGCCGGGATCAACGGGGTGCGGGTGTATGGGTATTCGGATAACGAGGGGACGGAGAAGTACGACGTCGAACTGTCGAGGCGGCGCGCTGAAGTCGTTGCCGTCGAGTTGGTCGACGTGGGACTCGACGCAAAGCGGATCGCGATCGTCGGGAAAGGGAAGCACGATCCGGTAGGAGATAACAAGACGCCGAGCGGGCGGGCGCAGAATCGGCGGGCGGCGATCGTGGTTTCGCCGAGGTGAGGCGACGCGTGGCGTGTGGCCGCCGTGTCCACGAGCATGCTGTGCTGTCTGTTTTAACGGTTCGCCACCATTGGCGCGCAAGTGCCCGCGTGACCGTTTGCAAGCGGCGAGCCTTGATGTTCGTGCCAGGCAGGATGGCCATCGACGGAATTCGTCCCCGCCGATCCGGCCTTCCTTCAATTCACAGGTAATCAAAAGCCAGGATGCCCGAATAAGATCGTTCCGCTTTCATGAACGCTGCATCGTCGTAGGCGAATGCAGCGACGGACGGAACGAGTATGGCCATCGAACCCAAGGATCTGCTGCCGCACTTCGAACGCGAGATGACGCTGCTGCGCCATTCGATGCAGACGTTTGCTCAACGCTTCCCCAAAATAGCCGCTCGGCTCGCGATCACGGGCGAGCATTCGGACGATCCGCACGTCGAACGCCTGTTGCAGTCGTTCGCGTTGATGGCGGCGTGTCACGACATCCGTCTCGAAGATGACGTGCCTGCGTTCACCGGCAGTTTTCTCGATACGCTTGACGGCGATTTCCTGCGCCCGTTTCCATCGTGCGCGATTGCGCAATTTCATGGCGACAGCAGCGGCCAACCGGCTGCGTCGCGCGTCGTTCGTCGCGGCGAGCGGCTGATCGCACCGGTCGGCAAGGAAGTGTTCCGCATCGCGGACGACGTCGCGATCGTGCCGCTGACGGTGTCGTCGGTGCGTTACACGACCTCGGCGATCGCGCCGCGCGACGTCGCGTTGCCGCCGGAAACGACGGGTTTGCTGAGCTTCACGTTCGAGCTCACTGCGCCGAATGAGACGTTCGCCATCGTGCCGGACAGATTGCGCGTGCATTTCACCGGCGCGCGGGAAATCGTCGCGGCGCTCACCGATGCCGCGTTGCTTCTTGCCGGCCGGAGTTTCGTCGAAGCAGGCGATGCAACGCGCTGGAAGCGTCTGCCGGACGCGACGTTCACCGCCGTCGGCTTCGAGCCTGCCGATGCGCTGCTCGACGTGCGGCCCGACGATGCGCTTTGGCCGTTTCACCTGCTGATGGCGTATTGCGCGGTGCCGGAGCGTTTCGACTTCGTCGACCTGGATATGCGGGCGATCAAGCGAAGCGCCGGCGTCAGCCGTTGCGTCGTGCTCCACCTGCCTATCGCGGGCGTGCATCCGGATTCGCATCGCGCCCAGCGCCTGGCCGCCGCAACGGCCGACCATGTCCGGCTGTTTTGTACGCCGGTCATCAACCTGTTTCCCGACGACGCACAGCCGATCGAGACGCGCGCCGGTTGCGCCCATTACGCGGTGAAGGCGCTTGGGCAGGCGGGAGCGTCGCGTACGGCCATCTGGTCGGTCGACACCGTTCGCCATGTTTCCGACTCGGGCGCGCCGGTGCTGGCGCCGTTCCGGTCGCTGCAGCATGGCGCGGGCATGCCTCCCGGATTGTTCTGGATGGTGTTGCGCGACGAGGCACGGCGGGCACCGAGGGAATCCGCCGATCCTCGAACCCAGGAGACGGAGACGACTCCGGCGCCAGCCCCGGCCGATACTGCCGAGTCGCTCCGCGGCGTCGAGCTGGAACTGGTCGACCAGGACGGACGACCTGCCGATCCCGGCCATCGCAAGCTGGAGATCCGGTTGTCCTGCACGCAGGGCGATCTGTCCGGGATGCGGGAGCGCGAGCTGGCGTTGCCCAGCGGCGACCCGATGGGAACGATTTCGCTGCTGAACCGGCCGACACGGAGCCGGCCGCCCGCTTTTCGCCATGGCGAGCTGTGGGATCTGCTGTCGCTCCTCGTGCCGCAGGCGATCCGGCTGGACAAGGGTGGCCTGACCCAGCTCAGGCGGCTTTGCGCGCGCTGGGCGGAGGACGCCGTCGACGCCGGCCGGCGCTTCGATGCGCTCGTGTCGTTATCGACGGCGCGCGTGCGGTGCTGGCTGCCCGGCAAGCCGGCATCGGCGTTCGTGCACGGGCTGGAAGTGCGGCTGGTGGTGGACGAGCAGCGTTTCGCCGCGTTCAGCCTGAGCGGCTTCGCGCACCTGATGGACCGGTTTTTCGCATCATACGTGCCGGTCACCAGCTTCGTGCAGGTCGTGCTGTTTTCGGCCGCGACCGGCGCGCTGCTTCGGCGTGGGGCGCCGCGTCCCGGCACCCAGCCGCTGGTCTAGTTTCTCGATTTTCAGGGCTCGAACGAAAACGTTTGCGGACGTCTTTCAAGCGCCCGGGTTTTACCCTACATTATCGAGGCCGCGGACCGGCGAGCCGGCCGATGGAACCTGAGATCACACGCAAGGAACAAGAATGAGTTTCGCTCCGAACGGGGGTATTCCCAGTGGATTGGGCGGTAGTGCGCTCGGCTCGTTGAGCGCGCTCGGGGGCCTTGCCGGCCCGGTGGCGTCGAGCGTGGCCGGCAGCCTCGGGCCGCTCGCGGGGCTGGCCGGGCACGTCGACACCGTCCAGCGCGCGCTGCAACTCGCGCAGACCGGCTTCTCGCTGATGGAGAAGACTCCCGGCGCCATCGCCGAAGCGATCAACGGCGCCGCCAACCCCGCGCGCCTGACCCAGCTCAACCGTTACGTCACGCTCGATACGCCGCTCGGCCCGGATGTGCTGCTGGTCAGCGCGGCCGTCGTCGACGAGCACGTGAACCGGTTGCCGGAAATCCACCTCGACCTGCTGTCGCACCGTCACGACCTGCGCCCGGAGGACCTGATCGGCCAGCAGGTCAAGATCCGCTTCGATCAGCAGGCGCGCCTGTCGACGCTCGAACGCGTCGTGGCGTCGGGCACCGGCGACAACGACCGCTATTTCGACGGCTACGTCGCGTCGTTCGACCGCGCCGGCAACCCCGGGAACGTCACGCAATACCACCTGACGGCGGTGCCGTGGTTCTGGTTCCTCACGCGCTCGACCGACTGCCGGATCTTCCAGAACAAGACCGCGCAGGACATCCTCACCGAGATTTTCCAGGAACACGGTTTTTCCGATTTCACGTTCGACATCCGGACGAGCCAGAAGCCGCTCGAGTACGTCGTGATGTACCAGGAGAGCTACTACAACTTCTGCGCGCGGCTGATGGAGCAGGAGGGGCTCGTGTGGACGCATCGGTACGAGAAGGACAAGCACTTTCTCGTGATCGGCGACACGAACCTGCTGTTCCGCCCGATCGACGGGCTCGCCACCGTGCCGTTCGCGGCGACCGAGGCGAGCGAGGACAGCGGCATCGATCAGTTGCACGAAGGCCGGCGCTTCGGCGTCGGCAAGGTCACGTTCCGCGACTTCAATCACCAGAATCCGTCGTCGCCGCTGATGCTGGTGGAGGCCGGCCCGCAAAACCTCAAGCATGCGCGGCTCGATGCGACCGAGCGGTTCGAGCACCAGTCGCTGTACGACCACGGCGACGACGGCAACCGCTACGCCCGTTTCGCGATGGAGGCCGAGGAGGCGCAGGCCCATCGCTATACCGGCGGCGGCTACGCGTGGCGCATGACCACGGCGGGGGCCGTGACCGTCGCGAATCATCCCGTCCTCGAAAACAACCAGGAGTACGTGATCCTGCACGTGCGTCACGAGGCGGTGAACGACTATACGCAGCACAGCGCGAAGCTGCCGTACCGAAACAGCTTCTCGCTGCTGCCGAAGAAGATTCCGTACCGTGCGCCGCGCGCGACGCCGAAGCCGGTGATTCACGGCACGCAGTCGGCGATCGTCGTCGGGCCGAAGGGCGAGGAAATCTATACGAACGGCAGCGCGGTGAAGGTGCATTTCCCGTGGGACCGGCGCGGCAAGAAGGACGGCTCCGATTCGATGTGGGTGCGCGTGTCGCAACCGTGGGCGGGCGACGGCTGGGGCGCGGCCGCGATTCCGCGGATCAAGCAGGAAGTGCTGGTGGCGTTCAATCAGGGCGATCCGGATAACCCGGTGATCGTCGGCCGCGTGTTCAACGGCGAGCAGGGTAATCCGTATCACGGCGCGGCCGGCCAGACGATGGGGATCAAGAGTCAGACGCACAAGGGGCAGGGGTCGAACGAGATCCGCATGACCGACACGAACGGCATGCAGGAATTCTTCATGCACGCGCAGAAGGACATGAACACCGTCGTCGAGAACAACGAGACGCACAAGGTGTTCGGGCCGATGCGTACCGTCCTCGTGGCGACGGGCAGCGAAGAAAAGCAGATTCCGCAGGGCAACCTGACCGAGACGATCGCCGAGAAGCGCAGCACCACGGCGACGACCGTCGAGGTCACGACGCCGGCCAAGGACGGCGGCGGCGGCACGCAGGTCTACATGGCCGAGCGCGGCATCCTGCTGAAGGTGCAGAACAGCTCGATCTCGCTCGCGCCGGAAGGCATCCGCCTGGAGCACAACGGCTCCGTGATCCTGATGACCGACGACGGCGTGATGGTTAACGGCAAGCGCATCGATCTCAACAAATAACTCGAACGACACCAGCCATGCACTACGCAATCCATGAAGGCACATTCGAATTGCCGGACGCGGCGCTCGACCGCACCGTCAACATGCTGATTCTTCCGGTCGGCCCGGGCGGGCTGAGTCTCGTCGTGTCCCGAGGCCGCTTGCGCGAGCAGGAGTCGATCGACGCATTCGTCGAGCGCGAATGGGCGCAGGCGTCGCGCACCGCGCAGAACCTGAACGTGCAGTCGCGACGCGCGGTGACGGTCGGGCGGGCGGAATGTCCCGGCGTGCAAACCGAATCGACGCATGAACAGAACGGCCGCACCTTTCATCAGATGCAGACGGCGTTTCGGCTCGATGCCGGCGGGCAGGTCATCGTGATGACGTTGACCAATGCCGCGCCGCTCAACGACGAACAACGTGCGCTCGCCGCGCGCATGCTGGAGAGTTTCCAGCCGCGCCCGGTTGCGCCTGCGCTCGTTTCGGATGCCGGTCGCCCATGAGTCAGCCGGCCGCTCGTAAGGACGATCCCTTTACCCACACGACGCTCGCGGGCGACCTGCTCGGCATGGGCGGGTCGCTGCTGGGCGGCTTGGGAATCGGATGGGCGCTGACCACGCTAGCGGAAGGCCTCGTGTTCGGTGCATTGGGTGCGCTCGAAATCGGCACCGGCGGGCTGGCGACGCCGATCGTGCTGGCGATCGGCGTCGGCGTGGCCGCTTACATGCAGGGCTCCGGCCTCAACGACAAGATCGACGAGGCCGCGAAGGGGCTCGGCAATGCCATTTCCCCGCCCGAGGAGAAAGGTACGATCCAGAACGGCTCGCCCGATGTGTTCGTCAACGGGAAGCCGGCCGCGCGCGCGGCCGACGGCGCGGACATGGATCCGGTTCTGTGCAGCGATCATCCCGGTCCGCAATTCGTCGCGCAAGGGTCCGACGTGGTGTTCATCAATGATCTACCCGCGGCGCGGGTCGACGACAAGACCACCTGTGACGGCACGATCTCGAAGGGCTCGCCGGACGTTTTCTTCGGCGGCGGCACGAAGACCGTGCGCGACATCAGTGCGGCGCGGCCGTGGGTCGCCGGACTCGGCGCGGCGATCGGTATCGCGCTTGCGCTCTGTGGTCGAGGCAAGGGAAGCTGGGGCGATTTCGTCAAGGGCAAGCTGCCGTGTCTCGCGATGAACTTCGCGGCCGGCATATTCGGCACATGGCTCGGCAGCAAGATGCAGCCGTCGGCCGGCCATCCCGTCAACGTGATCACCGGCGGCAAGATTCTCGACGGCAGCGACGACACGGACTTCGTGTTGCCTGGCCCGCTGCCGATCGTCTGGCGGCGTTTTTACAGCAGCCACGACGATCGCGCCGATGGCCTGTTCGGTGCCGGCTGGAGCGTGCCGATCAGTGTCGAGTTGCGGTTGGCGCGGGAGAGCGGTGTCGTCACGTCGATCACGTACTGGGACGAACAGGGGCGTGATATCGAGTTTCCGGCGGTGCCGCCGGGTGAGAGTCATTTCAGCGTGCCTGAAGGCATTTACCTGATTTGTACCGCCGGCGGGCACTATGTGGTCGAAACGGTCGATGGTTTTTATCGTGATTTCGGCCCGGCCGGGGCACCGGCGTCGGATGCTGAAACACTGGGCCTTCGGCGGCTCGAGGACCGAAACGGCAACTGGATCGAGGTCGAGCGGGCGAGTGTCGGCGAACAGGAGCGGCCGGTTCGGCTGCACGATAGCGCCGGCCGCGTGCTGACGCTGCATTACGATCCGGAGCATCCGCGACGCGTCGCATCGATCGAACTGGTACGCGGTGTCGATGGCGAATTGCCCGAGATCCTGGTTCGTTACGGCTATACGAACGTCGGCGAACTCGCATCGGTCACCGATCGCAGCGGCCATACCGGGCGGCATTTCGGTTACGAACACGGCCTGATGACACGGCATACGCTGCCCGGCGGACTACAGTGCTTTTACGCGTGGAGCGGCGTCGGCCGCGACGCGCGGGTGGTGCGCCACTGGACCGACGACGGCGAAGCGTACACGTTCGACGCGGACCTTGTGCAGCGTTCGGTGACGATCACCGATCAGATCGGGCGCGTGACGCAATGGACGTGGAACGAGGATCGGCAGCCGACGAGCCATACGGATGCCGAAGGCAACGTGTGGCGGCTCGAATGGAACGCGATGCGGCAGTTGGTTAGCACGACCGATCCGGCCGGCCACGTCACTCGCTTCGAATATGACGAGCGCGGGCGGCAGACGCAGCGCATCGACGCGCTCGGTCAGGTCGAGCGGACGGAATGGAACGGGCACTACGATCTGCCCGTTGCGGAAATCGATCCGGCCAATGCGCGCTGGATCTATCGTTACGACGCGCGCGGCAACCTGACGATGACGCGCGATCCGGCAGGCTTCGCGACCGAGTATTACCGCGACGATCGTGGGCTCGTGCATACGATTCGCGATGCGCGTGGCGGGTACAAGTTCCTCGAATGGAATGGCCGGGCGCAGTTGACCGCGTATACCGATTGTTCCGGCAAGGTCACGCGGTTTGCGTATGACGCACGGGGTGCGCTCGCGCGGGTGACCGATGCGGCCGGGCAGGCAACCGTGTACGAAACGGACGCGATGGGGCGGGTCACGGGGATCGGGACGGCTGATGGCGCGCGTCAGACGTTTCGGTACGACGCGGCGGGGCGTCTCGTTGAGGTCGTTGATGCGAATCAGCGCAGCACGCGTTACGAACTCAATCCGCGTGGATTGTTGCTGGCACGCACGGACGCGGCAGATCGTGTCGTGCGGTTCGGCTATGACGATGCGTTCCGGTTGGCGAGTCTGACCAACGAGAACCGTGAGACGTATCGCTTTCAGTATGACCGTCGCGATCTCGTTTCCGTACAGATCGGGCTCGATGGTCACAAGCGTACGTACGAGTACGACGTGTGCGGTCAAGGCACGATCGTACGCGATGGACAGATCGAGACGCGATACGAGCGCGATGCGATCGGGCGGTTGACGGCGAAGCAAGCCGCGCACGAGCGTTGCGAATACCTGTATGACGAGGCGGGCCGGATCACATCGGCCGAGTTGTACACCCTCGCCGCGCGTGGGCCAGCGCTGAAGAATCGCGTCAGCTTGAAGTACGACAAGCGTGGTGAGGTCGTCGAGGAATACACGCCGACCGGCTGGCTCGCACACACCTACGACGAGCTTGGCAATCGGGTCAGCACGACGATTTCCGGCGAGCGTACGATCGATTGGCTGCATTACGGGTCGGGGCATGTGCACCAGATTCGTTTCGACGGTGCTGCGGTTGCGGACATCGAACGGGACGATCTGCATCGCGAGGTGCTACGGACGCAAGGCAAGCTGACGAGTCACTTCGGATATGACGCGGTCGGGCGCCGTGCGCGGCAAACTGCGCAGCGAGGTGCAGCGGGCGGTGAGTTGCTTGCGAAGCAGTGGCAATACGATGCAGCAGGTGACGTGATCCAGAAGCGTGACCAGCGTTACGGCACGACTAGCTATCGGTATGACCCGACAGGGCGTATCGAACAGGCGGCAGGGCCGGGACTGCCGTCGGAAGTGTTTCGCTGGGATGCGGCGGCGAACCTTGTGTCGAGCGATCACCCGGGCGGCTACGTCGAGCACAACCGGCTCAAGATGTTCGAGGACAAGCGCTTCGAGTACGACGCGTATGGGCGGCTGGTTCGCAAGTTGAGTGGGCACGGGCCGGCTAAGGAGTTGGTGCTCGAGTACGACGACTGGAACCAACTCAAGACCGTCGTGACGAAGGACCGGCTCGGGATCTCGACAACGCATTTCGAGTACGACGCGTTCGGCCGGCGGATCCGGAAGCTCAATGGCAGTTATGCGAGTACGGATTTCCTGTGGGACGGCATGCGGTTGGTGCAGGAGACGTATCACGACCGTCAGGGCGAGGAAGCGCTGACGTATTTGTACGAGTCGAATAGTTATGTGCCGCTTGCCCGGATCGATCAAGGGAAGGCGGCGGCGAATGATGCGGATGTACGGGACGCGGTTTATTACTTCCACAACGATGTTTCGGGGCTGCCGGAGGAACTGACTGACGCGGGCGGCGAGCTGGTTTGGCAGGCGCGCTATAAGGTGTGGGGCAATGCGGTGCAGGAGGAGTGGGTTGCGCGGGCGCCGCAGCGGTCGGTGCCCGCCTGGGGTGAAGTGTCGGTGGCCGCGCCGACGTCGACGCGCGTACCGCGACCACAGAATCTGCGCTTCCAGGGGCAGTATCTGGACCGCGAGACCGGGTTGCATTACAACACTTTCCGGTTCTACGATCCGGACATCGGGCGATTCATCAATCCGGATCCAATTGGGTTGCTGGGGGGCGCGAACCTCTATCAATTTGCGCCTAACTCGATCACGTGGATTGACCCTTGGGGACTAAGTCCCATTATGGTTGATCCAAGGTTGATAAATTTCAGTCAGTCGTGGGTGAGCCCAAATGACTATGCTGAAGTCATGAATCAAAA
Source organism: Burkholderia sp. AU45388 (assembly GCF_030481585.1). Classification (NCBI taxonomy): domain Bacteria; kingdom Pseudomonadati; phylum Pseudomonadota; class Betaproteobacteria; order Burkholderiales; family Burkholderiaceae; genus Burkholderia; species Burkholderia sp. AU45388. The sequence goes on along the minus strand of NZ_JAUJPV010000005.1, from coordinate 315,094 downwards.
GGGCTGGATCGGTGATCCTTTAAATGTGATGATTCGCGACGGTCAAATGGTAAGTTTTGATAATCGACGCCTTGATGCGGCGCTAGAGAATAAAGTTGACAAGGTTCCGGTAAATATTGTTGATGGAGAGAATCCCTATCCGAAGTCGACAACTGGAAAGTCGTGGAATGATGCTTTCGACGAGCGATTAGGAAGAAATGGACTCGGGAGGTATGGGACTTCCGAACGGCCTGCTATTGGCAAGACGGATGGTGAAGCGCGCGTTTCTAGAAATAGGAGAAATAAAGTTGGCTGCTGATATTCTTCACGATATTTTGCTTAGGGAGCAGTTTTTTTGCGCCGATTGTATCGTCATTGGAAAGTCTGATGTGATTGGATACAGAATAAAAGATGGGCAGCCGGAAGTGGATAGGTCTATTCGTATTGCGGAGGATGATTTAACCGATGTATTTCAGAATTTTTCTGTGAATATCGCGGGTTCGGTCTACGTTGGTGGTGAGGCATCCGCTCATGGGTCGTGTGGTTTCTTTTATAAAAAAACTAATGATGTTCTTGATTGGGCATTGATGTCATTGGATTCTGAGCCTTTTGTATCTCTGGAGAAAATTCACGATGGAGTTGCGTTCGTGTCAAGTTCGGGGCGTAAGTGGCTGGTGTGTGGAAATAATATAGAGAATGTGAAAATAGCGTAGTTTTGCTACGGAGATGGTGGCGCAGGAAAGCGATATCCTCTGGTCTAGTAAAATTCGGGGAGAAGTTTGTGTTTTAAAAAAATAGGTTCCTGGTTTTAACCGAAAACATGTGATCTGATCCCAGGGTTGGAGACTTTCCAGCCGCGCCCGGTTGCGTTCGCATTGGATGTGGCTGCAAATGGGAAGAGCTCATTTGTTGTAAAAAGGCGTGTATTCACGCTGAATCTGCATCATGAGGATATGGAGATGCCAAAGTCGGTTGAAAATTACGACTTGAGATGTTGGATGCTGGTAAATCAATTGAGTTACATTAAGAAAAATAAAGATGATAGAAATGAAGGTGTTGAGTGGTTTGTTGATGAGGTAAATTATTATCGTAAGAACGATGAGTTTAGGACTTGATTTTCTTAAGAAGTGCTATGCCGCGCGAGATGGTTATCTCGGATTGTCCTGGGATAAGCCGCGGCCTCCGCTTGGAGTGGGTGTGGCATTTTTTTGAAAGAAGATTATGTTGAGAGATAACGAAAAAATAGAATTGTCGGGGAGTGCGATCATCTATAAATTGAGTTGTATTAAGAAAAATAAATATGATAGAGGTGGGGTGTTGAATGGTTTGTTAATGAGGTGAGTTATTATCGTGAGAACGATGAAATTGGGCATAGAGAAGCTCGAGAGCGACTTGGGCGTCCAGCTACCGGAAGCGATGAAGGGACACTACCTGAAGTTCAATGGTGGCATGCCAGTTCTCGACTGGTTTCCAATGGGGGGTGATCGGGAGTCGATATGGGTCCACGAATTCCTTCCTATCGGAACGCAGGATGTTAGCATGCCTAACATTCAAAGCATTTATGCGCGAGTCGCGGGTAAGGGAGGATACCCTCGAACCTTTGTTCCATTTGCCACCGATCCCGGCGGTAATCTCTTCTGTGTCGACGCTGATAGCGGTGCCGTACATTATTGGTTGACCGACACCTACGACGAAACGTTGACGGACTTGGAGAACCGCCAGAAGGCTGATCGGCGTCTGACCGATTCATTTGACCAATTCATCAGCTCGCTCGTTTCTGAAAACGATGCATTCGGCTAGCGTTCGGTCGCTACGAAGCGATGGCAATCCAGGGCTGGGCGAACAAGGGTCGCTGCTAGGAAAATTTATAAGTAAGTTGAAGCTGATCAAGCTCGCCAAGTCGCTGACCGGCTGCACCTTTCATCAGATGTATTTAGGAGATGAATATGTTCGGTATCGAGTTACATAAAAAATATCTCGAATCAGTTCTGGCTGCTGGCAAGCCCGATAACCTCGCTTGTTTTGGTGTTTGGTGTTGTATTGGACTTGCGCACAATGACGCAATATTCGAGTTCCTTGCCACGCATGCGGGGGTGCAAGCGCACAAATCAGACAACGAGTTGGCGATTACCTGGATCGGGTGTGGAACGGAAACGAAAACTCAAATCCGCTAAGCGATCTGGAGCAAGTGGACTGGGACCTTGATGCAGTCGAAATGGACGACGATGCTGCGGCCCAGGGAGCAGCCGATTTGCTGGCGGGGCTGTCTTTTTTGGCGAAATGGTCTGCTGAACACAACGTGGAGCGGTTGATTGCATGTGCCGAGATTCTGATAAACCGAATCGACTACTTGGAGAGTTTTGAGTTGATTGGAGGACATGTTGCGAATCCAGTCGATCATGAGATGGACGTGCAGAAGGATTTTGCTCGTGAACTCGTTGCAGGTGCCTTGACAGATCGTGACAAGAGGAAATATCACGAGTGGTTATTCGATCTTGGTTCTCCCTGAATCATGAATTCAAGGAGCTATCATGTAAACGATCAACCTGTTGATTTCCCATAGTCAAATCGTAGTTCGATCGAGGCCGTACCAACGCATTTCGAGTACGACGCGTTTGGCCGGCGGATCCGGAAGCTCAATGGCAGTTGTCCTCCGTCCGGAGGGTGCGGAAATCTATACTGACGGTAGCGCCGCTGTAGTGCCACCGGTGCAAGGAACAGGTGACCTGCCCCCTTCAATAGAGCCAATGGGCTTCTAGCAAAGTCCCTTTAAACCAACTCCTGGAAAGCAGCAGGAGCATCCGCGGTCGCCCGATGTTTCGCCGCAAACTCTGACGGCGCAAGGTAGTTCAGTGCGCTGTGCGGCCTTTGCTCGTTGTAGTCCTGACGCCATGCCGCGATGACAGCCCGAGCGTGCGCGAGCGTCGTGAACCAGTGCTCGTTAAGGCATTCGTCGCGGAACTTGCCGTTGAACGATTCGATGTACGTATTCTGCGTTGGCTTGCCCGCCTGAATCAACTTCAGCGTGACGCCGTTCGCATATGCCCACTGGTCAAGCGCGCGGCTCGTGAATTCGGGTCCCTGGTCGGTTCGCACCGCCTTGGGATAGCCACGGAAGCGAGCTGCACGGTCCAATGCCCGAGCGACATACAAGCCTGAGATGCCATGGTCAACGACGATGTCGACAGCCTCTTTCGTGAAGTCGTCGACGACGGTCAGGCACTTCACGCGCCGGCCGGTGGAAAGCGCATCCATCACGAAATCGATTGACCACACCTCGTTGGGCGCGCCCGGCAATGCCAGTTGCTCGCGCTCAATCATGACGCCATGGCGCTTGCGACGGCGCCGCACAGCCAGCCCTGCCTCACGGTACAGGCGATAGATGAGCTTGTGATTGGCGTGCGTGCCTTCGCGCTCCATCAGGGCGTGCAGTCGACGGTAGCCGAATCGACGACGTGCGTGCGCCAACTCCACCAGACGCGCCGCGAGCACCTCATTCTCGTGGTCCGGCTTCGCGTCGTAATGCAGCACGCTGCGAGAAAGCCCGACAAGCCGGCAGGCGCGGCGCTCGGAGATGTTGACCTGCTCCCGAATCGCCGACACTGCTTCGCGTTTGGCTCGCGGGCTCAGGGCTTTCCCTTGACGACGACCTTCAACGCTTCCATATCGAGCATTGCTTCGGCCAGCAGCTTCTTCAGCCGGGCATTCTCCACCTCCAGGTCCTTGAGCCGGCGGGCTTCCGAGACTTCCATGCCGCCGAACTTCGCGCGCCAGATGTAGAACGACGCGTCACTGAACCCGTACTTCCTGCACAGTTCCTTGACCGCGATACCGGCTTCGGCTTCCTTCAGAAACCCGATGATTTGCTGTTCCGTAAAGCGCTTCTTCATGTTCGTCTTCTTCTCCGAAAACGAACTTTACTAGACTCCGGGTGGCCCTGTTTGTTGGGGGCAGGTCACAGGGGCTGTGGAATGCCAAATGAGATTTTGAATAGTATCGATTCGGAGATATCCAAGCCGGGATTTTTCGATTTTTTTACTGGCCTGGATTCCGATGATCTACTTGACAAAAGGGACGCCGCATCATTCGACGATCTCTGGATGCAGGCGTTTAACGAGGTCGATGGACTCGACCTCGTAGCCGAAGACAAGAAATTCTTGGATTTTATTAGAGAGAAGGCATTCAAGCTCTCGTTTCGAGCCTCGGGAAATTCTGACATCGCGGGAAGAGTTTCAGACGACGTCGAACTGATCGCAAAGAGCATGTTGGCCGGGAAACCGGATGGTTGGCCAGTTAAGGTCTTGTGGAGCGGCTATAAAAAAGGGGGCTTCCCTGCCGAATGAGGGTGACGGATAGGCCCACGCTGAGCACAAGTGGAATCCACAAGCGCGCACTCAAAAGACCTTGCAATGGCTAACCAAGTATCGAGCCCGGCCCACATCGTCGAGTCCGACCTAATGGAACTGTTTCAAATCGTCACGTTCGGATCAATCATGTTCCGAATAGATGGCACAGGCGTCGACATGCTGGCGATTAGTGTCAACACGCGCAATAACCAGAAAGCTGACCAAGTTGCGTACCTATACCCAATGGCTAACGTGCGCTCAAATGCACGCCAATGATGGTTTAATGGGTGATGTTCAACTGATGGTGATCGTGTGCCCGCAGTGCACGCGAACGGAAGCGCCAGACGCGCCGATCTTCTACGAAGCATCGCTCCCATCGATTCACCAACAAAGGAGGAATCCGAACCATAAAAACGCCGCGGTAAACGAGCGCGGGCCGCAAGTGCTACCAACACTCACGACCCGCTAACCACAGCCAACTTTCAAGGAGTTGCCCATGGCTAAGCCGAATCATAAAGCACGACCACCGAAGACGGAACGTTTCGTCACGATCCAGGAGATGTGGGGTACCCCGAAGACCATGGATCCGAGGCCGGAGACGTTTTATCCGTACATGAAGATTGGTGGAATGTGGCTGATCAACGATGCGTGTTTTGTTCCGGGCCGCAAGGCGCGGATCGATATTGAGCCGGGGAGGCTGATCATCACGCAGTTGTAAGCGCAACGCCGCGGGATGCGGCCGCGCTGCGCGACGTCGCGCAGCGCGCCGGACGGGGCAGAGCAGTCGTAAGCGGCAGCCACCCAAAACCCCGCATCACCAAGCGATATCGCAGGACGACCGCGATGTCCCCGCACCACCGGTAGCCGTGCACTTCGTCCCCGATCCGTTGTCGTAGAACGTCCGCGTCTCCGGCTGCGGCACCGACGGATCGAACGGATTCGGCACCCCGTGCGGACCGCGCGGCGCATCGTACGGCCGCTGGGGAACATACGAGCCGCCACTACCAGCCGGCCGAGAGCCGTTCGCGCGCAGGTATTCGTTCCAGTTCTGCTCGCGCTGCTCATACCCGGGCACTGCGCGACCCAAACTATCGCTCCCACCCGCGCCAAGCGCGACACGGTTCGGAGCCGAGACAAAATCGGGTCCGTGTTTAAAAGAAGGCGGCGATGCCACGAGCGCATCGCTCGTCACCCGCAACGGCCGCGTATCGGGCGTATCGAACGGGTTACGTTCGTCGGGCGCAGCGAACTGCACCCGTCGACGACCCACACTCGCCGCACGTCCATCATCCCGAGCAGCCGCACGCCGCTCCGAGCGAAACACATTGGCACCGGCCGATCGATCGGTCAGCGCATCGTGTCCTGAAGCATGGGAAGCAGAAACGGAAAACGCGCAAGCGATCGCGGTGGCGGCGGAAGAAAGGCGGATAGGGCAATTCATGGGCGATTCGAAGCAGGTGATGTGCATTGAATAAAACGGCAGATCACTGGCTGGCGGCTGGGCGACGAGGGGAGCGTCGAAGCGGCCCTGAAGCGACTGCGAGGCGCGGCGAGCGCGACTTGCAGGGAGGCTGGCCGGATTGCGGAAGCGAATTCGTATTATTTCATGAAAATATCAAAAATCTTTCAACGTGTTTAGATTCGTCCGGTAAACAGAAAGATTTACCGCTTCGCCGAGCGCCCCGTCCCGGTGCGTGCTGCCGCAATCATCAGTCGATTGATTTGCAGCGACCGTGCTCTCGGTAGCCCGAAAAATACGAAACCGAGAACCGCCCATCGCCAAACACCAAGCCCAGCAAGGAACCAACCCCGATCCCCCTACCGAATAGCAACCCGATTGCACCCAAATCACCCGTCCCGCTTCCCCAAGGTTGCGCCCCCATCGCCACCCACCCATCTCAAAACCCTACGTGTTTTCCCTCAGTCGACAGGCATTTTTGACAGACAATTGAAAAACGCCCATATAATTTCAACTGCCTTGCCAACAGCTGTCGGACCATCCCTCCGAACGAGCGATTTGGCAAGCGGGGCAGGCGAAACGCTTGCGCAATGCAAGACGCATCACGATGTCTTTCCGAACCAGACGTCCCCTTCGGGGACTGCAAGAGCCGGGCCCCGCTACGCAACATTCCGCTGGAGTTCCGTCTTTTATGTGTCTCGGGCGTGTCCCATGTCCTCGCCCCGGGTGCTGTTCGATTGCGCAAGTCATGCCGCCTTTGCCCGTATGACTAAACAACATCGAGGAGCTCCCAGATGACGCTGTCCCGTCTTACGTCCATTTCCGTCGCCGCCGTGCTGTTCGCCGCCGGCGCCGCTGCCGCGCAAGCGGAAACCGTGAAGATCGCCATCGCCGGTCCGATGAGCGGCTCGGTCGCCCAATACGGCGACATGGTGAAGGCCGGCGCGCTGACCGCGATCGAACAGATCAACGCGGCAGGCGGTGCGGGCGGCAACAAGTTCGAAGTCGTGCTGATGGACGACGCGTGCGAACCGAAGCAGGCCGTCGCCGTCGCCAACAAGATCGTCAGCCAGAAGATCAAGTACGTGATCGGCCACGTGTGCTCGGGTTCGACGATTCCGGCGTCCGACATCTACGAGAACGAGGGCATCGTGATGGTCACGCCGTCGGCCACCGCGCCGCAGCTGACGGAAGGCAAGAAGCGTCACTTCATCTTCCGCACGATCGGCCGCGACGACCAGCAAGGCCCGGCCGCCGCGCACTACATCATCAACACCGTGAAGCCGAAGAAGGTCGCGGTCCTGCACGACAAGCAGTCGTACGGCCAGGGCATCGCGTCGTCGGTGAAGAAGGACCTCGAAGCCGCGAAGATCCCGGTCGTGCTGTTCGAAGGCATCAACGCCGGCGATTCGGACTACTCGGCGATCATCACGAAGCTGAAGTCGCAAGGCGTCGATTTCGTCTACTTCGGCGGCTACCACCCGGAAATGGGCCTGCTGATGCGCCAGGCGCGCGAGCAGGGCGTGAAGGCGACGTTCATGGGCCCTGAAGGCGTGGGCAACAAGGACGTGACGGCGATCGCCGGCCCGGCTTCGGAAGGCATGCTCGTCACGCTGCCGGCCGACTTCTCGGCCGATCCGGCCAACGCGGCGCTCGTGAAGGCGTTCGCGGACAAGAAGCGCGACCCGAACGGCCCGTTCCAGATGCCGGCGTACGCAGCGGTGAAGATCATCGCCGACTCGATCGCGGGCGCGAAGACGACCGACCCGACGAAGGTCGCCGCGTACATGCACAAGACGACGTTCGACACGCCGATCGGCAAGGTCGCGTATGACGCGCAGGGCGACCTGAAGGCGTTCAAGTTCGTCGTCTACACGTGGCACAAGGACGCGACGAAGACCGCCGCCAAGTAATACGGAGTACCCGCTCACGCGCCCGCCCTGTCCGAGACCCGGACGGGGCGGATGCGTATTGGTCGCGCCTCTGACCCGTGCGCGCCAAAGAGCGGCCCGAGACGACACCGTGCGTTGCGCGCGGCCGACCGCCGTGATCCGGCGACGGCATGCGACGCAGCGCCAACGGGAGCTTCCCGCACATGACTGACTTCTTTCCCCAATTCGCCCAGCAACTGGTCAACGGCCTGACGCTGGGTGCGATCTATGCGTTGATCGCCATCGGCTACTCGATGGTCTACGGCATCATCGGCATGATCAACTTCGCCCACGGCGAGATCTACATGATCGGCGCGTACGTGGGCCTCGTGACCCTCACGGCGATCGGCATCTCCGCCGGCTATCCGCTGCCGCTCGTGCTCGGCGCCGCGCTGATCGTGTCGGTGATCGTCACCGGCCTGTACGGCTTCGCGGTCGAGCGCGTCGCGTATCGCCCGCTGCGCGGCGGCCCGCGCCTCGTGCCGCTGATCTCCGCGATCGGCATGTCGATCTTCCTGCAGAACTACGTACAGATCGGCCAGGGCGCGCGCGACGTGTCCGTGCCGATCCTGATCTCCGGCGCATTCGACATCCCGCTCGGCGGCAACTTCGACGTGACGATTCCGTATGCGCGTCTGTTGATCGTCGGCGTGACGCTCGTGCTGATGATCGCGCTCACGCTGTTCATCTCGCATTCGCGGATGGGCCGCGCGTGCCGCGCGTGCGCCGAGGACATGAAGATGGCGAACCTGCTCGGCATCGACACGAACCGCGTGATCTCGTTCACGTTCGTGCTCGGCGCGATGCTGGCGGCCGTCGGCGGCGTGCTGATCGGGCTGACGATCGGCAAGCTGAATCCGTATATCGGCTTCGTCGCGGGCATCAAGGCGTTCACCGCCGCGGTGCTCGGCGGGATCGGCAGCATTCCGGGCGCGATGCTCGGCGGCGTGCTGCTGGGCCTCGCCGAAACCTTCGCCGCAGGTTACATGCCGGCCGAGTACAAGGACGTGGTCGCGTTCGGCCTGCTCGTGCTGATCCTGCTCTTCCGCCCGACCGGCCTGCTCGGCAAGTCGGACATCGAAAAGGTTTGAGGGAGACGCAGATGAGTCAAGTCATTTCCGTTCGCCACCCGGCCGCCGACGCGTCGGTCGGCCGGGCGCTGAAAAATGCCGTGGCCGCCGCGTTCCTGACGGCGATCCTCACGATTCCGGTGCTCGGGCTGCAACTGAAGCTCGACGGCTATCAGGTGGTGCTGACGCCGCACTGGCGCCCGGTATGGATCGCGGTCGCGGCCGTGTTCCTGTTCCAGTTGTTCAAGCCGTGGCTCGTGCGCGCGAAATCGGCGGTGAAGCTGCCGGCGATGCCCGCGATGGGCACGCAGCAGCAGCGCGTGATCATCTGGGTGCTGCTCGCCGTGGGCCTCGTATGGCCGTTCTTCGGCTCGCGCGGCGCGGTGGACGTCGCGACGCTCGCGCTGATCTACGTGATCCTCGGCCTCGGGCTGAACATCGTGGTCGGTTTCGCGGGGCTGCTGGATCTCGGCTATGTCGGGTTCTACGCGGTCGGCGGCTATACGTACGCGATGCTGAACCAGTATTTCGGGCTGTCGTTCTGGGAATGCCTGCCGATCGCGGCGATCGCCGCGGCGACGTTCGGCTTCCTGCTCGGCTTCCCGGTGCTGCGCTTGCGCGGCGACTATCTGGCGATCGTCACGCTCGGCTTCGGCGAAATCATCCGCCTGCTCGCGAACAACCTGACGAGCCTCACCGGTGGCCCGGACGGCATCTCGAGCATTCCGAAGCCGACGGTGTTCGGCTTCGAGATGGCGCGCTCGGCGAGCGTGGAAGGCGCGAAGACCTTCCACGAACTGATCGGGCTGGAATACAGCGGCGAGCACATGGTGATCTTCCTGTACCTGATCGCGCTGGTGCTGGTCGGCTTCACGCTGTTCGTGACGAGCCGCCTGATCCGCATGCCGATGGGCCGCGCGTGGGAAGCGCTGCGCGACGACGAAATCGCGTGCCGTTCGCTCGGCCTGAACCCGACGCGCATCAAGCTGTCGGCGTTCACGCTCGGCGCGGCGTTCGCGGGCATCGGCGGCGCGTTCTTCGCCGCGCGTCAGGGCCTCGTGAATCCCGAATCGTTCACCTTCATCGAATCGGCGCTGATCCTCGCGATCGTCGTGCTCGGCGGGATGGGCTCGCAGCTCGGCGTGATTCTCGCGGCGATCCTGCTGACCGTGCTGCCGGAAGTCGCGCGCGGGTTCGCCGAGTACCGGATGCTGATCTTCGGTCTGGTGATGGTGTTGATGATGATGTGGCGTCCGCAGGGCCTGCTGCCCGCGAGCCGTCCTCACGTGGAGCTGCCGCAATGAGCGCGAATGCAGAACTGTTGAAGGTCGCCGGGCTGCAGATGCGCTTCGGCGGGTTGCTCGCGGTGGACGGCATCGATTTCGACGTGCGTCGCGACGAGGTGTTCGCGATCATCGGGCCGAACGGCGCGGGCAAGACCACGGTGTTCAACTGCGTCGGCGGCTTCTACAAGCCGACCGGCGGCGACGTCGTGCTCGACGGTCATGCGATCGCGGGGCTGCCGAGCCATCAGATCGCGTTGAAGGGTCTGGTGCGCACGTTCCAGAACATCCGCTTGTTCAAGTCGCTGACGGTCGTCGAGAACCTGCTGGTCGCGCAGCATCGCAAGGTGAAGGCCGGGCTGCTGCACGGCCTGTTCGCGACGCCCGCGTATCGTCACGCGGAGAAGGAAGCGCTCGAACGCGCGGCGGTGTGGCTCGACCGGATGGGGCTGACGTCGGTCGCCAACCGGCCGGCCGGCACGCTGTCGTACGGGCACCAGCGGCGTCTGGAGATCGCGCGCTGCATGATCACCGAGCCGCGCCTCCTGATGCTCGACGAGCCGGCGGCCGGCCTCAACCCGCAGGAAAAGATCGAGCTGCAACACCTGATCGACAAACTGCGTCGCGAGTTCGGCGTATCGGTGCTGCTGATCGAACACGACATGAGTCTCGTGATGGGCGTGTCCGACCGCATCCTCGTGATGGAGCACGGGCGGCCGATCGTGATCGGCACGCCGGAAGCGGTCCGCAACGACCCGCGCGTGATCAACGCGTATCTGGGGGAAGAGTGATGCTGAAGCTGGAACAGGTCCATACGCACTACGGCGCGGTCGAGGCGCTCGCGGGCGTGTCGATCGAGGTGAACAAGGGCGAGATCGTCACGCTGATCGGCAGCAACGGCGCCGGCAAGACGACGCTGATGATGACGGTATGCGGCACGCCGCGCGCGTCGTCGGGCCGCGTGCTGTTCGAGGGCAACGACATCACCGCGATGTCGACGCACCAGATCATGCGGCAGGGGATGGCGATTTCGCCGGAAGGGCGGCGCGTGTTCCCGAGCCTGACGGTGCTCGAGAACCTGAAGATGGGCGGCTTCTTCGCGAGCCGTCATGAAATCGACGACGGCATCGAGCACGTGTTCAAGCTGTTTCCGCGTTTGAAGGAGCGCGCGGCGCAGCGGGCCGGCACGATGTCGGGCGGCGAGCAGCAGATGCTCGCGATCGGCCGTGCGCTGATGAGCAAGCCGCGTTTGCTGCTGCTCGACGAACCGACGCTCGGCCTCGCGCCGCTCGTGATCGCGCAGATCTTCGACATCATCCGGACGATCCGCGACGAAGGCGTCACGGTGTTCCTCGTCGAGCAGAACGCGAACAAGGCGCTCGGTGTGGCCGATCGCGGCTACGTGCTCGAAACGGGGCGCGTGGTGCTGGCCGACACGGGCGCGAACCTGCTCGCGAACGATCGCATCAAGCAGGCGTATCTCGGCGGGTGATCGACGGGAAGCCGCCGGCCTGCAATGGGCCGGCGGCGGTGTTGATCTCGTCTTGTGGCGCTTTGAACCCGGATTTGCGGGAAGCGTGTAGCCGATCCGCACCGATCGAGGCCGGACGTGATCCGTGCCACGAAACACGTCGCGATTGGCCGCCCGACGTGCTGAAGCGCGCGCGGTATTCGACGCAGCGGACATATTAGGTACCAGCCTCCAATCCCGGCCTCCATCCTTGACTACAGGCGAGCCTCGTCCACAATGACAGTGATCAATGTAACGATTGCGCGCTGTCCGTGGCATATATGCGCAGTCGGGAAAACGGAGGAGACACGTATGAACGACTCGACAACGCAGGCGGGCGTGGAATTCGGATCCGCGGGTTACAGGGCTGTGATTTGCGTATTGCTGGCCGGACTGGGACTGTTCAGTTTCGGCGACTATTTCTATCACGTGCGCCATGGTTTGGTCACCTACAACGTCGGGCCATTCGTCGATGGCCAATCCGTACTCGTCTGGCCGGTCTTCATCGCCGGTGTCGCGCTGATACTGGCCGTCACGTCGCTCTTCACGAGGCATGCGACGCCAGCGTCGTTCTCTAAGCTGGTGTTGCCGTTCGCGATGGTTCACGCGGCATACTTTTCCTCCGGGGTCTGGGGCGTTTCCCGTCCGACCGAACTGACGTGGGCGCTTGTCGCATTGTGGGTCGTGCGTATCGCCTTGACGTCCGAATACCGGGCGCAAACCATCGTCGTGTCCTTGCTGCTCGCCGTATGTGGTCCCTTTGCGGAAGGACTTGTCTCGAGGTGGGGCTTCTTCGACTATGCACCGGCGCTCAAACAGGTCTTCGGCGTTCCATACTGGTTGGCCGGCGTGTATCTGAACGGCGGCCCGCTTGCCGTCATGGCCGCGCGGTGGGTCCGGACCGGCGGCCTGCCTCGGGCGAATCCCGCGAGCTTGTCACACGGGACGACGGCGTAGCGGCATCGGTAGAACGAATCGCCTGTCACGTCACGCTGCGCGATGTTCATGCCGAGGCCGCGGTTCATGCATTCGCGCGTGATCGTCACACTCGGCCGGGTGCCGATGACCAAGCTGCGTGTGCCGTTGCCCGACGAACCGATGCCCGGCCGCGCACCGCTCGTGATCGCGCCGGCTTCGAGCGTAGTCGAATCGGCACTATCCTCGCTTCGCGGAGGCCACCGATGAAAGTCAAACGAATCGTCGCCAACATCGACACACGATCCATCGACGAAGCAAAGCGCTTCTATCAGCACATCTTCGGCCTCGACCTGCTGATGGATCACGGCTGGATCGCGACCTACGGCAATGCCGAGCGGATGGACGTGCAGATCAGTTTCGCGTCGCACGGCGGGTCGGGCACGCCGACGCCCGACCTGTCGATCGAGGTCGACGATCTCGATGAAGCGCTCGCGCGCGTTCATGCGGCCGGCGTGCCCGTCGAATACGGCCCGGCCGACGAACCGTGGGGCGTGCGGCGCTTCTACGTGCGCGACCCGTTCGGCAAGCTCGTCAACGTGCTCGCGCATCGCTGAGCCGCGACGGCAAGCCGGGCACGCCGGCGTTCACGCATGCAGCGCCAGCCCCTTCACCGCCTTGTCGACGGCCTTCTTCGGCCCGTGCAACGCGAGGCCGACCAGATCGGGATGGTCCGCATCCTCGGCGCGGAACGCCGCGCGGTTGGCCGCATCGTGCCCGGTCGAGAACATCGCGCGCACGTAGGGCACGATCGTCAGCTCGCGCGACAGCGCCTGCCGGTGCGCGGCCTGCAATCCGTTCAAGTCGGCGGCGAACACCATCATCGGCTGGCCGAGCATCCGGCCGTAGCGGCGGCCAGCCGCATCCTCGTAAGGCTCGCCGAGTGCGTCGGGCGCACCAGCCGCGACGCCCGTCGCGAGAAACGCGACCACGTTGAGTTTCTGCCATGCGGCGAGATCGTCGCGCACGATCAGCGCTACTTTGGTATCGAACATGCTTGCTCCTGGTTGGAGCGCCGATGATCCGATGCCGCGCGCGATCAGTCTGGAACGTTTGTGCAGAGTTGCCGGTACGCGGCCGGCGTGATCCGGTACGCGCGGCGGAACCAGCGGCCGAGGTGGCTCTGGTCCGCGAAGCCAACGTCGGCGGCCGCCTGCGCGGGCGTGCGGCCGGCGGCCAGCAGCTTTCGCGCGGCGCGCAGCCGCAAGCGCACGAGGTACGCGTGCGGCGACGTGCCGAACGCGCGCTGGAACATCCGTGTGAGCCGGAAGCGGTCGATGCCGGCCACGCTCGCGAGTTCGTCGAGGCCGATGTTGCCGTCCATATGTTCGTGCAGCAGGTCGCGCACGCGTGCGATCGCGGGCGGCACGACGCCGCTTTCCAGCGCGAGCGGGCGGCCCAGCTGGCTGCCGAGCCGCATCAGCAGGCGGTCGAGCGTCTGGTCGCGCGCGAGGCGGCCTTCGTTGTCGTGGATCGCGAAGAACGCGTTCCGGATCGCGTCGACGAGCCCGCGATCGTCGACGAGCGTATGGCCGAACGTGGCTTCGACGCCGCCGAGGCCCGGCAGGCCGAGCCGGCGCGCGGCGCGCTCGACCCACGCCTGCGGCAGGTACAGCATCCCGTACGTGAAGCCGCCGGCTTCGGGCGCGTGGCCGTCGTGCATCGCGCCCGGCTCGATCAGGATCGCGCGGCCCGGCACGCTCGTATGCAGCGAGCGGTGGCACTGGAAGCGCTGCACGCCCTGTTCGGTGAAGCCGACGAGCATGTCGTCGTGATCGTGCGCATCGTATGCATGGCCGTTGAAATGCGCGTGCAGGCTTTCGATGCCGGTGTCCGCATCGCGGCGCGCGACGAGCCAGTGGTCGGTCGTGCCGACGGCCTTTGCGTCCGTCGTCATCGCGGGCCTCGAACGTCGTCGTGGCGTGACGGAACGTGTACGCAGGTGGCCGAACGGGGAGGGCGCGTGCGGTTCATGCTTCGCTCACCGCCGCCTGTTCGTCACGCGCGTATTGCGCGGGCGGCCGGCCGACGTGCCGCGTGAACGCGACGCTGAAGGTGCTCGCCGAGCTGTAACCGACGCGCGCCGCGATTTCCGCGATGCGCGCTTCGTTGCGGCGGAGCAGATCCTTCGCGAGCGCCATGCGCCACGTGAGCAGGTATTCCATCGGCGCGACGCCGACCGCGCGGCTGAAGCGCTCGAAGAACGTCGAGCGCGACAGCGCGGCTTCCTTCGCGAGTTCGACGATCGTCCACGGGTGCGCGGGGCGTTCGTGCATCCGCCGCAGCGCGGCCGCGAGGCGGCTGTCGGCGAGCCCGCGCACGAGGCCGGGCGACGCGTGCGTGCCGGTCGTGAACCGCATCGCCTCGATCAGCAGCACTTCCAGCAGGCGCGCCAGCACGATTTCGCGGGCAGGCCGCTGCGCGCGCGATTCGTCGCGTACCAGTTGCACGAGCGTGGTCAGCCGCGGCTCGCCGCGTACGTGCACGAAGCGCGGCAGCAGCGACACCAGCAGCGATGCATCGGGGGAACCGAAGCTGCAGTTGCCGGCCATCAGCCGCGTGTCGACCGGGTTCGCGGGATCGCCGATCCGGTATTCGCCGGGGGCGAGCATGACGGGCGGCGCGGTGTCGACGCCCGGCGGCGGCGGTTCGAGGCTCGACATCGCCACGCCGTAGACCGCCGGAATCAGCATGAAATCGCCGGCCAGCAGCTCGATCGGCGCATGCCCGTCGATCGCGATCCGGCAGCCGCCGTCAAGGACCGCGCAATAGAACGGCTCGCCGGCGACCGTGCGGTTGATCGCCCACGGGCTCGCGCCGCGCACGTACTTCGAGTAACGCGCGCCCGGTTGCAGCAGCGTCACGACTTCGGTCAGCGGGTCGATCATTGCCGGACTCTCGCAAAAGAAAAGCGGATTGTCGATTGTAGCGAATACGGTTGCCGCCATCTATCGTACGAACACATGCTCAACACATCCGAGGAGTTCGCATGAAGACCGTACTGATTACCGGCTGTTCCTCCGGCTTCGGCCTCGAAATCGCGCGCCATTTCCTGGCGCGTGACTGGCAGGTCGTCGCGACGATGCGTAAGCCGACCGACGACGTGCTGCCGCCGTCGGAGCGCCTGCGCGTGCTGCCGCTCGACGTGACGAACGCGGACAGCATTCGCGCCGCGATCGACGCTGCCGGCCCGATCGACGTGCTCGTCAACAACGCGGGCTTCGGCGCGGCCTCGCCGGCCGAGCTCATGCCGCTCGATACGGTGCGCGCGCTGTTCGACACCAACACGATCGGCACGATCGCGGTGACGCAGGCCGTGCTGCCGCAGTTTCGCGCGCGCGGCGCCGGCGTGGTCGTGAACGTCACGTCGAGCGTCACGCTCAAGGCATTGCCGCTCGTCAGCGCATATCGCGCGAGCAAGGCGGCGGTGAATGCGTTTACCGAATCGATGGCGGTCGAACTCGAGCCGTTCGGCGTGCGCGCGCATCTCGTGCTGCCGGGTCGCGCGCCCGACACGCGTTTCTCGGACAACGCACGGGGCAACATGCACGGCTTCGAGCACGAAGCGTATGCGGACTTCGTCGGCAAGGCCGTGGCGCGAATGCTCGATGCGTCGGGGCCGATCACGCATGCGCAGGACGTCGCCGAAGCCGTGTGGCGCGCGGCGACCGATCCGTCGAGCCCGATGCGGATGCCGGCCGGCGCCGACGCGCACGCGTGGGCTGCGGAAGCGGGTTGATCGAGCGTCAATCCGCCACGCCGGCCGGTTGAGCCGGCGCGGTGGATCGCGTGAGGGCGAGAACGGCGTTACGTTACAGCGCGCGCTTGATCGCCTGCTCCAGCAGCGACAGGCCGAGGTCGATCTCGTCTTCGCCGACGGTCAGCGGCGGCGCGATCCGGAACACGCCGCCCATGCCGGGCAACTGCACGATGTTCATGCTGAGCCCGAGATTCATGCATTCGCGCGTGATCTTCGCGCCGAGCCCGTCCGCCGGCTCTTTTGTGCGGCGATCCTTGACGATCTCGACGCCAAGCAACAGGCCGCGCCCGCGCACGTCGCCGATGCAGTCGAAGCGCTCCATCAGGTCGAGCAGGCCGCGCCGCAGCCGGTCGCCCATCGTGTTCGCGCGCGCGACGAGGCCGTCGCGTTGCACGACGTCGAGCACGCGCAGGCCGACCGCGGCCGGCAGCGGGTCGGACACGTGCGTCGTGTAGAACAGGTAGCCGAGTTCGTGCGCGCGTTCCTCGATCGCCGCGGACGTGACCATCGCCGCGAGCGGCAGTCCCGCGCCGAGCGTCTTCGACAGCGTCAGGATGTCGGGCGTCACGCCATCGCGCTGGCACGCGAACATCGTGCCGGTGCGGCCGACGCCCGTCTGCGCCTCGTCGAGGATCAACAGCATCCCGCGCGCCTCGCACTTGCGCTTGAGCGCGGCCATATAGCCTTCCGGCAACTCGATGATGCCGCCCGAACTGAGGATCGGCTCCGCGATGAACGCGGCGAGGTTGCCGCTCGACTGGCGGTCGATCAGGTCGAACGCGTAGTCGAGTTCGGCGAGCGGGTCGTACGCGCCGTTGCGCTCGAAGCGCGGCCGGTACGCGAACGGCGCCGGAATCGCGAACGAGCCGACCGAAGCCGGCCCGACGCCCTTGCGGCCCGCGCTGTACGTGGCCGACGCGGCGGCGCCCGTCATCCCGTGCCACGACTGCGCGAAGCCGACGATCTCGTACTTGCCGGTGACGAGCTTCGCCATCCGGATCGCCGCCTCGTTCGATTCCGCGCCGGTGCTGAGCAGCAGCGCGCGGTCGAGCCCGGCGGGCGTGACGTCGGCGAGCCGCGTCGCGAGTTCGACGACCGGCCGCGACAGCATCCCGCTGAACAGGTGATCGAGCTTGCCCGCGTATTCTCCGATCACGGACACGATCTCCGGATGGCTGTGGCCGAGCACCGCGCTCATCTGGCCCGACGTGAAATCGAGGATCGCGCGGCCGTCGGCGTCGTAGACGAAGCTGCCTTTCGCGCGCTCGACGATCATCGGCTCGAACGTGCCGCCATAGCGGACCAGGTGCTGCCTGGCGTTGCGCCAGAAGGTTGCGTCGTCGTTCAGGGACATCGGGCTTCTCCGGCAAAGGGCAGGGATCGCTTGCAGTCTAGGCGCGCGTCTGGTTTGATGGAAACGAATAGTTCTAATGCAAGCTAGAAAAGAGGCTAATACCTTGGCGCTTTCGCTCGAAATCGATCTGCTGCGCTCGTTCGTCATGATCGCCGAGGTGCGCGCGTTGAGCCGCGCGGCCGCGCGCGTCGGCCGCACGCAATCCGCGCTCAGTCAGCAGATGAAGCGGCTGGAAGAGGCCGTCGACCAGCCGCTGTTCCAGCGCACTGGCCGTGGCGTGGTGCTCACGCATCCGGGCGAGCGGCTACTCGTGCATGCGCAGCGCATCCTGCGGCTGCACGACGAGGCGATGGCCGACCTGTGCGGCACGGGGCTGTCGGGGACGATCCGGTTCGGGTGCCCGGACGATTACGCGCAAGTGTGGCTGCCGTCGCTGCTGCGGCAGTTTTCGAGCCAGCATCCGCAGGCGATCGTCGAAGTCGTGTGCGGGCCGACGCCGCGCCTCGTCGAACAGCTGGAGAAGCGCGCGGTCGATCTGGCGTTGATTTCCGTGCCGGACGACGGCGCGACCGGCGACATCATCCGGCGCGAGCAACTGGTGTGGATCGGCTATCCGGGGCTCGAGCCCGCGCATTTCGATCCGCTGCCGCTGGCGTTGTCCGACCGCGATACGCTCGATCACCTGGCGGCGTGCGACGCGTTGAACCGCGCCGGCCGCGACTATCGCGTCGCATATGCGAGCAGCAGCCTCGCCGGGCTGATCGCGCTCGTGCGTTCGGGGCAGGCGTTCGCGGTGATGACGCAGACGGCCGTGCCGGCCGACGTCGCGATCGTCAACGGCGATCCGCACTTGCCGGCGTTGCCGGCCGTGGGCATTACGCTGCGGTTCGACCGGAAGCGGCCTTCGCACCTGACGGCCGCATTCGCCGACCATATCCGGCAAACGCTGCCGTTGCTTTGACGGGCGACGCGAATCAGTCGACCGTCGACGAGACCGACGTGTGCGTGCGGCCACGCATTTCCGCCGCCGCGTCGCGCACGCGGATCGCCGCCCGCATGCCCGACAGTTTCAGTTCGGTTTCCTGATATTCGTTGACCGGCTCGGAATCGGCGACGATGCCGCAGCCCGCGAACAGCCGGCACGCGCCGCCCGCAACCAGCGCGGAGCGCAGCGCGACGATGAAATCGCCGTTGCCGTGCGCGTCGATCCACCCGATCGGCGCCGCATACCAGCCGCGATCGAAGCCTTCATGCGCACGGATATGGTCGAGCGCCGGTGCGCGCGGATGGCCGGCCACCGCGGGCGTCGGGTGCAGCGCGGCGACGACCTGCAACAGCGTCGCATCCGCGTTCAGCGTCGCGCGGATCGGCGTGCTCAGGTGCTGAAGCTTCGGCAGCCGGTGCAGCGACGGTCGATCGGGCACGTCGAGCGCGCGCGACAGCGGCGCGAGCGCGGCGCGGATCGCGTCGACGACGAGCGCATGTTCGAGCCGCTCCTTCGCGGAAGCCATCAACGCGTCGCCCAGGGCGCGATCGTCGTCGGGCGTGGCGCCGCGCCGGATCGTGCCGGCCAGCGCATGCGTGCGCACGTCGCCGCCCGCGACACGCGCGAGCCGCTCCGGCGTGGCGCCGACGAAGCACGCGCCGTCGCGGCGGACCGCGAACAGGTGCGCATGCGCGTCGCGCCGCCGCAGCCGGCGCAGCAGCGGCGCGATCGCGACGGGCCGCGCGTACTGCTCGAGCACGTCGCGTGCGAGCACGACCTTGCCGAATGCGCCGTCGTGGATCGCGTCCACCGCACGACGGACTTCGTGCTGCCATTCGCTGGCCTGCAGCGCCTGCGTGTGCAGCAGTTGCGGCGTATCGTCTTCCGCGGCCGGCGCAAGCGCGCCGAGCGATTCAATCCGTGCAAGACACGCATGCGCGAGCGCGGCCGGATCGTCGTGAGCGGCGACGACCTGCTGGCAGACGGCCCAGTGCGCATCGCCTTCGCGCACGATCAGCAGCTTCGCGAGCGTCATGCTCGCATCGGGAAACGGCGCCCAGTGCGCGCTGCGCGGACCCCGCGAATCGAATCGGAAGCCGCCGATGAGCCGCGGCGGTTGCGGGCCGGCGGTGACCGCGTCGCGCACGAGCGTGCGCCAGCGTGCGTCGATCTGCGCGAAGCGCGTGTCGCCGGCGGCGCTCAGTTCGAGCGCGCAGTCCCAGCCGAACAGCGTGACGGACGCATCGCCGGCTTCGTGGAAGCACCACGGCGTGACGCCGTCGTCCCACGCGGCGATCAGGTCGAAGAAGTCGAGCGCGCGCAGCGGCACCGAGACCGACGCAAGCGTCGGTGTGCCGGTGGCGGCGGCGCGGCGGGCCGCCCGCGCGAACGTGTCGTGCAGCAGCGGAAGGCCGGCGTTCATGCGAGCCCCCGCTGTTGTCGCCAGTATCGGGTTTGCTGCGCGATGTACCACGCGATGAGCTGGGCGAACAGCGTCTCGACGTAGTCGGCATCGAGGCCGGCCTGTTCGGCCCAGCGGCGCCGGTCGGGCAGCATCGCGGCCACCCGCTCCGGCGCGGCGATGCTCGCTTCGTCCGGCTTGAAGCGCGACGCGGCTTTCACGTACTGCATGCGCCGGCCGAGCGCGTCGATGATGTCGGCATCCAGACGATCGATCGCTTCGCGAATGTCGGGAAGCCCCGTGCAGGCGTCCGGTGTTTTCATGTGTACTCCTTTCCGTAACGAAGGGACTGGTCGATCCGTTCGACCAGGTGGGCGATCACCGCCGGGTATTGGTGGCGCAGGTAGAAGTGGTCGCCGTCGAACGTCGCGACGCGGATCGGTCGCGTCGCGACGTCCTGCCATGCATGCGCCTCGTTGCTGTCGAGCTCGGTATCGGCGAGCGGCAGCATCACGCCGAGCGGCGCATCGATGCGCGGCGGACGCTCGCGCCGATACGTTTCGATCGCGCGGTAGTCGTGGCGGATCATCGGCAGGTAGATCGCGCGCATTTCCGGATCGGCGAGCAGCGCGGCATGTTCGCCGGACAGCCGGGCGACGTCGCCGACGAGCGCGTCGTCGGATTGCAGGTGCAGATCCGACGGGCGCTGGCGATGCGGCGGCGGCAGCGCGGAAACGGCGACGTAAAGCGGCGCGGCGCCGCGCGCCTCGAGCCGCACCGCGACCTCGTACGCGAGCGCCGCGCCGAGGCTGTGCCCGAACAGCACGAGCGGCGCGTGTGCGTAGCGTTGCAGCGCGTCGGCAGCGGGGCCGGCGAGCGCGTCGATCGACTGCAGGCACGGCTCGCCGAAGCGTTCCTCGCGGCCTGGATACTGCAGCGCGAGCAGATCGACGTCCCACGGCAGCGCACGGCTCCAGCCGCGAAAGAAGTTCGCGGTGCCGCCCGCGTGCGGGAAGCAGACGAGCTGCGCGCGCGGGCACGGCGACAGACGCAGCTCGCGAATCCAGTTCGAATCGGACGAGTGCGCGCTCATGCGATGGCCGCCTGCAACTGGCGGCGCAACAGGTCGCGCAGCGATTTCTTGCTGGTCTTGCCGATGCCGGTTTCCGGAAAGCGCGGCATGAACTCGATACGGTCCGGGATCTTGAAGGCGGCGAGCCCGCGGTCGCGCAGGTAGCGTTTCAGCATCAGTCTGGACGGGGCAGGCGCGCGTGCGACGACGAACGCGCAGGTCCGCTCACCGAGCATCGGGTCGGGCATCGCGACGACCGCCGCGTCGTGCACCTGCGGATGCGCGAGCAACAGGTTCTCCACTTCCTCGGCCGAGACCTTCTCGCCGCCGCGGTTGATCTGATCCTTGTCGCGGCCTTCGACGACGAGGTCGCCGTCCGCGGTGCGCCGCACGCGGTCGCCGCTGCGATAGAAGCCGTCGGCCGTGAATGCCGTCGCGTCGTGCTCCGCGAGCCGGTAGTAGCCGCGGATCGTGTACGGGCCGCGTACCTGCAGTTCGCCGATCTCGCCGGGCGCGACCGGTGCGCCGGCTTCGTCGACGATGCGCACTTCGTCGCCGTCCGACACGGGGCGGCCCTGCGTGTGCGCGATGCGCTCGGGCGCGTCGTCGAGCCGCGTGCAGCAGATGAGCCCTTCGGCCATGCCGAACACCTGCTGCAATCGGCAGCCGAGCACGGGCGTCACGCGTGCGGCCGCGTGGTCCATCAGCCGTGCGCCGCCGACCTGCAGCACGCGCAGGCTCGACAGGTCGGCCTGCCGTTGCGGCTGCTCGTCGAGCCACAGCAGCGCGAGCGGCGGCACGAGCGCGGTATGCGTGACGCGTTCCTGCGCGATCAGCGCGAAGCTTTGATCGGGCTCGGGCCGGGCGGTCGTCACGACCCGGCCGCCCGCAAGCAACGCGCCGATCGTGCCGGGGCAGCACAGCGTGAAGTTGTGCGCCATCGGCAGCGCGGCGAGATAGACGGTGTCGGCGTCGACACCGCTCGCGGCGCTGCACGCACGCACGTTGTACAGGTATTCGCGATGGCGGCGCGGAATCAGCTTCGGCGTGCCGGTCGTGCCGCCCGACAACTGGAAGCACGCGATGTCGTCGGCGCTTGCCGCGCATTCGAGTACGGGCGGCGCATCGTACAGCGCGTCGAACGACGTGAACGCGTGATCGTCGCCGGCCATCACGACGTGCCCGAGCGTCGGGCAGTCGGCCTGCAACGCGGCCGCGAGCGGCCGGCAGTCGAAATCGCCGAGCTGCGACGCGCCGAGGTACGCACGCGCACCGGCGAAGCGGCAGAACGCGCCGATCTCGTATTGACGATGGGCCGGCAACGCAAGCACGGGCCGCACGCCGAGCTGGAACAGCGCGAAGCACGTCTCGATGAAGCGTGCGCCGTTCGGCAACTGGACGACGGCCGCGTCGCCGCGCGTGAGGCCCAGCCGCGCGAGGCCGCCCGCGAGGCGGCGAATGCGCGCCAGCAGATCGCGATAGCGCAGCCGGAGCGTGCCGTCAACGATGGCGAGCGTGTCGGGATGGCGCTGCGCGCACGCGTCGAGCGCGTCGAAGAACGTCGTGTCCTGCCAGTAGCCGGCGTCGCGGTAGCGGCGCACGAACTCGTCGGGCCAGTCGGGCGCGTCGGCCGGCAAGGCCGCCGCCAGGGAGGAAGGGGAGGATTGCATGCGCTGACCTTGAGCTCCGGCAAGTTGTCAGAAAATGTAAATGAGAGGTATTATCATTTGGAACAGGTGCTGCGATAGCGCCGTTTCTTTTGATATCGCGGCAATTTCGTTCGATCGGGCGCCGGCCGCGCGGCGCCCGGCCGGTCCGGCCGGACAATCGGCCGGTTGCCGCCGGCGCGTGCCGGTCCGCGCGTGCCGCCTAACCAACGGACCTCCGATGAGATCGACCTCCTTCGCTTCGTCACGACGTCACCCGCCGGTGCTCGTGCCCGGCAATCACCCGGGCGTGGTGCACATCGACGCGGGCATGAAACTCATGAGCGGCACGCTGTGCTCGGATAGCCGCGACTGGTACGAGGAGCCGCTCGAAAAAGGGCTGAAGCTCGTCCTCGTGCAGAGCGGGCAATTGCGCTGCCGCGTGCCGGGCCAGCCCGAGCAATGCATCAAGGGGCCGGGCCTGTGCGTGATCGCCAACGACGGCGAATTCACGACGCACCAGATCTACGACCGCGACGTGCCGCTGCGCTACACGATCGTGCAGCTCGGCCTCGACGCGCTCGACCGCAACCTGAGCCTGCTGCCGGAGAAGCTGCTCGCGCCGACGGGCGGCGATCCGCGCATCGTCAGTTGCCCGGCGTCGAAGGCGCTGCAGGCGCTCGCCGTGCAGATCGCCACCTGCCCGTTCGAGGGCGCGGTGCGCGAGTACTACCTGAAGGCGAAGGCGTTCGAGCTGACCGCGCTGAGCGCGCAGTTGCTGGCCACGCAGCGGCAGTCCGCGCCGGCCGACGTGCGCGTCACGTCGTCGGATGTCGAGCGCGTGTACGCGGCAAGCGACATCCTGACGCGCGAGCTCCAGCATCCGCCGACGCTCGACGCGCTCGCGGCCCGCGTCGGAATGAATTCGCGCAAGCTGACGGCCGGCTTCCGCAAGGTGTTCGGCACGAGCGTGTACGCGTATCTGCAGGAATACCGGCTGCGCACCGCGCACGCGATGCTGTGCGCGGAGGATGCGAACGTGTCGACCGTCGCGTATCGCGTCGGTTACAGCCCCGCGCATTTTTCGATCGCGTTCCGCAAGCGCTACGGCATTTCGCCGAGCGATATCCGCGTGTCGTCGAACGCGATCGACGACCACGAACCGGCGGGCGCGGCGATCTAAAACAACTGACCGGCAGCCTAAAGGAATCGACCGGGCGCATGGGCGTTAATGAGATAGATTCTCATTCACAGGTGGCCGCCGGCGCGCGGAACCACCGCCGAACGACCCATACAAGGCGTGCCCATGAGCCAGACCGTTGTCGATTCCACGACCGACCATTCCGATCCTTCCCGTTGTTCTCGCCCTGACTTTCGCGCGCGGCTCGTTGCGCTGATCGCCGAGCTGCTCGACGAATCCGTCGATGAAATCGCGTCGCTCGACGACGACGAAGACCTGCTGAGCTGCGGCCTCGATTCGATCCGGCTGATGTATTTGCAGACGCGTGTGAACCGGCTCGGCCATGCGCTGACGTTCGACGCGCTCGCGCGCACGCCGACGCTTGGCGCGTGGGCCGCGTTGCTCGCGAATGCGCCGCGTCTCGCGCGGCCGGAAGCCGGCGTTGTTGCCGAAGCGGTCGACGTGCATGCGCCGTTCGAGTTGTCCGCGGTGCAGCAGGCGTACTGGCTGGGTCGCGGCGACGGTGAAGTGCTCGGCAACGTGAGTTGTCATGCGTTTCTCGAATTCCGCAGCCGCGCGATCGATCCGGTTCGTCTCGACATCGCATGCCGGCGCGTGCGCGAGCGTCATCCGATGCTGCGCGCGCGTTTCGACGGCGGCCGCCAGCAGATCCTCGCCGAGTCGGACGCGCCCGTGTTCGCGCACGCGGACTGGCGCGACCGGACGGCGGCCGATGCGGAAGCCGAATGGGTGTCGCTGCGCGCGTTCCGGTCGCACGAATGTCTCGACGTCGAGCACGCGCAGGTGTTCATGATGGGGCTCGTGCAGATGCCCGGCGGCGAGGACCGTGTGTGGCTCAGTGTCGACCTGCTCGCCGCCGACGTGGACAGCGTGCGGCTGCTGATGCGGGAGATCGGCGTCGCGTATGCGGAGCCGGCGGCGTTGCCGGCCGCGCCGTCGACGTGGTTCCCGGCCTGGCTCGCGCGTCGCGCGGCCGAGATGCGCGATGCGCGGGCCGCGGCGCGCGACGCGTGGCAGGCGCGGCTCGCGACGTTGCCGGAAGGGCCGGCGCTGCCGCTCGCTCGTGCGCCGGAAACGATCCGCGCGCCGCGTTTCAGCCGCGCCGCGCATACGCTGAGCACGGACGAACTGACGCGCCTGCAGGCGCGCGCCGCGCAGCATGGCGTCACGCTGTCGTCGGTGTTCGGCGCGGCGTTCGCGGCGGTGCTCGCGCGCTGGAGCGGCCGGCACGCGTTCCTGCTCAACGTGCCGCTGTTCGACCGGCACGGCGAGGCGCCCGATCTGGGCCGCGTGATCGCCGATTTCACGACGCTGTTGCTCGTCGAATGCGACGTGCGCGTCGATGCGAGCGCGGCCGACGCGGTGCGCGCATTCCAGCAGCGGCTGCATGGTGCGATCGCGCACGCCGCGTATCCGGCGCTCGACGTGCTGCGCGACGCGCGTCGGCAGGGCATGCCGCGCGCGGCGCCCGTCGTGTTCTCGTGCAATCTCGGCGATGAGCCGTTCGTGCCCGATGCGTTCGCGCAGGTGTT
The DNA here is from genome assembly GCF_030481585.1 of Burkholderia sp. AU45388. NCBI lineage: Bacteria > Pseudomonadati > Pseudomonadota > Betaproteobacteria > Burkholderiales > Burkholderiaceae > Burkholderia > Burkholderia sp. AU45388. Next base: position 289,589 of record NZ_JAUJPV010000005.1, on the reverse strand, counting down.
CGGCGATCTGCACGACATGATTTCGCAGACGCCGCAGGTGTGGCTCGACCATCAGCTCTATCGCGTGCCCGGCGGCGCGCTGCTCGCGTGGGACAGCGTCGATGGCCTGTTCCCGGACGGAATGATCGACGCGATGTTCGGCGCGTATGTCGCGTTCGTGCAGGCGCTGTGCGATCGCGACTGGCGGTTGCCGATCGCGGTCGAGCTGCCGTCCGCGCAGCGGCGCGTGCGCGATACGCTCAACGCGTTGCCGGCCCCTGGCCACGCGCGCACGCTGCATCACGATTTCTTCGCGTTGGCCGCGCGCGAGCCGGCCGCCGTGGCGTTGCGCTGCGGCGATCGCACGGTGACGCGCGGCGAACTGGCCGCGCAGGCGCTCGCGGTCGCGGGCGGGTTGCGGGCGGCCGGGATCGGGCACGGCGACGCGGTCGAGATCAGCCTGCCGCGCGGGCCCGCGCAGGTCGCGGCGGTGTTCGGTGTGCTGGCGGCCGGCGCGTGCTACGTGCCGCTCGACGTCGCGCAGCCGGTCGCACGCAAGGCGCTGATCGAGCGCGCGGCGGGCGTGAAGGCGGTGATCGGCGACGCCCCATGCGCGGCCGGCCCGCTGCCGCATGTCGGCATCGCCGCGCTGCTGCGGCATGCGCCGCTGCCCGCGCCGCTCGCGGTCGCGCCGCAAGCCACGGCCTACGTGATCTACACGTCCGGTTCGACGGGCGTGCCGAAGGGCGTCGAGATGACGCACGCGGCCGCGATCAACACGATCGATGCGATCGACCAACTGCTCGGCGTGCAGGCGGACGACCGGCTGCTCGCGGTGTCGGCGCTCGATTTCGATCTGTCGGTGTACGACCTGTTCGGCGTGCTCGGGGCCGGCGCGGAACTCGTGCTGCCGACGCAGGACGAAGCGCGCGATGCGGCGCGCTGGATCGACCTGATCGCGCAGCACCGCGTGACGCTGTGGAACTCGGCGCCCGCGCTGCTGGAAATGGCGCTCGCCGCGCCGGCGGCGCGCGACGCGTGCCGCAGCGTGCGTGCGGCGCTGCTGTCCGGCGACTGGATCGCGCTCGACCTGCCGGCGCGCCTGCGCGAGCGCTGCGGCGATGCCTGTGCGTTCCACGCGCTCGGCGGCGCGACCGAGGCCGGCATCTGGTCGAACGTGCAGACGGTGCGCGACGTGCCGCCGCACTGGCGTTCGATTCCTTACGGCCGGCCGTTGCCGGGGCAGGCGTATCGCATCGTCGATGCCGATGGGCGCGATGCGCCCGATTACGTGCCGGGCGAATTGCTGATCGGCGGCGACAGTCTCGCGCGCGGCTACCGGAACGATCCCGAGCTGACCGCGCAGCGTTTCGTGCAGCATGCGTCGGGCCGCTGGTATCGCACCGGCGATCGCGGCCGCTACTGGCCGGACGGGACGCTCGAATTCCTCGGGCGCGAGGATCGGCAGGTGAAGGTGCGCGGGCACCGGATCGAACTCGGCGAGATCGAGGCGGCGCTGGCCGCGCATCCGCTGATCGACGGTGCGTGCGCGAGCGTCGTCCACGGCGAGGCCGCACGCATCGTCGCGGCGTTCGTGCCGGCCGATTGCGCGGAAGCGGCCATCGCGCCGTCATCGCTCGGGGAGGCCGGCATGGCCGACACGATGCCGGCGGAAGCGGCCATCGCACGCGCCGTTGCCGGCCGGCTGCTCGATGACGACGCGGGCCTGCCGCCGTCGCTGCGTGCGGACTGGGAGGCAAACGGCGACGCATCGATCGCCATCGACGAGGCGCTCGCTCGGCTCGACTGGCAGGCGACCGATCTCGACGATCTGACGGCCGCGCTGCGCGCGCTCGCCGCCGATCCGGATAGCGCCGCGCAGCGCGTGCCGCTGGACCCGTGCGTGGCGCCGCTCGCGTTCGCGACGCGTTTGCCGGACGGCGCTCGCGTGCTGCGTGAGTTCGCCGCCGCGCTGGACGCGCAGGCGGCCGCACACGCTGGCGCGTTGCGCGTCGCGGTGCTCGATGCGCGCGCGGGCCAAGCGCTCGATGGCGGGCTCGGCGTGCTCGACGATCCACGCTTCGACGTGACGCTGTTCGACGCGTCGCCCGGCCTGCTGCACAACGCCCACGCGCGCTTCACGCGAACGATGCCCGCGTTGCAGACGATGCAGGACGGCTTGCTGCCCGCACATTATCTCGGCGCCTTCGATTGCGTGATCAGTTTCGCGGCGGCGCACCTGCGCGACGATCCGCGCGACACGTTCCGGATCGCCGCCGCGCTGCTCGCGCGGGACGGCCGCCTGCTGTTCGCCGACGTGCTGCGCGATTCGCCGCTGCGCGAGCTCGTCGCGCGCGTCGCGGGCGATGCGTCGTTGCCACGGCCGTTCGCCGCCGACGCGCTCGCGGCGGCCGCTCACGCCTGTGGCTTTGCGCTCGATGCGCGGAGCTGGCGCTCGACGGCATTCGCCTGCATCGATGCGCGCCGGACCGGCGAGCCGATCGCGCAGGCGGCGCTGGCCGACTGGTTGCGCGACCGGTTGCCCGACGCGATGCGTCCCGATGCGCTGTGGTGCGTGCCGCGCTGGCCGCTGAACGCGAACGGCAAGATCGACCGCCGGGCGGTCGGCGATGCGCTCGCGCGCGCACTCGGCGACGCACCGGCCGCGCACGACGCGTTCGTGCCGACCGATGAACGTCACGCGATATTGCTGGCCTGCTGGGAGCAGGCGCTCGGCCGCGCGGCGAACGCGCGCGACGCGACGTTCTTCGCGCTCGGCGGCGACAGCCTGCTCGCGACGCGCCTGCTTGCGCAACTGCGCGAGCGGCTCGGCGTGCGGATCGGGATGGCCGCGTTCTACCGGCAGCCGACGCTCGCCGGTCTCGCGGCGCGGCTCGACGCACTGACGCCGGCGGCGCCCGCCGATGGCGACGCATCGGTCGCGACGATCGAGGAGGGCGTGCTGTGAGCTTCGACGACGTGCTCGATCTCTGCCGCGAACGGCAGATCGAACTGTGGTGCGACGGCGGCGGCCAGTTGCGCTATCGCGCACCGGCCGGCGCGCTCGACGCGGATCTCGCCGCGCGCATCAAGGCCGAACGCGATGCGTTCGTCCGTTTCCTTCAGAACGGGGCATGGCGCAGCGATCCGGCGCACCAGTACGAACGGTTCGCGCTGACGCCGGTGCAGGCCGCGTACGTGCTCGGCCGGCACGAATCGTTCGAGTTCGGCGGCAGCGCCTGCCATCTGTACGTCGAATACGACGAACCGAGGGATCTCGACTGCGTGCGCTTCGAAGCCGCGTGGAACGCGTGCGTCGCGCGCCATCCGATGCTGCGTGCGATCGTCGAGGACAACGCATGGCAGCGCGTGCTGCCCGACGTGCCGTGGCAGCCGCTCGCCGTGCACGACCTGCGCGACGCCGACGCGAACGCATTCGACGCTCATCTGAACCGCGTGCGCGAGCGCCTCGATCATGCGGTGCATGCACTCGACCGCTGGCCGGTGCTGCAGCCGGAAGTGAGCGTCGGGCCGGATGCCGCGGTGCTGCACCTGTCCGTGGATTTCACGCTGATCGACTACGCGAGCCTGCAATTGCTGCTCGCCGAATGGCGGCGTCGTTACGACGATCCGCAATGGCGGCCCGCGCCGCTCGACGCGACGTTTCGCGACTATGTGATGCACGACGCGCAGGCCGGCGCGCGTGCCGACCATGCACGCGACAAGGCGTGGTGGCTCGCTCGCGTCGACGATCTGCCCGCGCGTCCCGATCTGCCGATCGTGCCCGCGATGCGCACCGACGGGCGGCCGCGCTTCACGCATCGGCATGCGCGGCTCGATCGCGCGCAATGGGCCGCGTTGAGCGGCCATGCGAGCCGTTTCGGGCTGAGCGCGGCGAGCGTCGCGCTGGCCGCGTTCGCCGAGGTCGTCGGCCGCTGGAGCCAGGCGCCGGCGTTCTGCCTGAACCTGACGGTGCTGAACCGTCCGCCCGTGCATCCGCGCATCGATGCGGTGCTCGGCGATTTCACCGCACTGAGCCTGCTCGCCGTCGACGCGACGCACGGCCGTGATTTCGTCGAGCGTGCCCGCACGATCGGCGCGCGGATGTTCGACGATCTCGACCATCGCGCGTTCACCGGCGTCGACGTGATGCGCGAACTCGCGCGGCGGCGCGGCAAGGATGCGGCGCTGATGCCGGTGGTGTTCACGAGCGGGATCGGCAGCGTCGGGCGCCTGCTCGGCGAGCACGCGACTCGCGCCGAACCGCCGCGCTACATGATCAGCCAGACGCCGCAGGTGTGGCTCGACTGCCAGGTGACCGACCAGTTCGGCGGGCTGGAAATCGGCTGGGACGTGCGCGACGACCTGTTTCCGGACGGCATGCCGGCCGCGATGTTCGATGCGTATGTCGCGCTGCTGGGCCGGTTGGCCGACGATGCCGTGTGGTGGTCGCGCGCGGGCGACATCGTGCTGCCATCCGCCGCGCCCGTTGCCGACGTGCATCCGGATGCCGATACGCATATCGCGGCCGGTTTCGCCGCGCAGGCGTTGCGCACGCCCGATGCGCCGGTCGTGATCGACGCGCGGGGCGCACGCACGTACCGCGAGGTCGCGCAACATGCGGCGACGCTGCGTGGCGCGCTGGAGCAGGCCGGCGTCGGCGTGGGCGATACCGTCGCGGTGCTGATGCCGAAGCGCGCGCATCAACTCGCGGCCGTGCTCGCGATCGTCCAGGCGGGCGCCGCGTATGTGCCGGTCGACAGCCGCCAGCCGGCGCTGCGGCAGCAGGCCATTCTGCGCAATGCGCGGGTGCGCGCGGTCGTCAGCGTGCAGGCGCTCGCGTTCGACCACGACGGTTGCGTGCGCATCGATATCGACGCGTTGCCGATCGATCCGCAATGGCCGCCGCGCGCTGCGCGCGAGATCGGCCCCGACGCATTGGCTTACGTGATCTACACGTCGGGTTCCACAGGCGAGCCGAAAGGCGTGATGCTGAGCCACGCGGCGGTGTGCAACACGCTCGCCGACATCAACGCGCGGCATGCGGTCGGCGCGGGCGACGTGGTGCTGGGCCTGGCCGAACTGAGCTTCGACCTGTCCGTCTACGACTTCTTCGGGGCGACCGCGCGCGGGGCGTGCATCGTGCTGCCCGATCCCGCTCGCGGCAACGATCCGTCGCACTGGGCCGAGCTGATGGTGCGTCATCGCGTGACGTTGTGGAACTCGGTGCCCGCCCAGGGGCAGATGCTGATCGACTACCTCGAAGGCGAACCGGCGCTCGACGTGCCGGGCCCGCGCCGCGTGCTGTGGTCGGGCGACTGGATCCCGGTGACGCTGCCGGCCCGCTGGTGGCGCCGCTGGCCCGACAGCGCGCTGTTCAGCCTCGGCGGCGCGACCGAAGCGTCGATCTGGTCGATCGAGCATCCGATCCGCCCCGAAGACACGCAGCTCGCGAGCATTCCTTACGGCCGCGCGCTGACCGGACAGACGATGGAAGTGCTCGACGCACTCGGCCGGCCGTGCCCGCCCGGCGTGCGCGGCGAGATCCATATCGGCGGCGTCGGGCTCGCGACGGGCTATGCGAACGATCCCGTGCGCACGGCCGAACGGTTCATCCGTCATCCGGACGGGCGCAGGCTTTACCGCACCGGCGATCTCGGGCGCGTGCGCGCCGACGGCTCGCTCGAATTCCTCGGACGGCAGGACGATCAGGTGAAGATCCGCGGCTACCGGATCGAGCTGGCCGAGATCGACGCGGCGCTGACCGCACATCCGCTCGTCGGCGCGGCGGCGACGATCGTGCTCGGCGACGGCGCGGAGCGCCGGCTCGCGAGCTTCGTGTCGCTGCAGGCCGCGGACACGCCGCCGCCGGCGCAGGACGACGCGCTGCGCGAGATCGCGACGCAGGTGCGTGCTGCATTCGATGCGGCACGCTGGCCCGCGCAGGCGGACGTGTCGCGGTCGGTCGCGCAACTCGAAACGGCGTGCGTGGCGTCGCTCGCCGCGTGGATCGTGCCCGCCGGCGGCGTGACGACCGATGGCTCGACTGATTTCGCCGCGCTGTGTGAGCGGCTGCGTGTGCCGGCGGCACGACGGCATCTGCTGCGCCACTGGCTCGCGATGCTCGTCGCGCACGGCGTGCTCGATGCGGATGCGGAAGACGGCTGGCGCGTGCGGCGAGGCGCGAGCCCGGCCGACGCGCTTGCATGCTGGGACGCATTCGCGCAGCACGCGCCGCCCGAGCTGTGGCCGGCCGTGCTCGTCGACTACTTCCGCGACAGCGCCGGATGCCTCGACGCGCAGATCGACGGCAGCGTATCGCCGGCCGGCCTGATGTTCCCGGAAGGGGCTGCGCATATCGCCGAAGCGATGTACAGCGACGGCGAACACGCCCGCGCGCTGCATCGCGGGATGGCGCAGGCCGTGCGGGCGGTCGTCGCGCGCGAGCCGCAGCGGGCATGGCGCATCCTCGAAATCGGCGCGGGCACGGCCGCCGCGACGCGGGCGATCGTCGATGCGCTGGCGCCGCTCGTCGAAGCCGGCACGCGCATCGATTACCTGTTCAGCGACGTGTCGAGCTACTTCCTCGCGGCCGCACGCGAGCGTTTCGCCGCGTATCCGTGGATGCGCTTCGTGCGCTTCGACATGAACGCGCCATGCGACGCGCAGGGCATTGCGCCGCATTCGGTCGACCTGACGATCAGCTCCGGCGCGCTGAACAATGCGCGCGATACGGTCGCGCTGATCGCCGGATTGCGCGCGCTGTCGGCGGCCGACGCGTGGTGGGTGATCCAGGAGCTGACGGCCGAGCATCCGGAAATCAGCATCAGCCAGGCGCTGATGATGGAGACGCCGGACGACGCGCGGGCCGCATCGGCGCGGTTGTTCGTACCGCACGCGCAGTGGCTCGAATGGTTGCAGGCGGAGGCGGGCGATCGTGCGCTCGGTTGCGTCGCGCCCGACACGCCGCTCGCCGCGCTCGGCTACGACATCCTGCTGGCCCACGTGAAGCGCGGTGCGGCATGCATCGCGCCGGATACGCTGCTGGCGTTCGTGGCCGAGCGCGTGCCGGGCTACATGGTGCCGTCGCAACTGCGCGTGCTGGAACGTCTGCCGGTGACCGCGAACGGCAAGATCGACCGCCGTACGCTGGCCGGCATTGCCGATATCCGCGAACCGGCGCCGGTCGTGGTCCGATCGACGCCCATGCAGGCAACCGATCCGCTGCTCGCGCGGCTGACCGGCTTGTGGGAAACCGTGCTCGATACGCGCGACGTTTCTCCGGATCAGGACTTCTTCGCCGCGGGCGGCGATTCGCTGCTGATCGCGCAGCTCGTGTCGCGGTTGCGCGGCGAGGAACCGCTCGCGCACGCGCATCCGTTCGACCGGCTGCTGCGCTGGGTGCTCGCGCAGCCGACGCCGGCCGCGTTCGCGCAATGCCTGCGCGACGCGAGCGAGCAGCCGGCGAGCGGGATGCCGACGGCCGCGCCTGCCGCCCCGCGCACGCTGTCGGCATCGACGGTCGTCCATGCGCCGGCGCCGCGCGTGCGTGTCGGCGTGCGTCCGATTCCTCTCGCGCCGGGAGACGGCGTGCCGCGCGTGATCGTGCACGAAGGGCTCGGCACCGTGCAGGCGTATCGTCCGGTGCTTCCCGCGCTCGCGCGGCTCGGCCCGGTGCTCGGCTTCGCGGTGCGCGACGCGCAGGACTACCTCGATCTGCCGGCGCGCCACCTGAACGCGACGCTGGGCCGGCGTTACGCGGATGCGCTTTGGCGCAGCGGCGTGCGCGAGGTCGACGTGCTCGGCTACTGCTCGGGCGGGCTGGTCGCGCTCGAGATGGCGAAGTCGCTGGTGCAGCTCGGCGTCGCGGTGCGCACGCTCGACATCGTGTCGAGCTACCGGATTCCGTACCTGGTCGAGGACGAACGGCTCGTGCTGTTCAACTTCGCGGCGACGCTCGGGTTGCCGCTCGATGCGCTCGGTTTCCCGGAAGCGTACGTGCTGGCCGACGCGCTCGCCGACGCCTTGAAGGCCGACCCCGCGCGGCTTGCGCCCGGCAGCCTGCAGGCGCAGCTCGAGATCTTCGGCGAACGCTGCGAGCCACTCGATGCGCTGCGCCGCCGCGTGTTGCGCGCGGCGGCCGGCCTGTCGATGCAGGACGAGCTCGCGCATCCGCTGCTCGACGAGCGCGAGCGGCTGTACCGGCTCTTCATGCAATCGGTGCAGGCGTGCCACTGGGCCGGCGACGCGCCGTATGCGGGCGCGTTGCGGCTGTTCGTGCCGGAGCGCTGCAACCCGCTGATTCCGCAGCAGCGCGCGGCACTCACCGATTACTGGACGGCGCAGGCGCTCGGCGGCATCACGGCCATCGATATCCCCGGCGGTCACTTCGACTGCCTGAACGCCGCGTTCGTCGATACCCGCCTGAAGGAGGCACGATGAAGGTCCATCCGCTGCCGGTCGTCGTGGCCGGCTCCCGTTTCGGTCAGTTCTATGCGGCGGGCCTCGCGGCGTCCGGATCGTATCGCGTCGCCGGCATCCTCGGGCAGGGCAGCGCGCGCACCGCGGCGTTGGCCGCGCGCGTCGGCGTGCCGGTATTCGACCGCGTCGACGCGTTGCCGGACGACGTGCGCGTGGCCTGCGTCGCCGTCGGCGGCGCGGCGCGCGGCGAGCAAGGCCCCGCGCTCGCGTGCCGGCTGCTCGAACGCGGGATCGACGTCGTGATCGAGCATCCGCTGCTGCCCGACGAATGGGACAGCGTGTTGCGCACCGCGGCGCGCCACGGACGCCGCTGCCTGCTCAACAGTTTCTATCCGAACCTGCCGGTCGTCGCGCGCTTCATCGCGGTCGCGCGACGGCTGCGCGAGACGAGCGCGCCGGTGCATGCGGACGTGGCGTGCTCGGTGCAGGCGAGCTACGCGGCGCTCGACGTGCTCGCGGCCGCGTTGCAGGGCGTCGGGCCGTGGTCGGCCGAACCGATCGGGCCGGCGCTGTCGTCGATGCGCGAATGCGCGATGGTGCTCGCCGAGACGCCGGTGTCGCTGCGCGTGCACAACGAGATGGCGGCGGCCGACGACGGCCGGATGAGCCTGCTGTTCGGCATCACGCTGACGACCGACGCCGGCACGTGGACGCTCGCGTCGCCGCACGGCCCGCTGTGGTGGGCGCCCGCGCTGCGCGAGCCGGCGGCGGACGAGGACGGCCTCTTTCCGATCTTCGGCGAGCCGGCCGGCGACGCCATGCCGAGCATCCAGATCTGCGACGACGCGCAGGACACGTGGGGCGAGATTCACGCACGAAGCTGGCCGCAGGCGGCCGTGCGCGCGGTCGACCGGCTCGTGTCCGGCGAAGGGCTGCACGCGTGCAACCAGCGCAGCATCGACGTGGCGCGCGTCTGGCAGCAGTTGACCGCGCAACTCGGTTTTCCGGCGCAGCCGCCGGGCGATGCATGCGCCGCGACGCTCGGCATGCTGCTGGAGCGTGCCGCATGAAGGGGCCGTTGCTTTCGATGCTGCGGCCGTTCGCGGCGCCGCTCGTTACCGCGATGATGTTGCAGGCGCTGGCCGGCATCGCGTCGCTCGTGCCGTGGCTCGCGCTCGCGCATCTCGCCGACGCATGGCGCGTGACGGCGCAGCTCGACGCGGCGGCGCGCGGCTGGCTCGTCGCGGCCGCGGCGGCCGGCGCGTGCTGGCTGGGCGGCCAGACGGTCGCGCTGCACCTGACGCATCGCGTCGACGCGGATCTCGGCGACCGCCTGCGCAGGCGCCTCGCCGATCATCTGCGGCATTTGCCGCTCGGCTGGTTCGCGCGCGCGGGCAGCGACCGCGTCGCGCGCCACGTCGATCAGGACGTGCGCGCGCTGCATCAGCTCGTCGCGCATGCGCCGGCCGATCTCACGCAGCTCGTCGTCGTGCCTTGCGCGGCGCTTGCGTGCCTGCTCTACCTGAATCCCGTGCTGCTCGCGTTCGCGCTCGCGCCGCTCGTCGCTAGTGCGGCGCTGTTCCGCTGGATGCGTTCGGCACGATTCGCGCCGGCCTTCGTGGCGCGCAACGCGGCGCTCGAACGATTGATGGGCGACTACGCGGAGCTCGCGCAGAATCCGGCGCTCGTGCGGCAATATCCGGGCGCCGGCATCGAGGCGGCCGCGCTGGCGTCGGCCGGACATTTCTCTCACGCGTTCTCGGCGTGGGTCGGCCGCATCGGCGGCCTCGGCGCCTGCACACAGGTGCTGCTCGGCACGCCGTTCCTGCTCGCGTGGGTCGTGTTCGGCGCGACGTGGCTGACGGCCGGGCAGTTGCCGGTCGGCACGCTGTGCGCGTTCGCGCTGCTGATCTGGGCGGTCGCGGCGCCGGTGCGCGCGCTCGGTCATGGCGCCGATGCATTGCGCGAGGCGCGGGCGGCCGCGGCGCGGCTCGATGCGCTGCTCGCGCAGCCGGGCCTGCAGGAACCCGCCGACGGCGCGGCGCAGGTGCCGCGCGATTCGTCGATCGAGCTGCGCGGCGTGCAGGTCGACATCGACGGCGAGCCGATCCTGCGCGACATCGACGTGACGATCGCGGCCGGCACGGCTACCGCGATCGTCGGGCCGTCGGGCGCGGGCAAGAGCACGCTGCTGATGCTGCTCGCGCGCTTCATGGATCCGGATCGCGGCACCGTGCGGCTCGGCGGCGCCGACCTGCGGCGGCTCGCAGCGCAGACGCGTCGCGAACGGGTCGCGATGGTGTTCCAGCAGGCGACCGCGCTTGACGTGTCGATCGCCGCGAACATCGCGCTGTACCGGCCCGATGCCGATCGCGACGCGATTCGCGCCGTCGCGCGCGCGGCCTGTCTCGACGAGCGTATCGATGCATTGCCGGGCGGCTACGACTGCGTGTGCGGGCGCGACGTGCGCCTGTCCGGCGGCGAACTGCAGCGGCTGTCGATCGCGCGGGCGCTGCTGTCGCGCGCGCCGTTGCTGCTGCTCGACGAGCCGGCGTCGGCGCTCGATCCGCAAACCGGGCGCGCATTGGGCAACGCGCTGCGCGCCGACACGCGCACGCGCGTGATCGTCAGCCACGATCTCGATGCAATTCGGCACGCGGACCAGATCCTCGTGATGGAACGCGGCCGCATCGTCGAACGCGGCACGCACGCGGCGCTGCTCGCCGCGCAGGGGCTGTATGCGCGGCTCTGGCGTGAACGCGGCGCCGCAGGCGGGGAGGCCGCATGACGACGCAATCGCTCAAACGTTTGCAGTGCCTGCCGCGCGACACGCGCCGCGCGCTGTGGCGCGGCGTGGGCTGGGCGGTGGCCGCCGCGTTGCTCGACGGCGCGTGCGGGCTGCTGCTCGTGCCGCTGATCCGCGCATGGTTCGCCGGCGCGCAGGCGGCCGCGCTGCACTGGACGGTCGTGCTCGGCGCGCTGACGCTGTGCCATGCGCTCGTGCTGTACGTCGCGCAGCTCCGCGGCTATCGCGCGGGCGGCGCGCTGGCCGTCGGCCTCGTCGAACGCCTCGTGCAGCACCTGCCGCGCATCGCGTCGTGGCAGACCGTGCGCGACGGTCATCCGGCCGGGCTGTTGCGCGGGCCGGTGATGCAGGCGATGGGGATTCCCGCGCATCTGCTCGGTCCGTTGATCGGCGCGGTCGTCACCCCGCTCGCGGTGGTGGCGGGGCTCGCGTGGATCGACTGGCGCGTCGCGCTGTGCCTCGCGGCGGCGGCCGTACTGCTGTTCGCGCTGCTGGAGCGCGGCGGCGCCCGCACGCTCGCGTTCGAACAGGCGCGCGCCGCCGGCGATCGCGACATGGCCGTGCAGCTTCAGACCTTCGCCGCGCATCAGGGCTTGCTGCGCTTCGCGGGCCGGGACGGCGATGCGCGCGCGGCGCTGCAGCGCGCGTTCGACGAACAGCATCGCCGCACGCGCGCGCTGATGCGGCGCGCGCTGCCGATCGAACTCGGCTTCGCGGGCGCGGTGCAGGGCGTGTTCGTCGAGATGCTGATCGGCGGCGCATGGGCAGTCGCGGCCGGCCGGCTCGACGCAGCGACGGCCGTCGCGGTGCTCGTGTTGCTCGTGCGCTTCATCGAGCCGCTCGCACAGCTCACGCAGCTCGACCAGGCATTGCGGGGCGGCTGGCGCGCGCTCGACACGGTGCTCGCGGTGCTGCATGCGCCGCGTTTCGACAGCCCGGAGCGCGGCACGCCGGTACACGACGCGAGCGTCGACGCGGTGCGTGTCGGCTATCGGTCGGCCAGCGGCGCGACATTGCTTGACGGGATCGACCTGCATTGTCCGGCGGGCGGCTTCGTCGCGATCGTCGGCCCCACGGGGGCGGGCAAGAGCACGCTGCTCGGCCTGCTCGCGCGACTCGACGATCCGTGCGCGGGGCGCGTGCTGCTCGGCCGTGCCGACGTGCGGCACCTGAGCGAAGTGACGCTCGCCGCGACGCGCAACCTCGTGTTCCAGGACAACGGGCTGTTTCGCGGCAGCCTCGCGTGGAACGTGCGGATGGGCCGGCCGGACGCGACCGAGGCCGAACTGCGTGCCGCGCTGGATGCCGTTGGCCTGCTGCGCGACGCCGAGCGGCTGCCGGACGGCCTCGACACCGACGTGGGGCCGGGCGGCCAGTTGCTGTCGGGCGGGCAGCGCCAGCGGGCGTGCCTGGCCCGTGCGTTGCTGGCGCGGGCGCCGGTGCTGATGTTCGACGAACCGACCGCGAGCCTCGACGAGCTGAGTGCGCGGCGCGTGCGCGACAGCCTCGTCGCGCTGCGCGGGCAGCGCACGCGCATCGTCGTCACGCACCAGCCGGCGCTCGCGGCGGCCGCCGACACGATCGTCGTGCTCGACGCGGGCCGCGTGCGGGCGACCGGCACGCATGCGCGACTGCTCGAAACCGATGCGTGGTACGCGACGTTCGCCCGCGCCGGGCAGCCGCTCGACGGCGCGTTGCCCGCCGGACGGGGCGAGGAAACCCGTGCGGCCGAATCCGAACAGTGACGTGAACAATGCGGGCCGCCGTGCCCGGAATCGATAGGAAAAGCCCCTCTATCGAAAAATCGCCCGCCGGTTCTAATTGATAATGAGAATGATTATCAAATGCGGGGGCGTGAATGCGGTACGAGGTGCGGGAATCTGAGAGATCGATGATGAAGGGCGCACGCGTCGCCCGTTTCAGGCGCTGGCGTCCGTCGCTGTATCTCGGCCTGCTGATCGCCGCGCATCCGGCGGCGGCGTTCGCCGATGCGGCGCCGGCGGGCGGCATGGAACGCGGCAAGGAAGAGGCGGCCGCCGCGCAGCCTGCCGCGGGCGAGTTGAAGGCGATTGCGGTGAATGCGTCGCGGGGCGTGGCCGACGATCCGTCGGTGGCGACGGTCGGCAAGATGCCGCTCGCGCTGCGCGAGATTCCGCAGTCGGTCAGCGTGACGACGCGCGAGCGGATCGACCAGCAGAACCTGTTCTCGCTCGACGAGGTGATGCAGCAGTCGGCCGGCGTGACGGTCCAGCCGTACGTGCTGCTCACCACCGCGTATTTCGTGCGCGGTTTCAAGGTCGATTCGTTCGAATTCGACGGCGTGCCGGTCGTGATCGGCGACATGGCGAGCGCGCCGCAGGACATCTCGGTGTACGAGCGCGTGGAAATCCTGCGCGGCGCGAACGGGCTGCTGCACGGCTCGGGCAATCCGGCCGCGACCGTCAACCTCGTGCGCAAGCGCCCGCAATACCGGTTCTCCGCGCATGCGACCGCGAGCGTCGGCAGCTGGGACCGCTATCGCGCGGAAGCCGACATCGGCGGCCCGCTCAACGCGGCCGGCACCGTGCGCAGCCGGCTCGTCGCCGCGTACGAGGATCGCCACTTCTTCTACGACCATGCGAAGCAGGACACACGTTCGATCTACGGCGTTACCGAAGTCGACGTGACGCGCGACACGCTGCTCACGTTCGGCGCGCAGTACCAGACCACGTCGTCGGTGCCCGACATGTCCGGCGTGCCGATGGCGCGCGACGGGTCGAGCCTCGGCCTGTCGCGCTCGACGTTCCTCGACACCGCGTGGGGCCGCTTCAACTGGGATACGACGCGTGCGTTCGCGTCGGTCGAGCAGAAGCTCGGCGCCGGCTGGAAGGCGAAGGTCAGCGGCGAATACCAGAGCGTGCGCTCGGACCTGAAGTACGCGGGTTCGTTCGGCGCGATCGATCCGGCGACGGGCGCCGGCGGCCGGCTGACCGGCGCCGCGTACCAGTTCAGCAGCTACAGCCGCAGCGTCGATGCGAACGTGCAGGGCCCCGTGCATGCGTTCGGGCTCACGCACGACCTGCTGTTCGGCATCACGTATGCGAACAGCAGCAGCGGACAGATGACGGCATCGCTGCTCGGCGACGTGGCCGGCACGCCGGTGAACGTGTACCGCTGGAACCCGGGCAGCGTGCCGGAGCCGGGCATCGGGCCGTACCAGCAGTCGCAGCAGAACGACATTTCGCAGAAGGGCGTCTACGGGCTCGGCCGCATCAAGCTCGCGGAACCGGTGACGCTCGTGCTCGGCGGCCGGATGAGCTGGTGGAACCAGGACAGTCTCGGCGCGCACTACAACACCGGCCACCAGTTCACGCCGTACGGCGGGCTGATCTGGGATTTCGCGCGCGACTGGTCGTGGTACGCGAGCTATGCGGAGGTGTTCCAGCCGCAGACCAAGTCGATGTGGGGCGGCGGCATCCTGACGCCGGTGAAGGGGCGCACCTATGAAACCGGCGTGAAGGGCGAACTGGCGGGCGGCAAGCTTAACGTGTCGCTCGCGGCGTTCCGCATCGATCTCGACAACAACCCGCAGGTCGATCTCGCGCATCCATGCGCGGGGCCGAGCTGCTACTACGTGAACGGCGGCAGCGTGCGCAGCCAGGGCTTCGAATTCGAGGCGAACGGCCGCATCACGCCGTGGTGGAGCGTATGGGCGAGCTACACGTACGACACGATGCGTTATGCGGACAATCTCGCGAACGCGGGCACGTTCGCGCCGCTGCTGAATCCGCGCCACCTGTTCCGGCTGTGGACCAATTACGACCTGCCGTGGCAGGAGCGGCGCTGGAGCATCGGCGGCGGCATGCAGGTGCAGAGCAGCTACTCGGCCCAGGCGAACGGCGTCACGATGAGCCAGGGCGGCTACGCGCTCGCGAGCGTGAGGCTCGGCTACCGCTACGACAAGCACTGGAGCGCCGCGCTCAACGTCAACAACCTGTTCGACCGCAATTACTACCTGAGCCTGAGCCAGCCGGGCTGGAACAACCGTTACGGGGAACCGCGCAACGTGATGCTCACCGTGCGCGGCCAATTCTGATGGCGTTCGGCTGGGGTGCGCGGGCGGCGATCGCGATCGGCGGCGTGCTGCCCGGTGCGGCCGCGCTCGCGATCACGCTGGCCCGTCATTACCCCGACGACGGCCTGAACCGGCTCTACGCGGCCGTGCTGCTGACGCTCGCCGCGAGCGTCGCCGCGCTGCTGTGGGTGCTCGTCGCGCCCGGCTGGCGGCAGGCCGCCTGGCGCGCGGGTGCGTGGCTCGCGGTGCTCGTGCCGTGCGCGATGTTGTGGGGAGGGCGCTGACATGGACGCTTCGTCGCATTCGCGCTGGCGGGCGCTGCATCGCGGCGCCGGCGCGCTGTTCGGCGTGGTGCTGTTCGTCGTGCTGTTCAGCGGCGCGTGGAGTCTCGCGTTCGATTCGATGCAGGGCTGGTGGCGGCCGCCGGCGCTCGCCGTCGCGCGGCCGGCGTTGCCGCTCGATGCGCTCGTCGCGCGGGCAGCATCGCTCGGCGTGCCGTTGCGCGATACACGCATCGTGCTGCCGCGGCCGGACGATCCGGCCGTCCGTTTCTGCGACGCGCGGCAGACGTGCACGCTCGCGCTCGATCCGGCGACCGGCGCGCCGCTGCCCGATGCGGAACGGGCGATGTCGATCGTCACGCTGCACAAGACGCTGTTCGCCGGTTTCCCCGGGCGCATCTTCGTCAGCCTGTGGGGCATCGTGTTGCTCGTGCTCATCGTCGCGGGCGTTGTCGTGCATCGCAAGCGCTGGCTCGACGCGGCGCGCATCCGGCGCGGCCACGGCTTGCGCGTCGCGCTGTTCGACCTGCATGCGTGGATCGGCCTGTGGGGCACGCCGTGGCTCGTGCTGTTCGCGTTCACCGGCGCGTTGTCGGGGCTCGGCGCGCTCGGCACGGTGTCGCTCGCGGGCGTCGCGTATCCGGGGCAGCCGCAGCGTGCGTTCGCCGAACTGCTGGGCGGGCCGCCGCCCGTCGAGGCCGGCGGCCGGTGGCGGCATGCGCCCGATCTCGATGCGCTGCTGCGGCGCGATATGGCGCGCCGGCCGCGTTTCCGGCCCGAAGCCGTTGCGTTGCAGCGCTGGGGCGACGTGAACGCGCGCGTCGAGATTGCCGGCACGACCGCGGGCCTGCCGAGCACGGCGGTGTTCGAACGCCACCTGTACCGCGCGGCGGACGGGCAATGGCTCGCCGATGCGACGTCGCGGGGCCGCGGCTTCTGGCTGCGCGCGTTCATCGCGGTGCAGCCGCTGCATTTTGCGCAATATGGCTGGGTTGGCGCGGCGGGCGGCGTGCTGCGCATGCTGCATTTCCTGATGGGGCTCGCGGCGTGTGCGCTGTGCGCGACGGGGCTGCATCTGTGGATCGAGCGGCGGCGTGCGCAGCGCGATCGTTCGGCGGACGTGCTGGCCGCCGTCGCGGTCGGCGTGTGCGGCGGGCTCGTGCTCGCCGGCGGCGCTCTGCTGTTCGCCGGTCGTGCGTTGCCTGCTGGCGTGCACGTCGATCATGCGCTCGCGATGCTGTTCTGGGTCGTGTGGGGCGGTGCGATCGCGCTCGCGGCCTGTGTCGCCGATCGCGCGGCATGGCTGCGCGTGCTGATGCGTGCGGCCGGCGTCGCGTACGCGCTGGCCGGCGCGACCCATTGCGCGATCGCGCTGCTGGGCGCGGGCAGACCCGTGTACTGGCGGATCGATGCGGCGCTCGTCGTCTTCGGCGCATTGCTGCTGCGTGCGGCGCGCCGTCCGCGGCGCGACGCGATGCAGCCCGCGCGCGTGCCGGCCGGCGCCGAACCTTTTTAACCTCATGCAACTGGAGACTTCGATGCGCGACCTGCTCGAACATCGCCGCCTGGTCATCACGATCACGCTGCTTTACCTGTCGCAAGGCATCCCGATCGGCATCGCGATGGATGCGATGCCGACGCTGCTGCGCCACGACGGCGCACCGCTTCACGCGCTCGCGTTCCTGCCGCTCGTCGGGCTGCCGTGGGTCGTGAAATTCCTGTGGGCGCCCGTCGTCGACAACCGCTGGTCGCCTCGCATCGGCCGGCGGCGCAGCTGGATGCTGCCGATGCAGACGATCGTCGTGCTGTGCCTGGCCAGCCTCGCGCAGATCGGGATGACGGTCGCGACGGCGGGCTGGGCGGTCGGGCTGCTGGCCGTCGCGTCGCTCGCGAGCGCGACGCAGGACATCGCGAACGACGGGATGGCCGCCGAGCATTTCAGCGGCGACACGCTCGCGAGGATCAACGCGATCCAGATCGCGGGCGTGATGATCGGCTTCTTCGGCGGTGGCGCCGGCACGTTGACGCTGATCGGCCGGTTCGGCCAGCCCACCGCGTTTCTCGCGCTGGCGGCCGTGCCGCTCGCGAGCCTCGTCTGCGTGCTGTGGGTCTTGCCGCGCGACGCGGATCGCGCGCGCGCCCGGCCCGAACATGAGGCGAGCCTCGTGCGTTTCGCGAAGCGGCCGCGTTCGTGGTCGTTGCTGTCGCTCGCGCTGCTGTCGGCGATGACCGCCGTATCGGGCTTCGGCCTGTCGAAGCTGTTCCTCAACGACGCGGGCTGGTCGCTCGACGCGATCGGCACACTCGGGATGGCGGGCGGCGTCGTGACGGTCGTGCTCGGATGCGGCGGCGGCGCGTGGCTCGTGCGGGCGCTCGGCCTGTGGCTGGCGTTTACGGCCGGCGTGAGTTGCGCCGGCGCGGCGGCGCTGCTGTGGTTCGCGCAGGCGGCCGGGTGGCTGCCGGTGTCGCCTTCGTGGGCATGGCTGTGCACGGTGCTCGGCTCGCTGGCGACCGGCATCACGTCCGTGTCGATCATGACGGCCGGCATGCGTTTCGCGGGCGGCAGCGATCAGGCCGGCACCGACGTGACGGCCGTGCAGAGCACGCGCGATCTCGGCGAGCTGATCGCGTCGTCGACGATCCTGTCGCTGACCGCGAAGGTCGGTTATACGGGCGGGTTTCTCACCGGCGCCGCGTTCGCGGTGCTGGCGGCGCTGATCGCGATGACGCTGCGGCGGCGCGAGGCGGCGTATGCGGTGAAGGGGGACGACGCGCTGGTGTCGTGACGGCTGCGTCGCCGGCGCGCGGTGGGCGTTGTGCGGGCCGAGCCATGCCGTATCACGCGCCGCTCAAGCCAAGCACGGCTCAAGCACGGCTCAACCGCCGCGCCGCCAGCAGCGCGACGGCAAGCAGCACCGCGACATACGCGGCGACGCTCGTCCACGCGCCGCGTTGCCAGAACGCGCCGCCGACCGAGCCGAGCACGCTCGACCCGACGTAGTAGGCGAGCAGATACAGCGACGCCGCGTGCCCCTTCGCGGCGCCCGCGAGCGCGCCGACCCAGCCGCTCGCGACCGAGTGCGCGACGAAGAAGCCGATCGTCACGAGCACGATGCCGACGACGATCGCGACGAGCGAGTGCGACAGCGTCAGCGCGAGGCCCGCCGCGCAGACGACGATGCCGCCGACGAGGACCGGCGCGCGCCCGAGACGATCGGCGAGCGCGCCGGCGCTCGATGACGACACCATCCCGAACAGGTACGCGCCGAAAATCAGCCCGCAGGCGGTCGGGCTCAGGTTGAACGGCGCGGCCATCAGCCGGAACCCCGCGTAGTTGTAGATCGTCACGAACGCGCCCATCACGAGGAAGCCGATCGCGAACACGAACGGCAGGCGCGCGTGGCGCAGTTGCGCGTACCACAGCCGCAGGTGGTGACGCAGCGTCAGGTCGGTGCGCTTCACGAAGCGCCGCGACGCCGGCAGCAGCATCACGAACGCGAGCGCCGCGAGCAGATCGACGACGCCGATCGACAGCATCGCCGTTCGCCACGAGAAGTACTCCTCGAGCGCGCTCATCCCGATCCGTCCGATCATGCCGCCGAACGCGGTTCCGCCGACGTAGAGCCCCATCGAGAAGCCGAGCCCGTCGGCGGCGATTTCTTCCGCGAGATAGGCCATCGCCACCGCCGGCACGCCGCCCAGCGCGAAGCCTTCGAGCGCACGACAGACGAGCAGCAGGTGCCAGTCCGGCGACAGCGCGGCGAGCAGGTTGAACAGCGCGGCCAGCGTCATCGACACGAACATCAGCCCGCGCCGCCCGACCCGTTCGGACAGCGCGCCGGCGCAGAGGATCGACACCGCGAGCATCCCGGTCGACAGCGAGAGCGACAGCGAACTCGACGCCGCGCCGACGTTGAATTCGCGTGCGAACGCGGGAAGCAGCGGCTGCACGCAGTACAGCAGCGAGAAAGTGGCAAAGCCGGCGAGGAACAGCGCGAACGCGATGCGCTTGTACGCGGCCGAGCGCGGGGACACGCCGGCCGGCAGCGCGTCGGGGGCGGTGTGCTGCGTGCCGGGGACGGGTCGGGAAATCGAAGCGGAGGACATGAAGGCACTCGATGCGCAACGGAATACGGGAATTCTTGCGCACGGTCATGTATATGTCCAATATATGAAATGAACCGCAGCAATATGTTTCAACACTGGCTGACAGCCCCAGCCCCGACTCACCGCGAGGTCACGTCAAGCATGGAACTCCGGCATCTCCGCTACTTTCTGGCCGTCGCGGCCGCGTCGAATTTCACGAAGGCCGCCGAAACGCTCGGCATCGGCCAGCCGCCGTTGAGCCAGCAGATCAAGGCGCTCGAGAACGAACTCGGCGTGGAACTGTTCAAGCGGACCGCGCGCGGCGCCGAGCTGACGCTGGCGGGCGAGGTTTTCGCGGAAGAGGCGCGGCGCGTGCTCGACGATGCCGAGCGCGCGGCACGGGCGGCGAGACGCGCCGCGCGCGGGGAAACCGGCCATTTGCGGGTGGGCTTCACCGGGACGGCCGCGTTCAATCCGAAGGTGTCGGATCTGATTCGCCGCTTTCGCGAAGCGTTTCCGGATGCGGAGCTGACGTTTCAGGAAGCGACGTCGGGCGTGCTGCTGGAGGCGCTGGAGGCCGGGCGCCTCGACGTCGTGATCGTGCGGCCCGAGCGCCGCGTGGCCGCGACGCTGCGGGTATCCGACTGGGACGAGGAGCCGATGTTCGTCGCGCTGCCCGTCGCGCACCGGCTGGCGCCGCGCCGGCGCATCGATCTGGCGGAACTCGCGGACGAGTCGTTCGTGCAGGTGCCGCGCGCGGCCGGCGCCGCGCTGTTCGACGACATCGTCGCCGCGTGCAAGGCCGCCGGGTTCGAGCCGCGCATGGGGCAACCGGCGCCGCAGATCGCGTCCGCGGTGACGCTGGTGGCCGCTGGCCTCGGCGTGTCGGTCGTGCCGAAGGCGATTACGCAGGTGCAGGTTCCCGGGGTGGTGTACCGGCCGTTCGCGGGCAACCGGTTTCGCGCGCGGCTGGCCATTGCGTCGCGCTGCGACGAGCCGTCCGCGGTGGTGCGGAATTTTCTGCTGCTCGCGTAGCGGACAACAAAAAACCCGCGAAGCCATGTGCTGTCGCGGGTTTCGGATCATGCTGGAATGCGGGGAAACGCATCTGGTGCCGACGGCGAGACTCGAACTCGCACAGCTTTCGCCACTACCCCCTCAAGATAGCGTGTCTACCAATTTCACCACGTCGGCACTGCAAGGGGCGCAATTCTAACGTCACATTTCGCGTTTGTGAAGGGGGGATGACAAGCTCCTGTATGGACACTTCGTCGATCCCGGTAGAATCCGTCCGATCGACCCGTCGATCACCGCAACCGCCACCCGTTTTCTCCCCGTGACCCACACCCTCGAACAACTGCAGGCCGGCCAACTGTCGGGCGCGCGGCAACTCAAGCTCGCGTGCGGATTGACCGAATTTCCGCGCGAGATCTTCGATCTGGCCGACACGCTCGAAGTGCTCGACCTGACCGGCAATGCGCTGTCCGCGCTGCCCGACGACCTGCCGCGGCTGCATCGCCTGCGCATCCTGTTCGCGTCGGGCAACCGCTTCACCGCGTTCCCCGACGTGCTCGGCGCGTGCGATGGGCTCGACATGATCGGCTTCAAGGCGAACCGGATCCGCACCGTGCCGCGCGGCGCGCTGCCGCGTGCGCTGCGCTGGCTGATCCTGACCGACAACGCAATCGACGAACTGCCGGCCGACATCGGCGACTGTGGGCGGCTGCAGAAGCTGATGCTGGCCGGCAACCGGCTGCGGGCGCTGCCCGCGGAAATGGCCGCCTGCCGCGCATTGGAACTGGTGCGCCTGTCGGCGAACCGGCTGGATGCGTTGCCCGACTGGTTGCTGCGCCTGCCGCGTCTTGCGTGGCTCGCCGTGGCCGGCAATCCGTTCGGCGCGGTGCCGGAGGCCGCGGCGTCGGCCAGGCCGGACGTCGCGGAGATCGACTGGGCCGCGCTGTCATGCGAACGGAAGCTGGGCGAGGGCGCGTCGGGCGTCATTTATCGCGCGCAATGGCGCGCGGACGGCCATCCGCCGCGAACGGTCGCGGTCAAGCTGTTCAAGGGCGCGGTGACGAGCGACGGCCTGCCCGATTGCGAAATGGCCGCGTGCCTGCATGCCGGCCATCATCCGAACCTGATCCCGGTGATCGGCAAGCTGCGCGGGCATCCGGACGGCACGCACGGCCTCGTGATGGAGCTGGTCGATTCCGCGCTGACGAATCTCGCCGGGCCGCCGAGCTTTGCGTCCTGCACGCGCGACGTTTATGCCGCCGATGCGTCGTTCGATCCGGCGCAAGCGCTGCGGATCGCGCACGGCATCGCGTCGGTCGCCGGCCATCTGCATGCGCGCGGCATCATGCATGGCGACCTGTATGCGCACAACATCCTGCACGACGGCGCAGGCGGCGCGCTGCTCGGAGATTTCGGGGCGGCGTCGCTGTACGACATGAACGAACGCACGCGCGGCGCGAGGTTCGAGCGGCTCGAAGTGCGCGCGTTCGGCTATCTGCTCGGCGAGTTGCTCGAGCGCTGCGAACCGCATGCCGGCGCGCTCGATGCGCTGGCGGCGGCATGCGTGAACGAGGACGTCGATGCACGGCCGTCGTTCGACGAGGTCACGGCCGCGCTGGCCGCTTGCATGGGCTGACGGGTGGCGCGGCTCACGCCTGCCGCGCGGTCAACAGCTTGATGCCGAGCCCGACGAACAGCAGCCCGCTCGCACGCTTGAGCGCGCGCACCGCGCGGCTCATGCCGACGCCGCGATGCAGGCGGCGCACGCCAGCCGAATAGACGCTGTGAACGACGACGACCGTGCATGCGATCGTCGCGTACATCACGACGAACTGCAGCGCGAGCGGGCGGTCGTGCACGACGAACTGCGGCATGAATGCGGACAGGAAGATCATCGTCTTCGGATTGCTGCCCGACACGAACAGCGCTTCGCGGAACAGCTTCCGGCGATCGGGCACGACGATCTCCGCTGCGCCGCTCGATGCGGCGGCCTGGCGGTCGCCGCGCAACTGCCGGACACCGAGAACCATCAGGTACGCGGCGCCGATCACCTTCATCGCGACGAACAGCGGCGGCATCGCCGCCAGCACCGCGCCGACGCCGAGTGCGACCAGCAACACGACCATGCCTTGCGCGACGAGGTTGCCGGCGATCGTCGCGGCGGTGCCGTGCGCGCCATAGCGCACCGTGTTGCGGATCACGAGCAGCACGTTGGGCCCCGGCGACAGCGTCGTCGCGAGATAGGCGGCGGCAAACAGCATCCAGGTCTGAATGGACATGCGGCGCTCCGGGAGGCGGTTCCAGCGGTCGAGGTCAAGCGATGATGGCACGCCAATAATGGCGAGGGCCACCGGCGCCGGAACCGTGCGGTCGCGGCGCGTCAGCGCGCGTCGCGCATGCAGTACGCGGGAATCGACGGCGGCGTATCGATGGCGGCAGGCCGCGTCATCCACGCGATCCACGCGGCCCATAACCCGCAGGCGAGCAATACCGCGACATTCAGCGGCGTCCGGTAGCGGACGATCAGGTCGGCCAGCGGCAGGCGGTCTTTCATGTGCGTTCTCCTTCGATCGTGAGGCCGGCGGCTTTACTGGCCGGCGTAGGTCGGCGCCTTCGCGTCGCAGGTCACGGACACCGTCGAGCCGTCCGCGAAGTGCAGCCGGAGCGGCACCTTCGCGCCGGGCGCGACGGCCTGGCGCGGCTCTTCCAGCATCACGTGATAGCTCTTCGGCTTGAACGTCAGCGTGCCGTGCGCGGGCACGACGACCGAGTCGACATGAACCATCTTCGCGGTGCTGCCGCTCGTCTGCGTTTCATGCATCATCGCCATCCCGTAGGCGGGCGTGTCGATGCCGGTGAGCGTCGCGCTCGCGTCGCCGTCGTTCTTCAGCGTGAAGTAGCCGGAGGACGGCACCGTCGCCGGCATCGTACGGATCCAGCACGCGTCGGCCTGGACGGCGGGTGCGGCAAACGTGGCGGCGGCATGCAGCGCCAGCGCCATGAGCAGGGCGGTCGGGATCGAGCGTTTGATCATGTGTTCTCCTTGTCGGGTGCGATGCCGTGGGCATCGATGCGAATGCGCCCGGCATGGCGTGCCGGTGCGCGTCGCGCGGGTGACGTGCGTTACTTCAGCGTGAATGCGTAGCGGCCGTGCGTGCGATGGCCGTCGCTGGCCACCGCGATCCACGCGACCGTGTAGGCGCCGGGCTTCAGGCTCGCCAGTGCGACGTGCATGCGCTTCCGGTTGCCGGCGTCGACGGCCGATTTCCCGTCGACGACCGATTGCCCTTGGCTGTCGGTCACGGCGATCGAACTGAACGCGGGCTCGAGCGCCTCGCCGAAATCGATCGTGACCGCGTGCGGCGCGCTCGACAGCGTGGCGTTGGGGGCCGGGTCCTGCATTTTCGGGAGCGCATGCGCATACGCGGCGTGGAGGGCGACGAAGCCGAGTGCGGCGAGTGCGCCGCGGACGAAAGTAGCGGTTTTCATGGCTGGATGAGCGAGTGACGAATCGGATGGAAAAAGACGGATTCGACGGACGGCTGCGCGAGCGGCATCGATGTCGGCGGCGCTCGGCGCGGACGTGCGAGGGCGGGCATTCGCATGCGGGCGAATGCAGGCGCGGCGATCCGAACCGGTGGCGGCCAACCGTGCGCCCGGCACGACGCCGCGCGCAGCAGGGTGAGACATGATCGTCCTTCGAAACGTGACACATCGCGCACGCGAGCGGCGTGCGCGGGCGACGCGATGCACGACGGCATCACGCGCAATGACGACGGATCAGGACGTGAACGGCGGGGCGCGCGGTTGCGCGGCCGTGAGCGGCAGCGCGCGGCGCAGGCTTTCGAAGCGGGTTGCCGCGCGATGCTCGATCGCGTGCACACGGGCCGCGAACGTCAGTTCGGGAGCGGGCAGCGCGGGTGTATGGGCAAGCAGGCTGCAGTAGCCGCATGCCTGCAGATGGGCCTGCAGGCTTTTCGTCGACGCATCGGCGGAGCGGTCGCCGGCGGCCGGCGCGGCCGAACAGTAGCCGGCCAGCAGCGCGTCGACGCGTCCTTGCGTGGTCAGCGCTTGCGAGATCGTCGGCGCGAACGCCGTCATCAGGATGGCGAGCATCCCGATCAGACTGCCGATCTTCCGGAGGCGACGACTCAGCATGCGATGCGCGGCGGCGGGTGGACGACGATGCGGGCGATTATGCCACGCACGCCGGTTCGCCGGTCGGCGCGGACGTGCGGCGTAGCGGCGCGCTATGCGTGCAACGCCAGGTACTTCGCGATCAGCGTCATCTGCGCGGCCCAGCCCTGGTCGTTCATGTCGCGTGCCGTCGCGCGACGCGCCTCGATCAACTGGTCGAAACCCGTTTCGGCGACCGTGAGCAGCGTGCCGCCGGCTTGCGCCGCGAGTGTGAAGGTGACGAGTGTCATCGGCTCGGACGCGTAATCGACATCCGGATCGATCGCGAACGGATGCCAGCGAAACGAGAACAGTTGCTTGGGCTCGATACGGTCGACGACGATTTCGAACACGGTGCCCGCATAGGGCTCCTGCGCCTTGGCGACGTCGTCGTCGACGCGGGTCGGCGTGATGCGGCCGAACAGCGGCTGGCCGGCCTCGAACGGGCCGTCGAACGACACGCCGAACCACTGGCCGAATTCGCCGGAATGGCTGACGGCCGCCCACACGCGGTCGGGCGATGCGGCGAGCAGCGCCTGTTTTTCGATGCGATCGGTTTGCTGGATCATCACGTTCTCCATGCAGGATCGAGCGTTGCAGAGCGATGCACGCGGCCCGCGCGCGATGGCTAGTCGAGCATGGCCGCGTCGGGCACGTCGAGCACGAGATCCGACGTCGCGACGGCCACGCACGGCAGCGTATAGCCGTCGGCTTTTTCCTCGCGGGAGAGCCCCGGCCATTCGATCGTGTAGCGTACGCTGCCGCTGACGATCCGGCAAAGACAGCTTCGGCACGTGCCGTTGCGGCACGAGCGCGGCAGCGACACGCGCGCGAACGCGGCGGCCTCGAGCAGGGTGAGCGAATCAGGCGCGTCGAAGGTCGCGCCGAGCGGCTCGATGCGCACGAGGGGCGGGTGATCTGGATCGGTCATGACTGAAGCGGGCGGCGATTCGGCGGCAACGCGCCAAGCATACCCGAACCCGCCGGCGGCCCACGGCCGCCAGCCGTGGAGGTCAGTGCCGCCGCAGATACCGGTACACGGTATTGCGGGCGAGGCCGAGCTCGCGCGCGGCCGCCGACACGTTGCCGCCATGCCGCGCGAGCACCGCGTCGATCATCGCGGCCTGGTGGCTTTGCAGCGTCGTGCCTTCGCGTTTGCCGACCGGCGTGGCTGCGTCCGGCGCAGCCGGCGCATCGTCGCAGTCGAGCCAGAAATCGTCGGGCAAATGCGCGAGCGTGATCTCGGCTTCGTCTTCGGCGAGCATGCCGGCCGTGCGCAGCACGTTGGTCATTTGCCGCAGGTTGCCGGGCCAGCGGTGGCGCGCGAACGCGTCGAGCACGTCGGCCGCGAGGCGGCGCGGCATCGGCTCGCTGCGTGCGAGCCGCGCGAGAATCCGCTCGACGAGCGCCGGCAGGTCGGTGCGCGCGGCGAGTGCCGGCAGCGTGACCGCGAGCCCGTTGATCCGGTAGAACAGATCCTCGCGGAACGTGCCCTCCGCGATCATCGCGCGCAGGTCGCGGTGGGTCGCGCACACCACGCGCACGTCGACCGGCACCGCACGTGCGCCGCCGAGCGGCATCACCGCGCGCTCCTGCAGCACGCGCATCAGCCGCACCTGCTGCGCGAGCGGCATGTCGCCGATTTCGTCGAGAAACAGCGTGCCGCCGTCGGCCTGCGCGATCTTGCCGGGGCTGCCGCGCTTGCGCGCGCCCGTGAACGCGCCGTCTTCATAACCGAACAGTTCGGCCTCGATCAGCGAATCGGGCAGCGCCGCGCAGTTGACCGCGACGAACGGGCCGTCCGCGCGCGGCGACGCCTGGTGCAGCGCGCGGGCGAGCCATTCCTTGCCGGTGCCGGTCTGGCCGAGGATCAGCAGCGGCAGGTCGCGCCCGCGAATCTTCGCGACGCGTTCGAGCACGGCGGCCATGCGTGCGTCGCCGGTGTCGAGCGTCGCGAACGTGATCGCATCCGGGTCCGGCGTGCGCGCGCGTGCGGCCGGTGCCGGCGGCGTGACGGCGACGGTCGCTTTCTGCACGTCGGGGAATTCGCAGCGGGCGAGCACGCGCACGCCGGTCGACAGCGTGAGGCGGAACGTCGCGCCCGGCGCGCGCGCGGCCTGCTGCGCGAGCTCGCCGAAGCGCATGCCGAACAACGCGTCGCTCGCCTGATGCTGCAGGGCGTCGAACGATGCGCCGAGCTGGAACTGGGCGCTGCGGTTCGCGGCGATCAGCCCGCCGTCGGGGCCGAATGCGACGAGCCCGGCGAACAGCGAATCGACGCAATCCTCGTGGGCGTGAAAGCGCAGCCGCAGCGCTTCGCCGCACTGGTTCGCGAACAGGTGGTTCTCGATCAGCTGCGCGGACATCCGTACGAGCGCGAGCGTATGCGGGCTGGAGCCGCGCGGGTCGCCGCTCACGTCGAGCGTGCCGAGCGTGCGGCCGAATGGATCGACGATGGGCGCGCACGCGCAGGTGAGGATGTGGTTCGCGCGCAGGAAGTGTTCGGAACCGTGCACGACCACGGCCTGGCCCGATGCGAGCGCGGTGCCGATCGCATTGGTGCCGCGTGCGCCTTCGGCCCACGACACGCCGTTGCACAGCGCGACGCGGTTGGCTTTCTCGATGAAGTCCGCGTCGCCGATGCTGTGCAGGATCACGCCGTCGGCGTCGGTCAGCAGCACGAGGCTTTGGGTCTCGGCGATCTGCGCGTGGAGATCCTCCATCACCGGGCGGGCGTGCGAGAACAGCGTGTGGTTGGTGTCGAGCAGTTCGCGCAGCGCGACGCGCGACAGCGGCGCGAAATCGGGGCGCTCGTGCGCGCGCAGCCCGACCGCGGTCGAACGCGCATGCGCCTGCGCGAGCAGGTCGGTACGCCCCGCGGTGGCGGGCAGCACGAAGGGTTGCGGCATGATGTGTCTCCTGTTCCCCGGAGCCGCCGGGGCCGACCGGATCGGAAGCGGCGGCGGAGTGTGTCTCCGCTCGCGGCGCACCATTGGGCGCGACAGCCGTTCGTCCGGGTACGCATCATCATACAAGCGCCACGTGCGATGCGCGACTGCCAGCAAAATCCCCTTGCTTTCAGGCGCCCGCCTGCAATGATGGAAATGGAGCACGCACGCGCCGTGTTCCGCGGTGCAACATGCATGCGACGCGACATGCATCCGTTCGGGAGACGCATCATGGTTCGGGCGGAACTGAGAGTCGTGCTGGCGGCCATCGCCACCTTCATCATGCTGGGCGGCATTGCCGTCGCGATCCACGGCCTGCTGTTCGATCTGACCGATGCGGTGAGATACGGGGCGGCCGCGATTGCGGTGGGCGTCACGACCGCCGCGATCGCGCTCAACATCTGGCCGACCGATCCGCACTGACGCCGCTGCCGAAACGGTGCCGGATGCCGCGCAGATCAGACGAAATGCGCGTCGGAACGACGCATACCGAAATTTTTGTGTCCCGCGCGAAACCGTCTAAAGTGGAATTCAACCGGCATGCATCGATCGCGCCACACTCCGCGGTCGGGGCCTCCGCCGGCGAGCCCGCATCCATTTCGTCCGGCCGGTAGCGGACGACGGACGCGGTCACTCGTTTTCTACCGGTCGAGGCGGCTCCCATGCAGATCCATTTCACGAACGAGAAGCCGGAGTATTCGGGGCGTGACCTGATGCTGGCGTTCACGGCGCTGGTCAATGGCGAGCGGGTCCAATGTCAGATCACCGCCGAGGCGCTGGAAGACCACTTCGGCGCGGCATCGCCACGCTTCGAGGACATGGTCGGCGCATTCGACCAGCATCGCGAGCGCATCGAGGCGGCCGCACGGCGCCTGCTATCGGAAACGCGCGCGCAATGCGTGACGCTGCGCAGCGGCTACGTGCGTTTCTACGAGGCGAACTGGCGCTGACGACACGACGCTCGTCTGGCGGTGCGCGCGCCGAGCGCGGCGCACGCGAACCCGTCGCCTTTCACGCAATGCCGTTCGGTGGGCCGGGCGGCATTTTCGTATGCGGGCCGTGCGGGGGCGCCGGAGCGTCGGCGGGGTCGTGCGCGTCGGTTCGTGAAGCTCGCGCAAGCATCCTGCGCAAACGAAAACGCCACCCGAAGGTGGCGTTTGCATCGTGTGTCGCGTCGCGTCGGTGCGCGCGCCGCGCCTACTCGCTGCCGAGATAGAAGAAGCGGAACAGGAACACGGCCGCGATGATCCATACGATCGGCTTGACCGTGCGCGCCTGGCCCGTCAGCAGCTTGAGACCGCCGTACGCGATGAAGCCGAACGCGACGCCGTTCGCGATCGAGTACGTGAACGGCATCAGCAGCGCGGTCAGCGCGGCCGGCACGGCTTCCGTCGCATCGTCCCACGGCACCTCGACCATTTCGCGCAGCATCAGGCACGACACGTACAGCAGCGCGGGCGCCGTTGCGTAGCCCGGCACGACGCCGGCGAGCGGCGCGATGAACAGGCACGCGAGGAACAGCACCGCGACGGTGATGGCCGTCACGCCGGTGCGGCCGCCGGCCTGCACGCCCGAGGCGCTTTCGATATACGCGGTGGTCGACGACGTGCCGAGCACCGAGCCCGCGACGATCGCCGTGCTGTCGGCGAGCAGCGCCTTGTTCAGGCGGTTCATCTTGCCTTCGACGAGCAGGCCCGCGCGATTCGCGACGCCCATCAGCGTGCCCGTCGCGTCGAACAGTTCGACCAGGAAGAACACGAGGATCACGTTGATGATGCCGGTCGACAGCGCGGCGCCGATGTCGAGCTTGAACAGCGTCGCGTCGATCGACGGCGGCGCCGAGAACACGCCGTGGAACTGGTTGCCGGCGAAGAAGAACGACAGGATCGTCACGCCGATGATGCCGATCAGGATCGCGCCGCGCACGCGCAGGTGGTCGAGCGTGACGATCGTGAAGAAGCCGACGATCGCGAGGATCGTCTCGTGCTTGTGCAGGTCGCCGAGCGTGACGAGCGTGGCCGGGTTGCCGACGATCACGCCCGACGTCTTCAGCGAGATGATGCCGAGGAACAGGCCGATGCCGGCGGTAATGGAAATCCGCAGCGATTTCGGAATGCCGTTGACGATCGCCTCGCGCACGCGGAACAGCGTGACCAGCAGGAACAGGCAGCCGGAGATGAACACCGCGCCGAGCGCGGCCTGCCACGTGAAGCCCATCCCCTTGACGACCGTGTACGCGAAATACGCGTTCAGGCCCATGCCGGGCGCGCAGGCGATCGGGTAGTTCGCGTAGAGCCCCATGATGATCGACGCCAGCGCCGCGACGAGGCAGGTCGCGACGAACACGGATTCCTTCGGCATGCCGGCGTCGCCGAGAATCGCGGGGTTGACGAAGATGATGTAGGCCATCGTCAGGAACGTGGTGACGCCCGCGAGTATTTCGGTGCGGAAATCGGTGCCGGCTTCAGCGAAGCCGAAATACCGCTTGATGGATTCCATGAAGGCGTTTCTCCGGTCGAGTTGTCGTGTTGATTGTTGTGCCGAATTGTTGTAAGGCAGCGCGGCCGGCTAACTGTAACCAGCCACTATTGTCCGGCTATCGGCGGATTGTAATAGCGGGGATAGCTCGGACGATATAGTTGGAGGGCACGATCGATTGTGCGCGCGGGAACAGTCTGGCGCCTGCTCGCGTGGCGAAGGCGCGCATTTTACCGGTTCGCGTGGTGCGGGCCGGCAGAAATGGGGAAACGCGGGAAACGCGCGTAGGGGCGCGGGACAGGCCGGCGAGACCGGTCGATGCGTACGCAACGCGGCCGATGCGTGCGCAACGGCCAGCGGGCTGCGTCGCGTGCAGCCGGTGCGCGATGACATGCGACTGAAACGGTGCGCCCGCATGCTGCACGAACGCGGTGCACGCGGCGCGTGCGAGCGAATGCACGTGTGCCGCAGGTTCGGCTACACGACACGGCGACTGCATGCAGCCGCCATTCGTCAGTCCAGGCGGCCGCAAGTATCGGGCTATCCTGCGCCGAAGCCGTCCCGTCCGCAACTGTCATTTCGCGATGCGAAGGCGACTGTGGTTTCTGTGTAAAAGATTGCAAGACCCCATCGCGTAAACCGGCAAGTCTTTCTAGGATAGATAAACCGCGCATGCACACGCCGGCCGGTCATTGCCGACGCGGGGAGTCGCAGTCCGTGCAGGCCAGGCGGTGAATGGCGGTCAAGGCCGTTGCGCGTTCGGGCAGGCACGGCCGGTCAGGCACGGCCGATTGCGATTGCCCGATGCGGGTTCGTCCGTAATCACGGAGGTCAGCATGTTGAACTGGATCAGCCGTTGGGCGATGCGACACGCCCCCACGCCGGAAAAAACCGCTGCGTCGATGCTCGTGACGGCGCGCATGGAACTGTTCGCAGCCGAACAGCGCGTCATCGATGCGAAATTACAGGCGGATTACTGGCGCACACGTGTGTCGTTCCTCGAGGAGGTGCAGAAGCAGGGCATCGATCCGTGGGTGACCTCGCAGGCCGCGCAACGTCCCGACCTCGATGCCACGCCCCGAAGCACGGGCCCGCGTCTCGCCGCCAGCACCTGATGCCGCTGCTGCATCCCGTTGCTGCGCACGGCGCGCGATCACTCGCGGCACGCGTCGGCGTGCCGCGTCCTCCGATGCGCACCTGCGGCGCGTTGCGCCGCGGGTGCGTCCGTTTCCTGTCGCGGCAGTGGCGCGTGTCGCGTGCTTGACGCATGAAACGCATGCCAAACAACGGCACGCACGCCGCTCATCCACTCCTTCTTCCTATCCCGACGAGCCAACGTTGCACTTGCGCGAGCATGCGCCTGATGCGTTCGCCGCGCCGCACGTACGCGGTCGTGATCGTCGCTTCGGCGGACTGGTCGGCATCGGTGCCGAGCCAGATGCGCTCGCCGCGCGCGATGCGCAGCACGTCGCCGGGCCGCACCCAGTAATCGTCGACGCTGGGCGGGCGCGTGATCCACAGCGCCGCGCCGTGCGCGCGGATCTCTGCGTCCTGCGGCGCGCGCCACGTCATTGTCGTGCGCGGCGCGACCGCGAAGCGGATCACGACGGTCGGTAACGCGATCGTGCCGGCGACGCGCCGATCGGGACGGTCAAACAGCGGGCTTGCCTGGTCCATCGTCTTCTCCATTCAGTGAGCCGGACGGATGACGTGCACCAGAACAAAAAGGCCTCATCCGTTTCCGGCGAGGCCTTGTGTGACATGCGGTACTGCTCGATTGCTAACGCACAAGCGCCTCCCGTGATCCATTCTTTCGAATGTTCACCGGGCAATGAATCGCGATGGCGACGAGCTTGAACGTAGGCATGCGAACGAGTGTGTCGCGGCCGCGCAGCCGTGTCAATGGAAATGTCGAGACGCGTGGCGTGGCGGTTACGCGTCGCGTTGCGCGAGGCCGTTCACGAGCAGTTCGGACAGCAGGCCCGTCATCCCTTCCGGGTGCGTGGCCGCGCGGGCCTTCAACTGTTCGACGAGCTCGGCGTTGAGCTTGCACGCGAACGGCACGAGGCCCTGTTCCTGGTCGAGCTTGCGCTGTGCGCGGCGATCCAGCTTGGCCGCTTCGTCGGCGCCCTTGCCGAAACGCGCGGAGCTCGACTGTTTCATCGCTTGCGTCAGCTTGAGCGCCTTGTTCTTTTCGAGATCGGTTTTCTTCATCGCCATCGCGGCACCTCCGGGAAATTGAAGCCGCGATTGTACGCATTTCGGCGGGCGCCGCCCGCCGAACCGGCCGGCCACCCCGTCATGCGCCTTCTGTCGTGCCCGGTTGCCGCCGTACGCGGCCGCCTGTGCGGCCGGCGCGCGCGCGAGGTAGGCGAGCGCCTGCTCGGTCGAGCCTTCGTGGTGCGGCGTATAGCCCGGCATGAAGTAGCGCGGCGCCGCGCCCATCGGCATCGGCCGCAGCCGCCGCAGCGCGTCTCAATGCTCGCGCGGCGGCCCCAGCCGATCCAGCAACGCGCCCAGCAGATCGACCGGCAACGGAAACACGATCGTCGAATTCTTGTCCGCGGCGATCGTCGTCAGCGTCTGCAAATAGCGCAACTGCATCGCCTGCGGTTGCTGCGCGAGCCGCTGCGCGGCCTGCAGCAGCTTCTCCGACGCCTGCAATTCGCCCTCCGCATGAATCACCTTCGCGCGCCGCTCGCGTTCGGCTTCGGCCTGCCGCGCGATCGCGCGGCTCATCGTTTCGTTCAGGTCGACGTGCTTGATCTCGACCGTCGACACCTTGATCCCCCACGCATCGGTCTGCGCGTCGAGCGTCTTCTGGATGTCCGCGTTCAATTGCTCGCGCTCGGCGAGCAGCGCGTCGAGTTCGTGCTTGCCGAGCACCGCGCGCAGCGTCGTCTGCGCGAGCTGGCTCGTCGCCTCGAAGAAGCGCGCGACCTGGATCACGGCCTTTTCGGGATCGACGACGCGGAAATACACGACCGCATTGACCTTCACCGACACGTTGTCGCGCGTGATCACGTCCTGCGCCGGCACGTCGAACACGACGGTGCGCAGGTCGATCCGCACGACCTGCTGGACGATCGGAATGATCAGTACGAGCCCCGGCCCCTTCACCTTCCAGAACCGGCCGAGCATGAACACGACGCCGCGCTCGTACTCGCGAAAGATGCGGATCGACGACGCGACGAGCACCACGACGAAGACGACCAGGACACTGCTGAAGCCGAACGTGTAACCGATCATGAAGGTTCTCCGTGGGGATGGGCGGGGGCGGGCGCGTCGTAGAGCGGCGCGACCGTCAGCGTCAGCCCGTGGCGGCCGGTCACGCGCACGCGGCAGCCGGCGGCCAGCGGCATGCTGCTCGCCACGCGCCAGCGCTCGCCGTGCACGCGCGCCCAGCCGGCGGCCGACGGCGGTGCGCCGGCCGCGCCGTGCGGCTGCGGCTGGTCCGGCTGCAGGCCGTCGTCGAGCACTTCGCCGATGCTGCCGAGCATCGCCTCGGCGCCGGTCACGACCGGGCGGCGGCGCGCGCGCAGCGCGACGCTCGACACGCCTGCGACGAGCAGCCCGCCGCCGAGCGCGAGGCTCGCGATCACGGGCCACGGAATGCCGTAGCCGGGCACGTCGGTGTCGATCAGCATCAGCGCGCCGATCGTGAACGCGACGATGCCGCCGAAGCCGAGCACGCCGAAGGTCGGCAGGAACGCCTCGGCGACGAGGCAGCCGAGCCCGAGCAGCACAAGCCCGAGGCCCGCATAGCTGATCGGCAGCAACTGCATCGCGAACAGCCCGACCAGCAGGCAGATCGTGCCGGCGACGCCCGGCAGCACGAAGCCGGGGTTCGCGAATTCGAAGAACAGGCCGTAGATGCCGATCGTCAGCAGGATCAGCGCGACGTTCGGATCGGCGATGATCGCGAGGAACCGGCTGCGCCAGTCGGGCGCGAGCACGACGAGCGGCGCATGCGCGGTCGCGAGATGCAGCGTGCCGGCGGTCGTGGTCACCGCGCGGCCGTCGAGCTCGCGCGCGAGATCGGCCGGGTCCTGCGCGATCAGGTCGACCACCTGCTGCGCGCGCGCCTCGCTCGCCGACAGGCTTACGGCTTCCCGCACCGCGCGCTCGGCCCATTCGGCATTGCGCCCGCGCAACTGCGCGAGGCCGCGGATGTACGCGGACGCGTCCTGCATCGCCTTGCGGATCTCGGTCGATTGCGTGTCGGTCGGCAGCGCGGCCGCCGTGGCGGACGCGTCAGATGTGCCCGCCGCACCGGTCGGTCGCGGCGCACCGGGATTGGCGCCCGGCGGCGCGGCGCCGCCGATGCCGAACTGCACGGGCGACGCCGCGCCGAGGTTGGTGCCGGGCGCCATCGCCGCGAAGTGGCTCGCATAGACGATGTAGGTGCCCGCGCTCGCCGCCCGCGCGCCGCCCGGCGCGACGAACGCGGCGACCGGCACCGGCGAGCCGAGGATGGCCTTGACGATTTGCCGCATCGACGTATCGAGGCCGCCGGGCGTGTCGAGCTGGAGGATCGCGAGCGGCGCGTGCTCGCGGGCCGCGCGGTCGAGCGAACGCACGATGAAATCGGCGCTGGCCGGGCCGATCGCGCCGTTGACGGGAATCACGACGACCGGATGCGCGGCGGGCACGTCGGCCGATGGCGGCGCGGCGAGCGCGGCGCATACGACGAGCAGCGCCGCGAACAGCGCGGCGCGCGCGACCCGCGCGGACAGCGGGTGACGGGGCCGGCCGCCGGGCGCGGCAGGCACAGGCGGCGGCTCATGACGGTGAAAACGCATCGGGACGTCCGGGCGGCGCACGGCCGCGTACCGTCCGGCTTGCGAAAAGGGCGTGGGCCCGATGCTTGAAGATTAGGCGGTTTCGGCGGAAAGCGCGAAGTGGTGGCCGCGCCGGCCGGCGTCAGCTTGCGCCGCCGCCGCGCGCGAGCACTTCGTCGCGATAGTCGGCCGGGCTGCGCCCGCTCCATTTGCGGAACGCGCGGTAGAACGCGCTCGGCTCGGCGAACCCGGTCGCGGCCGCGACGTCGGCGATCGTGCGGGCGGGGTCGGCGAGCGCCTCGAACGCGAGATCGCGCCGCAGCGTGTCCTTGATCGACTGGTACGCGTGGCCTTCCTGGTGCAGCTTGCGGCGCAGCGTGGCCTCGGCCACGTGCAGCCGCGCGGCCATCCCGCCCGCGCCCGGCCACGCGGCGGGCGGCATCCCGCGCAGCACCGCGCGCACGCGCTGCGCGAGCGCGTTCGGGTTGCGGTACTTGACGATGAAGCTGGCCGGCGCGTTGCGCAGGAACGTCTTCAGCGTCTTCGCGTTCTGCACGACCGGCAGCGTCGCGAATTCGGGATCGAAATCGACATACGAATCGGGCTCGTTGAAACGCATGTCGTCGCAGAACATCGACGGGTATTCGTGGTCGGCGGGCGGCGTGTCGCAGCGGAAGCTCGCGTGCAGCAGCGGAATGCGCCGGCCGATCAGCCAGCAGGTGAGCCCGTACACGATGATGAAATAGGTCGCGTACGTGAACATCGCCGGCGTCGCGCCGTTGTTGCGGTGCACGAAACGCAGCCGCACGCGCTGTGGATTCGCGTCGAGTTCCGCATGGAGGTCGTCGAGCACGCAGTGCATGAAGTTCACCGCGCGCGCCATCGCATGCAGCCCGTCGCGCGCGGACAGCGCCGCCTGGCTCATCGCGATGAAGCTGCCGCTGCGCATCGGGTGGCGATCCTGCCCGAAAAACTCGTCGTCGAGCGTGCGTGCGATCGCGTTCCACAGCGCGCCGTATTGCTGCGCGGACACGCGTGCGCGCGGCTGGCCGAGCAGCGCCGGCGCGATGCCGGCCTGCGCGAGCAGCGGCTCGGCCGCGACGCCGCGCCGCGTAGCGAGCGCGACGCTGTATGCGACGAGGCTGATCGCAACGGTTCCCTTGTCTTCCTGCTTCATCGGTGTCGCCGGTGTGGCAAAAACGCTCAGTGTAAATGAGCGACGCGAGCATCGAACAGTCGCGCGCGCTTGCCTACACTTGTTGCATCGAAACGCAAGGACGGTCGCGCCCGGCGGCCGCGGGAGACAGCAGCACCATGGACGAGCTTTACACCGAAGACCAGCGGATGATCCGCGACGCCGCGCGCGCCTTTGCCACCGAGATGCTGGCGCCGAACGCCGCGCAGTGGGACCACGATGCGCGCCTGCCCGACGCGATCGTCGCGCAGCTCGGCGAGCTCGGCCTGCTCGGGATGATCGTGCCGCAGGAACTGGGCGGCTCGTATACGGACTACGTCGCCTATGCGTTGGCGATGGAGGAAGTGGCGGCCGGCGACGCCGCGTGCGCGACGATGATGAGCGTGCACAACTCGGTCGGCTGCGGGCCGATCCTCGGCTTCGGCACGCCCGCGCAGAAGGATCGCTGGCTGGCCGACATGGCGGCCGGCCGCGTGATCGGCGCATTCTGCCTGACCGAGCCGCATGCGGGTTCCGAGGCGAACAACCTGCGCACGCGGGCCGAACTGCGCGACGGCCAATGGGTGCTGAACGGCGCGAAGCAGTTCGTGACCAACGGCCAGCGCGCCGGTGTGGCGATCGTTTTTGCCATGACAGACCCGGAAGCCGGCAAGCGCGGCATTTCCGCGTTCCTGGTGCCGACCGACACGCCGGGCTTCATCGTCGGCAAGCCCGAGAAGAAGATGGGCATTCGCGCGTCGGATACGTGCCCGATCACGTTCGAGAACTGCGCGATTCCGGAAGCGAACCTGCTCGGCAATCGCGGCGAAGGGCTGAAGATCGCGTTGTCGAACCTCGAAGGCGGGCGCATCGGCATCGCCGCGCAGGCGCTCGGCATCGCCCGTGCCGCGTTCGACAAGGCGCGCCGCTATGCGGGCGAGCGCGTGCAGTTCGGCAAGCCGATCGCCGAACATCAGGCGATCCAGCAGAAGCTTGCCGACATGGCCGTGCAGATCAACGCCGCGCGCCTGCTCGTGCATCACGCGGCGAAGCTGCGCACGGCCGGGTTGCCGTGCCTGTCGGAAGCGTCGCAGGCGAAGCTGTTCGCGTCCGAGATGGCCGAGCGCGTGTGTTCGGATGCGATCCAGATCCACGGCGGCTACGGCTACCTGGCCGATTACGAAGTCGAGCGTCATTATCGCGACGCGCGCATCACGCAGATTTACGAAGGCACCAGCGAAGTGCAGCGGATGGTGATCGCCCGGCAGCTTTGAGCCGCGGCGCGCGCCGTCCGACACCACGCAATCGAACAAGCAGGCACACGAAGCAGGCAGGAAGGCAGCGCGGCGAACGCGGCACGCAACGACGTGACCGTGCGCCGTGCGACACGGAACGGCGCAGGTGCCGCGGCACCTGCGCCGGTTGACCGCTGGGCATGGAGACTGGACGGAGACGACACATGACGGTACAGGCATTCCTGGACGCACGCGACTTTCTGCTGCGCCATCGCACCGATTACGACACCGCATACCGCGATTTCTTATGGCCGGTGCTCGATGCGTTCAACTGGGCGCTCGACTACTTCGACCCGATGGCGCGCGGCAACGACCAGCCCGCGCTGTGGATCGTCGACGCGGCGACCGGCACCGGCGATCCGTACTCGTTCGCGCAGATGTCCGAGCGTTCGTCGCGGATCGCGAACTGGCTGCGTTCGATCGGCGTCGTGCGCGGCGACCGCATTCTGCTGATGCTGCCGAACCGGGTCGAGCTGTGGGATGCGATGCTGGCCGCGATGAAGCTCGGCGCGATCGTGCTGCCCGCCACCACGCAACTGTCGCCCGACGACGTGCGCGACCGCGTGCAGATCGGCGGCGCGACCTACGCGATCGTCGACGAAAACGAAACCGCGAAGTTCGAGCAGGCCGGCCTCGGCCTCAAGCAGAAGATCGTCGCCGGCGCGCCGCGCGAAGGCTGGCTCGCGATGAACGACGGCTACGCGGCAAGCGCCGCGTTCGAGCCGGATGCCGTCACGCACGCGAACGATCCGATGCTGCTGTACTTCACGTCGGGCACGACGTCGAAGCCGAAGCTCGTGGAGCACACGCACCGCACCTATCCGGTCGGCCATCTGTCGACGATGTACTGGGTCGGCCTTCAGCCGGGCGACATCCACTGGAACATCAGCTCGCCGGGCTGGGCGAAGCACGCGTGGAGCTGCTTCTTCGCGCCGTGGAATGCGCAGGCCTGCGTGTTCGCATTCAACTATGCGCGTTTCGAGCCGAAGGTCGTGCTCGATGCGCTCGTCAAATACCGGGTGACGACGCTGTGCGCGCCGCCGACCGTGTGGCGCATGCTCGTGCAGCAGCCGCTCGCGTCGTTCGACGTGAAACTGCGCGAGATCGTCGGCGCGGGCGAGCCGCTGAATCCGGAGATCATCGAGCGCGTGAAGAAGGCGTGGAACATTTCGATTCGCGACGGCTACGGCCAGACCGAGACGACCTGCCTGATCGGTAACTCGCCGGGCCAGCCGGTCGTCGCCGGTTCGATGGGCCGGCCGCTGCCCGGCTACCGGATCGCGCTGCTCGACCCGGACGGCGCGCCGGTGACCGAAGGCGAGGTCGCGCTGCCGATCGGCGACGACGTCACGCGCCCGGTCGGGCTGATGAAAGGCTATGCGAACAATCCCGACGCGACGGCCCACGCGATGCGCGACGGCCACTACCGCACGTCGGACATCGCGATGCGCCGCGACGACGGCTACTACGTCTATATCGGCCGCGCGGACGACGTGTTCAAGTCGTCCGACTATCGGCTGAGCCCGTTCGAACTGGAAAGCGTGCTGATCGAGCATCCGGCGATCGCCGAGGCGGCCGTCGTGCCGAGCCCGGACCCGGTGCGGCTGTCGGTGCCGAAGACGTTCATCACGCTGCGCCAGGGCTATGAAGCAAGCCCTGCGCTCGCACTGGAGATTTTCCGTTTCTCGCGCGAGAAGCTGGCGCCGTACAAGCGTATTCGCCGCCTGCAATTCGCGGAGCTGCCGAAGACGATCTCGGGGAAGATCCGCCGCGTCGAGCTGCGCCGCCGCGAGATCGAGCGCGGCGACGATGCCAGCGCGCGCATGCCCGGCGAGTACTGGGAAGAAGATTTCGCCGCCGAACTGAAATGACCGGCCGCGGGCCGCGCGCCGCATTTTTCGGCGCGCCGTCCGCAGCCGCACTGAATCGAACCGGCCGCGCGTTGCCTGATGCCACGCGGCTCACTGCAAGGAGAAAACGCTGATGAACGCGAATCCGACGCCCCGCACGGGGCAAGACGTGCCGACGGTCAAGCTGCTGATCGACGGCGCTTTCGTCGAGTCCGCCACGAGCGAGTGGCGCGACGTCGTCAACCCGGCGACGCAGCAGGTGCTCGCGCGCGTGCCGTTCGCGACCGTCGCGGAAGTCGACGCGGCGGTGCGGGCCGCGCACGCCGCGTATGCGACGTGGAAGAACACGCCGATTTCCGCGCGCATGCGCATCATGCTGAAGTTCCAGGATCTGGTGCGCGCGAACCAGCCGCGCATCGCGAAGACGCTGACGGCCGAGCAGGGCAAGACGATTCCCGATGCCGAAGGCGACATCTTCCGCGGCCTCGAAGTGGTCGAGCACGCGTGCTCGGTCGGTACGCTGCAGCTCGGCGAATTCGCGGAGAACGTCGCGGGCGGCGTCGACACCTACACGCTGCGTCAGCCGATCGGCGTGTGCGCGGGCATCACGCCGTTCAACTTCCCTGCGATGATTCCGCTGTGGATGTTCCCGATGGCGATCGTGTGCGGCAACACGTTCGTGCTGAAGCCGTCCGAGCAGGACCCGATGTCGACGATGGAACTCGTCGAACTGGCGATCGAGGCCGGCGTACCGAAAGGTGTACTGAACGTCGTGCACGGCGGCAAGGAAGTGGTCGATGCGATCTGCACGCATCCGCTCGTGAAGGCGATTTCATTCGTCGGCTCGACGGCCGTCGGCACGCACGTGTACAACCTCGGCAGCCAGCACGGCAAGCGCGTGCAGTCGATGATGGGCGCGAAGAACCACGCGATCGTGCTGCCCGACGCGAACCGCGAGCAGGCGATCAATGCGCTCGTCGGCGCGGGCTTCGGCGCGGCCGGCCAGCGCTGCATGGCGACTTCCGTCGCGGTGCTCGTCGGCAGCGCGCGCGAATGGCTGCCCGATCTCGTCGCGAAGGCGAAGACGCTGAAGGTCAACGCGGGCTCCGAAGCGGGCACCGACGTCGGGCCGGTGGTGTCGCGCGGCGCGAAGGCGCGGATTCTGTCGCTGATCGACATGGGCATCAAGGAAGGCGCGAAGCTCGAACTCGACGGCCGCGACGTGAAGGTCGCGGGCTTCGAGGAAGGCAACTTCATCGGCCCGACGATCTTCTCCGGCGTGACGACCGACATGTCGATCTACACGCATGAAATCTTCGGCCCCGTGCTGGTCGTGATGGAGGTCGACACGCTCGACGAAGCGATCGCGCTCGTCAACGCGAACCCGATGGGCAACGGCGTGGGCATCTTCACGCAGAGCGGCGCGGCCGCACGCAAGTTCCAGAGCGAGATCGACGTTGGGCAGGTCGGCATCAACATCCCGATCCCTGTGCCCGTGCCGTTTTTCAGCTTCACCGGTTCGCGCGGCTCCAAGCTCGGCGATCTCGGCCCGTACGGCAAGCAGGTCGTGCAGTTCTACACGCAGACCAAGACGGTCACCGCGCGCTGGTTCGACGACGACACGACGGCCGGCCCGGTGAACACGACGATCCGGCTGCATTGAGCGGCGGAGGAAACCAACATGAAGATCGGATTTATCGGCCTCGGCCACATGGGCGCGCCGATGGCGCTGAACCTGCTGAAAGCCGGCCATGACGTGCACGCGTTCGACCTGAGCGCCGACGCGTTGCGCGCGCTGCAGGACGCCGGCGCGCAGGTGGCAGCTTCCCCGCGCGACGCGGCATCGGGCGCGACGTTCGTGATCACGATGCTGCCGGCCGCGCCGCACGTGCGCTCGGTGCTCGCCGGCGAGAACGGCGTGCTGGCCGGCCTCGGCGCGGGCGCGACCGTGATCGATTCGAGCACGATCGACCCGGCGAGCGCGCAGGCGTTCGGCGCGCTGGTGCGCGAGCACGGCGGCGCGTTCGTCGATGCGCCGGTGTCGGGCGGCACCGGCGGCGCGGCGGCAGGCACCTTGACCTTCATGGTCGGCGGCAGCGACGCGGATTTCGAACGCGTGAAGCCGGTGCTCGCCGGGATGGGCAAGAACATCGTCCATTGCGGCGCGACCGGGATGGGGCAGGTCGCGAAGGTCTGCAACAATCTCGTGCTCGGCATCTCGATGGCGGCGGTGTCGGAAGCGATGTCGCTCGGCGTCGCGCTCGGCATCGACCCGAAGGTGCTGGCCGGCATCGTCAACACGTCGACGGGCCGCTGCTGGAGTTCCGACACCTACAACCCGTATCCGGGCGTGATCGAGACCGCGCCGTCGTCGCGCGGCTACACGGGCGGCTTCGGCACCGACCTGATGCTGAAGGATCTCGGCCTCGCGAACGATGCGGCGAAGCAGGCGCACCAGCCCGTCTATCTCGGCGCGCTCGCGCAGCAGCTGTACCAGACGATGAGCAGCCGCGGCGACGGCCAGCTCGATTTCTCGGCGGTGATCCGCTTGTACCAACCGGCCACCAAGAAGGACGCGTAATGATCGAACTCGACTACGTCGACGACGGCGCGATCGCGTGCGCGACGCTCAAGCGTCCGCCCGCGAACGCCTTTACCGCCGACGGGCTGCAGCAATTGCAGCAAACCGTCGCCGAACTGAATGCGAACCCGCGCGTGCGCGCGCTGGTGATCACCGGCGACGGCCCGAAATTCTTCAGCGCGGGCGCCGACCTCAACACGTTCGCCAACGGCGACCGCGCGGTCGCGCGTGCGATGGCGTCGCGTTTCGGCGCGGCGTTCGAGGCGCTGCACGACGCGCGCGTCGTGACGATCGCGGCGATCAACGGCTATGCGATGGGCGGCGGTCTCGAATGCGCGCTCGCGTGCGACCTGCGGATCGCCGAGACGCATGCGCAGATGGCGCTGCCCGAACCGTCGGTTGGCCTGCTGCCGTGCGGGCTCGGTACGCAGACGCTGCCCTGGCTCGTCGGCGAAGGCTGGGCGAAGAAGATCATCCTGACCGGCGCGCGCGTCGATGCGGCCACCGCGCTGCGGATCGGCCTCGTCGAGGACGTGGTGGAAAGCGGCGCCGCGCGCGATGCGGCGCTCGCGCTGGCGCGCAACGTCGCGCGGCAAAGCCCGCACGCGGTCGCCTACAGCAAGGAGCTGATCGGCCTCGCGCGCCGCGGCGTACCGCGCGGCGCGGCGCTTGCCGTCGAGCGCGAACGCTTCGTCGACCTGTTCGACACGGCCGATCCGCGCGAAGGCGTGGCGGCGTTCCTGGGCAAGCGCGTGCCGCAATGGCATACCGATGGAGAGCCGCAACGATGAGTACGCCGGTGACGAATCACGACGCATTCGCGGAGCATGCGCCCGAGGTGCTGTTTCGCGTGGTGAACCGCGTGGCGCTGATCACGCTGAACCGGCCGGCCGCGCTCAACGCGCTGTCGTACGCGATGATCGGCGAACTCGCGGCGCTGTTCGAGCGCTGCCGCCACGACGACCAGATCGTCGCGGTCGTGCTGCGCGGCGCGGGCGAGAAGGGCTTCTGCGCGGGCGGCGACGTGCGTGCGTTGTACAAGATGGTCGCGCAGCGCGAAACGTGGCTGCCGTTCTTCGTCGACGAATACCGGCTCGACTACGCGATCCACGCGTTCCCGAAGCCGGTAGTCGCGCTGATGGACGGCGTGACGATGGGCGGCGGCATGGGCCTCGCGCAGGGCGCAGCGCTGCGTGTCGCGACCGAGCGCAGCAGGATCGCGATGCCGGAAACGCGCATCGGCCTCGTGCCTGACGTGGGCGCGACGCATTTCCTGTCGCGCATGCCGGTCGAACTCGAACTGTACGTGGGGCTGACCGGCGCGATGCTGTCGGGCGCCGACGCGCTGAGCGCGAAGCTCGCGGATCTGTGCGTGCCGTCCGCGTGGCTCGACACGTTCGAGACGCGCATCGAAAGCGTCAAGTGGGACGGCGACGCGCTGCCGTTGCTGCGCAAGGTGTTCGAGCCGCCGTGCAACGTGGTGCCGCATGCGGCGCTCGACAGCCAGATGCCGTGGATCGTCCGCCACTTCGACAAGCGCTCGACCGTCGAGCGGATCGTCGCGACGCTCACGCAGGATCTGGCGCGCGACGAACTGGCGCGCGAGCAACGCCAATGGCTGCAGGCGACGCTCGATGCGCTCGCGAGCCATTCGCCGACGATGCTCGCCGTGACGCGCGAGGCGCTGCTGCGCGGCCGGCAGATGACGCTCGCGGAATCGTTCCGGATGGAGCTCGGCATCGTCGCGCGGGCGATCGAGGAAGGCGATTTCTGCGAAGGCGTGCGCGCGCATCTCGTCGACAAGGATCGCAAGCCGCGCTGGGCGCCCGCATCGCTCGTCGAGTTGCGCGCCG
The DNA here is from genome assembly GCF_030481585.1 of Burkholderia sp. AU45388. Taxonomy (NCBI): domain Bacteria; kingdom Pseudomonadati; phylum Pseudomonadota; class Betaproteobacteria; order Burkholderiales; family Burkholderiaceae; genus Burkholderia; species Burkholderia sp. AU45388. The sequence goes on along the minus strand of NZ_JAUJPV010000005.1, from coordinate 245,812 downwards.
AACGCGTGCGGCATTTCCTGACGTCGCCGTGGAAGCTGTTCGCGCATCCGCTCGCCGATCTCGGCGCGGCGTGACCCTGGCGTGATGGCCCGACGCGCCGCGCGGCGCGTCGGTTTCCACTCGTCTCAGCGCGCTTCGTCCGGGCGTTCGATCATCGGCGGCACCGCCTGCACGAGCGCGTCGATCACGCAGCGGGTCTTGCGCGGCAGGTAGCGCGTCTTCGGCCAGATCGCGTGAATGTCGCCTTCGCAGACGAAGCAGCGATCGAGCACGACCACCATCTCCCCGCGCTTCACGTAATGGTCGAGCAGCCAGCTCGGCACCCAGGCGATCCCGAACCCGGCCGCGCCGGCCGCGGCGATCGCCTGCACGTCGTCGAAACTCAGTTGATGCGGCATGTCGATCCGCACCGTCGAGCCGTCCGGCGCGCGCAAATCCCACGGCTGCACCACGCCCGAACGCGAATACGCGATCGTCCGGTGATGCTTCAGATCGTCGAGCGTTTTCGGCATCCCGTAGCGCGCGAGATACGATGGCGCCGCGCCGAGGCTGCCGTATTGCGTGCCGAGCCGCCGCACCGCGAGGCTCGTGCTGTCCGCGAGCGTGCCGATCCGCACCGCGAGATCGATCCCTTCCTCGACGAGATCGACGAAGCGGTCGGTGATCGATACGTCGATCCGCAGGTGCGGGTAAGTGCGCGCCAGGTCGAGCACGATGGGTGTCACGCAGTGATGCCCGAACGCGAGCGGCACGCTCAGCCGCAGCTTGCCGCGCGCCTCGTGGCGGCCGCAGTCGAGATCGGCTTCCGCCGCTTCCAGCTCCGCCAGCGCGCGCACGCAGCGGTCGTAGTACGCCTGGCCGTCGTCGGTCAGGCTCTGGCTGCGCGTCGTGCGCTGCAGCAGCCGTGCGCCGAGCCGCTTCTCGAGCCGCGCGATCGCCTTGCCGACCGCCGAGCGCGTCATGTCGAGCCGCTCCGCGGCCAGCGCGAAGCTGCCCGATTCCACGACCTGGACGAAGGTCGTGACGCCGTCGAGTCTGTCGGTCATCGTGAGTTGCGTGTTGGGTCGATTGGGTCCTGAGATTCCCCAGTGCACGGAAATGCGTGCGTCAATGGGGAGGGAGATTCTCACTATAGTACCGATTCCCGCTCAGCGTGCGTGGCCGGCCGCACGCGGCGAATCCTACTCACCTGGAGGCGCGCGGCCTGTCGCCGGGCCGCCGCGCAATACGCATGACGCTATCCGACTCCCGCAGGAATGCGGTCGCGCTCGCGGCCGTTTGTCTCACGTCGCTGATGTTCGGCCTCGAGATCTCGAGCGTGCCGGTGATCCTGCCGACGCTCGAACACGTGCTGCATGGCGATTTCAACGGCATGCAGTGGATCATGAACGCGTACACGATCGCGTGTACGACGGTGTTGATGGCGGCCGGCACGCTCGCGGACCGGTTCGGCCGCAAGCGCGTGTACGTGGTCGGCACCGTGCTGTTCGGCGCGACGTCGCTGCTGTGCGGGCTCGCACCGAACGTGCCGGTGCTCGTCGCGGGCCGGCTGTTGCAGGGCGCGAGCGGCGGCGCGATGCTGATCTGCCAGATCGCGGTGCTGTCGCATCAGTTCCGCGAAGGGCGCGAGCGCGGCCGCGCGTTCGGGATCTGGGGGATCGTGTTCGGCATCGGGCTCGGGTTCGGGCCGATCGTCGGCGGCGTGATCGTCGCGCTGGCGAGCTGGCCGTGGGTGTTCCTCGTCCATGCGCCGCTCGCGGCCGTCGCGCTCGTGCTGATCGGCGGCGCGGTGCAGGAATCGCGCGATCCGCATGCGGGCGCGCTCGACGTCGCGGGCATCGTCACGCTGTCGCTCGCGGTGCTCGGCCTCGCGTTCTACATTACCCAAAGCGCCGAACTCGGGCTCACGAGCGGGGCCGGCCTCGGCGTGCTCGGCGCGACCGTGCTCGCGGTAATCGGCTTCGTCATCGCGGAGCGCGCCAGCGCGCGGCCGATGTTCGACTTCTCGGTGTTCCGGATCCGCGCGTTCACCGGCGCGATCTTCGGCTCGATGGGGATGAACTTCAGCTTCTGGCCATTCATGATCTACCTGCCGATCTGGTTCCAGGTCGCGCTCGGCTACGACAGCGTGACGGCCGGCCTCGCGTTGCTCGCGTACACGCTGCCGACGCTGATCGCGCCGCCGTTCGGCGAACGGCTCGCGCTGCGCTACGGGCCGGGCGTCGTGATTCCGGGCGGCCTGTTCACGATCGCGGCCGGTTTCGTGCTGATGCGGCTCGGCAGCGCGGCCGATCATGCGAGCTGGCTGACGATGCTGCCGGGCTGTGTGATCGCCGGCATCGGGCTCGGCCTGACGAACACGCCCGTCACCAACACGACGACGGGCGCGGTGCCGAGCGCGCGGGCCGGGATGGCGTCGGGCATCGACATGAGCGCGCGGATGATCTCGCTCGCGCTGAACATCGCGACGATGGGCTTCGTGCTGGTGGCGGGGATCGTCGCGAGCCTGAAGGGCGGGCCGGCCGGCGCGATCGGCGACGCGGCGCTGCGCCGGCTCGCGCAGGAAATCGCGTCGGGCCGCACCGACGGGCTGCTGGCGATCGCGCCGGCGCTCGCGCAGGCCGACCCGGGCGGCGCGGCGCTGCACGCGGCGCTTGTGCAGGGCTTCGGCTGGGTGATGGTGTACGGTGCGGCCGGCGTGGCCGTGCTCGCGGCCGCGAGCGCGGTGGCGTTCGCGCCGGCGCGGCGCGGGGCCGCCGTGTGTGAATGACTCGGCCGGCGCGCGGCGCGTGGTGTGCAACGGTGGTCAGGAAGTCCCGCCGCCGAGCGCGCGGTACAGCTTCATCTGGTTGTTGAGCCGGTTCAGGCGCGTCAGTTCGTCGGCGCTTTGCGCACTCCTCAGCACCTGCTGCTGGTCGAGCCACGGTTGCACGGCGGTCGCGCCGGCCGCGAAGCGCGCGGCGGCGAGCCGTTCGGCGCGCTGCGCCTGCGCGAGCGACAGCGCGCGCTGTTCGGCTTCGCGTTCGAGCTGCACGCGCGCCGACAGCGCATTCTCGACTTCCGCGAGCGCCGTGTAGAGCCGCTGGCGGAATCCGGCCACCGCTTCCTCGTATTGCGACTTCGACACCCTGATCTGCAACTGCATCGTGTTCCACTGAATGAACGGCAGCGCGAGGCCGAGCCCGAGCGTGCCGACCGGGTTCGTCAGCACGCGCTCGAGGCTCGTGCTCGTCGTGCCGGCGCTGCCGGTCAGCGTGAAGGTCGGGTAGAAGCTCGCGCGGGTCGCGTCGACCTGCGCGAGCGACTCGCGCAGCCGGAATTCCGCCGCACGCAGGTCCGGGCGCCGGCCGAGCAGGCTGGCCGGCAGACCGGCCGCCACGTCGGGCGGTGCGGCGTCGGGCAGCGCCGCCGGTTCGGCCGCGAGTTGCTGCGGCGGCCGGTCGAACAGGATCGCGAGCGCGTGGCGGTTTTCGGTGCGCTGCTGGATCAGCTGCGTCTGCGCCGCGCGCTGCGCGGCGAGGCTCTGTTCGGCCTGCGCGAGGTCGAGCCCCGACACGGCGCCGGCCGTATGCCGCGACCGCACCAGCGCGAGCGTGCGCGCCGCATATGCGATGTTCGCGTCGCCGAGCGCGATCTGCCGGTTCAGATAGCCGAGCTGCCAGTACAGCGCTGCGGTCGTGCCGATCAGCGACAGCCGCGCGGCTTCGAGATCGGCGGCCGTCGCGTCGGCTTCCCAGCGCGCGGCATCGCGCAGCGCGGCGAGCCGGCCCCACAGGTCGATTTCGTAGCTGAGCGAACCGTTGATACCGCTCGAGCGGCTCGTCCGGTGCGTATCAAGCGTGCGCGACACGGCGCCGTTCGCGCCGAGCGTCACGTTGGGCGTCAGGTTCGTATCGACGAGCCCGGCCTGCAACTGCGCGCGATACACGCGGATCGCCGCGATCGCGAGGTCGCTGTTGGCGCGCAGCGCGTCGTCGATCAACGCGTCGAGTTGCGGATCGCCGAAGCTGCGCCACCAGTCGCGCGTGGCGGCCGGCGCGTCGGCCGCGACCGGCGCGGCCCAGTTCGCGGGCATCGCGACGGCCGGCAGCGGATCGTGGCGCGCACCCGCACAGCCGGCGAGCAGCGCGGCCGCGCACGCGAATGCGCCGAGCCGACGTGGCGGGAAGGAATGCGTGATGGCCATGTTTCGTCAGTCGCGCGCGAGCGCATCGATCGGATCGAGCCGCGACGCGTTGCGCGCCGGCATGAACCCGAAAATCACACCGGTGAGCGTCGAGCATACGAACGCGGTCATGATCGCGCCGGCCGAGAACACCATCTTCCATTGCGCGACGAACATCGAGAACAATGCGCCAAGCCCGAACGACAGCGCGATGCCGATCGTGCCGCCGAGCAGGCACACGAGCACGGCCTCGACGAGGAACTGCTGCAGGATGTCGGACTGGCGCGCGCCGATCGCCATCCGGATGCCGATCTCGCGCGTGCGCTCGGTGACCGACACCAGCATGATGTTCATCACGCCGATCCCGCCGACGACGAGCGAGATCACCGCGATCAGCGACAGCAGCAGCGTCAGCGACTGGCCGGTTTTCTCGACGGTCTTGACCACGCTGTCCATGTTGTACGTGAAGAAGTCCTTGCGGCCGTGGCGCTGGATCATCAGCGTCTCGAGGCTTTTCTCGGCGGCGGCGCTCGGCTGCCCGTCGCGCACGCGCACGGTGATGCTGTCGAGATAGCGCTGGCCGAACAGGCGTCCGCTCGCGGTCGTGTACGGCAGCCATACGTTCAGGCTCTTCACGCTGCCGAATGCGCTTTTCTTGTCGGCGGTCACGCCGATCACGACGCACGGCACGTTGTCGACCAGGATCGCTTCGCCGACCGGATTGCGCGTTGCGCCGAACAGCTTGCGGCGCGTGTTCTGGTCGATCACCGCGACCTGCGCCTGGCGGCGCACCGCATCGTCGTCGAACGGGACGCCGAGCGCGAAACGCATTCCGCGCGCGTGGAAGTAGCTGTCGCCGACGCCGCTCACGAGCGCATGGACGTCGATGTTGCGGTAGCGCAGCAGCAGCGTGCGCGACGTTTCGGGCGTCGCGCTGTCGACGTACGGCTGCTCGGCGAGCGCGGCGACGTCGGCGGGCACGAGCGTCTGGATCGTGTCCGCGCGGCTGTCGCCCCAGTCGGTGCCCGGATAGAGGCTGATCGTATTGGTGCCGATGCTGCCGATCTCTTCGAGCATGTAGCGTTTCGCGCCTTCGCCGATCGCGACGATCGATACGACCGACGTGATGCCGATGATGATGCCGAGCATCGTCAGCAGCGTGCGCAGCCGGTGCGACACGAGCGCGATCCACGCCATCCGGCACGCTTCGGCGAAGCGACCGGTGCCGGCTGCGAAGCGTCGGGCGCGCGGGGCCGTGCCGGCGTCGGCGTCGGGGTTGGCGTCGGTGCTGGCGGGCAGCGCTGCATTGTCGGAAGCCCGTGCAGCGGGCGTGTCGGCGGCCGTTTCGGCGGTTGTGGCCGCGCCGACGCCGGCTTCATCGAGCGCCACCGCGTAATGACGATTCGGCCGGTCGGCGACGATCTCGCCGTCGCTGATCTCGACGATGCGCCGCGCATGGCGCGCCACGGCCTTGTCGTGCGTGACGATCACGATCGTATGGCCGAGCGCGTTCAGCTCGTGCAGGATGCGGATCACGTCCTGGCCGCTTTTCGTGTCGAGCGCGCCGGTCGGTTCGTCCGCGAGGATCACCTGGCCGCCGTTCATCAGTGCGCGCGCGATGCTCACGCGCTGCTGCTGGCCGCCGGACAGTTGCCCGGGCCGGTGATGCGCGCGATCCGCGAGACCGAGGCGCGCGAGCAGCGCGCGGGCGCGGGCGTACCGCTCGGCATGCGGAGTGCCCGCATAGATCGCCGGCATTTCGAGGTTCGCGACCGCGTCGACGTGCGGCAGCAGGTGATAGCGCTGGAACACGAAGCCGAAGTGTTCGCGGCGCAACTGCGCGAGCTCGTCGCTGTCGAGCATGTGCGTGTCGCGCCCGCCGACCGTGTACGTGCCTTCGCTCGGATGGTCGAGGCAGCCGAGGATGTTCATCAGCGTCGACTTGCCGGAGCCCGACGCGCCGACGATCGCGACGATCTCGCCCGCATCGATCGACAGGTTGACGTCGTTCAGGACGACGACGTCCTTGTCGCCGGCCGGAAAGCGCCGCGTGACGGCGGCGAGTTTGAGCAGGGGCTGGCGCATCGTCACACCACGTCCGCCAGCGCTACGCGTTCGTCCGCCGATGCTTCGCCGATTACCACGCGCTCGCCGTCCTTCAGGCCGGCCAGCACTTCGACGCGCACGTTGTTGTTGATGCCGATGCGGATATGGCGCGTTTCCGTGCTGCCGTCGGCGCGCAGCACGCGTACCGCGACGGTGCCGTCCTTGCGCTTCTCGCCGAGCGCGGCGGCCGGAATGATCAGCGCGTTGCGCGCGTCGCCGAGCACGATGTTGACCTGCGCGGTCATCGCGATGCGTAGCCGGTGCCCGGGATTCGGCACGTCGAACAGCGCGTTGTAGAACACCGCGGCGTTCGGCTTCGCGCTGCCGCCGCCGAGCGGGCTTTGCGCGTCGGCGTAGTTCTGGGGCGCCGGTTCGATCGCGCGCAGCTTGCCGTAGTGCCGCTTGTCCGGTTCGCCGAGGCTCGTGAAATACGCGGTCTGGCCGGCGCTCACGCGAACCACGTCGGCTTCCGACACCTGTGCCTTCACGGTCATCGTGTCGAGATTCGCGAGCTTCAGGATCACCGGCGCCTGCTGCTGCGCGATCACGGTCTGGCCTTCCTGCGTGACGATCGCGACGACCTGTCCGTCGATCGGCGCGACGATGCGCGTGTAGCCGAGGTTGGCCTGCGCAGTCTCGATCTGGATGCGCGCCGAACGGATCTGCGCGGCGAGCGACGCGAGGGTCGCCCGCTGCACGTCGAGCGTCGCCTTCGCGGCCTCGAACGATTCGCGCGACGTCGCGTCGTCGGGCAGCATCGCCTGCTGGCGGCTAAACGCGAGTTCGGCTTGCGTCAGCTGCGCAGCCGCCGATTGCTGCTGCGCGCGCAGGCTTTCTTCGCTGGCGCGCGCCTGGCGCAGCGCGTTTTCCGAGATCACGGGATCGATCTCGGCGAGCCACTGGCCCTTCGTGACCTTGTCGCCGAGCTTGACCTTCAGCGTTTTCAACTGCCCCGACACCTGCGCGCCGACGTCGACCTGCCGGAACGCCTGCAGCGCGCCGGTCGCGAGCACCGCGTTCTCGAGATCGCCGCGCGTGACGGGCGCGGATAGGTATTGCGGATGCTTGCTCGGCGTGGCTAGCGTTATTGCTACGACAGCGGTAGCAATGGTGGCACCGCTGATGGCCAGCACAGTGAGCCGGCGGCGTGTCTTCTTATTCATGCGAATACGGGGTTGGTGAGTCGGGCGGCGGTAGTGTGGATGGCCAATCGACGTGGTCCTGTAATCGTGGCATGCAGTGCAGATCGATACAGGAGCCGGATGGATGCCGCGCGGCGGTGCAGGTTCGAGTCAGGCGGCCATGATAATCGAGGTGATTTCGTGAATTCGTGTAGGAATTGTGCTGAATTGTGGCGGCAGTTCTGCGGCGTGGCTGCCCCGTTTTGTCGGCATTTCTATCCATGAAATGGCAGGTCAGTACAAGGGTGCGGACAGGATCGTCACCTGGATTCGATCCGCGCTACCGTAATCGCGGAATGCCCCTTCAAACTTCAGGGGCGGGATGGGGTTCCAAGTTCCACGTGGTGATTGCGATCAATCTTGTCAGCCAAATCTTTCCCGGAAATAAATCCCGCGACTCTTTCTCCGGAAGGCAGGAACGTGGTGGGTGTTCCCCTGATGTTGAGCTTCTTTCCCAGTGAAAGGAGTTCTTTTGTGATGGTGGGCTGGCAACGCTTGCGGGGGACAGTGGTTTTCCCTCTTTCGCCCCATTGCTTCCATGCTTGGAGTCGGTTGTCGGCGCACAGAATGATTTCGGATTTGATGGCGGAGTCCGCAGAAAGCACTGGATACAGAAAAATATATACGGTTGCGTTGGGAACCTTGCCTAGCTCGGGACTCATTTTCTTGCAAAACGAGCAGTTCGGATCGAAGAAAGTAGCGATCACGCGCTCTCCGGCTCCATTTTTTTGTTTGATGGCGTATTGGAATGGAAGGTCATTGATGTTTATGCTGTTAATCTTATTGAGTTGTGTCTCTGTTATGTTTTCCTGGCTGTTGGTATCGAACAGATTACCGATAATAATGTGCGATGCCGATGAATTGCTGTAGAAAATTTGTGAATTTGCCGTGACTTCATATAGTCCGTCGATTTTTGACGGCATAACGTGCTCTATCTTCAATTCGGGAAGTTTGGTTTGCAATTTTCGTTGCAAGTTCGCTTCTACATCGGCGGCAACCGCCTCGGTGTGCGCTGTTGTGAGCGCGACTGTAAAGAGTGATGTCAGGAGGGATTTTAGATTATTCGGCATGACGTGCTGAAGCTGAAATTTGCTTGGCTGAGGAATGGGAATGTCAGGAACTCGCAATTCGTATCTGCGTTTGCGTGATGCTGACTTCAGCTTGTTTCTCGATGATGCCATTCAAGAAGAATTTCTCGAGTCGATGATAGAGAAAAATGTCTCCCGGAAAATCACGTCTTTCCGAGTGGATTTTTTCCATTATGCGCAATGCCACTATCGGCGTGGACTCCCACTTCCTAGTCATGGAATTGATGATGTATTCGTCGAAATCTGTTGATCGGAACGATTGAATTTTTCCAATTTGATTGATCATTCTGAAGTCGGAATTTTCCTCAACCAGGGCCCCCCATTCTGCGATATATGGGTTGAAATCGTTCGATTTTCTTTCGGCTGCATTGTCGAGAAGCTCGGCGAGATTGAAGAAATTCTCCACAACTGGATGGGCGCACTTTTCCGGGATCGAAATCAACAGAAAATCGCGTGGAGTATCATGGCTTATCCAGTGTATGAAATTCGCATATTCGATTGATGATAATGGATTTACCCATGCACATATTTTGATCGACTCGTTGGTGGGGATGGTAGGGATGTCGATGGTCAGGTCGTTTGGGATATATCCAAAATTATCGGAAAACCACGCCGACAGTGTCGAAATGTTGCGTTCTTTGAGAGGGCCGAGGTGCCAGTTTCCGCCAATAAGAACGTGTGACCCCATCAATCGTCCGTCCGAAATTGCAGATGCAATGACATTGGACGTGATGTCCGAGAATGATGCGTGGACCAAATTTTGGTGATCTTTGTTTCGGAGCATTGGTATACCTTGATCCTGGGTAGAAACTTCAACTTCGTCGCGAGCGAACGACGGATTTTTGTGCGGTTGAGCGACATCGACATGACTACTCGCGACGAAGCACATCACTGTCGTTATACGGCGCAACCGCTGATCATCGGCCACCATCCATTCGAGCGATTGCAGTTATTCAAGCAATCTGCGCATCGTGTCATGCCAGCCGTGCTGCCGGGTCTGCTGCCGTATCGCTGAATGCACATTGTGTAGAAAACAGAGCAACTTGTGAATGCTCGTTGATTGGACGTGTTCGGACCTTCGAGGATTTTGCTCGCAAGCCCGTCGGCTGCAGCACTGCCAGGATGAATCAAGGCAACGACGATGCCAAAGGCGACTGCAGCCGATCTGGTGGTCTTTCGAGTGAAGAAGCTTTGCTTGGAATGCATCGAAACCTCCTTTGTGGCGGGTTGAGGAAAGGCGATGATTGCTTGATGCAATGGGTATGTTTTTGAGATTTATTTGCCGATGTCAATTTAGTATTCCTGTGTTTCGTAGATTAATTTTTAGAGGGGCGATTTTTCAAGGATTTATTTTTTTGAGATAATCAAATTGTTGCTGATTGTCATTTTTATTAAATTTGTCAATTCGGACTGGTTGGCGTTTTCGAATTCCAATGAGAGTTGATTCGGTATCCTCGCGAGCGGCAGGGCCAAGAGGTTTCGCTTATCCGGGCAGGAAATTGGAGCGCCGTTGGGGAGTGGCGTGGATGTTGTGTCCGATCCGGCAAAAGCAGCGGGCGGACTGCCCGGATGGAGGCGAAGGCATCGAACAGATGGCGTTCGCGTGGGGTGCACGGTAGGGAAGGCGGGCAGATATGGTGCCCGTCCGTGCTGGTGCCGAATGCGACGCGCGGCGGCTTGCCAGTCGTGTCGGTCGAACATGGCTTCCGGGTGGAGAGGTTCGCGCGCCGCTAGTGACTACGGATGTACCGAACAGTTGGCGACGGGTACGACAACAGGATGCCTCGTGCTACCGCCGTGCCGCGACCTTACGCGCGGTCTCCGCCCGCGCCGATCCTGCGCTGCGTATCGGCGTCGACGATCTCGCGGATCGCACGGAACAACGGTGCGGCGTCGGTGTAGCGCCGGCCGTAGCCGAGATTGAACGCATAGTCGAAATCGGGCGGATTGCTGCCCTGGTTGTGCTGCAGGATCGTTTCGAGCTTGTCGAGCGCCTTCGCCGCGCGGGCCTCCGGCGACGCGGCCGCCTCGTATTCGTCCCACAGCGCGACGATCTCGTCGCGCAGCGTGCGGTCGAGCGACGCGGTCAGCGTCAGCAGATCGTCGCGTTCATGTGCGCTCTTGTCGGGGTGCGCGGCTTGCTCGATCGCGGGGATGTCGCCGTGCAGCGCCTCGCCGAGGTCGTGGACGACGCACAGCTTCAGCAGCTTCAGCGTGTCGACGCCGGGCAACGCATCGGCGAACACGAGCGCCATCAGGCACAGCCGCCAGCTGTGCTCGGCCGTGCTTTCCGCGCGTCCGGCGGATGTGTAGCCGCTGCGCAGCACGTTCTTCAGGCGTTCGGCTTCGCGCAGGAAATCGAGCCGTGCGTGGATCGTGTCGGGATTCATGGTCGGTGTCCTTGCGATGAGCCATCAAGCGTACGCGGGCCGGCCGCGCTGCGTCCACGCATGAAATATGCGCGGTGCGTCAGTCGGCGTCGAGCGTTTCCACGAGCCGCGCGGCCGAGCCGTCGGATAGCGTCATCCGCGTCCACCGGCATCGGCTGCCGCGAATCGGCACGACGCGCGACGCATTCGCGCCGGTGTCGAATTCCACGCTCGGCGGCCCCGCGCGATCATGCCAGCCGAGCGGGTCGAGCGCGGCTTCCATGCGCACGATTTCCGGCGTCGCGTAGCGCCACAGCGACGTGCCGAGCAGCGTCGAAAGCGGCTGCGAGAACTCGGTCGCGCGGGCCGGCGAACCGGCGAGCAGACGGTGCGTGAGGTCGCAGACGAGATGCATGCGGCCCGCGCTGCCGGCGATCAGCCGCGCGAGCGCGCGGTCGCCCGCCGAATCGAGGCGCGCGGCGAGCAGCCGTTCGGCCGTCGCGCGCTCGTCGGGCGACATCTGCTGAAGGCCGGCCTCCCAGCGCGAAATCGTCGATTGCGCGACGCCGAACAGTTCGGCCGCGTGGCTTTGCTTCACGCGGTGCAGCGCGCGCCAGCGCTTCAGTTGCGGGCCGAGCGAGGACGAATGAAGCGGTGAGGCGGTCATGGCGATGCTCCTGTTGCGGCCGTGCCGGGCGCGCCGTTACAGCGCCGTTACATGATCCGGATGCCGCCGCTTGCCTGGATCGCGATTGCCGCGAACGGCACGAGCACGATGCCGCCCAGCACGAGTACGCCGTCGGCGGCCACCGTGATCGGCGTCGCGAGAATCCGCAGACCCATGCCGACGACGGACGGCGATTCCTTGATGTACACCGAGTACGGGCGGTTGAAGGGTTGCGCGGCCGCCTTGTCCTTCTCGACGAAGCCTTCCGTCGAGTAGCGCTTGCCTTCGATGTCGCCTTCGAGCACGAGGCCGGCCGGCTCGCTGGCGAAGCCGTCGGCGGAGGCGGCCCGGCGATCGTCGTCCGATGCGTCGTTCGGCAGCACGATCCGGTAATGCCCGGTGACGCTGCCGCCGCTCGCATGAAAGTCCGCGAATGTCGTGCGTACCGATTTCCGGTAGCCGGACAGCAGGACGGGCCGCAGTCGCGCCGGCAGCTCGAAGATGTAGTGGTAGCGCGTGCCGAGGACGACCAGTTTCTTGCCGTCTTCGGTCATCATGAAGGCGGATACGTGTTCGCTGTACCCGTCGTTCTTGTACAGTTTCGGCGTGAAGCAGCCCGACAGCGCAACGCTGCTCGCGGCGACGCCGGCGGCCAGCAGGCGCCGGCGCGTGATGGATAGGCTCATTTCTTGTTGTCCCGTCTGTGCGGTTCGGTTTGGTTGGGTGGCTTTCGCCCTCGGAAGCCGGATTCTCGCGTATTCGCCGCACGTTGTCGAACCGGGAATCTGTCATGGCGGCGGGCAGCCGTGCGCATCCGCACGCCATCGACACCGTTTTCGCGACGCTTTCAACCGGTCCCGCCATATCTTATTATTCGGCCAGAGCGGTGCGTGCCGGCCGCATCGATCATGTCGACGACATGACGGGCCGGCAACGATGGCCGCCTTCCGGCCGGCGCGTCGCCCGATGCGCGGTCGGCACGACAGGGAACGCGAGGCCGCGCGTGTCCCGAAAGAAGAGATGAGGGCGCAATGGTACGACTGGTGTTGCTGCTGCTGGGCATCGAATATCTGCGAACCCGCTGGCGCGGGCTGACCGTGCTCGGCTGGCTGTGGGTCGTCGCGGGTGTCGGCATTTTCGTCGACGCACTCGACGGTGCGCTGCATTTTCCGATCGAGCTGTTCGCGTGGCTGTTCCTGATCGAAGGGCTCGCGACGCTCGCGGTGGCCGGCAGCGGTGTCGGCGGGCAACGCATCCTGCGCTACGTGAAGGGCCTCGCGGTCGTGGTGGCCGCGGGGCTCGTGTTTGCCGGCCATCATCACGGCCACTTCCTGCTGTCGATGATCTTCGGCACGCTGTTTCTCGTCGACGGGCTGCTCCAGTGCACGTCCGCATGGATGGTCCGCTATCGCCGCTGGCACGTCGCGTTCGCGTGGGGCGTCGTCGAGATCCTGCTAGCGATCTTCTTCTTCCAGCCGTACCCGACGCACTACGCGGGCACCGTGCCGTACTGCCTCGGCCTGCTGCTGATGTTCGGCGGCATGCACCTGCTGAGCCTCGCCGCACGCGTGCGGCGGCTGACGCGCAACCCGGCGTTCGTGACCTCGCCCGCGCCGGCGCTCGCGCCGGATCTCGACGATGCGCAGGGCCTGCCGCAGTTCGCGCAATCCGAATGGGACGGCCCGCCTGCCGACGGCGAGCGGGCGCTCACCGTGCACGTATGGACGCCGACCGGCACGTCGAAGGCCGAAGCGCAGCGCTATCCGGTGATCGACCGCTACATCGCGGCGGTGGACGTCAACGGCGTGATCTCGACCGGCCATGCGGCGCTGGAATCGCCGGAGGGCATCTACATCAGCCTGTATCCGGGCGTCGAAATCGATCGTTCTCCGGACGAATTCACGCGCATCCTGCGCGCGACGCGCGAGAACGACGTGCCCGGCCTGTTCCAGCCCGACTATGCGACCGAGTCGAAAGCGTGGTGCCCGTCGACCGTGCGCGTGCGCATTCGCAACTACGATCCGGCCAAGCTCGATGCGTTCTGGTCGTCGTACCGGCGGAACACGACGTACAACCTCACGTACCGCAACTGCTCGAGCACCGTGTCGAATGCGCTCGAGGCCGCGCTCGACGGCGCGGTGTGGCGGCTGAAGGGCGCGCGGGCCGGGTGGGGCGCGTTCGTGCGGCTGCTGCTCACGCCCGAGCTGTGGGTGGCCGCACAGATCCGCAAGCGCGCGGTGACGATGGCGTGGACGCCCGGGCTCACGCTCGACTATGCGCGCGCCCTCAGCATGCTCGCCGATCCGCGTCCGTTCGCGTGGTGGAAGGTCGCGCGCTCGGCGGTGAGCGCGATCATGGCGTCGCGCCGCGCGTGGCGCGAGCAGGACAGCGCGGCGCTGTCGCCAGGCGGCTCGGAGGCGGCGTCGATGAAGTGAAACGCGTGGCGCCGGACGAGGGCCCGGCATCACGAGGGGCGCTACCGGGCGGCCCGGCGAGAGTGCCCGCTATAACCACTCACGGACGACGACGATGAACGAGACGAGAGCGTTCCGCATCCTGACTCCCGCCGCGCTGACGCTGGTGCTGGCGCTGGCCACTGCCGGCCTCGCGCAGGCGGACACGGACGAAGTGCCGCGCATGAGCAACGACGTGTACCGGATGTCGGTGTCGTTCTGCTCGCACGTCGCGGCCGCCGAGAAGATCGCGTGCCAGGGCGACATGATCGCCGCGGGCAGCCGGATCGTCGCGGCGATCGGCGGCCTGCCGCCGGCTTCCGCCGCCGCGATCGACGAAGGCGCGCGCAACAAGCTGCCGCCGGCCGAGCGCAACGGGATCGAGCCCGTCGAGCCGGCCGCGATCGACAAGGACGACACGCTGGCCGGCCTCGCCGGCATGGTGCGCCTGTGCGACGTGTACGAGCCGGAACCGGCGGCGCGGGCGCGGCATCACGCTGCGCTGCAGCAGAAGGCGCCCGATGCCGCGGCGCGTGTCGAGGCATTGCTGGCCGATCCGTCGACGGCCGCGCGTCGGCGCGTCAGCGTCGGCGTGTGGCAGATCCTCTCGCTCGAGGGCCCCGAGGCGTCGGCGCGCGCGTGCACGCAACTCGGCACCTGAGCGAGCCGCGCATTCTTTCGTGCACCTTCACATTCGTGCCACGTTGCGGCGGCAACAATCGCGGGCAGACATTCGACAATCTTGCGGCGCATCCCGCGACCGCAAGCCTTTTCCGAGGAAACACGCCATGCTCAAGACGCTCGCCCGCGCCGCTGCCGCACTCGCCGTCGCTTCCGTTTCACTGCACGCCGCCGCGCAGACCAGCTACGACTACCTGCTGCTCGCCGCCTCGTGGGAGCCCGGCTTCTGCGCGTCGCACGACACACCGGAATGCACGAACCTCGCCGGCTCGTATGCGGCGACGAGCCTGTCGCTGCACGGGCTGTGGCCGAACCGCTACGACGGCAACCAGCCGTTCTACTGCGGCGTGCCGCAGAACGACATCGACCTCGACAACGCGCACCAGTGGTGCAGCATGGACGCGTATCCGATCAGCAGCGCGACGCGCAACACGCTGTCGACGTACATGCCGGGCGTCGCATCGTGCCTCGACAAGCACGAATGGTTCAAGCACGGCACCTGTTCGAATTCGGCGACGCCTGATGCTTACTGGAACCAGGCGTCGGGCATGATCAGCCGGCTCGGCAACACGTCGTTCAACACGTTCGTGCAGGCGAACGCGGGCAAGACGGTCACGCGTAACCAGTTGCTGTCGGCGTTCGAAGGCGCGTTCGGCAGCAACACGCGCAGCGCGGTGTCGTTGAAATGCACGAAGACGAATGGGGTGAGCTACTTCACCGAGGCATGGATCGCGGTGAAGACGAACGCGACCGCGCAGTTTCCGAGCGCCGCGTCGCTCGTGACCGACGGCAATACGCAGGGCACGTGCCCGACGTCGGGGGTGTTTATCGCGAAGTGAGGGGCGTGGGTGACGTGCGCGCTATCGCGCACGTCGCGGGATGTGGGCGCGCGAGGATGTCGGGCGCGCCGTCGATGGCGCGCGTGCACGTTTGTCGGTCGGCGAGACAGACTCGCTTCCTGCATTGAGCGGCTGCGCTCACTGCGCCGCGCAGGGCGCGCCGAACCATCGCGTGACCGCCTGCGTGGCGGCGTCGATGTCCACGCCCGCATCGTCGCCACAGGCCCACGCGACGAAACCGTCCGGGCGCACGAGCACCGCACGTAATCCGAGCCGGTCTTTCGCGTCGCTCGCGATATAGGCGATGCGGTCGCGCCAGCGGCCTGCCACGGCCCGAAGCGGCTGGTCCGCATCGAAGTCCAGCAGCACGCCCTTGCCGTGCCTGGCGTGTTCGCCGAGCCGCGTGCCGTCGATCAGTTCGAAGTCCGGAACGCAGCGACCCACGAGCGGATGGCCGCGGCCGAGATCGTACGCGAGCGACACGCCCCACAGGCGTTCGGCGAAGTACGTCGCGCCGTCGCGCGTGTCGACGAGATCGCGCACGATCGCCGCGAGCGCGTGCGAGCCCGGGGACGGCCGCATCAGCGCGACCTGCGCACGCGACCAGTCGAGCACGCGCGCGCCCACCGGATGCCGTTCGTCCGTGTAGCTGTCGAGCAGCCCGGCCGGTGCGTCGCCGCGAATCGTCGCGGCCAGCTTCCAGCCGAGATTCATCGCATCGCCGAGCCCGAGATTGAGCCCCTGCCCGCCGAGCGGCGAGTGGATGTGCGCGGCATCGCCCGCGAGCAGCACGCGGCCGTTGCGGTACGTCGATGCCTGGTACGCGCGATCGGTCCACGTGGCGGCGAGCCGCAGCGCGGTCAACGTGACGCCGGTGCCGGACACGCGGCGCAGCACGGCCTGCGCATGTTCAAGCGTGATCGGCCCGCTCCGGTGGAACGCGCCACCGTCGAACTCGACCAGCGCGACGGTCCCGGGCGGCGTGTACGTATACATCCCGGCCGGCGTGGGGTGACGGCCCGGCAGCAGCACGCCCGGATCGGCGAACTCGGCTTCGATCGAGTAGCCGGTGAACTCGGCGTCGGTGCCGGCGAACGCGAAGCCGCCGGCCTTGCGGACCGCGCTGCGGCCGCCGTCGCAACCGACGAGCCAGCGTGCGCGGAAGGTCTCGCCGCCCGCGTGCAGCGTGACGCCATCGTCCGACTGCTCGAAGCCCTCGACGGCAAGGCCGCGCCGAATCTCGACGCCCGTTGCGTGCGCACGGGCCGTCAGCACGGATTCGACCCGCGCCATGTCGGTCGCCATGTGCGTGCCGGCCGGGCCGGGCAGGTGGTACGGCCACTGCGACGCATCGATGTCGTCGTGGAAGAACGGGATGCCGGCGAAATGGCCGGCGGGACGTCGCGCTTGCTGCATCCAGTGCGCGGTGTCCGTTGCGCGGGACGGCAGCGCGATGCCGTCGAGCAGGCCGCGACGGTAAAACGCATCGATGGTCGGCGCGGACAGGCCGCGCATGCCGAACGGGAGGTGCTTCAGCGGGGATGCCGGGTCGTCCGCCTGCTCGACCACCAGCACGGACGCACCGGCAAGGCGCAGCTCGCACGCGAGAAACAGGCCGACAGGGCCGGCTCCGGCAATCACGACATCATGGGACACGGGCAGATTCATCGGTGGCTCGGTTTCAGGCCAGGGCGGCCCGGTGTGGTCGAAAGGGCGGTACACGACGGCATCGCGCCCGCGTGGGGAAACGTGTGGAACGTTGTTCCAACGGCAAGATATTGGAACGCTGTTCCAGATGTGTCAAGCTAGCGTGCATGAAGACCACCAACCGGACCGAGCGGCGCGCGCACGCGCTGTCGAAAGAGCGGATCGTCGAGGCCGCGATAGGGATCCTCGACCATGCGGGCGAGGGCGCGCTGACCTTTCGCGCGCTTGCCGCGCACCTGGCGACCGGAAGCGGCGCGATCTATTGGCACGTCGCAGACAAGCACGACCTGCTCGCGGCGGCCGCGGATCAAGTGATCGCGGCCGCGCTGACGGACGTGCCGCCGGAGCGTGACGGCGATGCGGCGGAAGCGGTCCGGTGTGTCGCGCTGCGCCTGTTCGACGCGTTCAGCGCGCACCCGTGGGTGGGTGCGCAGTTGTTCCGTGAACCGTGGCAGCAGGCGGTGCTGCGGATCCTGGAGCGCGTCGGCGGGCAGCTTCAGGCGCTGGGCGTGCCCGAGCCCGCGCAATTCGATGCGGCGTCGGCATTGATGCACTACATCTTCGGGCTGGCCGGCCAGTACGCGGCCGGTGCGCGGCTGCATTCGCGCGACACGAGGCAGCCGGAGATCGTCGCGGCAGTTGCCGAACGGTGGGCACAGCTCGAACCGGCGCAGTATCCGTTCGTGCGGAAGGTGGCGGCACAACTGGCCGCGCACGACGAGCGTGCGCAGTTCCTGGCCGGCATCGATCTCATTCTTGCGGGGATTGGGGCGGCGGCCCGGTAAGCCCGTTGTCGGATGGATGGTTTCGAACGGCGTGCGACGAGTGCGTTGTCACGCCAGCAACCGCAGTGCATCCGCGAGCGACAGCACCGTCGTGCGCGATTCGAACGCGGTAGCGAACAGATGTTCGTGGACGATCGGGTCCGGGTCGTAGCAGCAATCCTTGACCGTATAGAGGCGGAAATCGGCGTCGCTCGCGTGCGCGATCGACGACAACATCACGCCGGTCGACGCGATGCCGACCATGATCAGCGTATCGACGCCTCGTGCGGTGAGACGCGCCTGCAGATCGGTGCCGAAGAACACGCTTGCGCGGTGGGCGAAAATCAGCGGTTCGTCGGGTCGTTTGGCAAGTTCCGGGGAAGGGCCGTCGTTGATGAACAGGCCGAGTTGCTTGATGCCCTGGCCGTTCTTGTTCAGCGGGCTGACTTCCGGATAGCCGGGGCTGAACCTCAGATTCGCGAACCAGACGCCGACGCCGGCAGCGCGTGCCGCGTCGCAGAGACGGCGCGTATTGGCGAGCAATTCAGGCGCGACCGACGGGAAGAGGCCGAGGATGTCGGTCTGGTAATGCATGACGAGCAGCGCGGTTTGGGATGGCGCGATCGAGGGAATCGGCGCGGATGCGCTGCTGCCGGCGTGTACGCGGGAAGAAGTCGCGACTTCTGATGCGTTGTCGTGATCCATGCGTGGCCTTTTCCAGTTACCGCCTTATCCATGCTTGCCGAAGAGCCTGAGATTACCGCCCTGTATCCCTCGATACCGTAATCTCTTTCCCGCGGGGTATTTCGTGGTCGCCCACACGTTGATCCACGGCCGAGATGCAGGTGAATCGTGCGAACGTGTCGAATTCAAACGCTCCTGTGTCACATTCAATACCGAAAACTTTCCACAAGTGGGGTAGTTCTCCCGAAATCGACATTTCAACCGTGCCGCCCACAACGAGCGCCTTGACATGGGTTCCCGCAGGGAGATCGAGTTCTCCGTCTCGAAGCCCGGACGCAAGCGTGCAGTCAACGGTGTCCTGAAATTCGTCGTAGTTGAAGGCGGAGCGTTCCTTGTGGTGCTTGAACGGACCCGGTGCACATTCGATCCCGGCGAGCGATGCCGGCTTCGCAAGCGTCCCATAAGCGACGTAACTCGTATTGTCGTCGGAACGATTGACGGCGAAGTCTCCGCTTACGGTCAGCCCCAGAAGCGGCGTGTTCGACGGGACGGTACCGCTTTTGACCGAATGTGGAGAATACACTTCGAGGACAACCGTTGAGCCCGGTGGGAACGTCATCCCGTCAAAGGTAGTTGCCCGCGTGAGGCGGTGGGTGTACCAGGCGCTTATTGCATGAGCATAGTTGTCGGTAATCGAACGATTGTTGAAAAGCACGACAACCTGCACGAACACCATGCAGCAGAGAAGGGCGACGCAGCGTCTCCAGGCTTTATGCGCACGAACGCGACCATTCAATCCGAAGGCCGCGACGATCAGCATGAGCGGTACGGTCACGGCAAGCGCAAAAAAAGACAGGATCGCCAACGCCGATATTCCGTACAACGCCATTGTCGAGTCTCCGGTTGATCGGCGTGGAAGTGCCATGAGTTATGCACACAGCCGGTGTCGGGCAAACATGCCGCGAATAGTGCTTATGCGTCGGGGCTGCTCTTGAAAACACGATAATCCGCGCCGTTCGCCGAGTGTGATTTGCATATCCCCGTATCTTTGCAACGTTGGCGACAATGCTACTTGTGCGGCCGACTCGGTTATATCTGACTTCGCCTCTTCAAAAAATCGACCTTCCCGTATAAGTCGTCAACCACTCCAGCGCCAGCGTCCCCGCCAACGAATTCCCGTTCGCATCCAACCCCGGCGCCCACACGCACACGGCCATCTCCCCCGGCAGCACCGCCACGATCCCGCCGCCGACGCCACTTTTCGCCGGCAGCCCGACCCGATACACGAAATCGCCGGCCGCATCGTACGTCCCGCAGGTCAGCATCAACGCCGACAGCCGCTTCGCGGAACTCGAATCGACGATCCGCTCGCCGGTTGCCGGCGCGACACCGCCGTTCGCGAGGAACAGCGCCGCGCTGGCCAGCTCCACGCAGTTCATCTCGATCGCGCACTGCCGGCAATATGCGTCGATCACCGTATCGGGCGGCATCTGCATGTTGCCGAAGCTCGCCATGAAATGCGCCATCGCACGGTTGCGTTCCGCGTGCTGCAACTCCGACGTCGCGACGCGCGAGTCGTAGTCGATGTCGTTCGCGCCGATCAGCCGCCGCACGAATTCGACGAGCGCCGTCTCGGCCTTCACGAAGCGGCGGCACAGCACGTCGGTGACGACCAGCGCGCCGGCGTTGATGAACGGATTGCGCGGCTTGCCGCGCTCGCTTTCGAGCTGGACCAGCGAATTGAACGCGGTGCCGGACGGCTCGCGGCCGACCCGTTCCCACAGCGCGTCGCCCAGCAACTGGAACGCGAGCGTGCACGCGAACAGCTTCGAGATGCTCTGGATCGAGAAGCGCTCGTGCGCATCGCCGACCGTGTACACGTTTCCGTCGAGCGTCACGACGGCCATCCCGAACTTGTCGGCGGGTACTTTCGCGAGTTCGGGAATGTAGTCGGCGACCCGTCCCTGGCCGATCCAGGGGGCGAGTTCGGTGTGGATGCGTTCAAGAATCGATTGGTAATTCATCACGTCAGGCAGGGTAGAAGCAGGGCCGGGATGCCGGCGAGCCCGTATGGAACCGTCCCGGCGCCGA
This sequence comes from Burkholderia sp. AU45388, assembly GCF_030481585.1. Classification (NCBI taxonomy): domain Bacteria; kingdom Pseudomonadati; phylum Pseudomonadota; class Betaproteobacteria; order Burkholderiales; family Burkholderiaceae; genus Burkholderia; species Burkholderia sp. AU45388. The sequence goes on along the minus strand of NZ_JAUJPV010000005.1, from coordinate 225,017 downwards.
TTCGTCAAGCGCGGCCCGAATCGCGCCCTTATTTTCAAGACCGGCAAACAGGCGAGCGGCGGGCGCAGTATCATGCGGTACGTTTCGGCCGAGGGCCGGCGTCCGGCACCCGCCGGCGCCGCCGTGGCTTCCCCGATGATCCGACCGCTGCCCATGTCTTTTCGCATCCTGCTCGTCGAAGACGACACCCGCTTGTCCACGCTGATCGCCGGCTACCTGCGCAAGAACGACTATGAAGTCGACACCGTGCTGCATGGTGACGCCGCGGTGCCGGCGATCCTGTCCATGCGCCCCGATCTCGTCATCCTCGACGTGAACCTGCCGGGCAAGGACGGCTTCGAAATCTGCCGCGAGGTGCGCAAGCAGTACGACGGCGTGATCATCATGGTGACGGCGCGCGACGAGCCGTTCGACGAGCTGCTCGGCCTCGAATTCGGCGCGGACGACTACGTGCACAAGCCGGTCGAGCCGCGCATCCTGCTCGCGCGGATCAAGGCGCAACTGCGCCGCGCGCCCGTGCGCGCGGCCGAGAGCACCGCGCCGCAGCCGGAGCGCTACGCGTTCGGCAAGTTCTCGATCGACCGCACCGACCGCACCGTCGTGCTGCCCGACGGCAGCACGCCCGATCTGACGTCCGCCGAATTCGACCTGCTGTGGGCGCTCGTGTGTCACGCGGGCGAAGTCGTGAGCCGCGACGATCTGATGCTGCAGTTGCGCGGCGTCGAATTCGACGGCCTCGACCGCACGATCGACGGGCGCATCTCGAAGCTGCGCCGCAAGCTGCGCGACGACGCAAGCAACCCGCAGCGGATCAAGACGATCCGCAGCAAGGGTTATCAATTCAGCAAGCACGCGTGGGAATGACGCCGCGCTCGCGCGACGCCGTCACGTTCCGCGCGGGCATTCGGCCCGCCGGCCGGGAGCCGCGATGATTCGACGAACCCGTTCGCACCCCGATGCACCGCCGCTGCCGACGCTGCGCTACGTCAAATGGCGCTGGCTGCATTTCCGTCGCGCGTGGACCGACACGCGCGCCGACCGCATCCCGAGCTGGTCGCGCCTGTACCTGCGCACCTATCTGCATCTGCTCGGCCTCGTGTTGCTCACCGCGCTGGTGCCCGCGCTCGCGCTGTGCGTCGTGTTGTCGCCGCAGGTCGTGTGGCATGCGTTCGACGCGCTGCCGGGCGACATCTGGATCGTGCTCGCGTTCGTGTTCACCGCGCCCGCGCTCGCCGCGTACCGGTGGATGCGGCCGGTCTGGTCGGATCTCGTGATGGTGCGCGAGCGTGCGATCGACTTCACCGGCGGGCGCTTCAACACGCGCGCGCGCGAATCGCACAGCGTGATCATCGGCCCGCTCGCGCGCACGCTGAATGCGCTTGCGATGCGCATGGAGCGGCTGATCGCCGCGCAGCGCGATCTGACGAACGGGATCTCGCACGAACTGCGCACGCCGCTCGCGCGCGTGCGCTTCGCGCTCGAAATGCTCCGCGAACCGGGTTCGGCGGCCGAATACCAGGGCGCGCTCGACAGCATCGCGCAGGACGTGACCGAGCTCGAGGAGCTGATCGACATGAGCCTCACGTATGCGCGGCTCGAATACAGCTCGCTGCAGTCGAAGCTCGAGTTGACGGCGCCCGTCGCGTGGTTCGAGCACCAGGTGAGCGACGCGCAACTGCTGTATCCGGACCGGGCGATCGAGGCGCGCGTCGCGATCGCATCGGATCTGCGCGTGAAGATGGACCGGCGGCTGATGTCGTATGCGATGCGCAACCTGTTGCGCAATGCGAGCAAGTACGCGAACGCGCGGATCGTCGTCGGGATCGCGCTCGTGCACGGCAATATCGGGATCTTCGTCGAGGACGACGGCCCGGGCGTGCCGGAGAGCGAGCGCGAACGGATCTTCGACGCGTTCGTGCGCCTCGACCGTCGCACCGGCGGCTACGGGCTGGGCCTGTCGATCACGCGGCAGGTGCTCCACGCGCACAATGGCCGGATCGCGGTCGTCGATCCGGTCGAACTCGGCGGCGCGCGATTCGAGATCAGCTGGCCGGTCTGATCGCGCTGCGGCGCACGCCGGTTTTCGCGTGCGTTGCGTCATTTCTCTCCCTTTCCCCCTTTCTTCGTCCTGTCGATGCGGGCCCGGCCTGTGATCGTCTGAAGATTCGTTGCACGACCTCGGCGTTGTGCATTACGATTGCAATTGCAACTATTCGGGCAGGTTGGCCGGCGCCATCGCAAGCAGCCGGCCTGCGACGCAGCAGCGAAGCCGGGCGGCCGCGCATGCCGTCCTTCGTTCATGTATGTCTTGTCGGGTCACGCATCATGCGATTACTGAATATCGTGTCTTCCCCGCGCGGCGCCAGGTCGGCGTCGATCGCGGTCGCCAATGCGTTTGTCGACGCGTACCGCAACGCGGGTACGCCGATCGACGTCGATACGCTGAATGTCTGGGAGGAAAACCTGCCGGAGTTCGATGGCCATGCGATCGGCGCAAAGTACAAAGGCGTCGCGAACGAACCGATGAATGCCGCCGAGCAGTCGGTCTGGCGACGCATCCAGTCGCTCGCGAAGCGGTTTCAGGCGGCGGACCGGATCGTCGTCGGCGTGCCGATGTGGAATTTCGGCTATCCGTACAAGCTCAAGCAACTGATCGATCTCGTCAGCCAGCGGAACATGCTCTTCACGTTCGACGGCGCGTCCTACGGCCCGTTGCTCGAGATCCCCCGGGCACTGGTGATCCACGTGCGCGGGCAGGGCGAGGAAACCGGCGCGGGGCGAGCCGGCCGGGCCGGGTTCGGGCATCAGGCCGATTACATCGAATTCTGGTTGAAGCTCATCGGCGTGAACGAGGTCAGAAACCTGACCGTTGAACACACGTGGAACGCGAGGGCGCATGAAAGCATCGAGCGGGCGCAAGCGCGCGCGATCGCAATGGCTGCCGATTTCTGAACGGAACGCCCACGGCGACCATGGCCGCACGGATGCCGCCGAAGCGGCATCCGCGCATGCTCAGTAGGTGCGGCCGAGCTGCAGATAGAAGTTGCGTCGGCCGCTGGGCGCGAGCGCCACGCCGATATAGACGGGCCCGAACGCGGTCGACAGGCTCGTGAAGAACGTGTAGCTCTGCTTGAGCGCGCCGCCGCCGATCTTCTGGCCGCTCGACCACACGTTGCCGACTTCCGCGCTGGCGCCCACCGACAGCGCCTTGATCGGCGACGCGTTGAACGTCATCAACTGGTTCATGTACGTGATCTGTCCGTACGCGAGCTCGTTGCCGTTCAGCTGATCGGCCGCATAGGCGGACAGATGCTGGAAGCCGCCGAGCGTGAAGTTGAACGCGTTGATCAGGTTGGTGCCGCCGATGCTCTTGCCGCCTTCGATCGTCGCGCTGACGCTGTGCCGGCCGAACTGTTGCGCGATCATCGCCTTGCCGTAGATCTCGGTATAAGGCGCGTTGCTGATCCCGTCGGCGAATTCCTGCGCCGAGCCGCCGTTGCGCGACACCAGCGAGCGTTCGACCCGCAGTTCGCCGAAATATCCCTTGCGCGGGAACATCGGATCGTCGAGCTGATCGATGACGAGCCGCGCCCGCGCGATCAGTGCCTGGGACGTGAAGCTCGGCCACAGCAGCGCCTGGCCGCTGCCGTCGTCGAACGGCAGGTTGTAGGTCGGCGAACCGTGCCCGGTCACGTAACCGAGGCCGACCCGGAAATCGCCGAGCCGCGCGATCGGCAGGCCGAGGTCGATCCCGGCGCGCGCCGTCTGCATCAGGTATTGCGTGATCTTCACGTCGCCGGAGTCGTCGTACAGGTTCGCGTAGCGGCGCTGGTATTCCGCGTATGGCGAGAGGTACACGCCGTAGGCCATCGACAGCGGCTGGCGCAATTCGACGCGCGCCGACTGCAGGTCGCTGCCGATCGTCGTGTCCGCGCGGAATTCCAGCCCCGACTCCGTGAGCCACGGCCGCCGGTAGCCGACGTGCAGGCGGAAGCCGCCCTCGTCGGTCGAACTGCTCGACATGCCGAGCCCGAACAGCAGGAAGTTGGGCCCCCAGTACTTCTCGCGCGCATCGATCTCGAGCACGTTGTCGTCGCCGCGGCTCACGATCTGCTGCGTGACGCTCTCGAAGTTGCCGCCCGTCGTGAGCCCGAGCAGATCCTGGCTGACGGTCTTCGGATCGTAGATGTCGCCGGGTTTCACGTGCAGCGCGTTGCTGACGACGCGCTTCGGCACGCCGCCGCTGGTCTTGATGTCGATGCGCGTGATCCGGATCGGCGGCGGCAGCGGCTGCGCGTGCGCGGACCGGTAGGCCGCGTACTGTTCCGGCGTGAGCGCGAACCGCCGCAGCTTCGGCAGCGCCGCGGTCGCGGCGATCTCGCCGGCGGCGATCGCCTGCTTCGCGTTCTGGAAATCGGTGAACGCGAGCGCGCCGAGGTCCGGCGTGAGCAGCACGTCCCGCGCGTCGAGCTGCTTGCGTTGCGCGGTCACGTTCTGGCGGATCAGGATGCCGACCATCTGCTGCATCACGTCGGCCGGCGATGCGAGCGCGTCGAGCGGGCGCAGTGGCGAGCCGATGTCGACGGCGATCACGACGTTCGCGCCCATCTGCCGCGCGGTGTCGACGGGCAGGTTGCTGACGAGGCCGCCGTCCACGAGTGCGCGCCCGTTGATCTCGGCCGGCGCGAACAGGCCCGGCATCGCCATGCTCGCGCGAATCGCGAGCGGCAGCGAACCGTGGTCGAGCACGACCATCTGGCCTGTCTGCAGGTCGGTCGCGACCGCGCGGTACGGGATCGGCAACTGGTCGAACGGCTGGTTGGTCGGCACGGCGGCCGTCCAGTTCGCGAGCAGCGCCTGCAGCCGGTTGCCCTGGACGAGGCCGACCGGCGCCTTGACGCCTTTCTTGCCGAAGCCGAGCGTCAGCCCGTTGATGTACAGGCGTTCGTCTTCGCGGCTGGTTTGCGGCAGGTCCGCGCGGTCCGTCACGTCGAACGCGATATCCGCCAGGTTGACCTCCGACAGCCGCTTCTGCATCTCGTCTGCCGCCATCCCGCTCGCGTACAGGCCGCCGACCACGGCGCCCATGCTGGTGCCCGCGATGCAGTCGATCGGAATCCGGTTGTCCTCCAGCACTTTCAGGACACCGAGGTGTGCGTAGCCGCGCGCGCCGCCGCCGGACAGCACGAGGCCGATCGACGGGCGGCCGGCCGGGCCGCCGTCGGCCGTGCAGGTGTGCGCCGCCGCAGCGGGTGCGGTGGGCGCGCGAGCCGCCGGCGCGTTGGCGGCTGCGGCGACGGTCTGGGCGGCGGGTTCGGCGGCCGGCAGCGGTTGCGCGGCGACCGTGCAGCACCAGAAGGCAACGAGCGTCGTGCAGAGCGGGCGCACCGGCGCCCAGCGGAAGGAAACGGTCGCTGTCATGGTGAACATACCTGGCGTAAGCGTGCGTCTGAGGCCTGCCGGGAGCAGGCAAGACCGAGAGATTACCGTGTTTTACAGGCCCGACGCGAGCGGCCGTTGCAGGGCCGGACGTGCCCGAAACGCCACATGCGGCGTTTCCGTCGCGAAAAAATCGTCGGAATTGCCTAAAGTATCGGAACGATTTGCCGCTAAGCTCGTGATGGGGCGGTATGGACGCGCGGCAAAATGTGCGGCGCGGCTGTCCCGGCCCGTTCCCTCACAAAGGTTTGATATGTCGACACCGCTGTTCGGAAAGTTGTTTGCGCAACCCGTTGCGATCGACCCGGGAACGGCGAGTACGCGGATCTATACGCACGAACGCGGCGTGGTGCTGAACCAGCCGTCGGTCGTGTGCTTCCGCAAGGGCGGCGCGAGCGACGCGCGGCCGACGCTCGAGGCCGTCGGCGAGCTCGCCAAGGCGCTGCTGGGCCGCGAGCCGGGGCATCTCGAAGCCGTGCGGCCGATGCGGCACGGCGTGATCGCGGACGCTCACGCGGCCGAGCAGATGATCCGCAGCTTCATCGACATGTCGCGCACCCGCTCGCGCTTCAGCCGCCGGGTCGAGGTCACGTTGTGCGTGCCGTCCGACGCGACGGCCGTCGAGCGCCGCGCGATCCGCGAGGCCGCGTTCGCGGCCGGCGTATCGGAGGTCGAACTGATCGAGGAATCGCTGGCGGCCGCGCTCGGCGCGGGTTTGCCGGTGACCGAGCCGGTCGGCTCGATGGTCGTCGACATCGGCGGCGGCACGACCGAAGTCGCGGTCATCGCGCTCGGCGGCATCGTGTACCGGGAGGCGATTCGCGTCGGCGGCAGCCAGTTCGACGCGGCGATCGTCAACCACGTCCGCAACCTGTACGGCGTGCTGCTCGGCGAACAGACGGCCGAGCACGTGAAGAAGACGATCGGCTCGGCCACCAGCGCGGTGCCGCGCACGTCGACGCGCGCCGTCGGCCGCAGCATCGGCGACGGCCTGCCGCGCTCGGTCGAACTGTCCAACCACGACGTCGCGGACGCGCTGGCCGCGCCGCTCAAGCAGGTGATCGGCGCGGTGAAGTCGGTGCTGGAAAACGCGCCGGCCGAACTCGTGACCGACATCGCGAATCGCGGCGTGGTGCTCACCGGCGGCGGCGCATTGCTCGCCGACCTCGAACGGCTGCTGTACGACGAGACCGGGCTGGTCGCGCGGATCGCCGACGAGCCGGCCACCTGCGCGGTGCGCGGCGCCGGCGAGGCGATGGGCCGGCTCGCGATGTGCCCGGCCGATTGAGCCGGGCGGCGCTGCCGGCCGCAGCCCGGCGCACGCCTTCACATTCTTTCGATCTCTCGGTGGGCCGGCCCGCCTGGCCGGCATCGGTCCGTCGCATGGACAGGCGCGGGCGCGCCGTGCTAGCGTGACGCGCCCGTTCGGGGCCGGGCCGGCCGACGCGCCCGACGACACCTGAGAGACCGAATACCTTGAAACATCGAACCAAACGGGGCTTCGCGGCCCGGGCCGGCCGCGTGCTGGCCGTCGTCGCGTGCGCCTGGGCCGCGGCGGCGGCCGCGATCGTCGTCCATGGCATGCGGATGCCGAGCGCCCCGGCGGACGTCGCCGTGATCTTCGGCAACGCGCTCGACGAAACCGGCGCGCCGAAGCCCGTGCTCGCGGCCCGGCTCGATGTCGGCGTGCGTTGTTACCGCGCGGGGCAGTGCCCGGCGTTTCTGGTCAGCGGCGCGATCGACGGCCCCGGGCTGAACGAGGCGACGGCCATGCGCGACTACCTCGTGGCGCGCGGTGTGCCGGCGGACCGGATCGCCGTCGACGACCAGGGCGACAACACGCTCGCGACCGCGCAGCACACGCTGGCCTACCTGCGCGCGCATCGCCTGTCGCGCGTGCTGATCGTCAGCCAGTATTACCATCTCGCGCGGGCGCGCCTCGCGTTCGAGCGCGTCGGCATTGCGCCGTCGAACATCTCCGCCGCGTATCCGCGCCGCTTCCAGTGGCGCGATGTCTATTCGAGCTGGCGCGAGGTGCCGGCCTACGCGGTGTATGCGGTGCGGTTGTGGGTGAATCCCGAGGCGCGGCCGGTTTCGTTTCGGCCGATGCTTTATCTGATGCGCCTGTTTTCGTGACGGGGCAGCCCGCAAGCGTGCGCTTCCGGTGCGGGCGGTTTCGTTGTTTTCTCCGGTTTCCTGTCGTCTCGCGCCGGCCGCGCGAATTTCATCGGCACCGAATAAATAATAACGATTCGCGTTTCAGATTTCTTGCGAGTCGAAAAATCAAAACAATTTCGCCGACAGTTCCATAATCCGGATCCGATCGATTAATTAAGTGGATGTGGATTATCTGAATGGATCATTCATCGCGGTAAAAATATTGCGCCGCAAAATCCGCGTGCATTGAATCAGGGTGATATATCGGTGTTTCCACCGATGCGGTACGGCCGTTGTCTTTGCGAAAAATCAAGGAAATCCGGCGGAGAGCGTGTCGCATGTCATTGCTGCGTATCTGTCAGAAAGTAAAAAAAGTACATAATCGTCGGCCATTGATCCGATGGGAAAATATCGACTGGAAAACGGTTCGAGTTTGATATAGCCTAGTCTGACGAAAGCGGGTAGTAATCAAATCAACCAGAAAGTCGCTGTATAAACCAGGGGCCGTCAGCATGTCATTCGACTAGTTTCGCAGCTGCATTCCGGGGCCGATCAAAAAATCATCACGAATAAACCGACAGCGCATCGCGATTGCCGGGGAGGACGCTTTTATCCGCGATTTTCTGCTGCGTGCCGTTCGCTGCGGCCGCAATACCAATACCAAAGCCGAGATCAATAAAGAGGGAAAGCATGAACCCTGTCCGTCAGAGAAAAGCGATTGAGCCGTTTCCGCGACTGTTGTTGCCCACCGGCGTGTTTCTGGCGCTGTCGGGCGCGGGCATTGTCCCCGCCTATGCGGTCTGCAGCACGGCGGGCACCACGGTGACCTGTTCCGGCGTCGCGAATCCGCTGGCGCCCAGTTATTCGAACAGCGCCAACAACGTGAACGCGACGGTCAATCCCGGTGCAAGCGTCGGCGTGCTGCTGGGCGTCGGCGGCACGGCGATGTCGTTGACCGGCAGTAACGTCACGCTGACCAACAACGGCACGATCGACCCGTCGGTGCTCGGCTCGGGGCTCGGCGTGCTGTCGAGCGGTGCGGTGGTCGGCAACGCGGCGGCGAGCACCACGACCGTGACCAACAACGGCACGATGAAGGGCTCGACCGGCGTCGCAATCAGCGGCGTGACGGGCATGGCGCTGGCGGTTCAAAACGGCATGGGCGGCACGTCGACCATTTCGAACACGGGTACGATCGGCTCCTCCGCACTGGTCGGTGCGACGCTGACCGGCGCCGATGCGCCGGTGGTCGCCGCCTACGGCGGCGGCACGGTCAACATGACGAACAGCGGGACGATCACCGGTCGCGTGTCGCTGGGTTCGAGCGGCACACCGGGGCAGGGCAATACGTTCACCAACTCGGGCACGATCAACGGCAGCGTGTCGATGGGGGCGAACAGCACGAATACGTTCAATGCCGTGACGGGCTCGGCGGTCAACACGGCCGGCGGCACCGGCGTCGCGTTCAACATCACGGTCGGCCCGGTCACGCTCGGCGTGGCGGCAACCGGCGTCGTCGACGGCGGCGCGGGCGGCAACAATACGCTCAACCTGCAGCAGGGCGTCGCGGCGAACGGCACGATCGCGGTCAACAACTACATCAACTTCAATCACCTCGACGTCACGAGCGGCAACTGGACGATCAACGGCGCGTCCACCGCGCAGGATGCGACGCTGATGGGCGGCGTGGCGATCATCAACGACAACGCGTCGCTCGGCACCGGTACCGTCACGGGCAACGGCGGTGCGTTGCAGGCCGGCACGGCAGGGCTCGACGTGTCCAACAACGTGTCGCTTGGCGCGGGCGGCCTGACGGTGCAGGGCGCGACCGGGCTGACGTTGTCCGGCGCGGTGTCGGGTGGCGGTGCGCTGACGAAGAACGACGGCGGCACGCTGACGCTGTCCGGCGCGAACAGCTACACGGGCGACACGAACCTGAATGCCGGCGGCCTGGTGGTCGGCAACAATTCGGCGCTCGGCACCGGCGCGCTGAACGTCAACGCGTCGGCGTCGCTCGACGCGAACACGAACGTGACGCTCGCCAACACGGTCAATCTCGCGACCGGCTCGACGCTGACGCTCGGCGGCAGCAACGATCTCGGCCTGACCGGCACGATCAGCGGAAGCGGCGGCCTCACGAAGGACGGCGCGGCAACCACGACGCTGAGCAGCGTGAACACGTATACGGGCGACACGACCATCAACGGCGGCACGCTCGCACTGAGCGGAGCCGGCAGCCTGTCCGCGACCGGCACGGTCAATCTGACCGGTGCGGGCGCAACGTTCGACCTGAGCGCTGCGTCGGGCGCGCGGACGATCGGCGCGCTGGCCGGCGCGGCCGGCACGAACGTGGACCTCGGCGCCAATTCGCTGACGCTCGACGGCAGTGGCAATGCGACCTATGCCGGCACGATCGGCGGGTCCGGCAGCGTGACGCTGTCGGGCAGCGGCACGCAATCGCTGACCGGCACGAACACGTACACGGGCGGCACGAACCTGAACGGCGGCAACCTCGTCGTCGGCAGCAATACGTCGCTCGGCCTCGGCGCGGTGAATGTCAACGGTTCGTCGACGCTCGATGCGACTGCCAACGTGTCGCTCGCGAACGGCGTCAACATCGCGACGGGCACGACGCTGACGCTCGGCGGCAGCACCGATCTCGGCATGGGCGGCGTGGTCGCGGGTGGCGGCGGTCTCGTGAAGAACGGCGCCGCGGCGCTGACGCTGTCCGGCGCGAACACCTATGCGGGCGGCACGGCGCTGAACGCGGGCAGCCTCGTGCTCGGCGACAACGGGGCGCTGGGCACCGGCGCGCTGAGTGTCGGCGGCGCGGCGACGCTCGATACGACCACGAGCCTGTCGGTCGGCAATGCGATCACCCTCGGCACGGGCGCCGCACTCACCCTGGGCGGCAGCAACAGCCTCACGCTCGGAGGCGCGATTTCCGGCGTGGGCAGCCTCGTGAAGGACGGCGCCGCGACCACGACGCTGACCGGCGCGAACACGTACACCGGCGGCACGACGATCAATGCCGGCACGCTCGCGCTCGGCGCGGGCGGCAGCCTGTCGTCCACGGGTACGGTGAACCTGGTCAACCCGGGCGCCGCGTTCGACATCAGCGCGGGCAGCGCGCAGTCGATCGGCGCGCTGTCGGGCGGCGTGGGCACGAGCGTGAGCCTCGGCGCCAACGCGCTGACGCTGGGCGGGACGGCCAGCGGCACGTTCAGCGGCACGATCGGCGGCACCGGGAGCCTGACGCTGGCGGGCACCGGCACGCAGACGCTGAACGGCGCAAATGTCTACACCGGCGGCACGAACCTCAATAGCGGCAGCCTCGTGCTCGGCAACGGCGGGGCGCTCGGTTCCGGCGCGCTGACCGTCGGCGGCGCGGCGACGCTCGATACGAATACCGCGTTGTCGGTCGGCAATGCGGTCGATCTCGGCACGGGCGCCGCGCTGACGCTGGGAGGCAGCAACAGCCTCACGCTCGGCGGGGCGATTTCCGGCGCGGGCAGCCTCGTGAAGGACGGTGCGGCGACCACCACGCTGACCGGCGCGAACACCTATACGGGCGGCACGACGATCAACGCGGGGACTTTGGCGATCGGCGCGGGCGGCAGCCTGGCCTCGACCGGCACGATGAACCTCGCCGGTGCGGGCGCGGCGCTGGACCTGAGCGGCGCGACAGGCGGTCAAACGCTCGGCGCGCTGTCGGGCGGCGTGGGAACGAACGTTAACCTGGGCGGCAACGCACTGACGCTGGGCGGCACGGCCAGCGGCACGTTCGGCGGGGTGATCGGCGGCACGGGCAGTCTGACGCTGGCGGGCACCGGCACGCAGACGCTGACCGGCGCAAATGTCTACACCGGCGGCACGAACCTCAATAGCGGGAGCCTCGTGCTCGGCAACGGTGGAGCGCTCGGTTCCGGCGCGCTGACCGTCGGGGGCGCGGCGACGCTCGATACGAATGCCGCGTTGTCGGTCGGCAACGCGGTCAATCTCGGCACGGGCGCCGCGCTGACGCTGGGGGGCAGCAACAGCCTCGCGCTCGGCGGGGCGATTTCCGGCGCGGGCAGCCTCGTGAAAGACGGTGCGGCGACCACGACGCTGACCGGCGCGAACACCTATACGGGCGGCACGACGATCAACGCGGGGACTTTGGCGATCGGCGCGGGCGGCAGCCTCGCATCGACCGGCGCGGTGAATCTCGCGGGCACGGGTGCGACGTTCGACGTGAGCGGTGCGACCGGCGCGCAAACGATCGGCGGGCTGTCGGGTGCGGCCGGCACGAACGTGACTCTCGGTGCGAACGCGCTGGCGCTGAACGGCAGCGGCAGCAGCACGTTCGGCGGCACGATCGGCGGCTCGGGCGGCGTGACGGTGACGAGCGGCACGCAGGTGCTGACCGGTAGCAACACGTACACGGGCGGCACCACGATCGCGGCGGGCGGCACGCTGCAACTCGGCAACGGCGGCACGTCGGGCAGCGTGGCCGGCGACGTCGTCGACAACGGTGCGCTGGTGGTCAATCAATCGGGCAACGTGACGATCGCGAGCGTGCTGTCCGGCACCGGCTCGCTTACCCAGGCCGGCAGCGGGCAACTGACGCTGACCGGCACGAGCACGCTGAGCGGTCCGACCACGGTCGGCGCGGGTACGCTCGCCGTCAACGGTTCGCTCGGCCAGTCGACCGTCACCGTGCAGAGCGGCGCGACGGTGACCGGCACCGGCACGATCGGCGGCCTCGTGGTGCAGGGCGGCGCGACGGCGGCCGCCACGCAACCGGGCGCGGCGCTGAACGTGGGCGGCAACGTCACGTTCCAGCCGGGTTCGACGTTCCAGGTCGCCGCCACGCCGCAGCAAAGCGGCAGCCTCGCGGCCAGCGGCACGGCGACGCTGAACGGCGGCACCGTGCAGGTGCTCGCGAACCAGAGCACCTATCAGCCGGGCACGACATACACGATCCTGAGCGCGTCGTCGGGCGTGCAGGGCGCGTTCACCCAGGTGAGCGCGAACTACGCGTTCCTGACGCCGACCCTCCGCTACGATCCGGGTCACGTGTATCTGCAACTGGCGCAGAACGGCACGTCGCTGCCCGACGTCGCGACGACCCCGAACCAGCGCTCGGTCGCGACCGCGGTGGCTGCACTCGGCAGCGGCAATCCGCTGTACGACACGGTGCTGACGACCGACGCGCCGACCGCACGCCGCGCGTACGGGCTGCTCGGCAGCGAATTGCAGGCGAGCCTGAAAAGCATGCTGCTGCTCGACAGCCGCTATGTGCGCGACGCGGTGACCGATCGCGTCCGTCAGGGCCTCGCGCCCGGATCGGGCCCGCTCGCGGCCCTGTCGTCGGGCGGCGCCGCGCTGTGCGGCGACAACACGGCCGGCGCGGTCGATCCGACGTTGCCGCCGGAGCGCCGGATCGGTTCGCGCGCCGGGTGCTACGGCGGGACGCCCTACCAGCCGGTCGTCTGGGGGCAGGCGTTCGGCGGCCGCAGCCGGCTCGCGGGCGACGGCAACGCGTCGTCGATCAACCGCAGCATGACGGGCTTCATCGCCGGCGCCGACATGGCGCTCAACGACAAGTGGCGCGCGGGTCTGGCCGCGGGCGTCACGCACAGCTCGCTCGACAACGACCAGAGTTCGTCGTCGGCGGTGAACAGCTACTACGTGTCGCTGTACGGCGGCGCACAGTATGGCGCGCTCGGCGTGCGCGGCGGCGCGTCGTACACGTGGTATCGGATCAACAGCGACCGTTATCCGGGCTTCGCGGGCTTCTCCGATCACGATTCGGCCGGCTACGACGCGAATTCGGCGCAGGTGTTCGGCGAAGTCGGCTACGCGCTGCCGGTCGGGCCAGTCGCGATCGAACCGTTCGCGGGCCTCGCGTACGTGAACCTGCATACCGACGGCTATACGGAAACCGGCGGCGCGGCCGCGCTGCGCGCCGGCGGCGAGACGACCCACGTCGGCTTCTCGACGCTCGGCTTGCGTGCGGCGTCGCAGCTCGGCTCGATCGCGAGCGGCACGTTCACCGCGCGCGGGACGGTCGGCTGGCGGCATGCGTTCGGCAACGTGCGGCCGTCGTCGGCGTTCACGTTCGCGAACGGCGGCACGTCGTTCCAGGTGTCGGGCGTGCCGATTGCTCGCGACAGCGCGGTGCTCGAAGCCGGCATCGACGCGAACCTCACGAAGCGCCTGACGCTCGGCCTCACGTACAGCGGCCAATACGGCAGCGGCGTGCGCGACAACGCGATCCTCGGCAACATCCTGTGGAAATTCTGACCGGCAACTGACGTGGCCGTACGCGGCGCGAGGCGACGAAGCAACGTCGTCTCGCGCCGCGGCCGTTTCGTCGCTGCGCACGTTCGCCGTTCTGGCCTATCCTGTGCGAAACACGCGACGCGCGCCGCGCGTTGCGCCTCGACACAGGAGCATCGATGCCGAATCACGCCGAAGCCACGACGACGCAGGCGCCGCAAGTCGCGCCGATTGCCGCGACCCCCGCGTCGGGTCCCGCCTTCATCGCGCCCGAAGCCGATCCGCAGGTCCTCGCGCGCAACAACCAGTACGTACTGAAATCCGGCGACGCGTTCGTGGTCAGCGACGCGCTCGGCGACATCGGCGGGCATGACGACGGCCTGTTCGTCGACGACATGCGCGTGCTGTCGACCTGGCGCCTGACGTTCGGCGGCCGTGCGCCGTCGCTGCTGTCGGGCGCGACGAGCGCCGACAACGCGTCGTTCACCGCGCACCTGACGAACCGCCCGCTGCCGCCGCTCGGCGGCAAGGAGACGCCCGAGGGCGTGATCCATATCGAGCGCATGCGCGTGCTCGCGGGCGACGTGCTGTACGAAGCGCTGACGCTGACGAACTACGGCGCGAGCGAAGCCGAGGTGCCGCTGTCGCTGTCGTTCGCGGCCGATTTCAAGGACATGTTCGAAGTGCGCGGCACGCGGCGGCCGAAGCGCGGCACGGTGGGCGCGCCGCGCGTCGACGCGGGCGCGGTGCGGCTGCGCTACGACGGCCTCGACAGCGTGGAGCGCAACGTGACCGTGCATTTTTCGCCGGCCCCCGACGCGCTGTCGGTCGATCGCGCCGACTACACGCTGACGATTGCCGCGCAGGCGTGCGTGTCGATCTACCTGACCGTCGATGCGACGCTCGGGCCCGCGGAGGCCGAAGGGCCCGGATGCGGCCGCGTCGCGCTGCGCACCGCGCTCGTCGGCGTGCATCGCGAGATGCGCGCACGGCGCGAATCGATGGCGCGCGTGAACACCGGCAATCCGCTGTTCGACGCCTGGCTCGATCGTTCGCTCGCGGATCTCGGGCTGCTCACGACGCAGCTCGACACGGGGCCGTATCCGTATGCGGGCATTCCGTGGTTCTCGACGCCGTTCGGGCGCGACGCGATCATCACGTCACTGCAGATGCTGTGGCTGCAGCCGTCGCTCGCGCGCGGCGTGCTGCGTTTTCTCGCCGAGCATCAGGCGCGCGAGACCTCCGCGTTCCGCGACGCGGAGCCCGGCAAGATCATGCACGAGTTCCGCCGCAGCGAGATGGCCGCGACGGGCGAGGTGCCGTTCGCGCTGTACTACGGCGGCGTCGATACGACTCCGCTGTTCATCGTGCTCGCGGGCGCCTATGCCGAACGCACCGGCGACGATGCGCTGATCGACGAGCTGTGGCCCGCGCTCGAGCGCGCCGCGCAATGGGTGATCGACAAGTGCGACCGCAACCCGTACGGGCTGCTCGATTACCAGCGCACGTCGGAGCGCGGCCTCGCGAACCAGGGCTGGAAGGACAGCCACGATTCGGTGTTCCACGCGGATGGTCGTTTCCCCGACGGGCCGATCGCGCTCGTCGAAGTGCAGGCCTATGCGTGCGCGGCGCTCGACGCGATGTCGGCGTGCTCGCGCCGGCGCGGCCATGCGGCCGACGCGACGCGCTACGCGTTGCGCGCGAAGACGCTGCGCGAGCAGGTCGATGCGCTGTTCTGGATGCCGGAAGGCGATTTCTACGGGATCGCGCTCGACGGTCATGGCGAGCTGTGCCGTGTGTTCGCATCGAACGCGGGCCACCTGCTGGCGTTCGGGCTGCCCGACGCCGAGCGCGGCGCGGCGGTCGCCGGCGTGCTCGGCTCGGCGCTGTTCCAGACGGGCTGGGGCATCCGCACGCTGGCGGCCGGCCAGCCGCGCTTCAACCCGATGGCCTATCACAACGGTTCGGTATGGCCGCACGACAATGCGCTGATCGCGCGCGGCCTGGCGCGCTACGGCGACAAGACGGCCGCGGTGAATCTGCTGCGTGCGCTGTTCGAGGCGGCGGTGAGCTTCGAGATGCGCTTGCCGGAGCTGTTCTGCGGGTTCCCGCGCCGGCGCGGCGAACCGCCGACCGCGTATCCGGTGGCCTGCCTGCCGCAGGCGTGGGCGGCCGGCGCGCCGTTCATGATGCTGCAGGCATGCCTCGGCGTGAGCATCGACGCGTCGCGCCACGAGGTGCGCGTCGAGCGCCCGGCCTTGCCGGAAGGCGTCGACTGGCTGCGGATCGATGCGCTGCGCGTCGGCGACGAAACCGTGTCGCTGACGTTCCGCCGGGTCGACGGCCAGGTCATCGCGGCGGCGGAGCAGCCG
Organism: Burkholderia sp. AU45388; assembly: GCF_030481585.1. Lineage (NCBI taxonomy): Bacteria > Pseudomonadati > Pseudomonadota > Betaproteobacteria > Burkholderiales > Burkholderiaceae > Burkholderia > Burkholderia sp. AU45388. The sequence continues at coordinate 208,785 of NZ_JAUJPV010000005.1, read as the reverse complement.
GGCCGCGTGCAGGTGGTCGCGGTGCTGTAGCGCGGGGCCGCGCGAACGTTGCGCGATGTCGCGCCACGTTCGCGCGCGGCGGCATAGAATCGTGACATGACCCTTGAACGATGGCGGAGGTAGACGATGACGACCGATAACCGGCCCGACGACGGCGAGCACAAGCTCGAGAATCTCGAAGCGGCGGTCGACCACCTGCACAAGTCGATCGAATCGCAGAGCATCGCGGTCGGCGCGGCGAAGGGCATCCTGTTCAGCCTGATCGAAACGCTCGGCGCGCTGATCGGCGATCCCGATCTGCCCGAGCATGCGCGTTCGGGCTACGAAGCGCTGCGCGACAAGGCGAGCGAATTGCGCGGCGGCCTCGACCGTCACTGATGCACGGGCGGCGCACGCGCTGCCCGATTCGGCGGACGCGGCACAAAACCCCGTGCGCTCAATCAGTTAGGTGCCCGATACGCAGGATATCCACAAGCTTGCCAACACAATCTGTGGAGAACCGCCCGGCCTTGGGCCGGGCGCGTCGCACGTGCCCGGCATGCGGTTCGGCAACCGTTCCGGTGCCACACCATTGACCGGTCAAGGTCCGTGAATCGAATCCCCTTGTGTATCAAGATGTTACGCGTCCGATCTGACGGATATCCACAGGCTTGCCAACAAAATCTGTGGACAACTTGCAATCGATTGCGTCGCCATGGTTGACGATCCGATCGGCGGGCAATGCGTGCGCGAGGCCCGTGCGCCGGGGCTGCCCGCCGCGTGCACCGGCACGCTAATGCGTGCGGGATCAAGGGCTTAGGCTCCGGGTACCCAGGATATCCACATCCTTGCCAACACTTTCTGTGGACAAGCGAGGCCGCGTTACCCGGCCGCCGCCGCGCCGGCCGCTTCCACGAGGATCCAGTCGCGAAAGAGCGTCATCGCGGGCGTCAGCGGTTTCGATTTCAGCGACGTGAGCCAGTAGCCGCCCGCGCGCACGTCGATGTCGAGCGGCCGCGCGAGCTGGCCCAGCTGCAGTTCGCGCGCGAACATGCACGCGGGTGCGAGCGCGACGCCCGCCCCCTGCATCGCGGCCTCGACCATCAGCCGGGACGAATCGAACACGGGCCCGTTGACGGCCCACGGTTCGAGCTGCGCGGCGTCGAACCAGCCGAGCCACTCGTCGGTGCGGTACGAGCGCAGCAGCGTTTCGTTCGCGAGATCGACCGGCCGCGCGATGCGCCGTGCAATGTCCGGCGTGCACAGCGCGGTGAGCGGCGCATCGAGCAGCCGCTCGTTGCGTGTTGCGGGCCAGTTGCCTTCACCGAAGCGGATCGCGAAATCGAGGCCCTCGGCGGCGAGATCGACGACGTTGTTGTTGGTCCGCAGCCGCAGCTCGACGAACGGGTGCGTGTCGCCGAACTGCTTCAGCCGAGGCATTAGCCAGCCTAGGGCAAAGGTGCCGACGACGCCGAGCGTCAACACCTCGTGGAAACGGCCGCCGTCGAACTGCTTGAGCACCGTCTCGATGCGGCTGAACGCGTCGCTCAGCACCGGCAGCAACGCGCGGCCCTCGTCGGTCAGCCCGAGGCCGCGCGGCAGTCGCGTAAACAGCGCGCAGCCGAGCCGCTCCTCGAGCGAGCGCACCTGTTGGCTGACGGCGGCCTGGGTCACGCTCAGCTCGAGGCCGGCGCGCGTGAAGTTCAGGTGGCGCGCCGACGATTCGAACGCGCGCAACGCATTGAGCGGAAGATGAGGGCGGAGCTTAGTCATAAGAATTTCTTTTGTCAGCGCTCAATTATCGTTGCTTGTCGGGCAACCGTAAAGTCTCGATAGTGCTGTCTCGGCGGCCGGCCGTTTTCAACGCGTCGACAACGTTGCGCCGCCATTCCACCACGAGACAACCGACATGACCTATTCATCGAAACGTCGAACCCTGTTGCTGGCCGCCGCGACGGCGCCGCTCGTTTTCACCGTCACCGCGTGCGCGTCGCGACAGGCCGCCGCGCCGGACGACGCCACGGCGGCAGCGGCGGCTGCCGCGGATGCCATCGCGTCCGCCGCGGCGGCGGCGACGCTTGCCGACCTCGAACGCGACGCGGGTGGCCGTCTCGGCGTGTGTGCGATCGACACGGCGAGCGGCCGGGTCATCGAGCATCGTGCGGGCGAGCGCTTCCCGTTCTGCAGCACGTTCAAGGCGATGCTGAGCGCGGCGGTACTCGCGCGGAGCGTCGAGCGGCCGGGTTTGCTGCAACAGCGCGTGACGTATACGAAGGCCGACCTCGTCAACTATTCGCCGGTGTCGGAGAGGCATGCCGGCGCGGGCATGACGGTCGCCGCGCTGTGCGAGGCCACGATCCAGTACAGCGACAACTCGGCCGCGAACCTGCTGATGAAGCTGATCGGCGGCCCGCCGGCGGTGACTGCCTACGCGCGCTCGATCAGCGACGACACGTTCCGGCTCGATCGATGGGAGACCGAACTGAACACCGCGCTGCCGGGCGACCTGCGCGACACGACGACGCCTGCCGCGATGGCGGCCAGCCTGCGCGTGCTGACCCTCGGCGACGCATTGCCCGCCGCGCAGCGTGCGCAGCTCGTCGCGTGGCTGCGCGGCAACAAGGTCGGCGACAAGCGGATTCGTGCGGGCGTGCCGGCCGGGTGGACGGTCGGCGACAAGACCGGCACCGGGGACTACGGGACCACGAACGACGTGGGCGTCATCTGGCCGACGTCGCGCGCGCCGATCGTGCTGGCCGTGTACTACACGCAGGCTCGCGCCGATGCGCGGGCGAAGGACGACGTGATCGCGTCGGTCGCGCGCGTCGTCGCGCAGACGTTCGGTTGAGCCGCGCGGCACGGCACGCGTGGCGAGATCCGCGGGCGCGCCGTGCCGCAGTCGTGACCCGCGCGATCAAACGTTGTGCGATCAACGACTTAGGTCGCGCATGCTCAGGATATCCACATGCTTGCCAACAAAAATTGTGGACAAGCACGCGCGCCGCGGCGCCCGGCATGGCTCGCGCCGTCGTGCCGCGATTGAAGCAGCGCGAACAAAGTCTTTTGGATCAAGCGCTTGGCTGCGGTATGCGCAGGCTATCCACACGCTTGCCAACAAAAATTGTGGACAAGCCCGGCAGGCAGTGTGGCAGGCGGCGCGTCGCGCGCCGAGGCGACACGCAACCGGCGCTTGCGCGGGCGTGTGCCGTTTTCGAGGCGGCGCGAACAAAGTCTTTCGGATCAAGCGCTTGATCGCGGTATGCGCAGGCTATCCACATGCTTGCCAACACAATCTGTGGACAAGCTTGCGTGCGGCTGCGGCCGCAACAGTCAGGGCCGCCGATCGTCGACGGCGGGCCAGCGCGCGAACGCGAACACCCACAGCATGACGAAGTTCAGCACGGGGACGAACATCGTCAGGATCCACCAGCCCGAATGCCCGGTGCGCCGAACGATGCGGACGTACGGATAGACGACGATGGCGACGAGCACGAGCGAGACGAGCAATTGCCACGCGGTGAAGTGTTCCATGGTCTTTCCTCGGATTGAAATGTCGTGATGCGGTGCCGGCGCGATGGCCGGCCCGGGGCGCGGACGCGCGTAGCCCGCGATGCGCGTCCGCGTGCGGCTTGCGTGATCTTGAGGCGTGACGGGCGCGGGCGTCAAGGCAGCGGCGGCGCGCTGCGATCGCACCGAATCGTCCGTGTTCGCGCAGGTCGATACCGCGCGGTGCCGAAACTGTGACACGTGGCATGAACCCTAGGCTGATCAATGCGTTAGCGCAGGCTTGCGCAGGATATCCACACGCTTGCCAACACAATCTGTGGGTAAGTGGCGCGGCGCGAAGTCAGGCCGGCGTGCAGCGGTTAGGGCGTGCATCGGCCTCACGTCGGCGTGGCGTCGTGGCATCGTGATGCGAAGTGCGGCGAAGCGGTGTGCGCGATGGCCATGACGCGCGCCGCGTCTGCATCACGCGTGCCAAAGTCCATCGGATCAAGGGTTTAGCGTCGCGGTGCGCAGGATATCCACAAGCTTGCCAACATTTTCTGTGGAGAAGTCCGCGTTCGCGATTCGGCAGGATGCCACGCGCTGCCACGATTCGCACGCGGGCTTACGCGGTGCAGATACCGGCCACGCCGACCTTCTGGAACAGGTGCGGACTGACGAGGCCGACAGCTTCGCGACGAATTCCGGATGCGTGAAGGCCGCGCGAAACGCGGCCGTCGATTCCCGGATCGCGTAGTTCAGGTAGGTCGGGCTGTCGCCGAGCGCGCGATGAAGCTGCGTCGAGATGAATCCCGGCTGCCGCTTCATGAATGCCGCATCGTCCTTCCAGACGGCGAGAAAGTCGGCTTCGTCGGCGGCCGCCAGCGTAAACACGTCGACAAGCACGACCGGCTGCGCGTCGATCGCGATCTGTTGCTGGATCGGGCAGGCCGGATCCATCGGCTTGAACTGACGCATGGGCACTCCTGGCGGAGTAGAGATGAGGGGGCGGTCACGCGCGGCCGTCGTAGCCGTGCACGCCCGACATCGCCGACAGCACGCGAAGCGCGGCGTCGAGGTCGGCGGAACTGAAGCCGCCGGCGATGTCGCGGACATGCCGCTGCCACTGCTCGACCACGGCCTGATAGGCCGCTTTGCCACGCGGCGTCAGCGCGTACAACGGCGAGCGCTTGTGCGCCGGATTGGGCAGCGACAGCACCAGCCCTTCGTCGGTCAGCACGTTGATCTGTTTCAGGACAGCCTGCCGCGTGATGCCCATCGCATCGGCGATCTGCGGAATGTTCGGCGCGTCCGGCGCCATCGCGATCGCGCCCAGCACCTGCCAGCGCGCACTGGTCAAGCCGTGCGGCCCGGCGAAGGCGTTGCCCCATTCGATCAGCAGGCCGTTCAACCGGAATACGGACAGCGCGACGGCGGTCAACTTGTCGGATTTGGTCATGTCCGGCTCGAGTCGTAAATTGACAACTACTTTACGTAATGGACAACTGGTTGTCAGTATGAGGGTGCGAGCGGATCGACGACAACTGACGCGAGCGCGTGCATGCCGCGGTCCGGCGCATTTGCCGCGCACGCACGACAAACTCTTTCCGATCAAGGGCTTGGTGCGGTTAATGGAAGCTTGTCCACAAGCTTGCCAACATAATCTGTGGACAAGCCGCCCGCCACGCGCATCAGGTGGGCCGTGGAAAGCGCACCGTGACGGTCAGCCCGCGCCCGCCGCGCGTGGTGCCGAGCGCGACGGTCGCGCGATGCTGTTCAGCGATCCGCTTGACGATCGACAACCCGAGCCCGCTGCCCGACGACGTGACCGCCTGCGCGCCTTCGCCGCGATAGAAGCGTTCCCACACGTCCGTGCGTTCGGCCTCCGGAATGCCGGGGCCGTCGTCGGCGACTTCGAGCATGGGCGTCTCGCCGTCGATGCGCGCCGACACGTCGACGCGCGCGCCGTCGCCCGCGTAGCGGATCGCGTTGTCGACGAGGTTGTTCAGCAGCACGCGCAATGTGTCGGCGTTGCCCGATGCGATCACGGGAGTGTCGACGAGCGCGCCGAGATCGATCCGGTGCGCATCGGCGACGCGCGCGCGGTCCGACACCACCGAGCGGCACAGCGCGGCGAGATCGACCGGCGCCGATGCAGCGGCGGCCGCCTGCGCATCGGGTTCGAGGCGCGCGAGCGTCAGCAACTGTTCGGCGAGGTGGCCGAGGCGTGTCGTGCCCGCCTGGATTTGCGCGAGGATGTGCTCGCGTTCCTCGGCGGTCGCCGCGCGTCGCAGCAATTGCGACTGGATCGACAGCCCCATGATCGGCGTGCGCAGCTCGTGCGCGGCATCGGCGATGAAGTGCCGCTGCAGCGTGAACGAGCGGTCGAGGCGTGCGAGCAGGTCGTTGATCGCCTCGGCGAGCGGGCGGACCTCGTTCGGCATCGACGCGACGTCGACCGGCTCGAGGTTGTTCGCATTCCTGCGTTTCAGGCCGGACGCGATCGCCCGCAACGGCCGCAGCCCCGCGCCGATGCCGAACCACAGGGCGAGCGCGAGCAGCGGCAGCATCGAGAACACGGGCCACAGCAGGTGGACGGCGATGCCCGCGATCGCTTCCCAGCGCGCATGCCGCGCCTGCGCGAGCCGGATCGTCGTGCCGCCGCGCTCGGTCACATAGGTGCGCCACGGCTGGCCGCCGACGTCGACGCTCGCGATGCCCTGCTGCGCGGGCGGCGGCAGTTTCGAATCGTGGTCGGTCGAATACACCAGCGTGCCGTTGCGCCACACCTGCAGCAGCACCGCATCGGGGTCGCTCGCTTCGAAGCCGTGCTTGCCCTCGGCGTCGTTGCTGAACGACAGCTCGCCGTTCGGGCCGACGACAATCTGTTTCGACATGCTGCGCATCTGGTCGTCGAGCAGGTCGTCGAGTTCGCGCAGCGCGCCCCAGTAGGTGCCGGCGCTCGCGACCAGGCCGATCACGCAGGCGGCCGGCAGCAGCCACGTCAGCAGGCGCCGCCGCAGCGACGCGTTGCGCCAGCGCGCGGCCGCGCGTTGCATGCGCGTCACGTGCCTTCCCCGATCCGGTAGCCGACGCCGCGCACCGTGCGGATCATGTCGTGGCCGAGCTTTTTACGCAGGTTGTGGATATGCACCTGCACCGCGTTGCTCTCGATTTCCTCGCCCCAGCTGTACAGCCGTTCCTCGAACTGTTCGCGCGAAATCACCGCGCCCGGTTCGCGCATCAGCTCGTGAAGCAGCACGAATTCCTTCGGCGACAGCGGCACTTCGTCGTCGTCGAGCCAGACGAGATGCTTGACGGGATCGAGCCGCAGCGGGCCGATCGCGAGCGTCGTCTGCGCGCGGCCCGCATGGCGGCGGGTGACCGCGCGGATGCGGGCGAGCAGTTCGTCGAGCTCGAACGGCTTGACGAGATAATCGTCCGCGCCGCTGTCGAGGCCCGCGATGCGGTCGGGCACGCCGTCGCGCGCGGTGATGATGATCGCGGGGAGGTTTTCGTCGCGGCGGCGCAGCGCGGCGAGTACCGACAAACCGTCGCGGTTCGGCAGCCCGAGATCGAGCAGCAGCAGCCCGTAGCCGGTCGTACGCAGCGCGAGCGACGCGGCGTCGCCGTCCTTCACCCAGTCGACCGCGAAGCCTTCCTGTTTGAGGCCCTGTTCGAGCCCGCTGCCGATCAGCGGATCGTCCTCGACGAGCAGTACGCGCATGGCTTTCGTGTCTCTCCGACGGGGGCGCTCGCGGCGCCCGGGGTACTCATGATAAGCGCACGCGTCTTAGGCGAAGCTTAAAGGCTGCGGTACGCGGCCCGCTTTCGTACTCGTCCGATGAGGCACCGTGTCACGTCGGCATGCCGTTCAGGTTTGCTTAAGCTTACGGTCCGTAATCTGGCGCCGTCGCGTTCAACGGAGCGCGGCGCCACACCGAAGAAGAGGACCGAGATCATGAAATACCTGGCCAGAATCCTGGCGGTTGCGCTCGTTGCGCTGCCTGCCGCCGTCCACGCGCAATACACGGGGCCGTCCGCGCTGACCACGACGACCGTGAAGGAACTGCTCGCCAACGGCCGGGACGACCAGCACGTGCAGTTGCAGGGGCGTATCGTCAAGCACGTCGGCGGCGAGGATTACGAGTTCGCCGACGCCACCGGCACGATCCGCGTCGAGATCGACCCCAAGCTGTGGGCGGCAGGCCAGCCCGTCAGCGACCGGAACGAAGTGAAGCTGACCGGCGAATTCGAGCGCAAATGGTCGGGCCGCGTGAAGGTCGACGCCGATCACGTCGAAGTGCTGCGCTGACCGGTGGGCGCGGGGCCGGTGATACCATGGACGACCGGTTCCCGTTCCCACCAAGATGGCCGCCAATTTCGACGAACTCGCGTCCCGGATCCGGGCGCAATTTTCCGAGCTGAGCCCGCAATTCCAGGCGGGCGCGGCCTTCCTGCTCGATCATCCCGACGAAGTCGCCACGTCGTCGATGCGCAAGGTCGCGCAGCGCGCGCAGGTGCAGCCCGCGTCGCTCGTGCGGCTTGCGCAGCAATTCGGCTTTCCCGGCTGGAACGAGCTGCGCGACCTGTGCGTCGCGCGCGTGCGCACGCGTCCCGAGCCGCTCACGCAGCGCGCGCGCTCGCTGGTGCGGCCCGACGCGAAGGCGTCGCTCGCGCACGATCTGCTCGCCGCGCAGCAGCACAACCTGTCGGCGACCGCCGCGCAGAACGAGCACGCACTCGCGGATGCCGCCAAGCTGATCCGCAAGGCATCGCACGTGCACGTGGCGGGGTTTCGCTCGTGCTATCCGGTCGCGTTCGGTTTCGTCTACGGCTACCGGCTGTTCCGTCCGACCGTGTCGCTGCTCAACGGCGTCGCCGGTTCGCTCGAAATGGAGTTGCGGACGATCGCGAAGCAGAGCGTGACCGTGATCGTCAGCTTCGCGCCGTATTCGGCCGAGGCGACGCGTGTCGCGCAGGCGGCGAAAGCGCAGGGCAGCAAGATCGTCGCGATCACCGACAGCGCCGTGTCGCCGATCGCGCTGCACGCGGACGCGCAACTGATCTTCACGCACGACAGCCCGTCGTTCTTTCCGTCACTGGTGGCCGCGCATGCGATGGCCGAGGCGCTGGTCGCGCAGTTGCTGGCGCTGGAAGGCGGCGATGCGGTCGCGGCGCTCGAGCGGACCGAGGCGGAACTGCACGCGAAGGGCGCGTACGTCGTTTGACGGGCGCGAACCATGCAGCTTGTTGGGCCCACATTCATTGACGACCCGATGCAACCGATGACGTTGACCTACGCCGTGGCCGACACGGCCGACGCGGACGTGCGCAAGCAGATCGTCGCGCCGCTCGTCCGCTTCAACGAAAGCCAGGCCGGGCCGGTCGATTTCCGGCCGCTGGCCGTGATCGCGACCGACGCGACCGGCTCGGTGGTCGGCGGCCTGTGGGGCGGCACGGCGTTCGGCTGGCTGCATGTCGACCTGCTGGTGGTGCCCGAGGCTGCGCGCGGCCAGGGCGCCGGCACGCGCATCATGGATCTGGCCGAACGAGAGGCCGTCGCGCGCGGCTGCCACAGCGCGTGGCTCGACACGTTCGACTTCCAGGCGCGGCCGTTCTACGAGAAGCGCGGCTATGTGCGTTTCGGCGAGCTGCCGGATTATCCGCGCGGGCACACGCGCATCTTCCTGACGAAGAAGCTCGCGGGCTGAACGGCGCCGCGCGGCGCGGTTGACGATGCCGTCGGCCGTCGCCTACGATACCGGGCAGCGATGCAGGTCGCTTCCGGGTCCGCGGAAAGGGTTCAACCCACCTGTCGCAGCCAATCGAGTCTCCCCATCCTTCGTGCTGGCGGTATTGCGGACCTTCGGCCCTCCATGCACGAGGATCCGCATGAAAAAGCTGCCTCCGAACGCCCATCCCGATCATCTGAAAAAGCAGGCCAAGGCATTGTTGCGCCTGTACCGGCAGGGCGACGCCGATGCCGTCGCGCGCTTCGTCCAGTCGCTGCCCGCCGCCGCGCATCGCACGCGTGACGAAACGCTCGCGCTCGGGCTTCGCCTGCACGACGCGCAGTCCTGCATCGCGCGCGAGTACGGTTTTGCTTCGTGGGCCGATCTCGGCGTGTTCGTCGACACGCATGCGCTCGCGCGGCAACCGCGGTCGCGGCTGTTTCGGCGCTGGCTCGATCTCGCCTACGGCGCCGACGTGACCGGCGGCTTCGACGCGGCCCGGCCGCGTGTCGCCGCGCAATTGCTGCTCGATCATCCCGATCTCGTGTCGGCGGACCCGACCGTCGCATGCGCGGCGGGCGATCTCGACGCGGTAAAGGCCGCGCTGGCCGCCGATCCCGGCTGGATCGCGCGCGCCGGCGGTGCGCTGAAGTTGCCGCCGCTCGTCGCCGTCACGCATTCGCGGCTCGCGCAGCTTCCCGAGTTCGCGGCCAGGTTGCGTGCGTGCGCACGTCATCTGCTCGATGCGGGCGCCGATCCGAACCAGCGGATCGGCAACCGGTATCCGCCGGCCTCGCTTGCCGAGCCCGACGAGTCCGAACCGTTGTCAGCGCTGTATGGCGCCGCCGGCGTCAATCGCGATCCGGTGCTCACCGCGATGCTGCTGGACGCCGGCGCCGATCCGAACGACGGCGAATCGCTGTATCACTCGGTGGAGAACCCGGCATGCACCCGTCTGCTGCTCGAGCACGGCGCACGGGTGGGCGGGACGAATGCGTTGCGGCGCGCCCTCGACGTGCCGGACGCGGCCGCGCTCGAGCTGCTGCTCGCGCACGGCGGCGACCCGAACGAACCGGCCGGGGAAGGGCCGACGAAGACGTGGGGCGCGCCGTTGCTGCGTGCGATCGCCGTGCGTTGCCCGGCACGCCATATCGCTGCGCTGCTGGCGGCCGGCGCCGATCCCGGCGCGCGGACCGCGGCCGGCGTCAGCGCGTACCGGCTGGCGATGCAGGCCGGGTTGTCCGACGTCGCGGCGCTGTTGCGCGCGGCCGGCGCGGAGGAGGCGCTCGATGCGCAAGACGCGTTCATGGCGGCCTGCGCGCGCGCCGATGCCGACGACGCGCGGCGCATCCAGGCGAAACACCCTGAACTCCCCGGTGCGCTGTCCGGCGACCGGCTGCGGCTGCTGCCGGACGCCGCCGCGTGGGGTTCGCGCGACGCGGTGAAGGTGATGGTCGAACTGGGCTGGCCGGTCGCCGCGCGTGGCGGCGACTGGAACGCGAGCGCGCTGAATCACGCGGTGTTCCGCGGCGATGCCGAGCTGCTGGCGTTCCTGCTCGCGCACGGCGCGAGCTGGCGCGACCTGCACCGGTTCGGCAGCGACGCGCTCGGTACGCTGTCCTGGGCGTCCGTCAACGAGCCGGACGGCGTCGGCGATCCCGACTGGGAAGCGTGCGCGCGCGTGCTGCTCGCGTACGGCGTGCCGCCAGCGGTGCGCGATCCGTCGAATCCGGAAGGCGTGCTGATCGACGGTCGCGCGATGCGGTTCTCCGAGGCCGTCACCGACGTGTTGCTCGGCATCGACGACGGGCGGCCCGTATCGGCGTGAACCGACGCGGGCCGTTGAACGCGGCGACCCGCATCCGGCCGGCCCGGGTGTTTCCGGTTGCGCGACGACATTTCGGCAAACGCTGAAACGTCGCGTGCACGGCCGGCGTAAGCTCACCGTCAAACCCTTCCCGGAGTTCGCGATGCCCCATTCCGACCAGCAAGCTCGCCACGCCGAAGCTTTCCGTGCGCTGCACACGCGCCCCGGCGCATTCATCATCCCGAACCCGTGGGATGCCGGCACCGCGCGACTGCTCGCGATGGCCGGCTTCGAAGCGCTCGCCACGACGAGCGCCGGCTACGCATTTTCGAAAGGGCGGCCCGACAACGCGATCGATCGCGACGCGATGCTGGATCACATCGCCGATCTCGTCGCCGCGGGGGGCTTGCCCGTCAGCGCCGATCTCGAGAACGGCTTCGGCGACGCGCCCGCCACCGTGGCCGAAACGATCCGGCTGGCGGCCGAGGCGGGCGCGGTCGGCGGCTCGATCGAGGATGCGACCGGCCGCGCCGATACGCCGATCTATGCGCGCGACGCGGCGGTCGAGCGGATCGCGGCGGCCGTCGACGCGGCGCGCGCGCTGCCGTTTCCGTTCACGCTGACCGCGCGCTGCGAGAACTACCTGCACGGCCGCCGCGACCTCGACGACACGATCGCGCGGCTCGTCGCCTATCGCGACGCCGGCGCCGACGTGCTGTATGCGCCCGGCATCACCGATGCCGACGAGATCGCGGCGGTGACCCGGGCGGTCGGCGTGCCCGTCAATGTCGTCATGGGGCTGCAGGGCGGGTTGCTGAGCCTCGACGAGCTGGCCGCGCTCGGCGTGAAGCGTGTCAGCGTCGGCGGCGCGCTGGCGCGGGCCGCGTTAGGCGCATTCCTGCGCGCGGCGACGGAGATGAGACGCGACGGCACGTTCACGTTTACCCGGGCCGCCGTGCCGGGCCGCGATATCAACCGCTGGTTCGCGGCGCCGGATAATTCGCCGATTTTGTTCGATGAATGAGCCCCAATAAAATCCGGAATCGTTTCCATTTAAGCATTGATTGACAATAATCAATCGGTTTTGCCTCCGTATTAATCGTCGATACTGACGCGAAAATCGTCGTTTATTCTCCGCATTCCGCCCGATCGACTGCCGTCGGCGTGCAAACCGCGCCGAATCCGAGACTCGGCGGGCCGTCATGCGCGACGATGCCGCGCATTGTTGCAGGTTCCCGTTCAGAACGTTTCAGTGCGCGGGAGTTGCCGGATGATTTTTTGATTGATAATCTGCGGCACGTTCCAATGACCGGCGAGTGCGTTGCCGGGAATATCAATATATTCAATATATAAAAAGCTGAGAGAGCGATGACGATCCGAGAAAATCACCGCGTCAGATTTCGCGTGGGCGATGTCGTGACGCTGAAAACGGGCGGGCCGCGCATGACCGTCACGTATGCCGGGCCGGTCGTGTTCGACGACGGCGATTGGCTGATCTGCCAGTGGTTCGACGAAAACGGCGAGTTCCGGCAGGAAATGTTTCATCACGACACGGTGGTGCCCGAGCCGCGTGCGATTTCGGCCGGGCGGGTCCGGCTGCGCATGCAGTCGCACCGCTACCGGTCGGCGGCCTGACGCCGGCCGGCCGCCGCGATGCCGCGACGTGCGGCGTCCTGCGACGACGTTTCACGCTACCCCGAAACATGCGGCGGCGCGCTGCGCCGATACTGAACGCATGAACCCGACCGATCCGATTGCCGCGGTTACGCACCGCGATCCTTATCCGTATTACGCCGCGCTCGTCGACGGGCCGCCGCTTGCGTTCGACGCCACGCTCGGCCTGTGGATCGCGAGCCGCGCGGCGGCCGTGACGGCCGTGCTCGGCCATCCGGCCTGCCGCGTGCGCCCGCTCGATGCGCCGGTGCCGCCCGCGTTGCGCGGCACGACGGCCGGTGCGCTATTCGGCGAGCTGGTGCGCATGAACGATGGCCCGTCGCGACACGACGTGCCGAAGCAGGCGTTGCGCGCGGCGTTCGCGCCGATCGACACGGATGCGCTGCGCGCTCGCGCCGACGCGCTTGCCGCGCGGCGGTTGCCCGCGGCCGGCGATGCCGATGCGCTGAACGCGTGGTGCATGACGGTGCCGGTGTGCGCGGTCGCCGATCTGCTCGGCTTCGACGAAACGCAGCTCGACGACATCGCGGCGCGGGTCGTCGCGTTCGTCGCCGCGCTGTCGCCGCTGTCGGATGCCGCGGCGCTGGCGCGCGCGAGCGACGCGGCGCGGCACCTGCTCGACCGGATGACGGAACGCGTCGCGCAGTCGCACGCGCACGACGGCACGCTGGTCGCCGCGGTGCAGCAGGCGGCCCGCGCGTCCGGCTGGCACGCGAGCGGTACACTGGTCGCGAATCTTGTCGGGTTGCTGTCGCAGACGTGCGAGGCGACGGCCGCGTGGCTCGGCAATGCGCTCGTGGCATGGGACGGCGAAGCCGGCGCGGCGCCGGACGCGGCCGCGCTCGACGCATTCGTCGCCGAGGTCGGGCGTTTCGATACACCGGTGCAGAACACGCGCCGTTTCGTCGCGGCGCGCACGACGATCGAAGGCGTGAGCGTCGAAGCCGGAGACGCGATCCTCGTCGTGCTTGCTGCCGCGAATCGCGATCCGGCCGTGCATCGCGATCCGCACCGGCTGATGCCGGGCCGCCCGGCCGGGCCGAATTTCGGCTTCGGCACGGGGCCGCATGGGTGTCCCGGCGAGCGGATCGCGCGGGCGGTGGCGGCGGGGGCGTTCGCGGCGTGGTTGCGCGCGGACGGCTGGCCGCCGCGCGATGCACTGAAGTGGGATTACCGCGCGTCGACCAACGTCAGGATCCCGAAGTTCGACGCGATGCGATGAAGGGGAAAGAGGGACTTAACGGCAGCCTTGTTTTTCCGCCCATCGTTCCTGGGCGGCAACGCGGCGCTGCACGCGTTCGACGAGGCCTGCCGAGAAAGTGCGCATGCTGACGCCGCGGCGCTTCGCGAGGATCGTCTGCGCGACGTCGGTGCGCGGGTTCGGCTGGCACGCCCAGTACAGCGTCATCAGCCACCCGATGACCGTCCACGCGAACAGCGCGTTGAACATCGCGATCGTCAGCTTGTCGTGCCGGCCGCGCCGGTCGGCGATGACGGCCGGCAGGAAATAGAGCGCGATCGCCGCGACTGAACCGGCCACTTGAATCAGGACTGCATCATGCATGGTGCTGCTCCGTCCGAACTGCAATGCGGTTGATTGTCGCGCTTTTTCCGTTCGCGTGCAGGCAATTGATTGTTGCGCTTTTGGTGACGATCAGGCGGCTTCGGCGTCCGCCGGCTGCACGTCGTTGCTCAGCGCGAAACCTTCGTCGCGCCAGCCCGTCACGCCGCCGATCATCAGCTTGACCGGTCGGCCGAGACGCGCGAGCTGGATCGCCGCGCGCGCGGCGCCGTTGCAGTGCGGCCCCGCGCAGTAGACGACGAACAGCGTATCGGCCGCGTAACCGGCGAGCTTGCTTTCGATGATCTTGCGGCGCGGCAGGTTGCGCGCGCCGGGTACGTGGCCGGCGGCGAACTGGTCAGGGCCGCGCACGTCGAGCAGCACGAAATCGGGCGTGCCGGACGCGAGTGCGTCGTGCACGTCCCAGCAATCGGTCTCGAAGCGCAGCGAGGCCTCGAAATGCGCGAGGGCGGCGCGGCTGTCGGCGGCGGGGACGTCGGTGACATAGGACATGGTCGGGCTCTCCTGGTCGAGCGGGCACGGAATGCGCCGCGATGAAGGGCAGTATCGCGGGTCGGCCGGATTCGCGGCAGTGGCGCGATCGACAAGTTCCGGTAACATCGCGCCATGCACAATCATCTCGTCGTCGCGCTCGCCTACGAGCGTCTCTGCACGTTCGAATTCGGCTGCGTGGTCGAACTGTTCGCGCTCGAGCGGCCCGAACTCGGCGTCGACTGGTATCGCTTCGCGGTATGCGCGAGCGAGCCGGGGCCCGTGCGCGCGGCGGGCGGCATCACCGTTGCCGCGCCCTACCGGCTCGCGACGCTCGATCGCGCGGACACCATCGTGATTCCCGGCTGGCGCGATCCGGACGAGCTGCCGCCCGAGCCGTTGCTGAAGAAGCTGCGGGCCGCCCATCGGCGCGGCGCGCGGCTCTGCTCGATCTGTTCGGGCGTGTTCGTGCTGGCGGCGGCCGGCGTGCTCGACGGTCTCACGGTGACGACGCACTGGCGATATGCGGAACGCCTGCAGGCGCGTTATCCGGCGCTGCGCGTGAATCCCGATGCGCTGTACGTCGACGAAGGCCGGATCGTCACGTCGGCCGGCTCGGCGGCGGGGCTCGACATGCTGCTGCATCTCGTGCGCCGCGATCATGGCGGGGCGATCGCGAACCGCGTGGCGCAGCGCCTCGTGCTGCCGCCGCATCGCGACGGCGGCCAGGCGCAGTTCGTGCCGCGTCCGGTTGCACCGGGCGGCACCGACCGGCTCGCGAAGCTGATCGACTGGATGCGCGCGCATGCGGCCGAGCCGCACACGCTCGCGTCGCTCGCCGCGCAGGCGGCGATGAGCACGCGCACGCTGCAGCGTCAGTTCACGGATGCGACCGGGATGTCGCCGCTCGCATGGCTGATCCGCGAACGCGTGAACGTCGCGAAGGACATGCTCGAAGCACAGCCCGCGTTGCCGCTTGCGCAGGTCGCGGCACGTGCCGGGTTCGGTTCCGAGGAATCGCTGCGCCGGCATTTCCGGCGCGTCGCGGCGACGAGCCCGGCCGCGTACCGGCGCGGGATGGATCGCGGCGGCACGTAGCAGGCGCTCTCGGTGCGGCCGCTCGTGCGCGACGATGAAAAACACCACCCATGTGGCGAGGGCCGCTCACACTGAAAGGGATTCCGATGACGATGCTGCCTTCCCGTTTGCCGTTGATCCAGGCCCCGATGGTCGGCTCGCCGAGCCCGCTCGCGATTGCCGTGTGCGAAGCCGGCGGCCTCGGTTCGCTCGCGTGCGCGGCGCTCGGTCCGAAGCAGTTGCGCGACGCGCTCGCCTGCGCGGCCGGGCTGCGCGACGCGTTTTCGAAGGCTGGCTGAACGGCCAGGAGGGGCGCCGGCGGGGGAGCATCGGCGTATGATCTGGATTTTCGTCAGCCCGATCCAGGCACCCCCACCATGACTTCCGTCGACACTACCCCCGTCCTCGACCATGACAAGCTCGTTACCTTCATCGAGCGCAAGTGGAACGATGAAATCCTCCATGCACTGACCGACTACATCGCCATCCCCGCGAAAAGCCCCGCATTCGACCCCGACTGGGCGAAGCGCGGTTATCTCGAACGCGTCGTCACCGATGCCGCGCAGTGGGCCGAACGGCAGCCCGTGAAGGGCCTGAAGCTCGAAATCGTGCGGCTGCCGGGCCGCACGCCGGTGATCTTCTTCGAGTCGCCGGCCACGCGTTCGGGCAGCACCGACACGATCCTGCTGTACGGCCACCTCGACAAGCAGCCCGAATTCGACGGCTGGCGCGCGGATCTCGGCCCGTGGACGCCGAAATTCGAGAACGGCAAGCTGTACGGCCGCGGCGGCGCGGACGACGGCTATGCGATCTACGCGAGCCTCGCGGCGCTCGGCGCGCTCGACGAGCAGGGCATCGAGCGGCCGCGCTGCGTCGGCCTGATCGAGACCTGCGAAGAGTCGGGCAGCTACGACCTGCTGCCGTACGTCGACGCACTGCGCGACCGGCTCGGTCAGGTATCGCTCGTCGTGTGCCTCGATTCGGGCGCCGGCAACTACGACCAGATGTGGCTCACCACGTCGCTGCGTGGCCTCGTGTCCGGCGATCTGCAGGTCGAGGTGCTCGAAGAAGGCATCCACTCGGGCGTGTACGGCGGCATCGCGCCGTCGAGCTTCCGCGTGATGCGCCAGTTGTTCGAACGCCTCGAAGACGCGAAGAGCGGCAACCTGCTGCCGGGCGTGTTCCATTGCGAGATTCCGTCGAGTCGCGTGCGCGAAGCCGAAGCGGCCGCCGCGATTCTCGGCGACACGGTGTGGAAGGGGCTGCCCTGGGCGTGCGGCCAGGACGGCAAGCCCGTGCTGCCGACCACGACCGATCCGCGCGAGGCGCTGCTGAATTCCACGTGGCGGCCGTCGCTGTCGGTGACGGGCGCGGCCGGCCTGCCGGCGCTCGCCGATGCGGGCAACGTGCTGCGTCCGCGCACCGCGTTCAAGCTGTCGCTGCGGCTGCCGCCGCTCGTCGACGCCGCGCAGGCCGTGCAGCAGTTGAAGGAGTTGCTCGAGCTCGATCCGCCGTACAACGCGAAGGTCACGTTCAAGCCGGACGCCGGCGCCGCGACGGGCTGGAGCGCGCCGGATCTCGCGCCGTGGCTTGCGTCGTCGCTCGACGCCGCGTCGCGCCGCCACTTCGGCGCCGACTGCGCGTACATGGGCCTGGGCGGCACGATCCCGCTGATGAACGTGCTGCAGGAAGGCTTCCCCGCCGCGCAATTCATGGTGTGCGGCGTGCTCGGGCCGAAGTCGAACGCGCACGGCCCGAACGAGTTCCTGCACGTGCCGTACGCGAAGAAGCTCACGGCGGCGGTGGCCGACGTGATCGCGACCGCGCGCTGAGCGTCGCAGCGTTCGACGTACCGATTGCCCGCCTCGAACCGACTGGATGGAGTGTTGCCGATGACCGCACTGCCGACGCCGGATACCGAACCGCTGCGCATGCGCGCCGAACCGCTGCATGCGTTCGTCTCGGCACTCTGGGAACGGGCCGGCAGCAATTCGCGCGAGGCGGCGCTCGTCGCCGACCACCTGGTGGGCGCGAATCTCGCGGGCCACGATTCGCACGGGATCGGGATGATCCCGAATTACGTCGCATCGTGGCGGGAAGGGCAGTTGCAGTTGAACGCGCACGCGTCGATCGTCCGCGACGGCGGCGCGGTGCTGACGATCGACGGCGGGCGCGGCTTCGGCCAGGTGATCGCGTTCGAGGCGATGGTCGAAGGGATCGAGCGCGCACGGCGCATGGGCATCTGCGCGATCGGGCTGCGCGACGTCCATCACCTCGGCCGTATCGGGCACTGGGCCGAACAGTGCGCGCGTTCGGGGCTCGTGTCGTTCCATTTCGTCAACGTGCCGGGCGACCTGCTGGTCGCGCCGCTGCACGGCACCGATCCGCGTTTCGGCACGAACCCGTTCTGCGCCGCGTATCCGCGTGCGGGCAAGCCGCCGCTGCTGCTCGATTTCGCGACGAGCGCGATCGCGTACGGCAAGACGCGGGTCGCGTACAACCAGCGCAAGCGCGTGCCGGCCGGGGCGCTGATCGACCATCGCGGCGAGCCGACCGACGATCCGGCCGTGATGCACGAGCAGCCGTTCGGCGCGCTGCTGCCATTCGGGCTGCACAAGGGATATGCGCTCGCCGCGATGTGCGAGATCTTCGGCGGCGCGCTCGTGGGCGGGCATACGACGTACGGCGATACGCTGCAGAAGACGAGCGCGATCGTCAACGGGATGCTGTCGGTGCTGATCGATCCGAAAGCGTTCGACGCGGCCGATGCGGAGCGCGAAGCCGATGCGTTCGTCGCGTGGGCGAAGGCGTCGCCGCAAGCTGGCGATATGCCGGTGCGGATGCCTGGCGAACCTGAAGAAGCGAGCCGCGCCGCGCGCGGCACCACCGGCATTCCGGTCGACCGCGCGACGTGGCGGCAGATTCGCGAGAGCGCGGCGGCCGTCGGTGTCGACGCGGCCGAACTCGATGCATGGACGCGGCGCTGCGAGGTGTCCGCATGAGCTGGCAGGCGGAGAAGGCGCACGGCGAGGAAATCGCGTATCAGCTTGCGCCGCTCGGCACGGTCGCCGTTGTGCGCTTTTTCAGCGGCGCGGCCTTGCGGCTCGACGGCGTGATGTTCGGCTTCATGTCGCGCGGGTCGCTGTTCCTGCGTGTGGACGACGTGAACCGGCCGGCGTTCGTCGCGGCGGGCATGGGGCCGTTCTCGTACGCGCGGCCCACGCGCACCGTCTCGCTCGAGGGCTATTACGAAACGCCGGCCGACGTGCTCGAGGATGCGGGCGTGCTGTTCGACTGGTGCCGCAGCGCGTATCGCGCGGCGCTGCTGGCCGGGGCGCCGAAGCGCAAGGCGGGGGCGGCGTCGAAGAAGGCATCCGGGGCGGGGCCGACGGCCGCATCGAAAGCGGCATCGAAGGCCGCGCCGAAACGTTCAGCGAAACCGGCAGCGAAGCCTGCGACGAAACCTGCGTCCGCGCAGAAAACGAAGCTGGCGGCGAACGCAGCATCGAAACCCGCGTCGGCGCAGAAAGCGAAACCGGCATCGAAATCGTCGCCCGCGCCGGCACCGAAACCCGTGACGAAGCGCAAGCAGGCGTAGTCCCGATCACTGTCCCGATCACGAGAAGCGACAGCCTCGCGATTTTCGCTTTCCTGGCTGTCAGGCGTGCCCGTCGCGACCGACCAGCACGCTGCGCGACCAATTTGCCCGCACGATCCGGCGCACGAATGCATCTACCTTGACGCGCCGCACGTCCTGCATGCTTCACAACGGCGGCCCCGGCGTTTATGATCGGCGCGGGTTGCGTCCGTGCCTTGCGCGACCCGCGTCGGCCTCGTCGCCGGCCGGCCCCCGCGAACGGCGCACCTTACGCCGCGCGGAACGCTTCCCCCCAATCATCATTCCAGACGGAGACAGCCGATGCTCGTCCTGATTCTCGGTTTAGCGATCTTTCTCGGTGTGCACTCGATCCGGATCGTCGCCGACGGCTGGCGGTCCGCGACGATCGAGCGGATCGGCGAGAGGGGCTGGAAGGGCGGTTACGCGATCGCGTCGATCGTCGGCTTCGTGCTGATCATCTGGGGGTACGGGATCGCCCGCGCGGGCGCGACGCTGCTGTGGGTGTCGCCGGTCGGCGTGCGCCACCTGACGGGCATGCTGACCGCGGTCGCGTTCGTGCTGATCGCCGCCTCGTACGTGCCGCGCAACCGGATCAAGACGCTCGTCGGGCATCCGATGCTGGCCGGCGTGATGGTCTGGGCGGTGGCGCACCTGCTCGTGAACGGCACCGTGCATGCGGTCCTGCTGTTCGGCGCGTTCTTCGTGTGGTCGATCGTCGATTTTGTCGTGTCGCGTGCGCGGGATCGCCGCGACGGTGTCCGCTATCCGGCCGGCGCGCTGGCCGGCGACGTCGCGGCCGTTGCGGTCGGACTCGTCGCGTGGGCCGTGTTCGCGCGGTTCCTGCACGGTCCGCTGATCGGCGTGCGGCCGTTCGGCTGAACGCAATGCGTGCGCCATAGACCTTCCGCCAGTCAACGACCCTTCGCGCTGGCGGCCGGCCTGAACGACGGCTGCCTCCTCCGCGAGCAATACGCCACGACGATCGCGGGCGTCGTCAGGACCGCGAACCAGAACGGGAAGCGCGAATCCGGGTTGAACGCCGGCGACCTCACGGCGACAAGCGTCGGTAGCGCGACCCGGTTCGGCATCGGATTGCCAAAGACGTCTTGCGGTTGACACGTCGATTGCCGCGATGCGGCCGCCACGGCGTGCGTGCGTCAGATGGGCTTGACGAACAACCCGACGGTCAGCAGCGCGCCGATGCAGACGATCGCGATGCGCAGCACGCGTTCGTTCACGCGATGCAGCGCCCACGCGCCGAGCAGGCCGCCGACGATCGCGCCGGCGCCGAGCGCGATCGCCGCGCGCCAGTGCAGTTGGGGCGACGTCACGAACAGCACGACGGCCGATGCGTTCATCACGCCCGCCAGCGCATTCTTCGTCGACATCGCATGACGCGGCGGCAGGCCGGCCATCGTCAGCGCGGCCATCATCAGGAATCCGATGCCGCCGCCGAAGTAGCCGCCGTAGATCGCGATCAGGAACTGCGAGAGCCCGGCCGCGACGGGGCCGAGATGTTGCGCGCCGGCGCCCGGTTTGCGAAAGAAACTGCCCCACGCGAACACGACGGTCGCGAACAGCACGAGCCACGGCACCAGGTGCGAGAAGATCGACGACGGCGTTTTCAGCAGCAGCAGGCCGCCGAGCGCGCCGCCGGCCACGCTGATCGCGAACAGCGCGCGAAATGGCAGCCTGCCCACGCCGCTCACCATTTTCCGGCTCGCCCAGCCCGTCGCGACCTGGCCGGGGAACAGTGCGACCGTCGACGTGATGTTGGCCGCGAGCGGCGACATGCCCGACACGATCAGCGCGGGCAGCGTGATGAACGAACCGCCGCCCGCGAGGGCGTTCTGCAGGCCGGCCCAGAGGCCGGCGAGGATGATGAGGGCAAGCATCGGTGCGCAACGAAAGAGGTGGCGGGGGCCGCTTGCCGGGACGAGCGCAGGCGTGGTGGTCGCACGATGGTAATGCAGGATCGCGGCCGCCGGAAGCCGGTGCGCAGGCGTGTGCGTGACGTCACGCGTCCGACGGGGCGCCGCGCACCGGCGCGGTATCGTCATGGTCATCGTCGACATTCGGGTAGACGATCGTGCCGTCGTCCCGGATCACGGCGGCGGCCGTGAGCCGCGCGGGTTCCACGCGGTTGCGCCCCATGATGTGCAGTACCGTTTCGCCGCGCGCGATCAGGTAGTCGGACACGATGCGTCGATGACAGCGCCACCACACGGCTTCCGAACACACGATCGCGCAGCGCTGCTCGTGCCCCTGGGCGATCAGTCGGTCGAGGCCGCGCGAAATTCGGGCGACAGCGCGTAATCCGCGTAGCGGGAGCGTCATGCGCGGTCCTTGCCGGTGATGCGTTCGAGCACGCGGCCGCGATGCACGGCGACGTGGTCGGTCCGGTCGCTCTTGATCTCGTACTGCGGATCGTCGGGCGACGCGCGATGGCGATGGCCGTTGTAGTCGAAGTCGGCGGTGTGGATCGCGACGATCGTGCCGGTCACGTAGCCGGCCTCGGAATTCCAGCGGACGTGGTCGCTCAGCCTGAAGGGCGTGGTCATGGCGGGGTGCCTCCTTGGGTTGATGCGCGACGGGGTAGCCCTCGCGGCGTGCGCGAAAGCCGCGACGAAGCGAACGTAGAGGTAGCGAGCGTCGCGCCAGTCAATACCAGGATTCGAGCCCCCTTTCTACCGTTCGAGCGAGTCCAAGTGCCGGATGCACCTTATCGACGGCAGCAAGGTCCGCACGCATTTCCGCGATAAGCCAGTCGCGAACTTCGGCGACGATCGGCCGCAACGGTCTGCTGGATGCCCACGCGAGGCAGCACATCCGATCCGTCGTAACCAACTCGTCTTCGCCGGGCACGAGCGCGCGTTGCGCAAGCCAGTGCATGACCACATTGACCCAGCCGAGCGCGAGTCCCTGGCCGAGCAATGCGGCCTGGAGCACGATAGCGTAATCGTTGAAACTCAAAACGGTGGCTGCATGACGCGTTGCGTTCTTGAACGCCGAGAAGCGCGTATGCCAGCCGCGTTCTTCGTCATCCATCACGATCACCGTGTCTCCGTGCACATGCCAATCGTCGGCGTGGGTTTTCTCCTGGTAGGCCGGATTGCAAACGGGCAGCAATATCTCTGGCATGACGGGGACGCTGTTCTCGCGCATTTCCCCTTCTTGTACGAAGCGCATGCCAAGATCGACGTCGCCGAGCGGCCCGCCGATGCGGCCGGAGATCAACTGGAACCGCAGATCGACCGACGGAAAAGCCTGATTGAGCCGGCTCATCCTGGGCATCAGCCAGTGTGTCGTGAAGGCGGTCGAGACCGACAGCGTAACGGGCTCTACGCCGGTTGAACGCGCTTCGATTTCGCGAATCGCGCCTTCGATTCCGTTCAGCCCCTCCGAAATCTTCCGATAGAGAATCCGGCCGTTCTCGGTCAACTCGATGCCGCCGTGCACGCGCTCGAACAGGCGCACGCCGATGTGTTCTTCCATGCGCGACAGCATCCGGCTGACGGCAGGCTGGCTCACATACAGCTCCTGCGCCGCGCGCGTGAAATTCCCGCAGCGTGCGGCGGCCTCGAAGACGAATAGCGCGTTCGCGCTGGGCAGTTTCCTGCGTAGGCTAGGCATGACCTGATGTTATGCCCAATCCAACAATTTGTGAATTGCCGCCAAAAAAGCCGACGCCTATATTTTTGACATCACACAGCGATACGAGCAGGAGACAACGATGGATGCACGAGCGAAGGCAGGCGTATCGATTCGATCCGCGGCAAAGCGCTATGGTCCGGTGGTGGCGCTCGACGACGTGTCGCTCGATGTGGCAGAAGGCGAATTCGTGTCGCTGCTGGGCCCGTCCGGGTCCGGCAAGACGACGTTGCTCGGGATTCTCGGCGGATTCGTGCAGCCCAGCTCGGGCAGCGTCTGGGTCGGCGAGCGTGACATTACATTTGCGCCGCCGCACAAACGCAACATCGGGATGGTGTTCCAGAGTTACGCGCTCTTTCCTCATATGAGTGTTGGCGAGAACGTGGCATTCCCGCTGCGGGCCCGGCGTGAACCGAAGTCCGGCTGGACCGCAAAGGTGGCCGACGCGCTCGCGATGGTCGAACTGCGCGGCTACGAGCACCGCAGGATCGGCGAGCTCTCGGGCGGTCAGCGACAGCGCGTCGCGCTCGCGCGGGCGATGGTGTTCGAGCCGCAGCTCATTCTCATGGACGAGCCGCTTTCCGCGCTCGACAAGCAGTTGCGCGAAACGATGCAAATCGAATTGCGTAGGCTGCACCGCCGGCTTGGCGCGACCATCATCTATGTCACGCACGATCAGCGCGAGGCGCTGACGATGAGCGACCGGGTTGCCGTTTTGAAAGACGGCCGGCTCGTGCAAATCGATGCGCCGGAGCAGCTCTACGATCGGCCCTGCAACGCATTCGTCGCGAGTTTTATCGGCGAGGCAACGCTGTTGCCGGTGGTGCGCGTGGGCGCCGACGCCGTCTCGCTCGGCGATGCGGTGCTCCGCACGGCCTACCCGTTACCGAATGCCGCGAGCTTGCTGCTCGCCGTGCAGACGGAGAAGCTCGTGATCGATGCCGGTAACGCTCCGTCCGATGCCAATCGGCTCACTGCCCGCGTGACCGAGGTGCTGTACCAGGGCGAGAGCTTGCGCGTGTTCGCGCAGCTCGCCGATGGCACGACAGTCAGCCTGCGTCAGCCGGGCAATCACGAGGCCCGGCAGCGCGTGCCTGTACCGGGCGCCTCGATTTCTGTCGCACTGTCGCCCCGCGACACGATCGTCGTACCAGCGTAAACAAACTCGAGTTCGACTTTTTCACACCCAACCGTAACGCAATCGAGGGATGAATCCATGAAGCTTACCGATTTCAAGGTGCTGACATTCGATGTGGTCGGCACACTTATTGACTTCGAGCGCGGCGTGCTTACGTCGGTGCGCCGCCTCGGCGGCCCCGCCGCGAAAGATCTTACCGACGACCAGATCTTCGAGCCGTACATGCGCGGTCGTGCTGCCTTCCCGGGGCGCTCGAGCTGCGCGATGGCGAACGTTTATCTGTCGCTCGCCAAGGAACTGGGGTTGCCCGACGACGAGCAATCGGCCGCCGCGTTCCAGCGGGACGTGCTCGACTGGCCGGCGTTCCCCGATTCGGTCGAGGCGCTCCGGCGACTGCGCAAGCACTTTCGGCTGGTAGCGATGACGAATGCCGATCGCGTCGCACTGTCGGCCTATGCGCATACGCTTGGAGATCCGTTCGACGATACGGTCTGCTGCGACGAAACCGGCACCGCCAAGCCCGATCCGCAATTCTTCGCGTACAACCGCGGACGCCAGGCGGCCTTCGGCTTCAAGTTCCGCGAAATCCTGCACACGGCTCAAAGCCAGTATCACGATATCGGCATCGCGACGGAACTGGGGTATGCCACCTGCTGGATCGAGCGTCGCCGCGGTCAGGAGGGCTTCGGTGCGACGCCGGCACCCGGAAAGGTGACTGCACCGACGTTCTGCTACTCGACGCTCGCCGCGCTTGCGGATGCGGTCGAGGCCGAACTCGCCGCGGCCTGACCATGCTGGCGCCGCTCGTGTCAACGTCGCCGCAGCCCGAGTCGCTTTGGCGCCACCTCGCCGCACGCGCCGGTTCGCTCGATTCGCCCGTCGGCGGTGGGGCACTCGCGTGCGATGTCCAGGCCGAGGTCGCCATCATCGGCGCGGGTTATTCCGGGCTGGCGGCCGCGTGCGCATTGAGCAAACGCGGTGTGTCGTGCATCGTGCTCGATGCCAACCCGGTCGGCTGGGGGGCGAGCGGCCGGAACGGCGGTGTCGTATCGTCGAAGTTCAGGGTGTCGTTTCCGGATATCGCCGCGCGCCATGGCCTGGACGTCGCGAAGCGGATGCATCGGCTGGCCCACGATGGCGTACGCGCGGTGGAATCTTTTATCGACGAGTTTGCCATCGCACGCGCCGAATTCGAACGCACCGGTAGCCTACGCTGTGCCCATACCGAGCGGGCACTCGCCTCATGCGCCGCGGAGGCGGACTGGGTGCGCACTGCGCTCGGCGATCGAACGATGAAAGTGCTCACGCGCGGCGAGACCGAGGACGAGACGGGGTCGAAGAATTTCGTCGGCGGGGTGCTGAGCGAAGATGCCGGCACGATCCTGCCGCTCGAATACGTGCTCGGCATGGCGCGTGGCTTGATCGCGCGCGGCATTCCAATTCACGAATCGACGCCCGTCGTCGCGATCGAGCGTACGTGGGGTGTTCCGGGCGTCGTGCTGCGCACGCCGGCAGCCACGGTGCGCGCCAAGCAACTGATCGTTGCGACGAACGCCTATTCAGGCATTACGCGCGCTACGGCACCGTATCAGCGCGAACTCGTTCCGTTTCGCAGCGCGATGATCGCGACTCAGCGCTTGCCGGCAGACCTCGACGCGACACTGATGAAAAGGCGGCGCAGCTATACCGAAACGCGCCGGATGATGAAATGGTTTCGCCGCGCCGACGGCCGCATGCTGTTCGGCGGCCGCGACGCCTTTGGCAAGGAAGGGCAGGATACCGGCTTCGAAGCGCTGCGCCGCGCGATGATTGCGCTATTTCCCAATCTCGTCGACGTGCCTGTCGAGTTTCGCTGGTCAGGCTACGTCGGCATGACGTTCAATGCGCTACCGCACGTCGGCCGCGGCGACGACACCACTGTGTTCTGCCTCGGCTACAACGGCGCGGGCATTGCAATGGCAAGTCTCGTCGGCCAACATGCGGCCGCGCTCGCCGTCGGCGAAACGCCGGATCTTGCGCTGCTCGCGCAAGACGGACTGCGGCCGGTCCCGTTCCATTCATTGCGCGAGCCGGGCGTCCGGCTCGTCGCGGCGTGGTATCAGTTTCTCGATACGGTGGGGGTATGATGACGACTGCCAGAGGGATCGTCCCGGAGTATGAAGTGACGCGGCCGTCCGATACAACAGATTTGGCGCGGCGCTATCAACGTCGCGAGGACCGTGCGATGCTGTGCTTGATGATGCCCGCACTGGCAGTTGTCGTGATTTTGCTCGTCGTGCCGCTCGCATGGCTGTCGTGGCAGTCGATTCACCAGGACGGCGGCTTGACGTTCGCGAACTACCGGCGCATTTTCAGCGGCACGTACCTCGATACATTCCTGCTCACCTTCAAACTAAGCGCAATCGTCACAGGTGTGACGTTGCTGCTCGGCTATCCCGTCGCGTATCTTGCGGCGTCGGTGCGCCCCAAGCTGGCTGCACTGATCCTCGGGATGGTCATCCTGCCGTTCTGGACGAGCGTGCTGGTGCGTACCTATGCGTGGCTCGTGCTGCTGCAGCGCACCGGCCTCGTCAGCAAGGCGTTGGTTGCATCGGGCCTAATCGATCATCCGGTTCAGCTGGCCTATAACCAGTTCGGCACGATCATCGCGATGGTTCATATCCTGTTGCCGTTCATGGTGCTGCCGCTCTATTCGGCGATGCAGAAAATTCCGACGAACTTGTCGCACGCCGCCGCAAGCCTCGGTGCTTCGCCCATCCATGCATTCCTGCGCGTATTCCTGCCGTTGTCCATGGGCGGGGTGCTTGCGGGTGCGACGCTCGTCTTCGTGCTCTGCCTCGGTTTTTACATCACGCCCGAACTGATGGGGGGCGGCAAGTCAATCATGGTGTCGATGGTCGTGAGCCGAAACGTCGAAATTTATAACAGTTGGGGCGCGGCAAGCTCGGTGAGCGTCGTGCTGTTGCTTTGCGTGTTCGCGATCTTTTATGCGACGAGCCGCCTCATTCCGCTCGACAAGACCCTGGGGGCAAAGTGAAGCCGAATCCATTCACGCGCGGACTCCTGATTACGTTGGTCGTGCTGATCCTCGCATTCCTGATGATTCCGGTGATCATCGTCGTACCCCTGTCGTTCTCCGATACGCGCTTCATGACCTTTCCGCCACCCGCGCTATCGTTGCGCTGGTACGAGGCATTCTTCGGCAACCCGGATTGGCTGGCGGCTGCTCGAACGACACTCGCCGCATCGTTCCTTGCAACGGCAATCGCGACGCCCGTGGGCATTGCCGCGGCGTACGGGATCGAACACGGCACACATGTGTGGATCCGTCGGCTGCGGACGGTTTTGATGCTGCCGTTGATGGTGCCGATCATCATCGTCGCGATAGGCGTGTTTTTCGTCTATTCGCAACTCGACTACGTGAATACGCTGGGCGGTCTGATCCTTGCCGATACGATGCTCGGACTGCCGTACGTCGTGATCGCGGTGGGTGCGGACCTGCGCTCGTTCGATCATGCGCAGGAAATGGCGGCGCGTAGTCTCGGGATGAATCGACTGCGCAGCTTCCTGACCGTCACGCTGCCGCAGATCCGCTCGAGCGTGATCTCGGGCGCGGTGTTCGTGTTCATCCAGGCGCTCGACGAGACGGTCGTTGCGTTGTTTGTATCGGGCGGCCCAAATCAGACGCTGACGCGGCGGATGTTCGTGACGTTGCGAGACGAGATCGACCCGACGATCGCCGCTATCAGCACCATGTTGACGGCGCTGACGCTGATGCTCGTATTGATCGTCGTCGTTAGCCGGCGTGGCGGTGGTTCGGCGCAGGCGGCACGGGTATGACGCCATCCGACATCCTTCATATCGAACGGGAACCTGCATGAGAAATGCGTTGAACTTCTACATCGACGGTGCGTGGGTCGCGCCCGCCGGCAACGAGCGGCTTGCAGTTACCGATCCTTGCACCGAAGTGCCGTTCGCCGACGTCGCGCTTGGCGATGCCCGCGATGTCGATCGGGCGGTGGCTGCCGCGAAGCGCGCGTTCGCGACATTTTCGCTGACGGAACCAGCGGAACGCGTCGCGCTCGTGCGTCGGATACTGGACGTGTATCTGACTCGCTACGACGACATCGCCGACACAATCTCGCGCGAAATCGGTGCGCCGCGCCAGTTCGCGCGCGAATGGCAGGCGGGACTCGGCCGTCGGCATCTCGAGGAATTGCTGCGTACGTGCGAAACCTTCGCGTGGCAGCGCCGCAAGGGGACGACGCTCGTGCGCTATGAACCCGTCGGCGTCGTCGCGCTGATCACGCCGTGGAATTGGCCGATGAATCAGATCGTCTGCAAGGTCGCGCCGGCGCTCGTTGCCGGCTGCACGACAGTGCTCAAGCCCAGCGAGATTTCTCCGCTGAACGCAACGATCTTCGCCGAGGTGCTCGATGAGGCAGGCGTGCCGGCCGGCGTGTTCAACCTTGTGCAGGGGGATGGCCCGACGGTCGGCTCGGCGCTTTGCGCGCATCCGGACGTCGACATGGTGTCGTTTACGGGCTCGACGCGAGCAGGCGTTCAGATTGCCACGGTCGCGGCGGCGAGTGTGAAGCGCGTCCATCAGGAACTGGGCGGAAAATCCGCGAATCTGCTGCTGGACGATGCCGATTTCGAGATCGCCGTGACGAAGGGGGTGAATAGCTGCTTCAGCAACAGCGGCCAATCGTGCAATGCGCCGACGCGGATGCTCGTGCCCGCGTCGCGGCATGAGGAAGCAATCGCGATTGCCCGTCGCGCGGCAGCTGCGCATCGTGTCGGGCCTGCCGATGCAGCGGGCGTTACGATGGGGCCTGTCGTCAGCGCCGTGCAGTTCGAGCGTATTCAACGGTCGATCGCGGCCGGTATGGCCGAGGGGGCGACGCTGGTCGCGGGCGGCCTTGGCCGGCCCGACGGGCTCGAGCGTGGGTACTACGTGCGACCGACCGTATTCGCCGGCGTGCGTCCTGACATGACGATTGCACGCGAGGAGATTTTCGGCCCCGTGCTGGCAATCCTGCCGTACCGGAACGACGAGGACGCGATCGCCATTGCGAACGACAGTCCCTATGGCCTTGCCGCCTACGTCCAGTCAACCGATATCGAACGGGCACGTCGGGTGGCGTTCAGGCTGCGCGCAGGCGGTGTCTATCTGAACTATCCTGAGTGGGATCCGGGCGCTCCGTTCGGCGGCTACAAGCAGTCCGGCAATGGACGCGAGTACGCCGAGTGGGGAATCGAATCGTTTCTCGAGGTGA
The DNA here is from genome assembly GCF_030481585.1 of Burkholderia sp. AU45388. Lineage (NCBI taxonomy): Bacteria > Pseudomonadati > Pseudomonadota > Betaproteobacteria > Burkholderiales > Burkholderiaceae > Burkholderia > Burkholderia sp. AU45388. The sequence continues at coordinate 179,287 of NZ_JAUJPV010000005.1, read as the reverse complement.
AGGGCATCGTCGGGTACGGACATTGAGCCTATCGCCGGCTTCGGCGTGGTCTGCCGCCGCAACTGTCCGAACGTTATGCGGTCCGTCCGCGCAAGCCATCTGCGACCCGCTCGGCGATCATGATCGTCGGCACATTCGTGTTCGCGCACGGGATCGACGGCATCAATGATGCGTCGCAAACGTACAGCCCCTCGACACCGTGTACCGAACCGTCCGATGCCGTGACGGCGAGCGGATCGTCGGCCGCTCCCATCCGGCACGTACCCGACGGATGCCATGTTCCGCCGACCGATCGCACGACGAATTCCGTCATTGCGGCGTCGTCCATCAGCAGTGTGTCGAGTGAAATGCGCGCCGTGACGACACGTTCGATGAGCGTTGCCCGCAGCGGTCCGGCGAAGTCGAGTAGTGCGCTCAGTGTCCCGCGCTGTATTGCGTTCCATGCGCCCGGGCGCGCTACGGATGCAACCCGCGTCGAGTAGCTCGAAGGAAAGTGTGGCCCGAGGGCTGCGGAAAAATTCGCGTCCGCCAGGGTGGCAGCCCCGAAGCGTACGGCACCCTTCAGCCGTTCGAGGTCGCGGGAATCCGAAAGCATCGAGAAGTCGACCGTCGGCTCGTCCTTCGCATGCCGCGACGCAAGCGTCACGCGGCCCCGCGAATACGACTTGTTCACCCAGAAGAACATCGTGCCGAGCCGATAGCCGACCGAGTGCCAGCCTGAGCGGGACAGAATCGCGCCGTGCATATCGCCCGCAGGCGTGCCGGGTAGTCCAGACGAGTACCGAACGATCGCTTGTTCGTGATGCTCGTCGGGAAACGGCGTGCGCATCGCGCGCGGCAAGAATGCCGACACGGCAATGGACGGATGCTCCATCAGATTGCGGCCCACGCCGTCGCGTGCCGCGACTATATCAATGCCTAACGCGGCGAGATTCTCCGCGGGACCGATGCCGCTGCGCATCAGGAGCGCCGGACTGTGCAGTGCACCGGAGCAGACGATGACTCGTTGTGCGCTCAACGTAATGTGTGTGCCGTCGGCGCCGCGCAGCTCGGCACCCGTCGCGCGGCGTCCTTCGAACCGCACGCGCTCAACGAACGAATCCGTGAGGACGGTCAGGTTGGAACGAGCGCGGGCGGCTGCATCGAGGTAGCAGACCGAGGTCGGGATGCGTTCGCCGGCGTCGCTGACAGCGATCGCGCCGACGAACGTGCCGTCCTCCCAAGCGCCATTCTGATCGGCGCGCAGCGGAAAACCGCGCCGCTCCAACGCGCCGATCGCACCCCGTACGAACGGCGAGAGCCGATCGTCGCGCGCGCGCCGAATCCGTATTGGCCCGTTCATGCCGTGTAGCGGGCCGGCGAGATCGCAGTCGGTCTCGAGTTTGACGAAGTAGGGCAGGCAGCTCGCCCAGTTCCAGCCCGATGCACCGAGCGATTCCCACTCGTCATAATCGCCGGGTGCCCCGCGATTGGCCATCAAAGCGTTGATCGCCGATCCACCGCCGAGCAACCGTCCCTGCTCGTAGCGGCGCGGCGCGGCGGGCCGGCTCATGCTCGCGTGCAGATGCCGCCAGATGTTGCGAGGGTCCAGGTATGCGCGTCCGGGATAGCGGCTTCGGATAGCGGTGGGCATCGACGCGTGTGTGAGGTCCCGGCCGGCCTCGATCAGACATACGGTTCGGTTTGCGTCCTCGGTGAGTCGAGCCGCAAGGACGCAGCCGGCCGAGCCGCCGCCGAGTATCAGATAGTCGTACATCGTGACGCTCGAAAAGGGGCAAAGCGGCCGCGCCCGGCGCGGCGGTCATCGCACGGCGCGCGGCAGGGCACGCCCACCGTCGCCACGTGTCGACTGGTTTATTGCTGCATGAACTTCAGCCAGCGCGCCTTTGCCTGGACGCCCTGATCGGACGCCCACCAATCCTCTGACATCAACGCCTGCTTGCTCGCATTCTCGGGCGAGCTCGGCAACTCGCTTGCGCGTTTGGCCGAAATCTTGCCGGTCTTGTAGGCAGCCGGATTGCCGGGGCCGTAGTCGATATAGGTCGGAAGGTTGGCCTGCAGGTTCGGCGATACCGCAGCGTCGACGAAACGCACCGCATTCGCGAGGTTCGGCGCGTTCTTGAGGATGCACAGCTGCGTATTCTGCAAAATGCCGTCGTTGTAGGTGAACCCGATGTCGGGATTGTCTTTTGCGATCGAGCTCGCACGTCCATTCCAGATCATCTCCATATCCACTTCGCCGTCATGGAGCAGTTGTGCGGACTGGCCACCCGAGGTCCACCACACTGCGATACTGGGCTTGATCTGGGCGAGCTTCTTGAATGCACGATCGACATCGAGCGGATAGAGCTTGTCGCGTGGCACGCCGTCGGCGAGCAGCGCGGCTTCGAGCACCGTCTGCGGGTCGTTGCGCAGCGCGCGCGTTCCGGGAAAATCCTTCACGTTCCAAAAGTCTGCCCAGCTTTGGGGCGGCTTCTTCAGGGCTTTCTTGTTGTAGCCGATGACCGTCGAATAGAACTCGTATGCGACCGAATAGGGCGTTCGATATTTTTCCGGGACCGACGCGGCATTCGGCATCTTCGAAAAATCGAGTTTCTCGAGCAGTCCTTCACGGCCGCCGCGCAGGCAATTCGAAGTGGGCGTGTCGACGACATCCCAGATCGGCTTGCCCGTCGCGCCCTGTGCTTTGATTTGCGGCCACGCATCCGGAATGCTGTCCTGCTTGATCGTGATACCCAGCTCTTTTGCGGCCGGATCCAATATCGCTTTTGTCTGCGCTTCCTGATAGGCGCCGCCTTGCGATACGAACGTGATTTGCCCGGCGGCAAGCGCGGAAACGCTGGTCGCACAACCGAGCGTAAGTGTTATGGCAACCGGACGCAGCTTCATCAGTTTTTTCACGGATCTTCCTCGACGCAGTTGAGCGAAAACATCGTTCGTAGTCTTGCCTGACCTGTCGGTGCGGATGTGCGCCGCAAATCGGCACTTCATGTGTCGAATATAGTGAGCAAAATTGATGGCTACAACATCGAAATTGTTTGAGCCGGCATGCCAAAATGTAATGGCTGACGCGGGCTCATTCAGGCGTAAACCCGAACACGTCGAGTACCTATGGCAATAGCCGCGACGGCCATTGGTGGTGCTCGGTACGCACATTGATCCACCGATGGCCGGTCGACGTTGTCGATCAGTCCGTCGCCGTAGGGCAAATTAATTCTGTCATTCCAGAATCTCCACTGTTCAAGGCATGTGGCACCGGAGTTGACGACTTTATTGACGATGTCACCAAAATAATGTCGTCAATTCGCATATGTCCGCAGACCAATCGTTTTGTGAGCGGCCGGGTTACGCGCAGCTCAGCGGGAGGTGCTACCTCGCCGACTTTTGGGTCCGCTATGTCAACCGCGAAGAGTTAGTCATCCTTTTAGATTCGCTCGCGGAAATGCCGCAGCCAGCTGCGCGCCCTAATGACGAACTCAAGGGCATACCGATTCGTTTGGTGACATCAGCCGATCTCGCGGCCGCGTGCGTCTGGCTCGACAACTGGCGGCACATATTGCCCTGTCTGGTCGCGGCGCGCGGGTTGGTCTCGACTTCGCTCCTACGCGCAGTCGAAATTTTCGTGACGATACCGCATACCTTGCTCGAGATTGAGCGCGAGCGCGCACTCACAGCGCATCCAGACGGTCGCCTCTATGGCTTTCGCGCGCTGATCTTGCACGCGCGCGTTGCTGATTACGTCCGCTTGAGCCCGGTGAAACTGAACGGCGAACGCGGAAGCCGCGGCGCCGTCGGCGCGTTATCGCAACTGCTCGAGCGTTTCCCGGCGCTGGCAGCGTGGCTGCAGTTGCAAATCAAGCAGCACCGTGTCGCGTTGATCGAGATCCGTACCGGCGGCGAATTACGCACCCACTTGAGCGGCCTTCAAGGACTGCATGTGAGTTTTCTGTGGCACTGTCGCCAGTGCGGCTTCACGGCTGCCGATTATCCGTTCAATACGACGAGCCACGCGATCCGATCGCTCTCGGCTCGCGTCAAAAGCGAACTGCTGAGCGGATTCGGAACCGCTGCGCGTGCCGCTGGCGCGACGCACCTGAAAGGCCTGCCGCGCCGCTATGATTTCGCTGCGCCCGCCGCGACACGTCCCTAGCAGGTCGTTGAATTCGACGGGCACCGGCTCGATATCCGTCTCAAGGTCGTGATGCTCGATCCGCTCGGCTTTACGCACGAGTTCGAAATCGGACGCGTCTGGTTGTTGGTGATCATTGACGTATGCACACGCGCCGTGCTCGGGCATCACCTCGTTCTGGCTCGGGAATACAGTCGCTACGACGTCATCAAAGCGATTGAAGCGGCGCTCGAGCCGCATCGAGCCGGACCTTCACGATTTGCGAACTTGGCTACGGTCCCATGGATGGTACCCGTCTCAACGCATGCCGGAGCTGGCGTATGTGACGTAGGAGCACATCAAGCTCGATAACGCGAAGGCGAATCTCGCTACCGAAACGCTGGCCGCTTTATGTGAGTTCGTTGGCTGTCAGGTCTCGGCCGGACCGAAGCACAGTCCGGATGAGCGCCCTTACATCGAGCGGCTCTTTGGCACGATCGCCACTCGGTTGTCCTCGCGCTTGCCGGGCTACACCGGCAGCCATCCTCGCGATTTGCGTCGCGCTTTGTCGGACTCAAAGGGCAATCTGCGCCTGTTCGTGTCCTTCGACGAGCTCGAAGAGTTGGTCGAATACGCGATCGCGAGCTACAACGGCACGCTGCACACAGGACTCAACAACGTCACGCCGCTCGAGGCGATGGAATCGTTCGTCCGTGGCCGACATACGCTCGTGAACTGGTTGCCGGAGCCCCGCCGTCGCACGCTGTGCCTGATGCAGTCGGCGAAGCGTTGTCGTGTCCACGCCTATCTGAATCAGGGTACCCGACCGCATATCAACCTCTACGGTGTGCGTTATTCGAGTTCCGTTCTGGCTTGCAGCACCGGGCTCATCGGTAAGCAGCTGCTCGTCTACCTGAACGTGGATGATTTGCGCAGTGTCCGCGCGTTCCTGCTCGACGGCACCGAATTAGGCGTCCTCGACGCGCAAGGTGCATGGCGCGTCGTGCCGCACAACCTGACCTTGCGACAGGAGATTCGCAAGGCCCAAGGCCGCAAGCGTCTGCGGGCATCACTTGATGCCAGCGGGATCGAGAGGTACATCCGCGCCAAGCTCGATCAGGCCGGGAAAACCCGCCGGGCCGCATCCGATTTGGCGCAAGCGGCTCGCATTCTGGCAGCCGCGCCGATCGTTCGGACGCCGCCGGGACCGGTGTCGACATCGATGTCCACGACGACCGCCGTGGCTTACCCGGCTACCAGTGTAGTGCAGCCCGAAGTCCTAGAGGTGCGGGCGCATCCGCGCAAGCTGAAGATCGGCATCGGTCAGGTAGGTTGATCCCCGTTTCCGAGAGGAGGACACCATGTCAGTCGACGTTCCACGTCCCATCGATCCGGCGTTGCATCCCTTGGCGACCGGCAATTACCGGATCGCTACGCCGGCCATCGAGACTTTCTACGATCTCGTCACGAAATGTTTGCGTTATCGCATCGTGGGCGCGCTTATCTATGGACCGCCGCGCATTGGCAAGACCCGTGCAATCGAGTATCTGCGATTGCTGCTGGCCCGAGATCTGCCGAAAATCACCAGCTACCATGCGCAGTGCGAACACAAGCCGCGGCACGCCGAAGGCCCATTCTTCGTGAACCTGCTCGAGGCGGTCGGAGACCATAACCCGAACGCAGGCGTCCGTTCGGCCAAGCGCATGCGCTTGACGTTGCGCACTCGCGAAGCGGCCGCCCGCGCCGGCAGCGGTACTGTGCTGCTGTTTTGCGACGAGGCGCAGCGGTACAATGAAAACGAATACGAATGGTTGCGGGACGTTCACGATGCGCTCGATCGCCAGCAGATCAAGCTGTTCACGTTTCTCGTCGGCCAACAGGAATTGCTCTCCCAGAAAACTGCCTTGCAGATAGCCGGCAAGACGCAGATCGTCGCGCGCCTGATGATGGAAGAGCTGTCGTTTTACGAGATTCGCAACGTCGACGATGTCGCGACCTGTCTGAACGGTTACGGCCAGACTGCGTATCCGGAGACGAGCGACTGGAGTTTTACGCGATTCTATCTGCCGCAGGCTTTCGACGCCGGGTATCGCTTGCTCGACGACGCGGGCGAGCTCTGGCGGGCGTTTGAGGCGGCCCACCACAAGGCCAGTCTGCCGGGTCGTCTCGAGATTCCGATGGAGTCGTTCGCACGTGCGGTCGAAATTGTGCTGAAGGACAGCGAACTCAAGGACGCGCTGGGTTACTGTCCTGAGCCGGCCTTGTGGACGCACGCCGTGTATCAATGTGGTTACTTCAGTCCCGCCATGCAACCGGCCACGTCCTCGCCACAGCGTAGCGGGCGGTCGCTCCAACCGCCACGCCTGCCGATTCTGACGCTCAACGAGCAAAAAGCTGAGTCCATCGATGGGCTACGTGTTCAACAAGCGCTGGCTGGATCCCTGCGAATCGCTCGTGTCGATTTTGTGGAAGTTCGAGAAGGTCAACGCATTGCCCGGCAATGTTGTCGCGCGGGTGATGGGCCCCGATGTCGATCCGTACGAGGGCGTAGTACCCCAACTCGGTATCGTCAGTATTGCGCGGCTACACAGCATCCTCGGTATTCCCTATGCGTCGCTCAAGATGGGGCTGCTGCACCCAAGTCAGCGGCGCCAGTACAGCCCCCTGTTTCGTCACTGCCGCAGCTGTGTTGCTCGCGGCTACCATAGCGTCGTGCACCAGATGCTGAAATTCAACACCTGTCCGGCGCATTATCGGCAGATGGAAACCGCGTGCCGTCGCTGCGGCTATGAGGCCCCCTACGTCGTGAATGTTCGGCTGCTCGAGTCGCTGTATCGATGCGCGTTCTGTGGAGGCAGTTACGGAGGCGGTGGTTGGTCGCCAGACAGGGCTCGCCCGATGAAGCCCGAGTACCGCAAGACGTTGACGCGCCGCTATTACGAACGTCACTTGGTCGTTATCGCTTCGGCATGGTTGCGATCGCTGCATCTGCGCCCAACGGAAGTTGACACTGGTCTTCGCGTGGCCGCGGCCAGTGACAACTTTAATTCGCGACGTGCAACCTCATGAATTCCCGAGAATTTCGCACCATTTGGTCCACGGCGACCTGCGGAGTGACATCTTTACTTCGAAAACGGTGACAAGTTTATTTTGGTCTACGGGTATAGGCGAGCGAGCTTCGTTCTGCAAGCGCACACCATTTCTGCTGCGGGCCGGTGCATATTCTGCGTACCGAGTTGTTGGCCGAAAGTGTCGGCCGTCGGAGGCGCGAGGGACAGGGACGTACGCGCTGCGACGATCGTTTGGCCACGCTGGAGAGTTGTGTCGACGTGGAAACCGTTCTCGAGATCGGTGCCCGCGGACGGGCGATATTGAGCGCATCGCTGGCAATCGGTGAACAATCGTTAAACGTTGTCGACGAACGAACGTGCTCTGCTACGATGCCGAGAAGTTTCGAGAGCGTGCTCATCGCTTTTGCTCGCTTGGCGATGGGCAACCGAACCTCCCGAAGCCCAGAGGGCTGTCACGAGGGCCATAGTGGCGGCCCTCGCTTCACGGCATTCCTCATGGCTTGCGTATTTCAAACACTAGGATTGATTCGCTCCCGATAAATTCGAGATAAGCGTGCGCGACGCCCGGTTAGAATCGCTGCGTCTACCCATGAGCACGGTACCGATTGACAGATCGGCGTGACTGTCTTAAACGCGTATGGCCATCGAACCCGAGGATCTTCTACCGCATTTTGAGCGTGAGTTGGGTCTGCTGCGCCGCTCGACGCGCGCATTCGCCGAGCTTTACCCCAAAATCGCAGCTCGCCTTGCAATGTCAGGTGAGCACTCGGATGACCCACATGTCGAACGGCTGCTGCAATCGTTCGCGTTGATGAGCGCTCGGCACGACATCCGACTCGAAGATGAGGTGCCGGAGTTTACGCACGCGTTGATTGACACGATCCATGGAGCGTTCCTGCGGCCGTTTCCATCTTGTGCGATGGCCCAATTCCGCGTGGATCGAGACAGCAAGCAGACCGAGCCGCGGATTGTTCCACGCGGCACGCAACTGGTGGCGCCGAATAGCCGCCTGGTGTTCCGCACCGCCGCCGACGTCACGTTGGTGCCGTTGACCGTCTCCGGTGTACGTTACGCGACGTCGACCGTCGCGCCGATGCAAACCACACTGCCGGCCGACACCACGGGGATTTTGTCTTTCACCCTTGAGCTCACGGCACCGTCAGCCCACTTCTCCATCGCTCCAGATACGGTGCGGTTGCATTTGGCGGGGGAAAGGGAGGTGGTGGCTGCGCTCGCCGACGGCGTGCTGATGCACGCCACGCGGGTCTTCGTTGAACTGGACGGCAATGGGCGCTGGCGTCGGGTGGACATGCCGCTGGCGGCCGCAGGTTTCGACGATGCCGATGCCCTGCTTCCGCCGTCTCGCGACAACACGACTGCTCCGTTTCATTTGTTGATGGAGTACGGCGCGTTTCCCGCTCGATTTGACAACCTCGATCTGGATTTGGCGCGGCTGAAACGGTTGGCGGGCGGTGCGCGCAGGATCACGTTGCATTTGGCCCTTGCCGGCGTCCACCCTGACTCACGTTGCGCCCAACGACTGATTGCCGCGTCGGCCGACAATCTCCGGCTGTTTTGCACACCAGTAGTCAACTTGTTCTCGAGCAATGCGGAGCCAATCGAAACGAAGGCTGGGCAAGCGTACTATGCGCTGAAACCGTTTTCGCTGAAGACCGCTGCCACGACCGAGATCTGGTCAGTTGATCAGGTCCGTATAACGACCGCCCAAGGCGCCGCGCTTCTGCCGCCCTTCGAATCCTTGCAGCACGCGCTTGGCGCAGCGCCAGGCCCGTATTGGGTTGTTTTGCGCGACGAAGCCCGGCGCGCGCCGAAGCCGCCTTTCGAGCCCGGCAAGGCGGGACAGGAAGCGCTGCGTGGACAGGCAACTGGAGCGCGCGCAGACGGATTGCATGGCTTGGAACTCGCGCTTGTGAACGCTCGCGGCGAGCCCGTCGATCCGGCCGCGCAGCGCCAGCTCGACATCGTGCTGTCTTGCACAAATGGCAACCTGGCGGACATGCGCGAGCGCCAGTTGGCCGTGCGCGATGGGGACTCTGGTGACGAGATCGAGTTGTTGGCTCAGCCCAGTGCAAGTCCCGCGCCGATTCTTCGCCGCGGTGACCTGTGGGAACTGCTGTCGTGGCTGGTTCCGCAGGCAGCACGACTGAACGCCGAAGGGCTCAATGAGTTCAAGCGCTTTTGCACTCGCTTCGGCATGTCCGCGCCCGACGCCGGCCGGCGATTCGACGCGCTCGTCTCCCTCTCGACTGAACGGGTGCGGCGCTGGATGCCGGGCAAGCCGGCTTCCGCGTTCGTCCAAGGATTGGAGGTCCGGCTCGTGATCGACGAGCAGCGTTTCGTCCAATTCAGTCTCGCCGGACTGGGGCGCGTGATGGATCGACTATTTTCCCCGTACGTTCCAGTCACCAGCTTTGTGCAAATCGTGTTGATCTCGGCAGAGACCGGTGCGGTACTGCGACGCGGCGAACCCTGCGCCGGTTCCCAACCGCTTATTTGACTGATGAAGGAAGAGGGTGCCAGCAGGGAAATTGCAAAGGAATTTCAGGTATCTTTCGCCGGCAAACGTTTTGTCCTACAGTAGCGGGGCCTCAAGCTGGTGAGCCAATTGGGGACAGAACCTGAGACGAAAATAAAGGGAATTCAAATGAGTTTCGCCCCGAATGGCGGTATTCCGGCCGGTTCCGGCGGAAATCTGTTGGGCTCGCTGAGCGCGCTTGGCGGCCTTGCCGGACCGGTCGCATCCACGGTGGCAGGACAGATTGGCCCGCTCGCCGGCGTCGCAAGTCATATCGACACCGTGCAACGCGCGGTTCAGCTTGCGCAGACCGGCTTCTCGCTGATGAACAAAACGCCGGCCGCGATTGCGGACGCGCTTAACAATGCGGCCGGTGGCGTTGCTCGGCTGACTCAGCTAAATCGATACGTGACCATCGACTCGCCGCTCGGTCCGGACGTGCTGCTGGTCAGCACCGCGGTCATCGATGAACATGTCAATCGGTTGCCAGAGATTCACCTCGATTTGCTGTCACACCAGCATGACCTGGTGCCTGATCAGCTGATCGGGCAACCGGTCAAGATTCAATTCGACCAGAGCGCGCGGCAGTCCACGCTCGAGCGCATCGTCTCATCAGGCGCCGCCGATGGCATCCGATACTTCGACGGCTACGTCACGTCGTTCGACCGGGCGGGCAACCCCGGCAAAGTGACGCAATATCAAATGACGGTGGCGCCGTGGTTCTGGTTTCTGACGCGCTCGACCGACTGCCGGATTTTCCAGAACAAGACTGCTCAGGACATTCTCACCGAGATTTTCCAGGATCACGGGTTCACCGATTTCGAGTTCGACATCCGGACCGCACAGAAGCCGCTCGAATACATCGTGATGTACCAGGAGTCCTATTACAACTTCTGTGCGCGTCTGATGGAGCAGGAAGGCCTGATCTGGACGCACCGCTACGAAAAGGAAAAGCACTTCCTTGTCATCGGCGATACGAATTTCGTTTTCCGCCCGATCGACGGGCTGGCTAACTTGCCGTATAACGCCAGCGCGGCGAGTGAAGACAACGGTATCGACCAGTTGCATGAAGGCCGGCGTTTTGGTGTCGGCAAGATCGCCTTTCGCGACTTCAATCACCAAAACCCGTCGTCGCCGCTGATGCTGGCGCAGGCCGAGCCGGAGAATCTCCGGCATGCGGGGCTCGAAACGACAGAGCGTTTCGAACATCAGTCGTTGTTCGACCACGGCGATGACGGTGACCGTTACGCACGCATTGCGATGCAAGCAGAAGAAGCGAGCGCGCATCGCTATACGGGCAGCGGCTATGCGTGGCGGATGAGCGCTGCAGGCAGTGTGACGGTGACCAACCATCCAGTCATGGCCAATAATCAGGAATACGCCATCCTGCACGTTCGTCATGAGGCCGTGAACGATTACACGGAACACAACGCGAAACTGCCGTACCGCAATACATTCTCTCTACTCCCAAAGAAGTTTCCGTATCGTTCGCCCAGAAATACGCCGAAGCCCGTTATTCACGGTACGCAGTCGGCAATCGTTGTCGGCCCAAAGGGCGAAGAAATTCACACGAACGGCAGTGCCGTGAAGGTGCACTTTCTGTGGGATCGGCGCGGCAAGTTGGACGGCTCGGATTCGATGTGGATCCGCGTGTCCCAACCTTGGGCGGGCGACGGGTGGGGGGCGGCCGCCATCCCACGGATCAATCAGGAGGTCTTGGTCGCGTTTAATCAGGGGGACCCCGACAATCCGGTCATTGTGGGCCGCGTCTACAACGGCGAGCAGGGCAATCCTTATCACGGGGCTGCCGGGCAGACGATGGGGATCAAGAGCCAGACGCACAAGGGCGCCGGCTCGAACGAACTGCGGTTCTCGGACGTGAACGGCGCGCAAGAAGTCTTTCTGCACGCGCAGAAAGACATGAACACGGTCATCAAGGATTCGGAAACGCATACGGTCGAAGCCGGCGCGCGCACGGTGTCGCTGCTCAAGGGCAGCGAGACGAAGCAGATCGCGCAGGGTGGACTGAAGGAAACCATCGCGCTGACGCGCGACACCACGGCGAACGTGATCAATACGAAGGCCATCGCGAGCAAGGCCGGGCCCGGCATGCAAAGCCATCAGGCGAGCGACGGCATCGAGCATCGTGTCGGCGATGGCGTCGTGACGATGACGCCGGACAGCATCAAGCTGACCTTCGGTCCGTCAACGATCGTCATCAACGCGAACGGCATCTATCTCGACGGGCCGGTCATCCATTTGAATCGCGGCAGTGCGCAATCCGCGGAACAGGCGCTCGCGCTCGAGTGGGCGGCAGAGCAGGCGACGATCGCGAAGGGGCTGGCGAGCCCCGATCCGGCGACGCGCGCGGCGGCGGCCAAGCTGGCGAGCTCGCTGAAGGCGCAGCAACTGGCGAAACTCGCGGATCACGTGTATCACCCGAACGATCCGCCGCCGACCGGGTGGAAGATGGCGACCAACGATCCGGAAGCGTTGAAGGCTTTCGGGCTCAAGCCGAGCGACTTCGAGAAAAGGGGTAGCAACTTCGGGTCGCAGATGTATATCCCGGATCCGAATGTCTTCGGCGACAGCATGAAGCCGACGATCGCGTTCAAGGGAACCCAGCAGCTCTTCGGCGAAGACATGAGCAACAACATGGCGCAAGGGCTCGGCGCCGATGCGCCGTATTACCGCAATGCGGTCACGATCGGCAAGAACATCGAGACCACGGGCGCGTCGGCCGGCGTCGATTTCACCGGGCATTCGCTCGGCGGTGGCCTGGCGTCTGCTGCAGCCGAGGCCAGCGGCGGTTCGGCGGTGACCTTCAATGCTGCCGGCCTCAATCCGGAGACCGTCGCACAATACGGCGGGACCGCCCAGCCGGCCAACATCACTGCCTACCGCGTCGACGGCGATATCCTGACCGGCCTGCAGGAAGGCCGACTCGGGCCGATCAGCGACGGTACGGCGGCGCTGATGCCCAAGGCTGTTGGTAGCCCCGTCACGCTCGATGGTGAGAGCGTGACCACGGTTGGCCGTCACCTGATGGGTGACGTGACGAACGGGATCAACCAGCAGGTCGCGAAGGATCAACTCGACCTGGTCTCCCAACTGAATTCATCTCACTGATGCGATACAAAAAAGCGATAACCGCCGGCGCGATTGCCGCACTCGTTGGAGTGTCCTCGCCGCTCTGGTGGCCCACTCAAGCCCAAGGGACGAACATGACTGGCTTCAAGCGTTACGCACCGGAAGATTTCTTTTCGGGGCAGCAACTCACGTTGGCTCAGGCCATTCATGACGGCGATCTCACTCGCGTTCAGCAGCTTGCGCCTAAGACCGATCTGAATGCGCCCGGCGCGAAGAATACGACGCTGCTGTCGTATGCCGTGCAGGAAATCGTCCCGGTCAAGAACGATGCGTCCAATCCGCGCTACCAGATCATTTCGGTGCTCGTGAAGAACGGCGCAGATCCCAAGGCGCCGGTCGGTGCCAGCGGCGGATCGGTAGTCGACGTCGCATTGCGGGCCGATACGCCCAACCTTCTGCGCGTGTTGTTGAACAGTGGGCTCGATCCCAACTGGCAATACAACGGCGACACGCCGATGATTTTTGCAGTTGCAGAGAACCGGCTGCTGCCCCAGCTGAAGCTGCTCGTTGAGCACAAGGCGAACGTGAATGCTCGTGATTCGCTCGGAAAGACGGCACTCTTCGAGGCGACGATGATTCAGCAGTGGGACGTCGTCGACTACCTCCTCTCGCACGGCGCGGATCCGAAGATTGCCAGCCAGCTCGGCGTGTCGTACGGGTGGGTGCTGCAAAACGAGTTAAAGAACCATACGGCTGCGGATTCCGCGGCGCGTACGCGCATCGAAGATATCCGCCGAAAGATCGTCACGGCCGGCGCGCCGTGGCCGCCGCTCGATCCGAAGGCGCAACGTGCAGCGATGCGCGCGCGCGGCGAGAAGGTCGTGACGCCGGCCGGCCAGACGGATTGAACGCACGCGTGACGGTGGAAGCGTCGTGCAATGGACTCGGGAAATGATGAACGTTTTTGATTCGACGCCGCGTATCAGGCGGGAGACGGTTCTCGGCGTATCCGGGGCGCTGTACCTCCTCTCACTGACGATGCCGGCGATGCGTTTCGAAAAGGAAGCGTCGCTCAGCGGGCTGTCGGTTCTCGCCCAGGGCTGGTTGGGACTGTTCATGCTCAATCCAGCATGGCTGGCCAATCCGCTCTACGTGGCCGCGGCCGTCCAGCTCGCCCGGAACCGATATACCCGCGCGAGCCAGTTTTCGGCCGCAGCGCTCGCGTGTGCGCTCTGTTCACTGTTCACGACGAAGTGGTACTTCAACGAAGCAGATGCGACGCCGATATCCGGCTACGGCGTTGCGTTTTACGCGTGGCTCGTCGCACATGTCGTATTGCTCGCGGGCAGCTTGCGCTTGCGCCGGGAAAGCACCGTCGCGCTGCAAGGAAAATGAGTGTCGGCGCGAGTGGACGCTGATTTCCAGTCATTCCAACAACTACACATCACGAGAGAACCAGCATGACGGATTCCGAAAACCGTATCCGGATTCACGAAGGCAGCATCGTTCTGCCGAACGGTTTCGAGGATCGCACGACCAACCTCTTCGTGCCGGCCGATACGGCCGCGCAGCCGAACCTCAGTGTTGCACGCGACTGGCTCAAGGACGGAGAGACCCTTGCGCCGTATATCGATCGTCAGATCGCGCTGCTCAAATCGCGGTTGCAGGGACACCGGGTGCTTTCGCGTCAGACTGAACGGCTCGGGCCTGAAACTGACGGAATGCCGGGGGAGCGCATCGACGCTGCCTATCGGAACGGCCCGAAGACCGTTTTTCAACGGCAAGGCGCATTCATCGTTGCCCCAGGACGCGTGCTGATCTTTACCGCGTCGAGCCCGAAGAGCTTCGGCGAAACGCTCGACGCATTGTGGCGCAACTGGCTCGACGGCTACCGTCCGGCAGAACAAGAGTCGGAATAACAACAGCAAAGGACAATCATCGTGTACGAAGCCGCACGAGTCACTGATCCGATCGATCACACCAGCGCGCTCGCGGGCTTTCTGGTCGGAGCCGTGCTGGGCATCGCCCTGATCGCCGCAGTGGCGTTCGCCACGTTCACATGCGGATTCGGCGTGGCGTTGCTGGCCGGCATGATGGCCGGTATCGGAGCGCAGGCTCTCCTATCAATAGGGGAGTCGATCGGGAAGATGTTCAGCTCGCAATCCGGCAACATCATTACCGGCTCGCCGGACGTCTACGTCAATTCCTTGTCGGCGGCCTATGCGACGCTGAGCGGCGTGGCTTGCAGCAAGCACAATCCCATTCCGCTTGTCGCGCAAGGATCGACGAACATCTTCATCAACGGGCGGCCCGCGGCGCGGAAGGACGACAAGATTACCTGCGGCGCGACGATCGGCGACGGTTCTCACGACACGTTCTTCCACGGCGGCACGCAGACATACCTACCGGTTGATGACGAAGTGCCGCCTTGGCTACGGACCGCGACGGAATGGGCATTCGTGCTGGCAGGTCTGGTCGGCGGGTTGGGTGGGTTGTTGAAGCAGGCTGGCGGGCTGTCGCGCGCGGTGCTGCCGTGCGCTGCGAAGTTCATCGGCGGGTACGTGCTCGGTGAGGCGTTCGGGCGGTACGTTGCCGGGCCAGCGATCAACAAGGCGCTCGGCGGGATGTTCGGCAACCCGGTCGACGTCACGACCGGAAGAAAGGTCCTGTTGGCCGAATCGGAAACGGACTTCATGATTCCGAGCCCGATGCCGGTCGCGATCAAGCGGTTCTATTCGAGCAGTATCGACTATGCGGGGACGCTTGGGCGCGGCTGGGTGGCGCCGTGGGAACTTCGTCTCCATGCTCGCGACGGGCGACTCTGGTACACCGACGCGCAAGGGCGCGAGAGCGGATTTCCGTTGCTGCGTGCCGGACAAGCCGCCTTCAGCGAAGCGGAGCAACGGTATCTGACCTGTACGCCCGACGGCCGCTACATCCTGCATGACATTGGCGAGACGTATTACGACTTCGGCCGATACGAGCCGGACTCCGGCCGCATCGCATGGGTGCGCCGCATCGAGGATCAGGCGGGGCAATGGTGCCAGTTCGAGCGCGACAGCCGCGGCCGCGTCACCGAGATTCTGACGTGCGGCGGAATGCAGGCCGTGCTCGACTACGAAGGGGAGCATGGCCGCCTTGGTTCGGTCACACTAGTCCATGGTGACGAACGACGCCTCGCTGTCGCTTACGGGTACGATGAAAACGGTCAATTGGTGTCCGTGACGGATGCGAACGGGGCGGTCGTACGGCGATTTACGTACGTCAATGGCCTGATGGCGAGCCACGTGAACGCACTGGGTTTCACGTCCAGTTATGTGTGGTCGACGATCGAAGGACAGCCGCGGGTCGTCGCAACGCGCACCAGCGAGGGCGAGGACTGGTCGTTCGAATACGACGTTGATGGCCGGCAGACTCGCGTCCGGCACGCCGATGGTCGCACTGCGCACTGGCGCTTCGACGCACAGTTTCAGATTGTCGAGTACACCGACTTCGACGGCGGACTCTACCGGATCAAGTACAACGACGCCGGTATGCCGGTGATGCTGATGCTGCCGGGTGAGCGCACGGCCGAGTTCGAGTACGACGACGCAGGCCGGATCGTCGCCGAGACTGATCCGCTTGGCCGCACGACACGCACTCGCTATGACGGCAACAGTAGGCGGCCTGTGGAGATTGTCGGGCCTGACGGTGGTGCTTGGCGTGCAGAATACGATCCGCAGGGTCGGCTGCTGGTGAGTCAGGATCCGCTTGGCCGCGAAAACCGTTACGAGTATCCGAAAGGGCTGACCTCGCTCCCGCTCGTGCATATTGATGCACTGGGGGGACGTAAGACTCTGGAGTGGAATAGGCTCGGCGAGCTCGTCGCGCGCACTGACTGTTCCGGCAAAGCGACGCGAACCACTTTTGATCCGTTCGGTCTGCCGGTTATGCGTGAGAACGCGCTTGGTCAGCGCATCACGTACGATGTGCGTCCGACCGGCGAGCCGCTCCGCATCACATATCCCGACGGAAGTTCGGAGACCTTCGAATACGATGCAGCCGGGCTTATGGTTCGGCACGTTGGTCTCGGCGGAAGGGTCCGACAGTCGCTGCGCAATGCGCGTGGCCAGGTCGTCGAGATAAGCGATCCAGCAGGGCGCCGGACCCGTTATCGGTACGATGCCGACGGGCAGCTTCGAGAGCTACTGCAGGACCGCGCGTGCTATGCGTTCACGTACAGTGCCGGTGGTCGGCTCTTGACCGAGACGCGACCGGACGGCGTGGAACGGCGGTTCGGGTATGGGGACGCTGGCGAATTGCTCACGCTTGATATCGTAGGGGCGCCGGTCAATGGCGCTAATGCGAATCGCCCGATTCGCACTATTCGCTTTGAGCGCGACCGGATGGGCAATCTGAAGGTTCAGCATACGCCGACCGAGGTAACCCGCTTTGAGCGCGACAAGGGCGACCGGACGGTGAAAGTTGAGCGTACGCCAACTCCAGCCGGTATTGCGCTTGGCATCACTCCCGACGTCGTGAGCTTCGAATACGACAAAGCGGGTCGCCTTATGGCCGAGCACGGCGTGAACGGCACAGTCGAATATGTGCTCGATGCGCTCGACAACGTGACAACGCTAGCACTGCCGCACGACCAGAGCTTGCAGATCCTACGGTATGGTTCAGGCCACGTTCACCAGATCCGTTGTGGCGATCAGGTGGTGAGTGACTTTGAGCGTGACGATTTGCATCGTGAAGTGATGCGCACACAGGGGAGGTTGACTCAGCGTTCCGCATACGATCCGCTTGGTCGGAAAGTCTGGCAGTCGGCAGGATTCCAACCCGAAGCGCTGGGTCGTGGGCGCGGACACTTGTGGCGGAATTACGGGTACGACGCCGCTGGTGAGCTCATCGAGATGAGCGACGGCCTCCGTGGCAGTACGCAGTACAACTACGATCCTGCCGGGCAGCTGACCCGGCGGGTGAACACGATGGATCGGCAAGTTGAAGAATTCGCGTGGGACGGCGCCGGCAACCTGCTTGACGATGCGCAGCGCAGCAGCCGGGGGTACGTCGAAGGCAATCGCCTGCTCATGTGGCAAGATTTCCGTTTCGAGTACGATCCGTTTGGCAATCTGACGACGAAGCTGCGCGGAGCGAACCAGACGCAGCGGTTCACCTACGACGGGCAGAACCGACTGATCGCAGTCCGAACGTACGACGCGCGTGGCACGGTCGAATCTCGGTTCGAATACGACCCGATCGGGAGGCGTATTGCGAAGACGGATACCAGTTACGACCTGCGTGGCGTAAAACTGCGCAGCGAGACGAAGCGGTTCGTATGGGAGGGGCTACGGCTCGCGCAAGAGGTGCGCGAGACTGGCGTGAGCAGTTACATATACAGTCCAGATGCGTCGTACTCTCCAGCGGCACGCGTTGATGCGATTATCGCGAACGCACTGGCGGCGGTAGCGATCGACACGGCGAAGCTGGCGTCGCGGATATACCACTTCCATACGGATCTGGTGGGCGCCCCATTGGAAGTTACAGACGAAGCTGGAGAGCTAGCGTGGGCGGGGCAATATACGGCGTGGGGCAAGGTCAAGCCGAACAGTCGAGAACTGACTTCGGCACGCACGGATCAGCCGCTCCGCTATGCCGGACAATATGCCGATGAAAGCACGGGCCTTCACTATAATACTTTCAGGTTCTACGATCCTGATGTAGGCCGGTTCATTAACCACGATCCGATCGGGCTGCTGGGTGGCGACAATTTGTATGCGTATGCCCCCAATCCTACAGGATGGATCGATCCGTGGGGCTGGTTTGGGGAGAAGCCGTTGAACTCTCCGGATGTGACGAAATGGCTTGAAAAAGGTGGTACCGTTCACGTCGAGGTGGAGTCGGGGACGTGGGTATATACCAACGCAAAAGGTACGGTTGTCCGTTATCCAAATGGTTATCCTGATTTCAAGCCGTATGAGGTCAGATCTGTAGACGTTGAGGGGCTGAAAGGAAATCACAGTAGGGCGCCAACAGGAGACTTTGGATTGGCGGATGCAAAGGCAGGAAGCGCCGCCGACTACACGAAAAATACTTGGCACCACCACGAGAACATGGTAACGATGCAGGAAATTCCGAAGGATATTCACAGTGAATTCACCCATAGGGGTGGCGTCTCTAATTTGAAGAATCAATCGTCGTGTTAAGGAGGTAAGGTGCCAGTTCTGTATGGAGCAAAACCTGCACAGCCGCTCCTCGGTAAATTGGAGGCGGAACTCGGATTCGTTCTTCCGACGGATTACAAGGATTTTTTGAAGAAGTGGAACGGCATATTCATTGGTGGCGCCGACTATCTCGATTTTGATTTTCCTGGTGTCGATAATGGAATGATTTCGTTTGCTTCGCTTTTTGGAATCGGAACGAGTAACGAGAATTTTGATTTAATCGAGCAAAACGAACGTATCAGAGGTGAGGTCGATTTTCTAAACGATTTCTTTGTGATTGGAGATGATCCAGGCGGTAATTACTACGCGCTGGCGAGACTCGATAACGTTGAAAAGGTCCTGTATTGGGATAGAACGCATCTGCATGCGGATGACACAGCGAAGCCGGATATTGCAGAGGTGTCAGAATGTGGCAACCTCTACAATGTAGCCGATGGATTCTCGGCATTTCTGAATATGATCGTCGCGGGAACAAAACAAATGCAGTTCGTCGCGGTCGACGACTGGCCTGGCTAAAATATAGATGTCATCGTCGCTGAGGTCTCGCACTAGGGCGGTATTTTCAATGATTAAGGGTTGAAGGCGATGAATGACGATTTTGAGCAGGCGCGAACGGCATTGCGATCATTCATGTTGGAAATGAATCAATGGGAAAATGATTTTTATAAGAAAAAACATAGCGCTCTGAAAATTGGTGGCGATGTTTCTGAAATTGATGGCCGCGCACGGAAAGATCTTTCGGCTATTTTAGAGAAATGGGCTTTCCAAGAAAATACAAATCAAGGTCGCTTGATTGACTTGGGTTGTTCGGATCCACCGACATACGATCCTGAAACGGATGTCGAAGATAACGTGGAATCCACCGACGGGGAGGTGGTTTTCACCATCCGTCAGACATTAGGAATGTTGACGATATCCCGATTTACGATGAAGAAAAAGGCAGGTAAATGGATGGTGAAGAAAAAAGAGTTCATTAATTTTAAGGATAAATGGCAGCGTTCGGTTCTCTAACAACGTTGCTCGCCCCGTTTTTGTGATTAGGTGTTGTCAAGGCCGACGGAATGGGACACCCTTTGGTTCCGTGCAGAAAGGTAAATAGTATCGGTCTGGATGCCGTGGGTTCTGAGAGTAACACGCTGACATTTTTTCTTGAGCCGTGTGAGGCCGGGATGCACGAGGGGTTGCACCGCGCCATAATCGCTGATGGATTCTCGGTATTTATGGAATTTGGATGTGAGGGCGGTGCGTGAGTAACGTTTACGGTTTGAGGCAGGACGAAGAATTTCAGCCGCTCGTTCAAGTCGATGATGGCGTTGAAATTGCATATGACAAGAGCATAGCTGTACGAGCAACCGCCCTATGCGGTCGTGGGCTTGGTGAAGACTATGACCCCGTTAAGCTTACGTGGGGTACTTCGCGCAGAAAAAAGACGAGCGACGTTCATACGATGCTATCTCCGTTTCTCGTGTTTAGTGACAGGGCGCTTGATGTATTGGCGCCGGTACTTCGTGACAGCGGGGAGATATTGCAGGTCGAGGCCCCGATAAAAGACATGTTCGGATTTCATGTAACCCGAGTGATCGAGAATGCTGTCGATATGGATGCATCCAAATTCAAAGTCTACCCTCAGGCGACGGTTTTTAATAAAATATTTATTCTGAAGAGTCGCATTGAAGGGGCTGATATATTTCGCCTAAAAGAAAGTCCTGCTACAGTATTGGTATCCGAGCGTTTTAGAGGGCTTGTAGAGCAAAATAAATTAAAAGGATTCTATTTCGGAGAGGTCATTTCGCAATCTGAGAAGTAGGATTTCGCAACTCCCGGTGACTGGTCAGAGAATGGCCCGGGTGGCCTCGATTTCACGAGAGTAACGTGTGAGAATCATACATTGGGGGTGGTCGACTTCTAAGCCTCTATGCGCGGGTACGCCAACGAAAGGGATTTAGCGGAGCAGCAACGTTGTCACTCGATCAGTTGAAGCGAATGCGAGAGGCTCTGACCTGCCCCCTTCAATAGAGCCAATGGGCTTCTAGCAAAGTCCCTTTAAACCAACTCCTGGAAAGCGGCAGGAGCATCCGCGGTCGCCCGATGTTTCGCCGCAAACTCTGACGGCGCAAGGTAGTTCAGTGCGCTGTGCGGCCTTTGCTCGTTGTAGTCCTGACGCCATGCCGCGATGACAGCCCGAGCGTGCGCGAGCGTCGTGAACCAGTGCTCGTTAAGGCATTCGTCGCGGAACTTGCCGTTGAACGATTCGATGTACGTATTCTGCGTTGGCTTGCCCGCCTGAATCAACTTCAGCGTGACGCCGTTCGCATATGCCCACTGGTCAAGCGCGCGGCTCGTGAATTCGGGTCCCTGGTCGGTTCGCACCGCCTTGGGATAGCCACGGAAGCGAGCTGCACGGTCCAATGCCCGAGCGACATACAAGCCAGAGATGCCATGGTCGACGACGATGTCGACAGCCTCTTTCGTGAAGTCGTCGACGACGGTCAGGCACTTCACGCGCCGGCCGTTGGAAAGCGCATCCATCACGAAATCGATTGACCACACCTCGTTGGGCGCGCCCGGCAATGCCAGTTGCTCGCGCTCAATCATGACGCCATGGCGCTTGCGACGGCGCCGCACAGCCAGCCCTGCCTTACGGTACAGGCGATAGATGCGCTTGTGATTGGCGTGCGTGCCTTCGCGCTCCATCAGGGCGTGCAGTCGACGGTAGC
Organism: Burkholderia sp. AU45388; assembly: GCF_030481585.1. NCBI lineage: Bacteria > Pseudomonadati > Pseudomonadota > Betaproteobacteria > Burkholderiales > Burkholderiaceae > Burkholderia > Burkholderia sp. AU45388. The sequence continues at coordinate 157,559 of NZ_JAUJPV010000005.1, read as the reverse complement.
CGAATCGACGACGTGCGTGCACCAACTCCACCAGACGCGCCGCGAGCACCTCATTCTCGTGGTCCGGCTTCGCGTCGTAATGCAGCACGCTGCGAGAAAGCCCGACAAGCCGGCAGGCGCGGCGCTCGGAGATGTTGACCTGCTCCCGAATCGCCGACACTGCTTCGCGTTTGGCTCGCGGGCTCAGGGCTTTCCCTTGACGACGACCTTCAACGCTTCCATATCGAGCATTGCTTCGGCCAGCAGCTTCTTCAGCCGGGCATTCTCCACCTCCAGGTCCTTGAGCCGGCGGGCTTCCGAGACTTCCATGCCGCCGAACTTCGCGCGCCAGATGTAGAACGACGCGTCACTGAACCCGTACTTCCTGCACAGTTCCTTGACCGCGATACCGGCTTCGGCTTCCTTCAGAAACCCGATGATTTGCTGTTCCGTAAAGCGCTTCTTCATGTTCGTCTTCTTCTCCGAAAACGAACTTTACTAGACTCCGGGTGGCCCTGTTTGTTGGGGGCAGGTCAACGTCATGCCGGAATTTTCCACTTCCAAATGGGACAGTCTTGTGGACTCAGGTTAGGGTCGGTTTCAACTTGAACGAAAAAGATTCCAAGTTGGATGCATCTCGACAGTCGATCCCCCGCTTGCTCGTGTGAAATTGTCATGCTAGTTTTTCATGAAATTTCTCTGTGGAATTTTCACGGGAGTCCGCATGTTCGTGCAGTCCGACCGTCACGTCGCAAGCTACTACGCCGGCACCTACCCGGCGCCGATCCCGCATCGGCCGGCGCTGGACGAACGCGTCGACGCCGACGTGCTGGTCGTCGGTGCGGGCTTCAGCGGGCTGCATACGGCGCTGCGGCTCGCGCTTGCCGGCAAGCGCGTCGTCATGCTCGAAGCGAGCCGCGTCGCGTGGGCCGCATCGGGCCGCAACGGCGGACAGGCGCTGCTCGGCTGGTCGTGCGACATGCAGCCGCTCGAGGATGCGCTCGGCCGCGACGGCGCGCGCCTGCTGTGGGACAGCATGCGCTGGGCGGCGGCCGAGGTGCGCGAACTGCCGGCGCGGCACGGTTTCGACATCGATTACCGGCCCGGCAGCCTGTGGGCCGCGGTGCGGCCGCGGCGCGTGGCGATGCTCGCGCAGGCCCGCGACGAGGCCGCCGAGCGGTGGGGCTACGACCGGCTGCGCGTGATCGGCCGCGACGAGATGCCCGAACGGATCGGCGGCACGCGCTATCTCGCCGCGCTCCACGATCCGGAGGCCGGCCACCTGAATCCGCTGAAGCTCGCGCTTGGCCTCGCGCAGACGATCGAGTGCGCGGGCGGCCGCATCTTCGAGCAGAGCCGCGTGCTCGACTGCCACGAGATGGCCGGCGGCCACGTCGCCCGCACGGCGCGCGGCGAAGTGCGGGCGGACGTGCTGGTGCTCGCCTGCAATGCGTACGTCGACCGGCTCGATCGCGACCTCGCGCGCCGGCTGCTGCCGGTCGGCACGTACCAGATCGCAACGGCGCCGCTCGCGCCCGACGTCGCGCATGCGCTGCTGCCGCGCAACAGCTGCGTGATCGACAACCAGTTCGTGCCCGACTATTTCCGCCTGAGCCCCGACAACCGGCTGCTGTTCGGCGGCGGCTGCACGTATCTCGGCGGCATCCCGGCCGATATCGCGGCGGCGACGCGCCCGCATCTCGAACGCGTGTTTCCGCAACTGGCCGGCGTGTCGCTCGACTACGCGTGGGGCGGTCACATCGACATCAGCATGCGCCGCACGCCGGACATCGGCCGCCTCGGGCAGCGCTTCTGGCTGCAGGGTTTTTCGGGGCACGGCGTGCTGCCGACGCTCGCCGGTGCGCGCGCGGTGGCCGACGCCGTGCTCGGCGACCCACACCTGCTCGCGCAGTACCAGCGCATTCGCAACCCGCGCTTTCCCGGCGGCGACCGGCTGGCCGCGCCGCTGGAGGCGATCGGCAAGGCCTGGTACCGCTTGCGCGATACCGTTTGATTGCACCGGAATCCATCATGAACGAACAGGAAGAGATAGAAAGTCTGGCGATCCTGATCCGCGACCTGCGCAAGCATCGCAAGGTCACGCTGAGCGATCTCGCCGAGCGGATCGGCCGCTCGGTCGGCTTTCTGTCGCAGGTCGAGCGCGGGCTGTCGCGTCCGACGGTCGCGGATCTCACCGCGATCGGCGAAGCGCTCGGCGCGCCGACCACGTATTTCTACAGCCTGAGCAAGCCGCGCAGCGTGCCGTGGGTCACGCGGCCCGACGAACGCCGTACCGTGCATTACGCGGCCGGCATTACCGACATTCTCGTGTCGCCGAACATGCGTTCGCGCTTCTCGATCCTCGAAAGCCATCTTGGGCCAGGCGCGAGCAGCGGCGATCGCCCGGTCGACGACAGCGACGAGCAGGGCGGCTTCGTGCTCGAAGGAGAACTGACGATCTGGATCGACGGCGACGACACGCCTGTCACGCTCGGCCCGAACGATGCATTTCAGCTTCCCGCGCACAAGCGCTTCCGGTATGCGAACCTGACCGACGCGCCGACGCGCGTGATCTGGGTATTCACGTGAGTTGAGCGCTCGACGGGGCGGGCGGCGTCGCCAGCCGTCGCGCCGTGCGCCCTTTTTGCAGTACTGATCGACATGCGGCGTGCGTTGCGCCGTGCGCCACATGAATCCGGTTCGCCGCGTTGCGGCACCGCTCTACAAGACATGGAAAGGATGAGACATGGCTGACGTCGTTCCCGCGCTGGTCAGTGAAGTCCGCGCATTCCGGCAGGCGCACCCCGAGATCCGTTATGTCGACCTGATCTGCCTCGACCTGCCCGGGCATTTCTACGGCAAGCGCTATCCGATCGATGCGCTCGAAAAAGTCGCGTCCGGCTCGCTGCTGAAGCTGCCGCAGAACTGCGTGCTGCTCGGCACGCAGGGCGGCCTCTACAAGATCGGCGATTACTGTTTCAACGACGGCGATCCCGACGCGCCGCGCCGCCTGATTCCCGGCACGCTGAAGCCCGTGCGCTGGGAGCGGCAGCCGCTCGCGCAGATGCTGATCAGCTCCGACGGCACCGATTCGCCGATCGAATTCGAGCCGCGGGAGGTGCTCGCGCGCGTGCTGCGTCGGTTCGCGGCACGCGGCATCCGGCCGGTCGTCGCATTCGAGCTCGAGTTCTACCTGTTCGCCGCGCAGCTCGAAGACGGGATGCCGCAGTATCCGCGCGACCGCCTGAGCGACGACCGCGACGACCAGCCCAACATGCATATCGAGCGCCTGTCGCGCTTCTCCGACGTGCTGCACGAGATGGTCGACGCCGCGTGCGAACAGGGCGTCGATGCGACGGTGATCACCGCCGAGCTCGGGCCAGGCCAGTTCGAGATCAACTTCGGGCATACCGATGACGCGCTGCGCGCGGCCGACTGGTCGGCGCTGTTCTGCCGCAGCACACGCGGCGTCGCGTTGCGGCATGGCTATCGTGCGAGCTTCATGGGCAAGCCGTATCTGCATGCACCGGGCAGCGGGATGCACGTGCACGTGAGCCTGTATGACGACGCGGGGCGCAACGTGCTTGCCGCGGACGGGCAGCGGCCGCTGCGGCACGCGGTGGCCGGCTGTCTCGCGTTGCTGCCGCATTGCATGCCGGTGTTCGCGCCGAATCACAATGCGTTTCGCCGTTACGGGTCGATGGTGAATGCCGCGAGCCGCGCGAGTTGGGGCTTCGAGGATCGCGACGCGTGCATCCGGATTCCGGAATCGGATGCACGCAACCTGCGGATCGAGCACCGGCTCGCGAGCGCGGATGCAAACCCGTACCTGGTGCTGGCGGCGATCCTGAGCGGGATGGAGCACGGACTCGACGCGCGGCTCGAGCCGATTGCGCCGCTCAACGACGATCGCGGCAGCGGCATCGATTTTCCGAAGGAGATGCTGTCGGCGGTCGCGGCGATGCAGGATCATCCGGCCGTGCGCGAAGGACTCGGCAGCGAATTCGTGATGGTGTATTGCGAGAACAAGCGGCAGGAGGAAGTGGATTTTCGCAACGAGATCGGCGCGCGGGAGTATCGATGGTTTCTGTGACGGCCGTGTGCGTCGAAGCAGCCGGCTAGGGAAGTGCGCGCCAGTAGCGCACTTCCTCGATCGACATACCGTCGATCTCGAACGTCTTGATGTCGCGTTCGGCGACGAAACCTTCGCGTTCGTAGAACGCCCGTGCCCGACAGTTTCTGACCAGCACCCACAGCGACACCCACGCATGACCCGTGTCGTGCAGCGCTCGGCATGCATGGTCGACCAGCAACGCGCCGATACCTTGCCCGCAATGCGACGGATGCAGATAAATCGCTTCGATTTCGCCCCAGGCGCGATCCTTGTCGGTGTCGCGCGTCGGACCATATGCGATCCAGCCGGCCGGTGCGTGGTTCGTGAACGCGAGCGCGACGCGCGGCCGTCCTGCGTCGAGTGCCTGGCGCCACGCGGCCGTGCGCTTTTCGACCGACAGGCCGGCGAGGAACGGCGCCGGCATGATGTCCGTGTAAGTGGCTTGCCACGACGCGACGTGGATGTCAGCGATGGCCGATGCATCGGCGACGGTGGCCGTGCGGATGTCGATCGTCGCCGTGTTCGGTGTCATGCGTGCTCCGTGATCGGTTGCCGTCTGCCGCGTGGCTGCCCGCCGGATTCATGCCGCTGGATCGAGACTGCCGTCGATGGCGAAACGGTAGTGGATGTCCACGCGCGATGCGTCGCCCGGGGCATCGGTTTTCTTCAACACGAACTCGAACGCGGGTTCGAACCAGCCGTCGCGCGCGATTTCTCCGCCGAGGATCTCGACGCCGTACCAGCCGTTGTCGATTTCAATGACGGGCCGGCCCGGTTCGCGATAGCGCGCAAGCAACGCATTCACCGTGTCGTCGGTGAAACGTTCGAGAATGCGCCACGTGTAGAGCATCACCGCACGATGCTCGACGCGCAATACGTAACCGCCGCGCCGATGCTGCAGGCGACTGCCCGCTTTCAGCAATTCGGGCGGGTCGTCGTCCAGCGTGAAGATGATCGTATATGGATGATTCTCGATGCCGGCCAGCGGAATGACGATGCCTTCCAGCACCGCGTGGTCGCCGCTGTCGCCGGTCGTGAACGCCGACGCGACGTCGTCCGGCAGCCCGTGTTCGTCCTTGTAGCGCTTCAGCAGCAGAAGATCGCCGACGAGAAAGTAGTCGATCAGATCGTTGAGGACTTCGGAGAATTCATGCCGCATCGTCGTTCCTTTCGAGCGGTGTGCCGTGCCGCGACATGCTTCGCGGCGCGGCACGCGTAGCGACCTTACTCCCCGAGCTTCGACGTCACGCACCCGGTGCTCGAGCATTCGCGCTCACGCTCGCGCAGGAACGACAGCCGCGACTGCGTCATGTCGTTCGCGCACTGGATATCGACGAGATAGCTGCTGCCGCGCGTCTCGCTGCACTGCGCGTCGCGTTGTTTCAGCCACGCGAGCTGGCCGGCCTTCAGCGTTGCCTGCTGGTCGCCGCTCAGTTGCTTGCGCAGCCGGCCGTATTCGTCGTTGAGATCGCGGTCGGATTGCGAGAACTGCGTGCTCGTGCAATACACCTGGTCGAACGCGCTGCGCGGCTTCCCGCAGCCGGCCGCGTGCGCGGCGAACGGAACGGCAAGCGCGAGCAATGCACAGGATGCGAGCAGATTCTTCTTCATGGTGAGTCTCCTGACTGGGTGAAAACCGGTGGATCCGACGGGCGATACCGTCGTTTATCTGGGTGTCGTACACGCGTCGATGCCGCCCGCGATCGCGGCGGACAGGCGCTGGATCGTCTCGCGCCGCGCGAGCCGCGCTTCTTCGTCCGGATTGACGATCACGCCGGCCTCGACGAGCACGGCCGGAATCGGCGCGGTGCGCAGCACGACGAGATCGTCGAAGCGATGGATGCCGAGTGGCGGGTCGATCAGCGGACGGTTCTCGCCCTTGATCGGCTGCGCGTGATACAGCGACGGCCGTTCGCCGGCCGCCACCAGCCGTTCGGCGATCGCCTTCGCGCAACGCAGGCTTTCCGCATAGTGCGGATTGCGTTCCGACACGAACACCGAGAAGCCACGGAATTCGCGCTGCCGGCCCGCGTCGATGAACTGCTGCTGCATCGAGTCGTGATGGATCGACACGAACAGGTTCGCATCGGGCGCCTGTGTCGAGCGCTGTTCGAGCTTGATCTCGCGGCCGTCGGCCGACGTGCGCAGCACGCGGTCGCCGTGCGCGGCGAGTTGGGCCGCGACCGCGCCGGACAGGTCGAGGTTGTACAGATATTCGACGCGGCCGCTCGCGCCGGTGGAGCCCGGGTGCGCTGGCGTATGGCCGGTGTCGACGACGATGTAGCGCCCGCTCGCGGGTTCCGTAACGGAAGCGCCGGCAGCACCGCGAATATCGGCGGTGTCGGCCGCGTGCAGCGCCAGCGGTGCGCCTAGCAGCGGGGCGCACGCGAGCACGCGCGCGGCGGCGCGCACGAGCGGGTGAAGGCGTCGGAAGGTTCGGTTCGTCATTGTTGTTGTCGAGAAGGGCGTGCGGCGCGTCGAACGGCGCGCCACCGTCGGCCTGCTCAATGCAGTCGGAATGTCGCGCGATTATAGCCGGTGGCGGCGACGCCGCAATGACGAACGGCGGTCGTCAGGCCAGCACGCGCCGGGCCGCCAGCATGCCCCAGTACGACGCTTCCTCGAACAGCGACAGCCCGGAGAGGTCGGCATGCGCGAACACGACGGGGCCGTCGGCATCGCGCAGCGCGAGCAGCCCCGGCCGGCTCAGGAAGCCGACGTCGGGCGTGGCCATCGCATGGCCGCGCACGGTGATCTCGAGCGCACTCGCGTGCTTCCACAGCTCGCGGCCGTACACGGCCTGCAGGTCGGTTGCCGCCTGCTCGCGCAACGCGTCGGGCTTCGCCTGCGCGAGCCAGCGGCGCGTGTCGTCCGGCGTTTGCGTGCTCAATGCCTGATAGGCGGAGAACACGGAGCGCGTCGGCGGCGACATCCGGATCAACTGGTGCGTCGACACGACATAGCCGAGACCCGCGCCGTCGTAGACGACGTTGTCCCACGCGAGCGGCACGCCGGCTTCCTCGGCCGGCATGCCGTCGAGCAGGAAGTTGGACACGAGCCACGGTGCGCGCGGCGGCAGGTCGCGCGCGGGTTCGAAGCCGTACGCGGCAAGCTGCGGAAACACGCGCGCCGCGACGAACAGCGGCATCGCGCATACGACCCGGCGGGCCTTGAGCGTGAACGTCGACAGCGCGCCGTCGTGGCCGACGCGGGCGCACAGCACGTCGACGCCGCCCGCGCGTTCGGTCGCGCGCACCGCGAAGCCGTCCCGCGACCATGCGTTCGAGCCGGTGCGCGCGGCGATCGAATCGCTCAGCTTCGTCACCATCGTGTGCAGCCCGTCGGGCCAGGTCAGCACCGCGCCGTCGCCCGCATCGCCCGCATGGCCGCCGCGCGAAGAGAAATAGTGCAGGCCGGCCCACGCGGACACGTGCTCGTATCCGGCGCCGTAATCGTCGCGGCAGCAGTAGTTCAGATACCAGTGCAGCGCCTTCGCGGTGTAGCCCTCGTCGCGCAGCCACTGGCGAAACGAGCGCCGGTCGAGTGCGCGCCAGCGCGGGTCGCGCGACGATTCCGCGATCGGGATGCAGAACACCTTGCGGCCGTCGGCGCCGCGCGCGGTGCGCAGCCCGTCCGTGTACGCGAAGAAGCGCGCCTGCTGCGCGAGTGCGTCGGCGTCGAGGCCGGCAGTCGGCACGATGCCGTCCTGCCACTGCCCGCCGATGAACAGCCGTTCGTCGGGGGCATGGACGAGGGCCCGCTCGTCGTACACGGGCCGCGCGGAGAACGGCGCGGATTCGATCACGCCGAGATCGGCGAGCATGTCGCGCAGATGCGCGGATTCGAGCGACGGCAGCGGCAGATAGTGCGCGCCCTTCGGATAGCCGATCCCGCCGAAGCGGCCGCCGGCCGCGTTGCCGCCGAATTCGGGGCCGGCGAGCACCGTGAAGCGCTTGTATCCCGCGCGCGCGAGCTGCCATGCGCACGACAGCCCGGCCGCGCCGGCGCCGAGGATCGCGACATCCGTCTCGATCGTGGCGGACGGCGGCGGCAGCGTGGCATGGTCGCGCAACGCGTGGCCTTCGCGCATGCCGGGATAGCCGACCTGCGGCGTCGTCTCGATCCAGCCGCTGCGCCCGCAGGCAGCGAGCGACGCGGCAGCCGACGCGACGAGGAACGTGCGACGGTCCATCAGCGCAGCACGTGCTTCCAGTCGTCGTCGAAGCGGCGCACGAGCGGCTGGTCGTTGAGTTCGTTCGGCGACATCGGCAGCGCCGGCATGTCGGCCGGAAAGTGGAACATCTCGGCGGCCGTTTGTGCATCGAGCCAGCGCGTCGGCACCGAGTAGTGCGTCGGCACCGTGAAATCGCGGCGCTTGCCGGCGATCACGAAGCCCCAGTCGCCGAACGACGGCACGTAGCAGTGGTACGGCCACGTGTTGAGCCCGGCTTCGCGCAGCGTCGCGATGATGGTCCAGTACGCGTGCGGCGCGAAATACGGCGACGTCGACTGGATCACCGTGTAGCCGTTCTCCGACAGGTGCCGCGCCAGCAGCCGGAATACGGGCACCGAATACAGGCGGCCGAGCCCGAAGTTGGTCGGATCGGGGAAGTCGACGACGATCGCGTCGTACACGTCGGCATTCGATTCGAGCCAGCGCACCGCGTCGTCGTTGATCACCTGCACGCGCGGGTCCTTCAGCGCGCCCTGGTTCAGCTTGACGAGTGGTGCCGACGTCGAGAACAGCTTCGTCATCGCCGGATCGAGATCGACGAGCGTGATCCGTTCGAGATGGCGATGCTTGAGCAGTTCGCGCACCGCGAGGCCGTCGCCGCCGCCCAGCACGAGCACGCGCTTCGCCCACGGCAGCGCTTCGATGGCCGGATGGATCAGCGCTTCGTGATAGCGGTGCTCGTCGCGCGACGAGAATTGCAGGTTGCCGTTCAGGTACAGCCGCATGTCGTCGTGCCACTGCGTGAGCACGATGCGCTGGTACGGCGTCGTTTCCGAATAAATCGTCTCGTCGCCGTACACGCCGTGTTCGGCCCAATGCGTGATGCGCTCCGACAGCACGAACCCGGCGATCAGCAGCCCGATCACGAGCGACGCGCGCATCAGCTTGCCGCGCACGTTGCGGATTTCGTCGCGGAACAGGTGCGTCGTCCACAATGCGACGAAGGCGTTCAGGAGACCGAACAGGAAACTCGTACGCAGCAGGCCGAGACGCGGCGCGAGCACGAGCGGGAAGATCAGCGACACGGCGAGCGAGCCGAGATAGTCGAAGGTCAGCACCTCGCTGACGGTATGGCGGAACGCCTGGCGCCGCTGCTGGAACGCGCGCATGACGAGCGGGATTTCCATTCCGATCAGCAGGCCGAGCGCGAGCACCAGTGCGTAAAGCGCCGCGCGAAACGGCGCGGCGAGCCAGGCGAACACGACGAACAGCAGCGCGGCCGATACGCCGCCGAGCAGGCCGACGAGCAGTTCGATGTCGACGAAGCGGTCGAGCACGTCGTCGTCCTCGACGAACTTCGCGAGCCACGAGCCGATCCCCATCGCGAACAGGTAGCAGCCGATCACCGACGAGAACTGCAGGATCGAATCGCCGAGCAGGTAGCTCGACAGCGCGCTGCTGATCAGTTCGTAGCCGAGCCCGCACGACGCGAGCACGAGAATCGACAGGACGAGCGCACGCTTATGCAGCATCGCGCATCCGTTGTGCAGTGTTCGGCAATCTGGATATACTGGCGCGGATTTTCGTCTGGCGGCCCCGCGCGGGCCGACCGGCGACGGGGCGGCGAACCGAGCACAAAATCCGAGGAAAAGAATGAATAGTGCCTATCTTTATGCGGTTCATTTACTGTCGGCGTTCGTGCTGCTGCTGGTGTTCGCGGCAGTGTACCTGAAGGTCACCCCGTTCGACGAACTCGCGCTGATCCGCGACGGCAACGCGGCCGCGACGCTGTCGTTCGGCGGCGCGCTGATCGGTTTCTGCCTGACGCTCGCGTCCAGCATCGCGCACAATTCCACGCTCGGCGAAGTCGTGATCTGGGCCGTCGGCGCGATGATCGTGCAACTGATCACCTACGCGGTGCTGACGCGCGTGATGCCCGGCATGAATCATGCGATCGAGGATCGCAACGTCGCGATGGGCGGCCTGATGGGCACCGCGTCGCTCGTCGTCGGCATCATCAATGCCGCCTGCCTGACCTGACGCGCCACGCGTTTCGAGGAGACCGACATGAGTCTGGGTTCATTCATCCGCAAGCAGTTCATCGACGTCCTGCAATGGACGGAAGACACCGACGGCGTGCTGGCCTGGCGCTATCCGATGGAAGACCAGGAAATCCAGTACGGCGGCAAGCTGACCGTGCGCGAAACGCAGGTCGCGATCTTCGTCAACGAAGGCAAGGTCGCCGACGTGTTCCAGCCGGGCCTCTATACGCTGGAAACGCGCACGCTGCCGGTGCTCACGAACCTGAAGAACTGGGACAAATTCTTTCAGTCGCCTTTCAAGTCGGACGTCTACTTTTTCAGCACGCGGCTGCAGCTGGGCCGGCGCTGGGGTACCGCGCAACCGGTGACGATCCGCGATCGCGAATTCGGCTTCGTGCAACTGCGCGCGTTCGGCATCTACTCGTACCGGATCGTCGATGCGGCCGCGTTCCATCGCGAGGTCAGCGGCACGCGCGCGGCGTATACGGTCGACGATCTCGAGCAGCAACTGCGCAACCTGGTCGTCACCGCGATGAGCACGACGTTCGGCTCGGCCGACGTGCCGTTCGTCGACATGGCCGCGAACCAGTCGCTGCTGTCGCAGCGCGTCGCCGACGCGCTGGTGCCGGTGTTCACGCGCTACGGGCTTGCGCTCGACGCGTTCGCGGTCGAGAGCGTGTCGCTGCCGGCCGAGCTGCAAAAGGCGCTCGACTTGCGGATCGGAGCGGGGATGGCCGGCGATCTCGCGCGCGCCACCCAATACCAGACCGCGCAGGCGATTCCGCTCGCCGCGCAAAACCCGGGCGGCATCGCCGGGGTCGGCGCGGGGCTCGCCGCCGGGGCGGCGATCGGGCAGGCGATGGCCGGCCAGATTGCCGGCGCCGCGCAACCGGCGCAGGCTGCGCCGCCGGCGCCCGTTGCGGCACCGGTGGCTGCGGCAGCGACCGAGGGCACCGATTACGTGCAGCGGCTCGAGCAGTTGAAGGCGCTGCTCGACAAGGGCCTCGTGACCGAAGACGACTATTCGCGCGCGAAGGCCGAGATCCTCGCGAAGCTCACGCGGTAAGCGTCACGCATGTTCCGTACCTCGTGCCCCCAATGCGGCGCGCCGGTCGAGTTTCGCTCGGCGGCGGCGGTGATGGCCGTTTGCGGGTTCTGCCGCAGCACGTTGCTCAAGCGCGGCGCCGACGTCGAGCGCATCGGCGAATTGGCCACGGTGCTCGACGATGCCTCGCCGATCCAGATCGGCACGGCCGGGCGCTACGGCAACCGCGCGTTCACGGTGCTCGGCCGCATCCAGATGACGTACGACGCCGGTGCGTGGAGCGAATGGTACGTCGTGTTCGACGACGGCGCGTTCGGCTGGCTGTCGGATGCGTCGGGCCAGTACGCGATCACGGTGCGCGAACCCGACGATGCGGCAGGCGGCACATGGCCCGCATTCGGCACGCTCGACCCGGGTATGCGGATCGACCACGGCGGCCGCGCGTATCTGGTATCCGACGTGCGTACCGCGCGCTGCACGGGCGGCGACGGCGAGTTGCCGTTCCGTGTCGATGCCGGCTGGGAGGCGCGCGTCGTCGACCTGCGCACCGGCAATGCCTTCGCGACCTACGACTATTCCGACGCCGAGTCGAACGGCGGCATCCCGGCCGTCTATTCGGGCGAGGCGCTGGAATTCGATGCGCTCGCGTTCACGGGATTGCGCGATACCGAAAACGATACGCGCGAGAAACGCGGCGCCGAGATGGTGCCGTTTGCGTGCCCGAGCTGCGGTGCGCCGCTTGCCTATGCGCCGAACGTGGCCGACTACGTCGTGTGCGGCAGTTGCCATGCGGGCGTGCAGTGCACGGCCGAGCAGCAAACCGTGTTCGCGGCGCAGCGCAAGCTCGAATCGGTGAAGGGCGCGCTCGAACTCGGCGCGATCGGCACGTTCGACGGCGTGAAGTACACGGTGATCGGCATGATGCGCTGTCGCGTGCCGGACGATGCCGAGACCTGGGACGAATACCTGCTGCTGAACCCGAAGCGCGGCTTCCTGTGGCTCGTGCAAAGCGAAGGGCGCTGGGAGCGCGTGCAGGTGCTCGACCACTGGCCGACGATCGGCAGCGAATCCAGCGTGACCGATGGCGGCAAGACCTACCGTTTGCGCGAGGAATACGAATCGGAGGTCGTCTACGTGGTCGGGGCATTCAACTGGCGCGTGCAAGCGGGCGACCGCACGTCGATCGTCGATTACGGCTGGCAGAAGGACAAGCTCACGCGCGAGCGCAGTGCCGCGGAGATCGTCTGGTCGCGTGCGCGGCCGCTGTCGGGCAGCGCGCTCGCCGAGCGTTTCGGCACGCCGGCGCTGGCAACGGCCACCGCGGCTGCCGCGGGCGCCAGCGGCGCCACCGGATCGATGGGCCTGTTCGGCAGGAAGGGGCCGCACAGTTTCGCGCCGCTGCCGTTCATGTTCAGCGCGTTGCTCGTGATCTTCAATCTGGGCTCGCTGTTCTCGTTCACCGGACGCTCCGTCTACGTGCTGGTCGGCCTGCTGGTGCTGTGGCTGCCGGAATGGCTGTGGGCGCGCTTTGCGTCGGACGGGGGCAACGCGTGATCCGCTACATCCTCTATGGCATCTACGGGCTGATCGTCGTCACGCTGTTCAGTTGCGCGTCGCTCGGCGGCGGCGGTTCGGGCGGCGGCGGGTGGGGCAGTTCGTCGGCGCGCAGCGGCTACTCGTCGTACGGGTCGCACAAATGACCGCGCGCGACGGGATCGCGCCGCCGTGCGCGACACTCGGCTCGCACGTGCTGGCGGACCTGGCCGGCATCGACGCGGCGCTGCTGCGCGACGCCGCGCGGCTCGAAGCGATCCTCACCGACGCGGCGCAACGGGCCGGCGCGCGCGTGATCGGCGCGCACTTCCATCACTTCGGCGGCGAGCATGGCGTGACGGGCGTCGTGCTGCTGGCGGAGTCGCACATCACGATCCATACGTGGCCCGAGCATCGCTTCGCGGCCGTCGACGCGTTCATGTGCGGCGCGGCGCGCGCGGCCGATGCGGTCGATGCGATCGCCACGGCGCTCGGCACGCACGCGCAGGTTCGGCAGCAGGTGGCGCGCGGCGGCATGCCGGCTTGAATACGCATTTCGCACCTGGGTCGTCAACGCGGCAGCGATGTTGCGCCGCGAAGCGGGCGCGGAAACGTTCGTGACGCGCTAGCGTTCGAACCGGGACGTCGACAACGACAGGCCGATCACGGCCAACGTGAGCGCAACGCGAATGCCGAACATGGGCATCTCCTCATCGGGGAGCGAGCGACTGTCACGCAGCCGTCATTTGCCGTGGCGGCGCGCGGATCGTTTAGAGAGCGTTCGACCCCGCACGCCGTGCGTCAATGTGCGTCTCAGCGATTGATTTCGTTCGCCGAGATCAGCTCGGCCACCAGCACTTGTGCGGGCCCTTGCAGGTAGTACTCGCTCTCGAGCGGCTCGCGCAGCTTCATGAACGTTTCCGTGCCGACCTGCATCGTTTCGCCCGCATGCATCCGCGCGCCGCTGTCCAGCAGGTAGTGCATCACGTTGTTGAAGATGCCGGAATAGCGTTCGCCTTCGTGATGGCCCGCCGCGAGCGCGGCGAAATCGGGCAGGCCGAACACGTCGGCGCCGTAGGTGCGCATCCACACGCCTTCGACGCCTTCGACCTCGTATTTCACGAAGCCGCAGAAGAACAGGTTCAGCGGGATGTCGCGCAGCACGTCGAGGCTTTCTTCGCCGAGTTCCTTCGCGTTGAAGACGCCGGCCGGCAACGACGTGTGCGCGTGCTCGTTCAGCACCGCGACGCCGTTCTGTTCGGCCAGCGCGCCGGCGACGGCCGCCAGCGCGACATACTGGTCGAGCGGATTCGCTTCATGTCCGGCGTAGTAGAGGATCACGTGGCTGCGGCTCGCGCGTACCTGCTGCTTCAGGTCCTGCCCGTAGTGGGCGGGCGCGACGCAGGTTTCCAGCGCGTCGGACGGATAGGGCGCATCGAAGCCGACCAGCCGGACGACGTGGTTGCCCCAGCCGGCGAGCCCGAATATCTGCTCCAGCGTCGGCTCGGTTTCGACGCGTGCCTGCTTCATGCTCGGGTGGTACGCGCGCAACGCAGCCGTCAGTGCGGCGATGTCGACCTGCAGCGGACCGTCGAAGACGACCGCCACGCTCAGCGGATTCTCGACGTCGGGTGCCGCGACCAGCGCGACGGGGTTTTCGGGCGTTTCCTTGCGGCCAAAGAATCGGGATATCAGGCTCATCGGATTATGTTTGTGTCGATGCCGTTACAGGGAGCGTGCCCTGTTCTCTCGGTCAGGGCATGCCGTCGGGATGACGGTGGCCCGTAGTTTCCCCGGCTTCGGCGAATCTGGCAAATATCCGATGGCGCGAGCGCCGGCGCATGCCGATCAGCGCGGCAGCGCTTCCGCCTCGGCCCAGCGCTTGAACGAATCGAGACGCCGGCGCGTCTGCACGAGATAGAACGCGCCGATCAGCGGTTCGAGCAGCCAGCGCAGCCAGGACGGCTGCGCACGGAAGTGGTACGTGAACTTCACCTCGGTCGACCCGGGCGTGCGCTCGGTGAAGTTCCAGCTGCCGCTGAAGCGTTCGAGCACTTTCGGCCCTTCGACCATTTCGACGGCGGCGACCTGCGGCGGACGGTACGAGATGTAGCGCGACACCATCGTCGCGCCCGACTGGCTGCGGCAGAACGCGTCCACGCCGACATCGGCGGTCGTTCCGTCGAGCAGATAGGCATCGATGAGAAAACTGTCCCACACGAGTCGCCGGCCGTAATCCTGCGACCACGTGAACAGGCGTCTGCGATCGACGCCGACGGTCCGGCTGACTGAGATCCTCATGAGGGCGGGTGCCAGGGTTCGGATTGGGATGCAGTCGAGTGTACCGCGCCAATAACCTGTGTTTCGTCAGACTTCGTCAAGTCGAGCGTGCGCTCGAATGGGATCGATTGACGCACCTCGGGAATTCCCCTAGGATTTGTCTCAACCCTTCGGGACAGACCCGGAGCGTTTCAATCTCTTGAGGGAGCCTCATGAGCACGCAACAGAACCGGCGCTTCGACGCGCTCGTTTTCATTGGTCGTTTCCAGCCTCCGCATCGTGGTCACCTGAACGTGCTGAAGTCGGCGCTGAGCCGGGCCGAGCGCGTGTGCGTGCTGATCGGATCGACCGACAAGCCCCGCACCATCAAGGATCCGTTCTCGTTCGACGAGCGCCGCCAGATGCTGGCCTCGCTGCTCGACGCGTCCGAGCGCGACCGCGTGACGATCGCCCCGCTGCAGGATTCGACCTACAACGACGGCGACTGGGTGCGCTGGGTGCAGGATGCGGTGGCCGGCGCGCTCGGCGACGTCGCGCAGCGCAAGGTCGGGCTGATCGGCCACGAGAAGGACGCCACGTCGTATTACCTGCGGATGTTCCCGCAATGGGAGCTCGTCGACGTCGACGCGACGGAAGACATTTCCGCTACCGAGATCCGCGACCAGTATTTCGCCGAACGGACCAACAGCTTCGTGCAGTGGGCCGTGCCGGAACCCGTGTTCGGCTGGCTCGAGCGGTTCCGCACGCAGCCGGAATTCGCGCAACTGAAGTCGGAAGCCGAATTCATCGCCGCGTATCGCAAGGCCTGGGCGGCCGCGCCGTATCCCGTCACGTTCGTGACGGTCGACGCGGTGGTCGTGCACTCGGGGCATATCCTGCTCGTGCGCCGCCGCAGCGAACCGGGCCGCGGCCTGTGGGCGCTGCCGGGTGGTTTCGTGAACCAGGACGAACGGCTCGATGCGGCGTGCATTCGCGAGCTGCGCGAGGAAACTGGCCTCAAGCTGCCGGAGCCCGTGCTGCGCGGCTCGATCAAGGATCGCCAGGTGTTCGATCACCCGACGCGTTCGCTGCGCGGCCGCACGATCACGCACGCGTGCCTGTTCAACTTCCCGACCGGCGAGTTGCCGCGCGTGAAGGGCAGCGACGACGCCGACAAGGCGCGCTGGGTTCCGCTCAACGAATTCGCGCAGATGCGCAACGTGATGTTCGAGGATCACTTCGACATCGCGTATCACTTCCTGGGGAAGCTGTGACGCGCTGATTCCCCGCATTCGGTCCGCCGCGACAGACGCGGCGGCACTTCAACGGCCTAGAGGAGCTCTAGCCATGCAAAACGATCCCGGCGGCTTTGCCGCGGTTCTCGCCAATCCGGTTCTCAACACGGATTCGTACAAGGCTTCCCACTTCCTGCAATATCCGCCGGACGCATCGGCGATGTTCTCGTACGTCGAATCGCGCGGCGGCCGCTACGACCGCACGCTGTTCTTCGGGCTGCAGATGCTGCTGAAGGAGTACCTGTGCAAGCCGGTCACGCACGCGATGATCGACGACGCGCGCGACTTCTTCACCGTGCACGGCGAGCCGTTCAACGAAGCCGGATGGCGTCATATCGTCGAGCACTACGACGGCTATCTGCCGGTGAAGATCCGCGCGGTGCCGGAAGGTTCGATCGTGCCGGTGCACAACGTGCTCATGACGATCGAATGCGACGATCCTCAGGTGTTCTGGCTCGCGTCGTATCTCGAGACGATGCTGTTGCGCATCTGGTATCCGGTGACGGTGGCGACCCGCAGCTGGCACTTGCGGCAAACGATTCGTCGCTTCCTCGACAGGACCGACGACGATCTCGCGCAACTGCCGTTCAAGCTGCACGACTTCGGTGCGCGCGGTGTGTCGAGCGCGGAATCGGCCGCGATCGGCGGCGCCGCGCACCTGGTGAGTTTCATGGGTTCGGACACGGTGCTCGGCGTGCTGGCCGCGAACCGCTTCTATCGCGAGCCGATGGCCGCCTACTCGGTGCCGGCGGCCGAGCACAGCACGATCACGTCGTGGGGGCGCGAAGGCGAGGCCGATGCGTATCGCAACATGATCAGCCGCTTCGGTTTGCCTGGCGCGATCGTATCGGTCGTGTCGGACTCCTACGATCTGTTCGCCGCGCTCGATCTGTGGGGCGGCGAACTTCGGCAGGCGGTGATCGATTCGGGCGCGACGCTCGTCGTGCGTCCCGATTCCGGCGACCCGGTGACGATCGTGCTGCAAACGGTGCGGGCGCTCGACGCATCGTTCGGGTCGACCGTGAACGGCAAGGGGCGGCGCGTGCTGAACCATGTGCGCGTGATCCAGGGCGACGGCGTCGACGAGCAGTCGATCGAAGCGATCCTCGCCGCGCTCGACGATGCGGGCTACGCGGCCGGCAACGTGGTGTTCGGCATGGGCGGTGCGTTGTTGCAGCGCGTGAACCGCGATACGCAGCGCTTCGCGATGAAGTGTTCGGCGATCCGGCGCGGCGGCGTGTGGCACGACGTCCGCAAGGATCCGGTGACCGATCAGGGCAAGCGCTCGAAGCAGGGGCGGCTCACGTTGCTGCGCAATTGGCGCACCGGCGAGTATCGGACGGTGACGCTGCCCGTTGCGTGGGACGATCGTGCGCTCGAAGGCGAATGGGACGAGGCGCTCGAGACGGTGTTCGACACCGGGCGTCTGCTCGTCGATACGTCGTTCGCGGAGGTCAGGGCGAGGGCGCACGCGGGGGAGGTGTGACGCAGGCGGTGGGGCAACCCGCCGCGGCACGGCCGGCGCGCGTCACCTGCCGGCCGGTATACGGCCGCCGGCATCCGCCGGCGCGCCGTCGCGCTCCGCTCCCCGCGCCGCATCCATCGCTCGCGCGAGCGCATCGAACACGGCGGGCCCCTTGCAGCGCGACACGTTGAAGCGCAGGTACGACGTCGCGCTGCGCGACGCGCTGAACACGTCGCCGGGGGCGAGCACCACGTCGTGGTCGAGCGCATGACGCGCGACGCGCGCCGCGTCGAGCCCGTCCGGCAATTGCGCCCATACGAACAACCCGCCGCGCGGCTCCGTCCAGATCCCGAGCCCGGCCCGCGCGAGGCGCCGGATCGTCTCGCCCATCGCATCCGCAAGACGCGCGCGCAGGCCGTCGAGATGGCGCCGGTACGTGCCGTCGATCAGCAGCCGATGCACGACGTTCGCGCCGATCTGCGCATTGCCGAACGACGTCGCGAGCTTCAGGTCGACGAGCGCGTCGATCCATTCCGGCCGCGCGGCGACATAGCCGCACCGGATCGCGGCCGACAGCGTCTTCGAGAAGCTGCCGATCGACACGACGCGCGACAGCCCGTCGAATGCCGCGAGGCGCGGCGCGGGCGTGCTTTCGAAATCCGCGAAGATGTCGTCCTCGACGATCAGCAGGCCGTGCTCGGCCGCGAGCGTCAGCAGCCGGTGCGCGACGGGCGGCGCGAGCGTCGCGCCTGTCGGGTTGTGCAGCGCGGCGTTGGTGATGTACAGGCGCGGTCGATGCTCGGCAAGGACTTGCTCGAAGCGCACGAGACCGGGGCCGTTCGGCGTGAACGGCACGCTGACGATCCGGGCGCGGTGCGCGCGCAGCAGCGCCTGGAAGTTGAAGTAGCACGGATCGTCGAGCACGACTGTATCGCCGGGCTCCAGCAGCAGGCGGCACACGAGGTCGAGCGCATGCGTGCCGCCGTCGGTCAGCATGATCTGCGCGGGCTCCGCGTGGACGCCGTGCTGCGCGAGCCGCCACGCGAGCTGCTGGCGCAGCGCCGGCAGGCCGAGCGGCGTCGCGTAGTCGGTCAGCGCGTCGGGTTCGTCGCGCGACACGGCGCGCAGCGCGCGGCGCAGGCTTTCGTCGGGCAGCCACGACGACGGCAACCATCCGCAGCCGGGCTTCACCGACGTCGGCGCCGCTTCGAGCGACTGGCGCGACAACCACAGCGGATCGAGCTCGCGATCGAGGCGCGGGCCCAGCTCGGCGAGCGCGAGCGGCGGCGCGTGGCCCGACACGTAGAAGCCCGAACCGCGCCGGGCGACGAGCACGCCTTCGCTCGCGAGCCGCTCGTACGCATCGACGACGGTCGATTTCGATACGCCGAGCGCGTCGGCCATCATCCGGATCGACGGCACACGCGCACCGGGCATCAGCGCGCGGCTCGCGATCCGCGCGTGGAGGGTGTCCATGACGGTTTCCACGCGCGTGCGCGACGGGGCGGGCGGAGCGGGCATCGGGGCGGAAGGGCTCATGACGAACGATGAACTGTACGGTCGTTTGTCCAGTACAGTTTGTCTGAATTGTATTGGGCTGTAGCTTACGCCGCTTTCGCCGGCGGCGGATCATCGGTCATCCACTTTCCATTCAGGGTTGACCGTGCAAAAGACGACCGACGGATGGCTCAGCGGCATGCTGGGCGTCATCATCTTCAGTGGCTCGCTGCCCGCGACACGTGTCGCGGTGCAAGGGCTCGATCCGCTGTTTCTCACGTTTGCCCGCGCGACGATCGCCGGCGCGCTCGGCCTGCTGCTGCTCGTCGTGCTGAAGCAGAAGCGGCCGTCGCGCGCCGAGGCCGTGTCGCTGGGCGTCGTCGCGCTTGGCGTCGTGGTCGGTTTCCCGCTGTTGACGGCGCTTGCGCTGAAGCACGTGACGTCGGCGCATGCGATCGTGTTCGTCGGGCTGCTGCCGCTCGCGACCGCGCTGTTCGGCGTATGGCGCGGCGGCGAACGGCCGCGGCTGCCGTTCTGGATCTTCTCGATCGTCGGCAGCGGCGCGGTGGCCGCGTTCGCGCTGCGCAACGGCGGGCAGGCGTCGGTGGTCGGCGATGCGCTGATGCTGGCCGCGATCGTCGCGTGCGGGCTCGGTTATGCGGAAGGCGCGCGGTTGTCGCGCCAGCTCGGCGGCTGGCAGGTGATCTCGTGGGCGCTCGTGCTGTCGCTGCCGCTGATGCTGCCGCTCGCGTGGCTGACCTGGCCCGCGTCGTTCGACGGCGTCGATGCCGCCGCGCTGTGGGGGCTCGCGTACGTGTCGTTGTTCAGCATGCTGATCGGCTTCGTGTTCTGGTATCGCGGGCTGGCGCTCGGCGGAATCGCGGGCGTCGGCCAGTTGCAACTGCTGCAGCCGTTCTTCGGCCTCCTGTTCGCGGCCGGGCTGCTGCACGAGACGGTGCCGCCGTCGATGGTCGTCGTGACGGTCGTCGTGGTCGGCTGCGTGGCGGGCGCGAAGTACTTCTCGAAGATGGCGCCCGCGCGGCGCGCGGGGTAAGGCAGGCGCCGCGGCGTGCCGCGCATCGGGCCGACGTTACCCGCTGCGCGGCTGGCGGCAAGCCTGGCCGTCGGCGTTCGTCACGCCGGGCGCGCGTTACTCGAACGTTTCGAGCGCGAGCAACTCGCCGATCGTCTGCCGGCGGCGGATCAGCCGCGGTGTGCCGCGATCGACCAGCACTTCCGGCGCGAGCGGCCGGCTGTTGTAGTTCGAGGACATCGACGCGCCGTACGCGCCCGCGTCGTGCAGGAACAGCAGATCGCCGATCTGCGGCTGCGCGAGCTTGCGGTGCGTGACCACGCCGCCTGCGTCCTGCGTGAACACGTCGCCCGATTCGCACAGCGGCCCGGCGATCGCGAGGTCGACGAGCGGCCGGCCGGCGGGCAGCGCGCCATCGTGCGCGTGCACCGACACCGCGTGATAGCTGCCGTACATCGACGGGCGCATCAAGTCGTTGAAGCCCGCGTCGATCAGCACGAAATCGTGCTTCGGCCGACGGTTGACGGCCTGCACCTCGGTGACGAGCGTACCGGCCTCGGCGACCAGAAAGCGCCCCGGTTCGATCTCGATGCGCACCGGGTGGCCGAGATGCCGTTCGATCCGCTTGCGCGCGGCGTCCCACTGGCTGAAGTAGTGGCCGACGTCGACGCGCGGCTCGCCGTCGCGATACGGAATCGACAGGCCGCCGCCGGCCGAGATCGCGTCGATGTCGTGGCCGAGCGACGTGACGAGATCGACCATCGCGTCGCACACCTGCGACAGGTGGCCGTAGTCGACGCCCGAACCGATATGCATGTGGATGCCGACCAGCTTCAGCCCGTACTGGCGCACGATCTCGATCGCGCGCGGCACGTCGTCGATCCAGATGCCGTGCTTGCTCTGCGGGCCGCCGGTGTTGGTCTTGTTGCTGTGGCCGTGGCCGAACCCGGGATTGACGCGCAGCCACACGCGATGGCCGGGCGCGTGCTCGCCGATGCGCGCGAGCATGTCGAGCGAGCCGGCGTTCACGGTCACGCCGTGCTCGAGCACCGCCGCGAGCGTCGGGCGGTCGATCAGGTCGGCCGTGAACACGACGCCTTCCGGCTCGCCTGCGGGACTGAACCCGGCCGCGAGGCTGCGCTCGATCTCGCCGAGCGACACGGCGTCGACGCACGCGCCTTCGTCGCGCATCAGCTTCAGGATATGGACGTTCGAATTCGCCTTCTGCGCGTAGCGGATCACGTCGAACTGGCGCAGTTGGGCGATGCGGTCGCGGATGACGTCGGCGTCGTACACCCACAGCGGGGTGCCGTATTGCTGCGCGAGCGTCGCGAGCTGGCGGGAATCGAGGGACATGGCGGATGAATCGGATCGAATGAACGGATAGCCGGATGATGCGCCCGATTGGCTATACAGTAAAATGCCTGTTTATCATCATTCGATTCATTGTTGATATATACGATCATGCTGACGCACCGTCATATCGAGGTTTTCCGCGCGCTGATGGTTACCGGCAGCACGACCCGCGCGGCCGAGATGCTGTACACGTCGCAGCCGACGATCAGCCGCGAGCTGACGCGGATGGAGCAGGTCGTCGGCTTTGCGCTGTTCGAACGCGCGCACGGCCGGCTCCGGCCGACGATGGCCGCGCTCACGTTGTTCGACGACGTGCGGCTCGCGTATGTGGGGCTCGAGCGCGTCGCGGCGACGGCAGCCCGCCTGCGCGAGTTTCGCGACGGGCAACTGTCGGTGATCGCGCTGCCGGCGTTCTCGCATGCGATCCTGCCCGGCGCGTGCCGGCGCTTTCACGACGCGCATGCGGGCGTCAGCGTGTCGGTCGCGACGCAGGAATCGCCGGTGTTGGAGGAGTGGCTCACTGCCCAACGCTACGACCTCGGGCTGACCGAGCACGACGTCGCGCCGGCCGGCACCGTGCTCACGCCGCTGCTCGAAGTCGATGAAGTGTGCGTGCTGCCCGACGGCCATCCGCTGCTCGCGCAGGATGCGGTCGACCTGCTGGATCTCGCCGACCGCCCGTTCGTGAGCCTGTCGCTGAACGATCCGTACCGCATCCTGATCGACGAGGCGTTCGCGCAGCTCGGCGTCGCGCCGCGCTCGGTGGTCGACACGCCGTCGGCCGTGTCGGTATGCGCGTTCGTGCGGCAAGGGCTCGGGGCCGCGATCGTCAACCCGCTCACGGCGCTCGATTTCGTCGGCCGCGACCTGCACGTGCGGCCGCTGACGCGGTCGTTTCCGTACCGGGTCAGCATGATCGTGCCCGAGCACCGGCCGAAGAACCTGCTCGTCGATGCGTTCGCCGATGCGCTGCGCGCCGAAGCGAAGGCGATTCGCCGCCGGCTGGCCGCCCACCTCGGCTAGCGGCACCGCCGTATGATGGATGTTTCGCTGTCATCATCGCTATCGTTGCCATCGCCGCCGTTTTCCGGAATCCCGTCATGACCGACGCATCGTCTTCCGTCGAACAACCGACCCTCACCGGCGCACGTATCGTCCTGCGCCCGCTCGATGCGTCCGACCGGCAGGCGCTGCTGGACGCCGCGGCCGACGGCGAGTTGTGGAACCTGGCGGTCACGGTCGTGCCGGGCGCGCAGACGATCGACGCCTACCTCGACGCGGCGTTGCAAGGGCGGGCGGCCGGCACCGTGATGCCGTTCGTGATCGTCGATCGCGCATCGGGCCGCGTAATCGGCAGCACGCGCTTCTGGAAGATCGACCGCAAGAATCGCAAGCTCGAGATCGGCCATACGTGGCTGAGCGAATCGGCGCAGCGTACGCGTGCGAATACCGAAGCGAAGCGGTTGCTGCTGGGCTATGCGTTCGACACGCTGCACTGCGTGCGCGTGCAGTTCACGACGGACGAGCTGAACGAGAAATCGCGCGCGGCGATCCTGCGGCTCGGTGCGAAACAGGAGGGCATCGTGCGTCACGAACGGATCATGCCGGATGGCCGCAAGCGCAACTCGGTGCGCTTCAGCATCATCGGCGACGAATGGCCGGAAGTGCGGGCGCGACTCGACGCGAAGCTGGCGACGTAAAGGGTGACGTGCGAGGCGGGGTGCTCGGTGCTTGAGAAGTGCGTCGCTCCGCAGGCAGGGGAGGCGGCGCGACGGCGGGGAAACGGTGCGCCGCGCACGATGCGCGGCGCTGCATCGCATGAATTACTGCGCCGATGCGAGGTGATGACGCTGCGCGAGCTTCTGCGCGTCCGCGTAGTGCGCCTGCAGGATCGGCAGCGCCTGGCGGGCGACTTCCTTCAGCTTGGTGTCGCGGCCCGATGCGATTTCGGCCTGGAACGCCGAGATCGCCTTCTGCTGGCCGGCGAGCGCGACCTGTTCCATATACGCCTTGTCGAACTCGGCGCCGCGCAGGCTCTTGATGCTGTTCAGCACGGTCGTGTCGGGGTCGTTGGCCGGCACGTCGACGCCGCGCGGGCTGGCCGCGCGCATCGCCTGGATGATCTTCGCATCGTCGGTCGACACGCGTTGCGCGAACGCCTTGACCTGGCTGTCCGACGTGCGCGAATCGGCGATGCGCGCGGCGTCGTGCTGGGTCGACACGGTCTTCGTGCCGTCGGTGATGAAGGTCTGGTCGGCTTCGTGGATGCGCGTCGCGGTCGCGGCCGGCGCAGCCGATGCGCCGGGTGCCGGTTGTGCGGTTTGCGCGGTCGCCGTCACGGCGACGAGAAGCAGGCCGGCGGCAGACAAGGCAAGGCGCGAAATGTGGGGAAAGCGGTTCATGGGACCTCCTTTCGATCGGGGCTCTGGTTGAAAAACGGATCGTGCGATCCGTCGCTGTGCGAGAGACCGGGCGCGCCCGGGCCGGGTTCGACTGTCGCTCTGCCGCGGCGGCGTTCGAAGTGTTTTCCGGCCCGACTGATTCTAGGAGAGCGGTCGGCAGGCAGGTGCAACCGTGCTGTGGCTTGTGTAACGGTTGGTAAGACGAATCGATCGGCCCGCGTGCAGCCCGGTAGCGCGTACCTGATGCGCATGCGGCGGCGGCAATTTTTGCGCGAGTGCGGCGCATGCAATGCATGAGATGCGCGTACGTGTCATCGGCATTTCATCGGCGCGATGTCGTCGCGGCTATTGCCGTGGCGGCGTGGCGGAGGCGAGTGGGCTGCGCGTGTGCGTGGCGTGCATGAAGCGTTATACGCGATCGAGCAGCGCATCGAGGCGCGGCAGCAACGGCGTCGCGCAATGTGCCTGCAACGCGTCGGGCGCCGTGTAGCCCCACGCGACGCCCTGGAACGCGATATGTGCGCGGCGTGCCGCGTCGGCATCGCGGATTTCGTCGCCGACGTACAGCACTTCGTCGGCGCGTACGCCGGCCTCGCGTACGAGCGCGCGCAGACGGCGCGCCTTGCCGAACAGTGGAATGCCGCACGCGAAATGGTCGACGCGCGAGCCGGCGCGCGGGCCGAGCCGGTCGCGCACGATCTCCTCGGTATTCGACGTGGCGATCGCGATGCGGATGCCGCGCGCGGCGAGCGCGTCGAACGTTTCGTCGACGCCGGGAAAGAGCCGCACGTTCGCGACGCGCGGCCGCATCAGGCGGCGCATGTCGATCGTCACGCGCGGCACTTTCCACATCGGCACGTCGAGCGCGCGAATGATGTCGCGCGCCGACATCCCGCGCAGCGCGGGACGCAGTTCGGGCGTGGCGTCGCGAAAGCCGTGCAGGCGCGACGCTTCCGACAGCGCGGCGAGAAAACTGTCGAGCGAATCGGCGAGCGTGCCGTCGAAGTCGAAGGCGACGAGGCGGTAGGTCATGAAGCGGCGTGGCAGGTTGATCGGGCGGACGACATTGTCACCGAATCGAGGCCGGCGATGTGGCTACGTGGCCGCCGCGGATCGTGGCGCCCCTTGTCCCCCGCCCCACGGCGCGGTATCGTCGATGCTCCGCCTTCCGCCCCCGAACCGGAGAACAGACGTGCCCGCCGCCACTCCCGCCACGCTGAGATTTTCCACCGACAAGCGCGAACTCGACGTCGACGCGATCTTCGACTTCCTGCATCGCGACGCGTATTGGTCGCAGGGCATCCCGCGCGACGTGGTCGAGCGGGCGATCGAGGGCTCGCTGTGCTTCGGCGCGTATGTCGGCGACCGACTCGTCGGGTTTGCGCGGCTCGTCACCGATCACGCGACGTTCGCCTACCTGTGCGACGTGTTCGTGCTGCCGGCCGAGCGCGGCAACGGCTACGGCCGCGCACTGATCGACCATATATTCGCGGAGGAGATGGTGCAGCGGCTGCGGCGCATCATGCTCGCCACGACCGACGCGCACGAACTCTATCGGCCGGTCGGTTTCGGTTCGCCCGCGAACCCCGAGCGGCTGATGGAGATCCGCCGCCCCGACATCTACGCGAAACGCTGACGCGCGGCGCAGCGCATACAATACGCGCTTTCCGTTTTTGCCGAAGAGCTGCCCACCATGACCGAACAGGAAGCCGAACAACTCGCGACGCACCGCCACTACAAGGGCGGCCTGTACCGCTACATCGGCGTTGCCCGCCACTCCGAAACCGAAGAATCGGTGGTCGTCTACGAGCATCTGTGGCCGCATGCGCGCGGCCTGTGGGTGCGACCGGAAGCGATGTTCAACGGCAATCTCGAAGACGGCACGCCGCGTTTTCGCAAGCTGCGCGACTGAGCGCGCGCCACCGGCGCGGGAGCCGGTGTCTAGCCGGCGCCGCCCGGCTTGTCGTGCGACGCCTGTTGCCGCAGCGCCATCGCGAAGAAGCGCCGGATTTCATCCATCAACTCCACCCGGGCCGACGCGAAATCGAACGCCCGCCGGTTTTCGTGCGCGTAGCGCCGGCGCCAGTCGTCGGCCGCATGCCGTGCTTCCCGCGCGCGCAGATCGTCGAGCTCCGGCGTGCGCAACGCGTGATCGGCGATCAGTGTCACGCCGTCGCGGCTCACTTCCAGCACGCCGCCCGCGACGAGCAGGCGGCGATGTTCGCCGGTCGGCGCATCGACGAGCATCACGACGCCCGGCCGGATCCGCGTGAGCAGCGGCGCGTGGTGCGGGTAGATCCCCAGTTCTCCGCTTTCCCCCGGAACGACGACGAAATGCGCGTCGCCGGCATACAGCACCGCTTCCACGCTGACGATGTCGAGCTTCATCGACGTCTTCATGCGTACTCCTTCAGACTGCCGCCGCGCCGGCGACGATTTCGCACAGCTCGGTGGTGATCTGCGCCTGTCGCGTTTTCTGGTACAGGTGCCGCAGTTCGCGCAACACGCGGTCGGCGTTGTCCGTCGCGGTCTGCATGCTGAACATCCGCGCGCATTGCTCGCATGCGTGGTTCTCGACGACGGCCTGATAGAGCATCGCCTCGACGTAGCGCAGCAGCAACGTGTCGACGACCGGTCTGGGCGCGGGCTCGTACAGATAGTCGGACGCGGGCGCGCCGTCGGTCGGCGCGGCGGTGTCGAGCCCCACGATCGGCAGCATTGCATCGATGCGCGGCTCGTACGCGAGCGGGCTCGTCAGCCGGTTGTACGCGATGTGCACTTCGTCGAGCTCGCCGTTGACGAACGCGGTCAGCGGCACGAGCAGCGCACCGAGCAACTGCTCGAAGTGCGGCTCGGCGGCCAGGCCGCTCGCGCGTGCGGCAATGGTCGCGCCGTGGCGCAGCAGCGGCGCGAGGCCGCGCGCGCCGATCACGCTCAGTTCGCACGCGACGCCGGCCCGGTCCCAGCGTTCGAGCGCATCCACGCACTCGACGAGCAGCCGCGCGTTGAGCGGCCCGCACAGCCCGCGATCGGTGCTGACGACGATCAAGCCGACGCGGCGCACGGTGTCGCGTCGCGCCATCAGCGCCGATACGTGGTCGGGACGGTCGCGCAGCACGCGTTCCGCCATCGCGCCGATGCGCGCCGCGTACGGGCGGAATTCGCGCGCGCGTCGCTGCGCGCTCGCCATCTTGGTGCGCGCCATCATTTCCATCGCCTTGGTGATCTTGCGCGTGGACGAGGTACTGGCGATCTTCGCGCGGATTTCGCGTATGTGCATGTCAGGGGGGCTCGCGGCCGTCCGGATGTCATCGTGCGGATTCATGCTATCGGGACTTCACCTGAAACGATTGACGGAAATCAAACGACTTCGCCCGGTCCCGCACCAGAATCCGTTCACATGATCCTCGCGAAGGGGCAGTCGATGACCGAGTTGCGCACGCATCAGAAATACGACGCGCTGATTGCGCGCTGCCGCGCATTGCGCCCGGTGACGGTCGCGGTCGCGCATCCGTGCGACGAGGTATCGCTGCACGCGGCGGCCGAGGCGGCCCGGGCCGGCATCATCGTGCCCGTGCTGGTCGGCCCGGTGGCGCGGATCACGAGGCTCGCCGCGACGCTCGGTGTCGACCTGTCCGGCTATCGGCTCGTGGACGCGCCGCACAGTCATGCGTCGGCGGCGCGTGCCGTCGAGCTGGTGCGCGCGGGCGACGCACAGGCGCTGATGAAGGGCAGCCTGCACACCGACGAGTTGCTGGCGGAAGTCGTGCGCGCCGATACGGGGCTGCGCACCGGGCGGCGCCTGAGCCACGTGTTCATCATGGACGTGCCGACTTACCCGAAGCCGCTGTTCATCACCGACGCGGCCGTCAATATCCGTCCGACGCTCGAGCAGAAGGCCGACATCGCGCAGAACGCGATCGATCTCGCGCATGCGCTCGGCATCGCCCGGCCGAAGGTGGCGATCCTGTCGGCGGTCGAGACGGTCAGCTCGAAGCTGCCGTCGACGCTCGACGCGGCCGCGCTGTGCAAGATGGCCGAGCGCGGCCAGATCACCGGCGCGCTGCTCGACGGGCCGCTCGCGTTCGACAACGCGATCAGCCCGGAGGCCGCGCGGCTCAAGCATCTCGGCTCCGCGGTCGCGGGCGATGCGGACATCCTGCTCGTGCCGGACCTCGAGGCCGGCAACATGCTCGCGAAGGAGCTGACGTTCCTCGCGAATGCCGATGCGGCCGGCATCGTGCTCGGCGCGCGCGTGCCGGTGATCCTGACGAGTCGCGCCGACAGCGAGCGCACGCGCCTCGCGAGCTGCGCGGTCGCGGCGCTCGTCGCGGCGGCGGCGCGCGAGACGGCGACGCCCGTGGATGCGCCGGCGGTTGCGGCCGACGCACACTGACGAGGCCGCGATGCGACATCCCGTCCTGGTGCTCAACGCCGGCTCGTCGAGCCTCAAGTTCTCGGTCTACGACACGCGCGACGATCGTTCGCTCGATGCGGGCCTGCACGGGCAGGTCGAGAACCTGCATGACACGCCGCATCTGTTCGTGGCCGACGCGCACGGCGCGACGCTCGTCGACAGCCCCGTCGCGCGACCGGGGCATCAAGGCGCGATCGAGGCGCTGCACGCGTGGTTCGCCGCGCACGTCGGGCGGGAGGCCGCGTTCGACGGCGTCGGGCACCGGGTCGTGCATGGCGGCCCGTATTTCACCGCGCCGGTGCGGATCGACGCGCGCGTGCTCGATGCGATCGCGTCGCTTTCGCCGCTCGCGCCGCTGCACCAGCCGCATCACGTCGACGCGATTCGCGCGGTTGCCGCGGTTGCGCCGAACCTGCCGCAGGTCGCGTGTTTCGACACCGCGTTCCATGCGACAGTGCCGGCGCTCGAACGGGAGTTCGCGTTGCCGCGCGCGCTGACCGAACAGGGCATCGTCCGCTACGGGTTTCACGGGCTGTCGTACGAGTACATCGCGACGGCGCTCGCGGCCCTCGATCCGTCGTGGGGGCGGCAACGCACGGTCGTCGCGCACCTCGGCAACGGCGCGAGCCTGTGTGCGCTCGAGAACGGCCGCAGCGTCGCGACGACGATGGGCTTCACGGCCGTCGACGGGCTGCCGATGGGCACGCGCACGGGCGCGCTGGACCCGGGCGTGATCCTGTATCTGCAGCGTCACGCAGGCCGGTCGCTCGACGAGGTCGAGCATCTGATCTATGCCGAATCGGGCTTGCTCGGCGTGTCCGGCGTGTCGAGCGACATGCGCACGCTGCTCGCGAGCGACGCACCGTCGGCCGCGCATGCGGTCGAGCTGTTCGCCTATCGCGCGGCCCGCGAGCTTGCCGCGTTGGCCGGCGTGCTGGGCGGTCTCGATACGCTCGTGTTCACGGCGGGCATCGGCGAGCACGCGCCGCAAGTGCGCGAACGGGTCTGCCGCCGCGCCGCGTGGCTCGGCATCGTGCTCGACGACGCGGCGAACGCCGCCGGCCTGCCGGTGATTTCGAGCGACGCGTCGCGGGTGACGGTGCGCGTGATCCCGACCGACGAGAACCTGATGATCGCGCGGCACACGCGCCGCGTGCTGGACGACGCGATCCCTTCCACGCCGTATCCGACCCGCTGAGACCTCCGATGACAGCACGCGACACGCCTTCCCCTGCCGTCAGCGCCCCCGCGCTGCCGATTTTCTGGCCGATGGCCGCCGCCACGGCGTTGTTTGCGGCCGGCTCCGAGATCACGGCGCGCAATCTCCGCTTCCTCGCGGAAGAGGAGAAACTCCATTTCGAAGCACATCCGGCGCTGGCATCGGCGAACCGGCCGTTGCTGGCGCTGCGGACGATGACGTTTCGCGATTATTCGGCCGCGCCGGCGCACGGGCTGCCGACGATCGTCGATGCGCCGTACGCGGGGCACAGCGCGATGATCGCCGACTACCAGCCGGGGCAGAGCCTGATGCAGACGCTGCGCGAGCACGGCGTGACGCGTCCGTACCTGACCGACTGGCGCTCGGCCACCGAGGACATGAAGGACCTCGAGATCGACCAGTATCTGGCCGAGCTGAACGTGTGCGTCGACGAACTCGGCGGCCGCGTGAATCTCGTCGGCCTGTGTCAGGGCGGCTGGATGTCGGCGATGTATGCGGCGCGTTTCCCGCACAAGGTCGCGAGCCTCGTGCTGGCCGGCTCGCCGATCGACACCGACGCGGGCGACGGCCCGATCAAGCGGATGGTGCACACGTATCCGACGTCGTTCTACGAAGAACTCGTCACGATGGGCGGCGGGCTGATGCGCGGGCGCTTCATGCTGCGCGGCTGGAAGAACATGCATCCCGACCAGCACTATCTCGCCGAGCACGTCGACCTGTACGAGCATCTCGACGATCCCGACTACCTGCGCAAGCGCGAGGTGTTCGCGAACTGGTACGAAAGCCCGATCGACCTGCCGGGGCGCTGGTACCTGCAGGCGATCGTGCAGATCTTCAAGGAGAACCGGCTCGCGAAGGGCACGTTCGTCGCGCTCGGGCGCACGCTCGACCTGAAGGACGTCGCGTGCCCGGTCTATCTGCTCGCCGGCGAGGCCGACGACATCACGACGCCGGAGCAGGTGTTCGGCGCGCGCGATCTTCTCGGGACGCCCGCGTCGCGGATCGAGAGCCGGCTCGTGCCGGGCGGCCATATCGGCCTGTTCATGGGGTCGCGCACGCTGACGACGGTGTGGCCCGACATCGCGCGGTGGATCGCGGCGCAGCGCTAGATCGACACGGGGGCGACATGACGTTGCGACACAAGCGTGGGCTCGTCGTCGGCATCGCGAACGCACAGAGCATCGCGTGGGGATGCGCGCGCGCGTTTTGCCGGGCGGGCGCCACGCTCGCGGTGACCTGGCAGTCGGACAAGACCTTGCCGCACGTCGAGCCGCTGTTCGCGCAACTCGACGCGCCGATCCGGATGCCGCTCGACGTCGGGCAGCCCGACCAGATGGCGGCGGTGTTCCACGCGATCGCGGCGCAGTGGGGCGAGATCGACTTCGTGCTGCATTCGGTTGCGTATGCACCGAAGGCCGATCTGCAGGGCCGCGTGGTCGACAGTTCGCCGGAGGGCTTCTCGCTGGCGATGGATACCTCGTGCCATTCGTTCATCCGGATGGCGAGGCTCGCCGAGCCGCTGATGACGCGCGGCGGCAGCCTGATGGCGATGAGCTATCTCGGCGCGGAGCAGGTCGTCGCGAACTACGGGGTGATGGGGCCGGTGAAGGCCGCGCTCGAGGCGAGCGTGCGGTATCTGGCGGCCGAACTCGGCGGCGCGGGCATTCGCGTCAACGCGATTTCGCCGGGCGTGCTGCCCACGCGCGCGGCGTCGGGCCTGCCGGACTTCGGCCGGCTGCTCGACGACACCGCACGCCGGGCGCCGCTGCATCACGCGCTCGACATCGACGACGTTGGCGCGTTCTGCGCGTTTCTCGCCAGCGACGGCGCACGGGCGATCACGGGCGGCACGCACTATGTCGACGCCGGCATGCACATGCTCTGACGCGCCCGCGGCACGCGGTGTTCAGGGCCGCGCGAATGCCTGCACGAGGGCCGGTGGCGCGTGGCCGACCGTGACCTCCGGCGTGCCGTGCCACGCCGCGAGTTTCTTCACGGCCTTCGCGACGTCGGCCGCGAGCCCGGTGCCGAACCGCACGCCGGGCTCGACGTGCACGGCCTTCAGTTCGAACGTGCCGAGCGTGCGATGCGCTTTCGCATCGACGCGGCCGACCAGCCGGCCACGATGCAGCACGGGCAGGCAGAAATAGCCGTAGCGTCGCTTGTGCTCGGGCGTATAGCACTCGATCGTGTAGTCGAAACCGAACAGCGTCGACGCGCGCCGCCGGTCCCACACGACCGGGTCGAACGGCGACAGCAGCGTCGTGACCGTCGAGCGCAGCGTGTCGGCCGCGGCGGCAGGCAGCAACGTGTCGAGCGAGCGGTGCACGTAGGCCGGCTCCTTCCAGTCGTCGATCTGCACCGGTATCAGGTCGCCGGCCTCGGCGAGCCGCTCCAGCTCCGCGCGGTACGAACGGCGCGGCAGCCGATAGTAGTCGGCCACCCAGTCCGCGCGCACGACGCCGAGCGCGCGGCACGTATAGTCGAGCAGCGCCGGCAGCACCGCATCGCGCGGCGGCACGTCGCGCGCATCGTCCCAGTCGGGCAGCACGCGCTCGCGCACGTCGTACACGCGCTGGAAATTGCGGCGCTCCGACACCATCAGGTCGCCCGTCGTGAACAGCACTTCCAGGTGGCGCTTCTCGGGCTTGCGATCCCACCAGCCGTTGCCCTTCACGCCATCCTCGCGCGCGAAATCGGCCGACCGCACCGGGCCTTCCTCGCGAATCCGCGCGAGCAACCGTTCGATCTCCGTACGATTCTGCTCGTGCCATTCGGCCGCATATTTCCAGCCCATCCCCGACGGATCGAGCATCTTGTAGCGCATCAGCCCGAACTGCTCGATCGGCAGGAAACACGCTTCGTGCGACCAGTATTCGAACAGGCGCGCCTCGGCGAGATGTTCGTCGAGCCAGTGCGGCGGGAAATCGCCGAGACGGCTGAACAGCACGAGATACGGGCTGCGCGCGACGACGTGGATGGTGTCGATCTGCAACTGCGCCATCCGGCGGATCGTGTCGAGCACGTCGGACTTGGTCGCCTTGCGGCGCGGCGGTGTGAGCAGGCCCTGTGCGGCGAGATGGAGGGCGCGGGCGGCGGCAGGCGAGAGCGTGAGCATCGGCGGGACGGTCGAGGATGGCGATCGGGAACCACTTTAGCGCGAAAGCGGCGCGCGCGTGCGACGTGCGATTGCAACGCGTCTGACAATGGTTGACAGATGCGTTTTGCAAGTTTCCCTATAGTGCAGTTCATGGCGCGACGACAAATGCGCGCAACGATTCCGCTTCCGACGCACATATGTCCATGGCACGCAGGAAGCGAATCCGGGATTCCCGACCCCCATCGGGAGACCCGGAGCCCTGAGCGGACATCCATGCGGCTGTGCACCGGCCCCGTGTGGATGTCCGCTGATTTTTTTGTTTTTCCGGTTTTCGTCCGTTGCCGCGCGACAGGCCACGCCGCCGCGCCGGCCGCTTATGCCCGCTTGCCGCGCGCGACTTCGTCGCCGGCGCCGGGCGGCAGCCGGCGCGTGATCGGAATCGACGCGAACGAGCACAGCCCGACCACGAGGAACGCCGGCCAGAAATCCGACCACATCATCGTCTGGTGGCCCTGGAGCCAGTGCGACACGTGCAGCACGAGGCCGGCCACCGTCACGCCGAGGCCGAGCGACATCTGCTGGACGACGCTGCCGAGGCTCGTCGCGCGGCCTGCGTCGCGCGGCGAGATGTCCGCGTAGATCATCGAATTCAGGCTCGTGAACTGCAGCGCGGGGAAGATGCCGCCGACGAGCACGATCAGCCAGATCGCCCAGGTCGCCATGCCGGGATGGAACACGCCGTACGCGGCGATCGCGAGGCCCGCGAATGCCGCGTTGTAGATCAGCACCGTGCGAAAGCCGAAGCGGCGCAGCGTATGCGTGGCGGTCGAGCGGCTCACCGCGCCGCCGAGCGCGGACGCGCACGTGATGAGCCCCGAGTGGAATGCGCTCATGCCGAGCCCTTCCTGCAGCGCGAGCGGCAGCAGGAACGGCACCGCGCCGAGCCCGATGCGGAACAGCGAGCCGCCGACGACGCTCGCGTGGTAGGTCGGGATCTTCAGGAAACTGAGGTCGAGCACCGGCCGCTCCTTGCGGCGCGCGTACGGCACGTACAGCGCGAGCATCGCGGCGCCCGCCGCGCACATGATGACGGCGTTCGAGCGCGACGTGAGCGAACCGTCGATCAGCGTGAGACCCATCAGCAGCAGCGCGGCGCCGCTGGCCGACAGCAGGAAGCCGAACCAGTCGAGCGGGCCCGGATCGGGCTCGTGCGTGTTCGCGATGTGCTTGCTCGCGAGGTAGATCCCGTAGAGGCCGATCGGCACGTTGATGAAGAAGATCATCCGCCAGTGCAGATAGGTCGTGATGAAGCCGCCGACAAGCGGCCCGACCGTGGGCCCGAACAGCGCGGGGATCGCGAGGTAGTTCATCGCGCGCACGAGATCGGCGCGCGGCACCGCGCGGAAGATGATGATGCGGCCGACCGGCACCATCATCGCGCCGCCTACGCCCTGGATGAAGCGTGCGAACGTGAGCACGCCGAGGGAGTTGGACGCCGCGCACATCAGCGAGCCGACGACGAAGATGCCGATCGCGGTGCGGAACACGGCGCGCGCGCTGAAGCGGTCGGCGAGCCAGCCGCAGATCGGGATGAACACGCCCAGACCGACCACGTAGGCCGTGATCGCGATGTTCAGCGTGACGGGGTTGTGCCCGAAGTCCCTCGCCATCGCGGGCAGCGCGGTGACGATGATGTTCGCGTCGACGCTTTCCATGAACAACGCACAGGCAACGATGAGCGGTGCTAGAAAGACGGGCGACATGGGCAGGGCGCGCGGTAAAGGCGCCATTATGCCCACAATGTGACCGCTGCGTCACGTACGACAACAGTTGTTCCGCATGTTGCAACAGTCGTCTTTTCCGGCGAATGGCGCGGAAAGGACGACCGCGCACGTGCGAGCGATGCGCTGCCTGGGCGATGAACAACGCAGCATCGTCGTAGCGATGCGCACGCGTTTTCGACGCGAGGCAGGAGGGCGACGCGGCGATCTCCGAACCGCGTGTCGCGCGGCAGGTCGACCGCGCGTTCGAGCTGGAATGCGCGCAGAAGGATCGACGTTGGCCCGGTCATGTCGATTTCTTTTGACGGCGTGGCCGTGCGTTTCTAGAATATGAGCGCTTGCTCACATTCCAAGGCTGCCTTCCCGCCATGTCCGAATCGTCGTCGCGCATTCCGCTTTCGCCGCGCAAGGCGCCGCGCCAGCGCCGCTCGGTGGCCACGGTCGATGCGATCGTCGAGGCCGCCGCCCGCGTTCTGGAGCGCGACGGTTTCGACGGTTACACGACGAACGCGGTCGCCGCGCTGGCCGGCGTGAGCATCGGCTCGCTCTATCAATACTTCCCGAACCGCGATGCGCTGACGGTCGCGCTCGTCGAGCGCGAGAGCGCGCATCTGCTCGACGACGTCGACCGGGCGGCCGCGCTGTCGTCTTGCGACGACGTGCTGCGCACGCTGGTGCGCGGCGCCGTCGCGCACCAGATGCGCCGGCCGGCGCTCGCGCGGCTGATCGATTTCGAGGAGGCGCGGTTGCCGCTCGGCGTTCGCGCCGCACGCGTCGCGGACCGCATCCACGCGACCTTGCTGCATGCGCTCGGGCTGCGCGATGCGCCGCGCGTCGCCGCGCCCGACGTCGTCGCGCACGATCTGCTCGCGATCGTGAAAGGCATCGTCGATGCGGCGGGCGCGCGCGGCGAGACCGATGCGGATGCGCTCGAAGCGCGTGCGTGGCGGGCGGTACGCGGTTATCTCCGGGAGTCGCGCGAATCGAAACTTGCTTGACATGCATGTTTCGTGCGACAGTCAGGCCCATTCGCACCACAACACATGACGCGTATCGATCGAAGGCCATCGAGACGAACGCGCGCGCGAACGAGACCTCGTGCCGATCCACTCACCATTCGAAAGGAGGGGACACGCCATGACGTCACGTCGTGCCGCACCGCTTGCATCTCGCTTCCCGTCGCGTCAGTCACCGCCCGCGCCGCGTCCGCGCTGGGCCGCCGCACTGGCCATCGCCTATCTCGCCGTCGCCGGCTGCGCCGCGCAGGCCGACAATGCGCACCAGGGCGCCGCGCAAGCGGCCAGCCAGTCCGCGTTGCCGGCCACATCCGCAGCCGTGCCCGCTCCCGCATCCGGCACGCTGCTGCCGCCGCCGAGCCAGCTCTACGGCGACCTGTTCGTCGCGGTGCAGACCGCGCAGCTCTATCCCGACCAGAAGACCTTCGTCGACGCCACGCCCGATACCGATCCCGCGACGATCGTGCAGTTGTATCAGCAACAGAAATCGCAGCCGGGCTTCTCGCTGAAGGCGTTCGTCGACCAGCATTTCACGCCGCCCCCGGAAGGCGGCGTGACACCGCCGCCGAACCAGACGCTGCGCCAGCACATCGACTGGCTGTGGCCGCAGCTCACGCGCACGAGCACCACGGCGCTCCCGTACAGTTCGCTGATTCCGCTGCCGAAGCCGTACGTCGTGCCGGGAGGCCGCTTCCGCGAAGGCTACTACTGGGACACCTATTTCACGATGCTCGGGCTGCAGGTGTCGGGGCGCGAGGATCTCGTCGACGACATGCTCGACAACTTCGCATACCTGATCGATACGGTCGGGCACATCCCGAACGGCAATCGCACGTACTACGTGAGCCGTTCGCAGCCGCCGTTCTTCGCGTACATGGTCACGCTCGCCGCGCAGGTCGAAGGCGACAAGGTCTACCAGAAATACCTGCCGGCGCTGCGCAAGGAGTACGCGTACTGGATGCAGGGCGAAACCACGACGCCGCGCGGGCAGGCGGCGCGCAACGTGGTCGCGATGCCCGACGGCGCCGTGCTGAACCGCTACTGGGATGCGCGCGACACGCCGCGCGACGAGTCGTATCTCGAGGACGTGACGACCGCGAAATCGGTGCCGTCCCGTCCGGCAAACGAGGTGTACCGCGATCTGCGCGCGGGCGCCGAAAGCGGCTGGGACTACAGCTCGCGCTGGTTCGGCGACGGCAAGACGCTCGCGACGATCCGCACGACCTCGATCGTGCCGGTCGACCTGAACAGCCTGATGTTCCATCTCGAGACGACGATCGTGAAGGGCTGCGCGGTCACGCGCGACATCGCCTGCGTGGCCGATTTCTCGGCGCGGGCTGGACGGCGTGCGGCCGCGATCAATCACTACCTGTGGAACCGTCGCGGCTATTACGGCGACTATGACTGGCAGTTGCGCAAGCCGCGCGACGGCGTGACGGCGGCCGCGCTGTATCCGCTGTTCGCGGGCGTCGCGTGGCCGGAGCGTGCGAAGGCGACCG
This sequence comes from Burkholderia sp. AU45388, assembly GCF_030481585.1. Lineage (NCBI taxonomy): Bacteria > Pseudomonadati > Pseudomonadota > Betaproteobacteria > Burkholderiales > Burkholderiaceae > Burkholderia > Burkholderia sp. AU45388. The sequence continues at coordinate 120,333 of NZ_JAUJPV010000005.1, read as the reverse complement.
CGCGCGAAGTGCGCAAGACGCTGCTGCAGCCGGGCGGCCTCGCGACGACGACCGAGAACACGGGCCAGCAGTGGGATGCGCCGAACGGCTGGGCGCCGCTGCAGTGGATCGCGATCGACGGGCTGCGCCGATACGGCGAACCGGCGCTCGCGAAGGACATCGGCACGCGTTTCCTGTCCGACGTGAAGCAGGTGTACGCGGCCGAAGGCAAGCTCGTCGAGAAGTACGTGGTCGAGGGCGCCGGCACGGGCGGCGGCGGGGGCGGCGAATATCCGCTGCAGGACGGCTTCGGCTGGACCAACGGCGTGACGCTGAAGCTGCTGGGGCTGTACGGCGAGTAATGCACGGCGCGTGCCGCGTGCCCGCATTGCAACCCGACGCACGGGCCGGCCGGTCGCGCAAGCGCCTGGCCGGCCCGTGTTTTTATGCGGCGGGTATCAGAACGTGATCGTCGTGCGCACGCCGACCACCGTCTCGTCGCCGATGCGCGCGCCGGCCGCGTTCGGGTTCGGGATGCCGCCGCCCGGACGGAAGAAGTGCTGCAGGTCGGCCTGCACTTGCCACCACGGCGCGACCTGATACTGGTACGTCGCCTCGATGACCGTCTCCGCGCGGCGCACCGGATAGCCGGGCGTCGTGTACGCGCCGGTGTCGCCGTCGAGGCCGCGCGCATGTGAGCCGATCTTCGCATAGCCGATTGCGATGCCGGCGACGTCGTTGTCGCGTCCGACGAACGGCGCCTTCAGCGTCACGCCGGCGTTGGCCGCGAAATCGACGATGTTGCGGTCGCCCGGCGAGCCCATCACGCGCGCGAACACGCCGACCGAGCGCGGGCTGTCGGCCGACGGCCGCCACACCATCTGGTCCGCGACCGCGTAGAAGCCGTAATTGCCGCGATGCGTGGCAGGCGTGCCGTTGCTCGCCGGATCGGCGAGCGACAACCCGTCGGTGCCGTAGCGCGAATCGTTCGCGTGCTGCGACTGATACCAGACGCCGAGTTTGTAGGTGCCGGGCAGGCCGGCCGGCTGCGGGGCCTTCGGATCGGCGGGCGGCGCGTTCAGCGCGTACTGCACTTCGCCGATCACGAATGCGCCGCTGCGCAGGTTGAAGTTGGTGCCGTGCGCGTTCAGCACCTGCGCGTCGCCGTCGCTGCGGCCGGCCGGGTTGCCGTCGAACACGCCGACCATCGCGCTCCACGCGTCGGCCGGCTTCACGCGCAGCCGCACGCCGAGCGACGACAGCGGATACGCGGGGCCGCCGGACGGCAGGTCGGTGGACGGCAGCACGGGCCAGCCGAACGTCGCGTTCATGAACGTCGCCGCGTTCTGGCTCACCATGAATTCCTGGTCGACGCTCTGCTGACCGACTTTCACGTCGACCTTGCCGTCGAACAGCGACTGCTGATACCAGAGCTCCCACAGGCGCGTGGTCGAATTGGCTTCGATGCCGGTCGCGGTCTGCAACGTCTGCAAGTAGCGCTGGGTGAGGTTGGTGCCGTGTATCTGCAGCCCCGACACGTTGAACGTGCCGCCCGGCAGGCCGATCGCCTTGCCGGTGTCGACGTTGAAGCCGAATTGCGTGAGCCCCTGGTATGCGCCGCCGCGACCCGTGCCGCCGGACGTGTCGTACAGGTACTCGCTGGTTTCCTGCAGGCTCAGCGTGACGCCGTGCTCGTCGAGCACGTCGCGCAGGCCGCCGATGTTGCCGAGCAGGTTCGATCGCTCCCACAAGCCGGTGGGCGCGGGCGCGGCAGCATCGGCGGCCTGTGGTTGCGCGGGAGCGGCCGCATCGCGCGCGCCGGCCGCCGGTTCGGTCGTGGTGGGAGACGCTGCCTGCGCGAATGCGGGGCTGGCGGCGAGCGACAGCAGCAGCGTGGCGAGCGCATCGACGCGCAGCTTGCGCGGGACGGATTGCGGATGATTCTTCATGTGGTTCCGTTGGCGGTTTGATTAGTTAAGCTGAGGAAACGGGAACGTGATGCGGGGCGCATGGCGAGGCGGCCCGCACGAAGGACGAGGGATTACGGCAGCCAGCCGCCGACGCGCCACACCTGCGCGAAGCCGATGCGTGGCGCGACCGAGCACAGCAGCGCGGCGAGCGCGACCGCCGCCGCCGTCACGGCGATCAGCACGCAATCGAGCCGGCGGGGGGCCGCCGGCACGTGGGCGAGCGCGAAGCCGCGCCGGTGGCCGAATGCCCAGGCGAACGGCGAGCGGCCGAAAAACGAGCGGTTGCACACGACCTGCACGACGCGCTTGAGCCTGACCGCGAACGATGGAAAGAACATGACGCTGCCTCCGTTTCCGTCCGGCGAACGCAGGACGATGTGATCGAGCGCGGCTGCGTGACGCGGCCTGCGATCGGAGGGTGGAACATAACGGAGCGTGCGACTGACGAACCGGCGATGGCCGGCCCGGGCGGAAGCGCGCTAACCCGACGAATGCGAGCTAGCGGCGAAAGACATGCGTCTGGCTGCTATCTCGCGATGGCTTGGCCGGCCTGGACCGGCATCGAACTGCAACCAGAGCATGTGTCCATGGAGGGACTCCCTTGATGAATTGGGGCGGATTGTAGTCGCGACTTTTGCTGCGGCGCAAGCGAAAAACGCACGAAGGATGCGCTATGTCGCGTGCGCGTCGCCGTGGGGCGGGGCTGCCACGCGGCCGCCTGGCGATCGTGAAATGGATGCGCGGCAGGGTACCAGGCCTGTTGCTCGCGCGCATCGGCGCGCGGCTGCGTGATGGCGGCGCTGAAAGGTTTCGGAACGGTATTTCAAGGGCAAATCTTTCAGTCGCGTCAGGCAGGACATTTATTTCGAAAAATGGGGTTTCAAGGGGTTGACTTCACTTTCGGGCGGTCCATAGAATCCGCCATCTTCACTCTTGGGGCCGCCGCCTTGGACGCCTGCAGTAGTCGATCTTCGAACGAAATTTCCGCCTGAGCGACCGACGTCCGCGCCTCATCGAAGCCGCCGTTTGTCTCCCGGGCAAACGGTGCGCGCAGCAGTATTCCGCAGCAACTCCCTACGTGCACCTTGATTCGCGCCGGTTAGCGTGATGCGTTCTCGCATGCGTTGCCCGGTTTCGCCGCCGCCAGGCAGGCGGCCGCGTTCGCGCATCCGTTCTCCGGGCGCGCGAATGCCGGCCCGCCCGCCGGACGGCGGTCAACCGTGTTCCCCGGAACACCGCACAGGAGCCGCCATGAACGACAGTGACAGTTGTCCCTTATGCCCATTGCATACGCAGACCCTTTTGAACCCGGGTCGCGGGGACACTCCGGCCAACTAGCCTGACACGTCGTTCAGGCCCCGGACTGGCCCCGCGCCCACGACGCGGCCGGCACACCTGCCGTCGCCGCACGGAGCCAGACCATGAACTTCGGCCTTCTGCTGTCGAACCTTCCGCACGTCGCGGAATCGCGCCACCACTACGACGCGATGCTGACGCTCGACGCCCGTCCGCGGGTGTTCTCCCGCCTGCTGAACCAGCTGAAAGCGTTGATCCACTGAAAAGAAGCGCCGAGCGCGCCTCGGCATGCGCACGCGCGCCCGCCTCCGAGCGGCCGTCCCGTGCGCATTCCAAGGTCACACGCTCATCGAATCGCATAACCCTTAGCCGTACGGAATACATCATGTCCACGCCCTCCAACGTCTCTCCACCGATCGCGGTCGAGCGCAGCGCCGTGCTCGACGAAGCCCATCTGGGCGACATTCGCGGTGCGCTCGGCACCATCTCGCACCACGACACCGGTGCGCGCGGCACGTGGTGGGCACGCCTGCGCACGCTGCTCGCGATCATCGGCCCGGGCCTGATCGTGATGGTCGGCGACAACGACGCCGGCGCGTTCGGCACCTATACGCAGGCCGGGCAGAACTACGGCACGACGCTGCTGTGGACGCTGCTGCTGCTCGTGCCCGTGTTGTACGTGAACCAGGAAATGGTGCTGCGCCTCGGCGCGGTCACGGGGGTGGGCCATGCGCGCCTGATCTTCGAACGCTTCGGCAAGTTCTGGGGCGCGTTCAGCGTGATCGACCTGTTCCTGCTCAATGCGCTGACCATCGTCACCGAGTTCATCGGCATCACGTTCGTGCTGGATTTCTTCGGATTGCCGAAGGTGGCCGGCGTGTGCGTGGCCGCGGCGTTGACGATGGCGGCCGTCAGTACCGGCGACTTCCGGCGCTTCGAGCGGTTCGCGATCGGGCTGTGCGTGCTGAGCCTGCTGCTCGTGCCGGTGCTCGTGTCGATCCACCCGCCCGTCGCGCAGATGACGCGCGATTTTTTCGTGCCGAACTGGCCCGCGCACGCGAAGCTGTCGGACGTGATGCTGCTCGTGATCGGCATCGTCGGCACGACGGTCGCGCCGTGGCAGTTGTTTTTCCAGCAGAGCTACGTGATCGACAAGCGCATCACGCCGCGCTTCATGAAATATGAAAAAGCCGACTTGTGGATCGGCATCGCGTTCGTGCTGGTCGGCGCGGTCGCGATGATCGGCTTCAGCTCGGCGTTGTTCGCCGGCCATCCGGAAGCCGGCAACTTCACCGATGCGGGCGGCGTCATCGCCGGCCTCGAGAGGTATGCGGGCCGCACGAGCGCGACGCTGTTCGCGGTCGCGCTGCTCGACGCGTGCATCATCGGCGCGGCGGCCGTGTCGCTGTCGACCGCGTATGCGATCGGCGACGTGTTCAAGATCCGCCACTCGCTGCACCGCGGCGTGACCGACGCGAAGGGCTTTTATCTCGTCTATTTCGGCATCGTCGCGGCCGCGGCCACGCTCGTGCTGATCCCCGGCAGCCCGCTCGGCCTGCTGACCGAAGCCGTGCAGACGCTGGCCGGCGTACTGCTGCCGAGCGCGACGGTGTTCCTGCTCGTGCTGTGCAACGACCGCCAGGTGCTGGGGCCCTGGGTCAACTCGGCGAAGCTCAACGTGTTCACGGGCGCGGTGATCTGGGTGCTGGTGCTGCTGTCGATCATCCTGACCGCATCGGTGATGTATCCGGACATCAGCGGCGAAGCGATCGTCGACGTGCTGGTGGGCGGCACCGTGCTCGCGATCGCCGGCTATCTCGCGACGGTGCTGATTCGCCGCAACAAGCGCGTTGTCGAGCCGGCCGTCGATCGCTCGCTGCGCGATACGTGGCGCATGCCGCCGCTCGACACGCTCGAGCCGCAGAACATGACGCTCGCGACGCGCATCTGGATGGCCGTGCTGCGCGGCTATCTGGTGATCGCGGTCGGTCTCGTGATCGTGAAGGTCGTGCAGATGACGCTGCTGAAGTAACGGCGATCGTTCGCCAGGATGCGGCGCCTGACCCGGCGCCTCTCTGCCATCCGCACATGCCGGCCCGCGAGGCCGGCATGTGCGTTTACGCGGGCGATGATGCGCAACGGCGTTGCGCCGCCGCGGCGTGTCAGATCAGCTCGAGCTTCGACGTCAGGTACGTGAGCTGGATCCGGTTCGCGACGCCGAAGCGCTTGCGCAGCTTGCGCAGGTGATAGTCGACGTTGTGCGCGCTGGTGTCGAGGCGCCGGCCGATCTCCTTGTCGGACGCGCCTTCGGCGATGCCGAGCAGCAGTTCCTGCTCGAACGGCGTGAGCCCGTTGACCGCACGCTCGCGCGACGTCGAGATCAGTTGCGGCGACGCGAACTTGTGGACCGACAGCCCGATCGACAGCGCCTGCTCGATCGTCGCCGGCGTGATCCATTCGCGCGTGCGGCGCGGCGCGGTGAAGCTCATGAAAGCGTGCAGCCGCGTGCCGGGCACGGCCATCGAATACATGATGCCGCTGCACATTCCGTCGTCCTGCATCGTCTGCAGGAAGCCGTCGAGCGCGGCCGGGCTTACGGACGGCGCGTCGTCGCGCTCGCGGTGCGCGCGGCGCAATTGCTGCAGGTCCCACACGATCGGCATGTTGCACACGCGCGCGCCGAGCGTGCGTGGATCGACGTCGTGATGGCTGTGCCGCACGTAGTCGCCGCGATAGGTGGCCGGCGTGAACGCTTCGTGCAGGTAGAGGCTTTCGACGCGTTCGCGCGCGAATTCGAGGGCGAAGTACGCGAACGTCGAGAAGCCGGTCAGATGCAGCAGGCTCGTGACGATCCGGTTGCGTTCGGCCGTGCTCTGCGCGTGCGCGAGCGTATCGGCGACGCCGAGCTTCGGCGCGTGCGGCTGCGCGTCGTCGCCGCGCTTCAGGTCGTCGCACCAGACGACCTGCACGGTGCGCTCGCGCAACGCGTCGGTGTCGGCGTTCGACACGCGCGACGAACGCGGCAAGCTGGTTGGGGCGACCGCTTCTTCATGCAATGCAATATCGGACATGAGCCATCCCTCGGAATCGACGCGCATCGCCTGGCGGCGGCCGTATCGTGTACGGCATTCGCGGCGGTGCGACCGAGCATCGTTGTGATTGCGCCGATCGTCATCCCTGACGAAACGCGGGGGCATTGTACAAAAATGCCGGCGTGTGGGTAATATGCCGTAATACTAATCGCGGCGAAAGTTTCATGTTCGCGTGCATATAACGATGGCCAGAAAATCCTAAAGAAAAAGACCAGATCGTGACGGGGCGCAGTTTCACATATTGGGAAAGGGTGGGCTCCTCATGACATATGCTGACGGCGCACCACGCGTCGAGTGGTTCTCACAAGCCGATATAGCGGCCGCTGCCGCTTATTCGAACGAATATCACGCAATCGAGCGCGACGTTTTTACCGGTATTCAAATAACGCCCGGTAAAACCGACCTGGCGTCATTCGATTTCGCGCAATGCCATGCGCGATTGCGGCAAATCGGATTCGGTACGCTCGGTTACGGCGCGTATGAAATGATCGGGCGGCGCATTCTGCGCGCGCATCTGCTGCGCGATCTCGCGCCGGCGACGTTCATGCAGCCGTTCATCGAAGGGATGCTGTACGAAAGCGACCCGCGCTTCGCGCAGGTGCGGCAAAGCGGCTTCCCGGTCGCGTGGCGGCTCGACGAGATCGAGGCGGTCGCGCAGGGCAGCGGCGACCGCAAGGTGCTGGCGCTCGCCGGCCACTTGCGTGCGCATGCAATGAACAGCGGCGTGATCTTCAGCCTGTCGGCGCCGCGCCTCGATCTGCGCGTCGCGGTGAACCTGACGTCGGAAACGCACGGCACCGAATGGATCGACGACCGCGTGATCGGCGGCGCGCTGTCGGTCAGTCTTGCCGTGCACCGCGTCGCGCTGCCGTTCCTCGAGGCGCGTGTCGCGCGCATGCGTGGCTTCGCGCTCGCCGACGAGCAGCAGCAGGTGCTCGACCGGCTCGTGCACGGGCTGTCCGACCAGGAGATCGCGAGTGCGCTGCGCACGTCGCTGCACAAGGTCGGGCACCACATCCGCTCGCTGGAAAAGCAGTTCAACGTACAGAACCGCGCGCAGCTCGCGTACCTCGCCGCGCGGCGGCTGCCGTCGTGACCTGATGCCTGCCCGATGCGCGCCGGCAGCCGCCCGGCGCGCGATGGAAGCGGTTCCGGCCGCGCGTGCCCGAACCCGCCGCCGGGTTTCGTAGTCCGATTCGATCGTCTGAGGAAAACGCGCTTTCACGCTACGAGGCGCGCTTCTTTTTCCTTCAGTTCCCGTCGCTACACTCGTCCCATTCAACGGTCCGCGCAGCACGGGGAAGGGTTGCCCGTGCCAGCCGGCGATAACGACAGGACGACGGCACGATGGCTGAACCGAAGGCGCTCCCCCGCGACTGGCAGCGGTTGTTTTCCGCCGGCCGCGGCGTGTCCGGACGGCGCCTCGGAGGCGCGTCGCCGCGCGCCGACCTGTTTCTCGCGACCTTCATCGTCGCGGTCGTCGCGCTGTTCATCCTGCCGCTGCCGCAGACCGCGCTCGACGGGATGATCTCGCTGAATCTCGCGGCGAGCGTCGTGCTGCTGACGGTGTCGACCTACGTGCCGTCGGCGGTCAGCTTCTCGTCGTTTCCCGCGCTGCTGCTGTTTACGACGCTGTTCCGGCTCGCGCTGAACATCGCGTCGTGCAAGCTGATCCTGCTGCATGCGAACGCCGGCCACGTGATCGACGCGTTCGGGCGGCTGGTGGTCGGCAACAACGTCGTGGTGGGCGGCGTGGTGTTCCTCGTGATCGCGGTCGTGCAGTTCATCGTGATCGCGAAAGGGTCGGAGCGCGTGGCCGAAGTCGGCGCGCGCTTCTCGCTCGACGCGATGCCGGGCAAGCAGATGAGCATCGACGCGGACCTGCGCGCGGGCATCATCAGCGCCGACGAGGCGCGCGAGCGCCGCGAGCAGCTCGAGCAGGAATCGCAGATGCACGGCGCGATGGACGGCGCGATGAAGTTCGTGAAGGGCGACGCGATCGCCGGCCTCGTGATCGCGTTCATCAACATCGTCGCGGGGATCGCGGTCGGCACGCTGATGCACGGAATGGACATCGGCGAGGCGCTGCAACGTTACGCGATCCTGACCGTCGGCGACGGGATGGCGTCGCAGATTCCGTCGCTGCTCGTGTCGATCGCGGCCGGCATCGTGACGACGCGCGTGGCGACGCGCGATGCGCGGCAGCGCCAGCTCGGCGAACAGCTCGGCGAGCAACTGGGCGCGCATCCGCGCGCGCTGCTGATCGCGGCGTTCGTGCTGACCGGTTTTCTCGTCGTGCCCGGTTTTCCGAAATGGTCGTTCGCGCTGATCGCGCTCGGCCTCGGCGCGTTCGCGTTCTCCCAGCTCAGGCGCAAGACGGCCGCGCCGAGCTTCAACCTGATTCATGTCGCGGGGCGCGTCGGCGCGGCCGACGACGGCCAGCCCGCGAAGGTGTCGCACGCGGCGGGCGTCACGTCGCTGATCGCGGTGTCGCTGTCCGACGACCTGCGCACGGGCCTGAACCTCGCGCAATTGCAGGCGGCGCTGTCGAGCGCGAAGGCGCGCGTCGACGCGGACATCGGCACGGTGTTTCCGCGCATCACGCTGAACGACGACGAGGGCGCGCCGGCCGGCACGTACCGGATCTACCTGCAGGACGTGCTCGCCGCGCACGGCGCGCTGAAGCCGGGCTGGCTGCTGTGGGACGGCGTCGCGCCGCTGCCCGAGCGCGCGGAGCGCCAGCCGGCCGAGGCGTTCGGCCCGTTCGCGACCGCGCTGTGGATCAAGCCGGACGGCGCGGCGCCGGACGGCAAGTGGCTGTCGAGCGAGAGCGCGCTGGCCGCGCACGTCGAGCAGATCGTGCGCCAGCATGCGGACGAATTGCTCGGCATCCAGGAGACGCAGGCGCTCGTGCATCTGGTGCGCCGCGATCATCCGGAGCTCGTCGGCGAACTGACGCGGCTCGTGCCGCTGCAGCGCGTGACCGAAGTGCTGCGCCGGCTGCTCGCCGAACAGGTGCCGATCCGCAACTTGCGCGTGATCTTCGAGAGCCTGATCACGTGGGCGCCGAACGAGCCCGACGACGTGATCGCGCTGGTCGAACTCGTGCGCGTCGACCTGCGGCGGATGATCACCGATCGTCATGCGGGCACGGCGCGCCAGCTGCGCGTCGTGCTGTTCGAGCAGAACCTGCAGGAGCGGATCGAGCGCGCGGTGATGCGCACGAAGCAGGGCAATTTCCTCGCGCTGTCGAGCGCGGTCAAGCAGGACATCGGCGAGCAGGTGCGCGCGATCGTGCAGGCCGCGCAGGCGGCCGGCCCCGGCGGCCACGGCAACGCGCCGGGCGCCGCGCGGCTCGCGGTGATGGTCGCGCTCGGCGCGCGCCGCTACGTGAAGACGATCCTGCAGCCGGTGCTGCCCGAACTCGCGGTGCTGTCGTACCAGGAAGTCGAGGAGGACGTGCAGTTGCATACGGTCGGCTGGGTGAAGAACCCGCCGGACGACGGCACGGTCGGCGCGGGCGCCGACGTGCGCGCGCCGGGAGCCGTGCAATGACGAGTTCGACGATCCTCGACCTGACGCGCCAGGCGCTGATGCTCGTGCTGCTGCTGTCGCTGCCGATCGTGCTGATCGCGACCGTCACGGGTCTCGTCGTCGCGATCCTGCAGGCCGTCACGCAGGTGCAGGACGCCAACATCGGCATCGCGGTGCGCCTGATCGCCGTGATGGTCGCGCTCGTGCTGCTGTCGGGCTGGCTCGGCGGCGAGGTGCTGCGCTTCGCGCAGCAGGCGCTGGAACGCATGTTCGTTTCTTCCACAGGAGTCCTTTGATGCGTCGACGCGTCGCCTCGATCCGGTTTCAACCGCGCAGCCTGCAACGGGCCGCGCTTGCCGTGTGCGCGACCGCGCTGCTCACGGCGTCGCTGTGCATGGCGCCCGCGCAGCATGCGCGCGCCGCGGACCTGCGCTGGCGCAACAAGCCGTTCACGATCGTCGCGAACGGCAAGAAGATCGGCGACTTCATCCGCGAGCTCGCGTCGTCGCAGGGCGTGACGGCGGTGGTCGACCCGAAGGTCGACGGCGTGATCAGCGGCCGCTTCTCCGGCACGCCGCAGCAGACGCTCGACACGATCTGCGCGACCTACGGGCTCACGTGGTACTACGACGGCTCGTTCCTGTACGTCGATCCGGCCGACCAGTCGCAAACGCAGATGATCCCGATCCCGCCGAATGCGTCCGGCGAAATCGGCCGCGCGCTGCAGGCGATGCAGATTCCGGACAAGCGCTACACGCTGGTGATCAACGATCGCGCGAACAGCGTGTACGTCGCCGGCCCGCGCCGCTACGTCGAGCTCGTGCGGCAGGCGATCGGCTCGGTCGGCGATCCGTCGGCGAACGGCGCGCATGCGGACATCCGCGCGTTCCGTCTGAAATACGGCTGGGCCTCGGACTTCACGATCAACCGCTCGGGCAAGGAAGTGACGGTGCCGGGCGTCGCGACGATCCTGCGCCGGCTATTCGGCAAGACCGGCGAAACGGTCGCGGCGCCGTCGAGCACGCCGCTCGGGCAGGCGGCGCGCCAGGTGAAGCTCGGCTCGGGGCTGACGATCGCGGTGCCGCGCCTCGATTTCCCCGACATCTCCGGCGGCCCGCGGCAGGGCGGCTATGGCGGTGCGGACGGCAGCATGGGCGGCGGGTTCTCGCCGTTCTCGAACAACGGCGGCGGCGACACGCTGCCGCAGATCGTCGCCGATCCGGCGATCAACGCGGTGATCGTGCGCGACCTGCCGGAGAACATGTACCGCTACCAGTCACTGATCGGCGAGCTCGACGAGCGGCCGCGCATCGTCGAGATCAACGTGACGATCATCGACATCAACGAGGATTCGCTCGACAGCCTCGGGATCGACTGGCGCCTGCACACGACGCACGGCGACGTGCAGATCGGCAATGGCCAGAACGCGCTGAACGGCAACACGCAGTACAACGGCGCCGGCAACCCGCCGCTGACGTTCGGCATCGGCACGTCGGAAACCGGGCAGACGGGCGCCTTCATGCCGACCGGCATCGCGTTGACCGCGTCGATCGGCGGATCGCTGCGCAACTACCTGCTCACGCGCGTGAACGCGCTCGCGCAGAAAGGCCAGGCGCAACTGCGGTCGAAGCCGAAGGTGCTCGCGCTCGACAACACCGAGGCGATCCTCGAGAACCTCACGCAGTTCTACGTGCAGGTGCCGGGCTACCAGGATTCGTCGCTGTACAGCGTGACGACCGGCACCAGCATCAAGGTGACGCCGATGATCGTCGACGAGGCGATCCGCAACGCGGCTGCCGTGTCGGGCAACCTGCAGAGCGTGATGATGTCGATCGACATCCAGGACGGCAACATCGTGCCGGGGCAGGCCGTGTCGAACGTGCCGGTGATCCAGCAGCGCAACATCGTCACCAAGACGATGATCGACGAAGGCAAGAGCCTCCTGATCGCCGGTTTCAACGACGACGAGGTGCGGCTGAACAAGAGCGGCGTGCCCTGGCTGTCCGACATTCCGCTGATCGGCAACCTGTTCAAGTACACCGACAAGTCGGGGAACCACATGGAGCGGTTCTACCTGCTGACGCCGCGCGTCGTGACGAGCGCGTCGATGTATGCGCCGGACGGCTCGCCCGTGAATCCGGGCGTCGACGGTCCGGCGAACCCGGAAGGGCTGTCGATGTATCGGCCGCCGGACAACGACGTCGCGGTGCCGCTGACGCCGAAGCCGCTGCCCGGCACGAAGTTCGGTCCGCCCGCGTTGCCGCCGCCGCCCGTGGGCGCGGCGTCGCAGCCCGCGGCGACGACCGCAGGAGTGGTCGCGCATGTCGACGAGCATCATTGATCCGCACGGCGACGGCGCGTTGCCCGGCGGCGCGGGAAGCGCGGGGGCCGGCTCGGCCGCGCTCGCGTCGCCGTGGAACCTGTGCTTCCTGAGCGGGCCGATGTACGGCCGCACGATGTCGCTCGCGCGCGGCGCGAACTGGGTCGGCACGGCGGCCGACTGCGAAGTGATCCTGCCCGATCGCGAGATCGGCGCGAAACAGGTGTGCCTGCAGGTCGGCGCGCTCGCGGTGACCGTGCAGAACCACGGCGGCGACGCCGGCGCGCCGGTGCTGTTCAACGACGAGCCGCTCGGCGCCGGCCGCCGCTCGCTGACGCCGAACGACGTCGTGACGGTCGGCTCGATCCGGCTCGGCATCGCGCGGCATGCGCAGGCGAGCGTCGCGGTGCCCGACGAAACCGATGCGCCGGCCGCCGCGCGCGAGGCCGCGTGGCTCGGCTGGCTCACGGGCGGCCTGCGCCGGCTGGGCAGCCGGCGGCTCGTGATCGCGCTGGTCGCGCTGTGGGTCGGCGTGCTGCTCGGCGCGCTCGGCTATGGCTTCGTCGCATGGTCGGGGCGCCTGCCGTGGCAGCACGAATCGGTGCTCGCGCGCACGCACCGGCTGCAGCAACTGCTGCACGCGTATCCGGAGCTGGCGGTCGCGCCGCGCGACGACGGCGTGATCGTGTCGGGTTACGTGAGCGATCCGGCCGCGCGCGAGCGCGTCGCGCAGATCGTCGCGGGCGTCGACAACGCGGCGCTCGGCAACCTCTACGTGGTCAGCGATCTGGTCGCGACCGCGCAGACCTATTTCAGCGATACGGCGCTGACGGTCACGTATCTCGGGCGCGGCCGGATCGAATTGACGGGCACGGCCGCGCGCGCGCAGATCGAGCCGCGCATCCGCAACTACATGAAGGACGCCCGGCCGGCGCTCGAGGTGGTCGATCACGTGCGCGACGCCGATGCGGCCGCGCCGCGCACGGCGACGACACTTGGCGGCACGGCGGGCATTCCGGAGATCACGACCGTATTCGCCGGCGACGGCGATCAGCGCTACATCGAGACGGTCGACGGCAGCCGCTATTTCGAAGGCGCGCGGCTGAAGGAAGGCGCGACCGTCGTGTCGATCGGCCCGGACGAAGTGGTGTTCGAGCGCAACGGCCAGCGCATCACGATGCCGCTCGGCGGGCCGCCGGCGCATGCGCCCGAGCAGGCGCCGGCGCCGCCCGTGGCGCCGCTCGCGAGCGGCGCGGCGGCGGGCGTCGCGCAGCCGGTGCCGGGGCCGACGCTGTTGCCCGATGCGCCGGCGGCGCCGGCCGTCGCGGCGGCCCGCGCATCGAAGGGCGCGACACACTAGCGTCGCGACAGGATTTGCGCAGCGCGTTTCGCGATGCGCGCATTACGCGACACGCCGCGCATGCGGCGCGTCACGTCGCCGGCGGGGCATGGGGCCGCCGCCGGAAGGTGAAGTGTGGTTCACGTAAAGGAGCGAAGCATGGGTACCTCGGCAGCAGGTGGTGTGACGAACACGGGCGACGTGCAGAAGCAGGCCGACGACCTGACCAAGACGCAGCTCGAACTGACCAAGATCAATTTCCAGGTTCAGCAATCGACTGCGACGTTCGAAACCAGCAACGCGGTGACCGCGCAGGAAGGGACGGCGAACGCCCAGGTTGCGCAACACCTGAGTTCCGCCGGCCGCGCGTGATGCCGGTCGCCGGCCGTGCCGCGCGACGCCGGATGCCGGGGCTGCCCGTGACGGGCGCTCGGCGTGGCGTACGTGCGTGCCGGCCGGCCCGTTTCCGGCTTTGCCGGTCAAGGAGGACACGATCATGTCGGTAACAGGCGTAGGCGCGGCGCCGCCGGGCGCGGCTGCGCTCGCGAGTGCCGCGCAGCAAACGGGCGCGACGTCCGATCCGGCGCAGGTGCGCCAGTTCGATGCGCTGATGCAGCCGGGTGCGTCGACGGCCGCCCCGCCGTCTGCGTCGGGCGTCGCGATGGCGCGTGCGCCGGCGGATGCGGCGCCGGCCGTGCAGATGACGCCCGCGCAGGCGAACCAGTCGTCGCTCGTCGAGCGGTTGCGCACGTACGGCAACGATCTCGATTCGCGGTACGCGAACATCGACAAGCACCGTAACGAGATGTTGACGTCGATGGCGGACAGCCGCAGCGACCCGCTGATGACGATGGTGAAGGCGATGGATTTCCAGTGGACGGCAACCACCACGATTTCGGAATACCAGTTGAGCCTGTCGGTTGCGCAGGCGGCGAACGGCTTCACGCATACGGTGCTGAAGACGCAGGAGTGAAAGCGCGCGTGCGGGCTGGAGGATCTGGCCTCACGCGCCCTGAAGCGGACAAACGATGACGACGATCGATTCGACGCCGCGCACGCATGCGTGGCGCAGCCGGGCGGCGCGCGCGCTGCTCGCGGGGCTGCTCGTGCTGTTGGCCGGGTGCCAGAAGGAGCTGTACTCGGGCCTGTCGGAGCGCGATGCGAACCAGATGATCGCGGTGCTCGGCGACGCGGGCATCAGCGCGTCGAAGGACAACGACGCGCGCGACACGTCGGACCGCAACGCGTGGCTCGTGAGCGTCGCGGACGGCGACATGCAGGCGGCGCTCACGGTGCTGCACGCGAACGGGCTGCCGAAGCCGAGCTATGCGAGCCTCGGCGAGCTGTTCCAGAAGCAGGGCCTCGTGTCGACGCCGGCCGAGGAGCGCGTGCGCTACCTGTACGGCGTGTCGCAGGATCTGTCGCGCACGCTGCAGGACATCGAGGGCGTGGTGGTCGCGCGCGTGCAGGTCGTGATTCCGGAGAACGATCCGCTCGCGGACAAGATCAAGCCGTCGTCGGCCGCGGTGTACATCCGCTACCGGCCGGGCATCGACCTGCGCGCGATGGCGCCGATGGTCAAGGATCTCGTCGCGCACAGCATCGAGGGGCTGCAGTACGACAACGTGTCGCTGTTCCTGCAGCCGGCCGCCGCGCGCGCGACGCGCGTGGACGGGATCGGCAGCGCGGTGTCGGACATCCTGCGGCTGCGCTCGCCGCTCGGCTGGCTCGTGTTCGCGTTGATCCTGCTGACCTGCGCGGTGATCGCGCTGTCGGCCGCGCGGCGCGGGATGTTCGGCGCGCGGCTCGCGGGCCTGCTCGGCGCGCCGCGCGGCGCGAACGGCGGCGGGGCGGCCGCGCAGCAGGGGGGCGGCGGGCTGCGCACGCCGGACGGCGCGCGCGACGGCGCATGAGCGATTCGCGCGCGCTGCCGTCGGGCGAGCCGTACGATGGGGCCGTCGCGTCTAAGGCGGCGCCGCTACCGTGGCTGCACCCGCTTGCGCCGCCGCCGGCCGCGCGCGCTGCCGCGTTCCATGCGCTCGTCTGCGATTTCAACCTGCGGCCCGACCGCTATCTGCACGTGACGCGCGTGCCGGCCGACTGGCCCGCGCGCTACCGTTCGCCGGACGCGTTCGGCGCGGCCGGCCGCAAACTGCTCGCGCGGCATCTGCTCGCGTCGAACGGCGTGGCCGACCGGCACGACTTCGACGTCGCGAACCCGTGCGCGCGGCTCGCGCTGCTACCGGGCGCGGCGCTCGAGCAACTGGCCGCGTATGCGGGGCTGCTGCTGCATCGCGCATGGCTGCGCGACGCGCTGGCCGGGCGCCGCATCCGCGCGGAAGTCGCGGCCCGGCTCGGCGGCGATGCGCTCGAACTCGCGCTCGAACGCGCGCCGGAATTCGGCGCGCTCGCGGAAACGCTCGAACCGTGGCGCGCCGATCCCGCCGCGCTGCCGATCGTGATCCGTGCGCGCGGCGGGCGGCTGCTCGCGGATTTCATCGGCGTGGCCGGCGAGGCCGTCGCGCGGCGCGTGCGCCTGAAATTCAACCGCGCGATCGACGACGAGGCGCCGTACTGGCTGAACCGCGCGCAGCGCGATCAGTTCGGCGAACTGATGTTCCTGTTTCTGATTCCCGAGAGGCTTGCGTCATGGGACTGGCTTTTCTGATCACGAGCGACAACCTGCAGCTGCTGTCGGAGCGCAAGGTGCTCAAGGAGCGCGAATACGCGGCGCTGCTCGACGCGTCCGCGGTGATCGCGACCGCGCATGAAGAGGCCGCGCGCATCGTCGCCGACGCGCAGCGCGAATTCGACAGGCGTCAGGCCGCCGGCTACGACGAAGGGATGCGCCGCGCGCAGCGCGAGCAGGCCGCGCAGGCGTACACGCAGGCGCTCGCCGCCACGCGCACGATGGAGACGATGAAGGACGCGATGGCCGATATCGTCGTGAAGGCCGTGCGCGCGATCGTCGGCGAGATGAGCACGCAGAAGCTGTACGAGGCCGCGCTCGCGCGGATCGCGCCGCTGGTGCGCGACGAGGCGTTCCTGATCGTGCGGATCGCGCCCGGCCGCACCGACGAGATGCGCGATGCGCTCGACGGCGCGTTCGCCGGGCAGTCGAATCGGCAGAAGATCCGCATCGTCGAGGACGCGCAGCTCGAACGCCACGCGTGCACGGTCGAGACGCCGTCCGGGCGCATCGACGCGAGCCTCGACCTGCAGATCGACGCGTTGCGCCAGGCGATCCGCCGCGACGCGCTGAAAGGCGCCGCGCGATGAACGCGCCGCTCGACGAGCCGCAATCGTTCGGCGACGACGACGGCGCACCGTTCGATCGCGGCCGCCTCGTCGGCGAACTCGACGCGGGGCTCGCGTTCTTTTCGCCGGTGTCGGTGCAGGGCCGCGTCAACCACGCGGTCGGGCAGATATTGAATGCGACGGGCATCCGCGCGCGGCTCGGCGAGATCTGCGAGCTGCGCACGCCGAACCAGCCGACGCTGCTTGCGGAGGTGGTCGGCTTCTCGCGGCAGACGACGCTGCTCACGCCGCTCGGCGACGTGGCCGGGCTGTCGCCGGAGACGACCGTCGTGCCGTCCGGGCGCGAGCATGTATTCCCGGTGGGCGAAGGGCTGTTCGGCCGCGTGCTCGACGGGCTCGGCCGCCCGCTCGACGATCGCGGGCCGGTCGCGGGCGCCGCGTGGGTATCGACGCAGCAGGACCCGCCGAATCCGCTCGCGCGCAAGCTGATCGACACGCCGTTTCCGACCGGCGTGCGCGTGATCGACGGGCTGATGACGCTCGGCGTCGGGCAGCGCGTCGGCATCTTCGCGCCGTCGGGCGTCGGCAAGAGCACGCTGCTCGGGATGATCGCGCGCGGCGCGCAGGCCGACGTGAACGTGATCGCGCTGGTCGGCGAACGCGGCCGCGAGGTGCGCGAATTCATCGAGCACAGCCTGTCGCCGGAGGTGCGCGCGCGTTCGATCGTCGTCGTGTCGACGTCCGACCGCCCGGCGATGGAGCGCGTGAAATCCGCGCTGGTCGCGACCGCGATCGCCGAGCACTTTCGCGATGCGGGCAAGCGCGTGCTGCTGCTGGTCGATTCGCTGACGCGCTTCGCCCGCGCGCAGCGCGAGGTCGGCTTGGCGAGCGGCGAGCCGCCGACGCGGCGCAGTTTTCCGCCGTCGACGTTCGCGGTGCTGCCGCGCCTGCTCGAACGCGCGGGGCAGGGCGCGCACGGATCGATCACCGCGCTGTACACGGTGCTCGTCGAAGGCGACGAGGAGTCGGACCCGATCGCCGAGGAAGTGCGCTCGATCCTCGACGGCCATATCGTGCTGTCGCGCAAGATCGCGCTCGCGAATCGTTATCCTGCGATCGACGTGCTCGCGAGCCTGTCGCGCGTGATGCCGCTCGTCGCCAGCCGCGCGCACCTGCATGCGGCTGCGCGCGTGCGCGAGCTGATCGCGAAGTATCAGGAGATCGAGCTGCTCGTGCAGATCGGCGAGTATCGCGAAGGCAGTGATCGGCTCGGCGATCTCGCGCTGCGCGCGCGCGACGCGATCGGCACGTTCTGCGCGCAGGCGTCGGACGAGGACGTGCGCTTCGACGCGCTGCTCGCGAAACTGACGAAGCTGGCGAACGATCATGTCTGACGCCGACGACCGTCTCGTGCTCGCGACGCTCGCCCGCCTGAAACGCGTGCGCGAGATGCGCAGCCAGATCGCGCGCGTCGCGGCCGCGCGTCAGCAGGGCATCGCCGCGCAGAGCCGGCACGCGCTCGCGGCCGCGCAGGCGCAGCTCGCGCAGCAGGTCGCCGCGAAGGCGGCGATCCAGACGCGGCTCGCCGACGACGTGCGCGAAGCGCGCGTGTTGCAGGACGCGGCGGCCGATACGCGCACGTTCGACCGGCATATCGGCACCGCGAACGCGTCGGTGAGCGAGGCCGCGCACGTGCATCGCGGCCACGAGGCGACGCTCGCCGACCTGCAGCGCGCCGCGCGCAAGGCGAAGGCCGCCGAGGACAAGCTGGAGAAAGCCGGCGAGAAGGCGCTGCACGCGCGCGCCGCGCGGGTCGAACGCGATGCCGACGAAGTGGCGGACGGCTACGCGGTGCGGCGCTTCGCGACGGGCGGCACCTGGGTGGCCGGCGCGGGCGATGCGGCCGTTCATGCGTTCGCGCCGCCGCAGGCCGCGGCCGCGTTCGATGCGGCCATGACCGAAGCGGCCATGACCGAAGCGGAAACGGGCGCGAACGCTGAAATCGCCGCTGAAGCCGACGCATCCGCCGCGCCCGACGATCCCGCCCCGCCCGCCGCCGCGGAGCGCCGATGCTAGACCAGGCCGCGGGTTTCAACGACGTCGCCGGCATGCTGCGGCCGCTGCTCTACGTGATGCCGCGCCTGCTGCCGATCATGTTCGTCGTGCCGGTGTTCAACGAGCAGATCATCACGGGCCTCGTGCGCAACGGGATCGCGGTGGTGATCGCCGCGTTCGTCGCGCCGACGATCGATGCCGCGCAGGTCGCGGCGCTGCCGTTCCTGATGTGGTGCCTGCTCGTCGCGAAGGAAGCGATGGTCGGCATGCTGCTCGCCGGCGCGTTCAGCGCGGTGCTGTTCGCGATCCAGGGCGTCGGCTACCTGATCGACTTCCAGACCGGCAGCGGCAACGCCGCGTTCTTCGATCCGATGGGTGGGCACGAGGGCGGCCCGACTTCCGGATTCCTGAATTTCGTCGCGATCGCGCTGTTCGTCACCGCGGGCGGGTTGCAGGTGCTCGTGCAACTGTTCGCGCAATCGTACGCATGGTGGCCGATCGGCTCGCTCGGCCCCGATTTCTCGTCGATGCTGCAAACCTTCATCGTGCGGCAGACCGATACGATCTTCGAATGGATGGTGAAGCTCGCCGCGCCGGTGACGATCGTGCTGGTGCTCGTCGAACTCGGCATCGGCCTGGTCGGGCGCGCGGTGCCGCAGCTCAACATCTTCGTGTTCTCGCAGCCGCTGAAGAGCGCGATCGCGCTGCTGATGATGGTCCTGTTCCTGCCGGTGGTGTACGCGTCGCTGCATTCGCTGCTGAGCCCCGACAGCGGGCTGATGGCGCTGCTGCGCGCGCTGTTCGCCGCGCACGGCGGCGGCTGAGCGCGCGGGAGCCGACATGGCCGAAAAGGACCAGAAGCCGACCGCGAAGCGCCTGCGCGAGGCACGCGAGAAGGGCGACGTACCGAAGAGCGCGGAAACGGTGTCGTCGGCGTTCTTCGTCGGCGTGTGCGTGGCGCTCGCGGTGGGCATCGGTTCGCTGTTCGCGCGGTTGCAGGCGCTGTTCCGGCTCGTGTTCGACGCGGTCGGCGCGGCCGATCCGTCGGCGCGGCTCGCGGTGCTGATCGACGGCGCCGCGCGCGACTGGGCGACGCAGTCCGCGCAGATCGTCGCGGCCGGGTTGCTGGCGGGGCTGCTCGCGGGCTTCGTGCAGGTGGGCGGCGTGATGGCGTGGAGCCGCCTCGTGCCGCAGTTGTCGCGGCTCAACCCGGCCGAGGGGATGAAGAACCTGTGGTCGCTGCGCAACCTCGTCAACCTCGCGAAGATGCTGCTGAAGACGGCGCTGCTCGTCGCGACGCTCGGCTGGCTGATCGTCGAGTCGCTCGATCCGTCGGTGCAGTCGGGCTTCACGCGGCCGGTCTCGATTCTCGCGCTGATCGTGAAATTGTTGATGCTGCTGTTCGGCTGGGCCGCGCTGATCTACATCGTGATGGCGTTGATCGACATCGTGCACCAGCGGCACGAATTCAACCAGAAAATGAAAATGTCGATCGACGAAGTGCGGCGCGAGCACAAGGAGGACGAAGGCGATCCGCACATCCAGGCGAAGCGCCGCCAGCTCGCGCGCGAAGTGCAGTTCGCGTCGCTGCCCGACCGGGTCGGCTATGCGTCGGTGGTCGTCTATTCGCCGCGGGTCGCGGTCGCGCTCTACTACGGCGGGATGGGCTCGCTGCCGTGGGTGCTCGCGCGCGGCGAGGGCGACGCGGCCGAACGGATCGTGCGGCTGGCCCGCGATGCGCTGCGCCCGACGCTCGCGAACGTCGGGCTCGCGCAGGCGCTGTACGAGACGACACCCGAGAACGGCACGATCCAGCCGCAGCATTTCCGCGAGGTCGCGCAGTTGCTGAAATGGGCGACCGGGGCCGCTTGATGTGACGTGGCGGCGTGCCGCGGTGACGTCATGTCGGCATGCGCTCCCTTTTTTTCCTGCCCTGCCGGCCGGCCCTCCGGCCGGATTCGATATGGCCCCGCCATGCGGCCATCCGCACGCGGCGCTTGACGTCCATTTTTTTCCGGACGGTGCCCGCATTCACTGGTGAATTATTGCTGATTTATTTCTTCGTAATATGGCTCGACCGTCATGCCCGACGGCGGGCCGCGAGGTGCGCGGTGCGTGACGGAACAGGTCAACAGGGGCAGACAAATCAATGTGCGGAATCGACGGCTTTCTGAATAGCGTCGCCTTCGATGAGGAGACAGCGCGCGGCACACTCGCGCGAATGACGGCGAGCCTTGCGCATCGCGGGCCGGACGGGCAGGGCATCTGGGTCGACCCGGAAGCCGGCATCGCGCTCGGCCACCGGCGGCTCGCGATCGTCGACCTGTCGGTGCACGGCCGGCAGCCGATGGCTTCCGCGTGCGGCCGCTACGTCCTCGTCTTCAACGGCGAAATCTACAACCATCGCGAACTGCGCGCGGAGCTCGAGCGCGCGGGGCGCGCACCGGCGTGGCGCGGCCATTCCGACAGCGAGGTGCTGATCGCGGCGATCGTCGCGTGGGGTGTCGAGGCCACGTTGCGCCGCGCGACCGGCATGTTCGCGTTCGCGCTGTGGAATCGCGCGTCGCGGGTGCTGACGCTCGCGCGCGACCGGATCGGCGAGAAGCCGCTCTACTACGGCCGGATCGGCGACGCGCTCGTGTTCGCGTCCGAGCTGAAGGCGCTGCGCGGCTATCCGGGCTTCGACGGCACGATCGACCGCGACGCGCTGTGCCTGTATCTGCGCCAGGCGAGCGTGCCCGCGCCTTACACGATCTATCGCGGCATCCGCAAGCTGCCGCCCGGCACGTATATCCAGTTTGAACATGCGCGCGACACGCCGCGCGTGCGGACGTACTGGACGCTCGAACAGGCGATCGAGGCGGGCCGCGCGCAACCGTTCGAGGGCAGCGCCGGCGAAGCCGTCGACCAGCTCGACACGATCCTGCGCCAGGCCGTCGCGCGTCAGATGGAAGCCGACGTGCCGCTCGGCGCGTTCCTGTCGGGCGGCGTCGATTCGTCGGCGATCGTCGCGCTGATGCAGGCGCAATCGGCGTCGCCGGTCGACACGTTTACGATCGGCTTTCACGAAGCCGGCTACGACGAAGCCGGTTACGCGAAGGCCGTCGCGCGCCATCTCGGCACGCGCCATACCGAGCTTTACGTGACGGCCGACCATGCGCTCGGCGTCGTGCCGAAGCTGCCGTCGATCTACGACGAGCCGTTCGCCGATGCGTCGCAGATCCCGACCTTTCTGGTGTCCGAACTGACGCGCCGGCACGTGAAGGTGAGCCTGTCCGGCGACGGCGGCGACGAGCTGTTCGGCGGCTATACGCGCTACTTCCTGACGCCGCGCCTGTGGCGCAAGCTGCATCGCGTGCCGGCGGCGGTGCGCGCGCGGATCGCCGCCGCGCTGCATGCGCTGCGGCCCGATCACGCGGACCAGCTCGCGGCCGTCGCGCAGGGAGCGTTCGGCGGCGGCGTGGAGGCGCGCGAATCGTCGTCGCGCATCGGCGATCGCCTGCACAAGCTCGGCCATGTGATGACCGCCGAGAGCCGCATCGGGCTGTACCGGCTGCTGATGTCGTCCGTGCATCATCCAGAGCGCATCGCGCTCGCCGGGCAGGAGCCGCCGACGCCGCTCGATACGGTGTCCGCGTGGCCCGCGCACCTGAGCTTCGCCGAGCAGGCGATGGCGATCGACACGCTCACGTACCTGCCGACCGACATCCTCGCGAAGGTCGATCGCGCGGCGATGGCCGTGAGCCTCGAGACGCGCATGCCGTTCCTCGATCATCACGTCGTCGAATTCGCGTGGCGCGTACCGGCGTCGGTGCGCTTGCCGGAAGGGCAGTCGAAGGCGCTGCTGCGCCGGCTGCTCGACCGGTACGTGCCGTCCGCGCTGATCGACCGGCCGAAGCAGGGCTTCTGCGCGCCCGTCGACCACTGGCTGCGCGGCGCGCTGCACGACTGGGCCGACGCGCTGTTGCGGCCGTCGCGCCTGCGCGAGGAAGGCTTCTTCGATGCGGCGGCGGTCGAGCGGCTGTGGCGCCAGCACCAGACGGGCCGGATGAACTGGCAGCACCAGCTGTGGACGGTGCTGATGTTCCAGGCGTGGCTGGAACATCAGCGGGCGGCATGATGCGGCGTGCCGCGCGCAACCGGTGCGCGCGGCGCCACGCGCACCGCGAGCCGGGATCAGCCCACGATCAGCGGCGTGCCGATCGACAGGCGGTTCGGATCGCGTGAGACCGACGGATTGAGCTGCAGGATCTCGTTGAACGCGCGCGTATCCTGCTCGCCGTGCGTCATCGCCTGCTGATCGGCGCGCGACACGTGCGCGGCGTCGAGCAGCGACTGGCGATGCTGGTCGGCGATGACCCACAGCGAATCGCCGGCGACGACGATGTAGGGCTGCGGCGACCCGGACGGTTGCGCGGTCGACGGCGTGGCGCTGGCCGACGGCGAAGCCGGCGCGGCGGGCGACGCGCTGGGCGATGCGCTCGCCGAAGCGCTTGGCGCGGCGCTTGCCGAAGGGCCGGCCGACGCGCTGGGCGACGCGCCGGGCGCGAGATTCGATTGCGACGAATTCGACGGGTTCGACTGATTCGACGAACCGGACCCCGAGCCGAAGAACGTCGTCCACAGACCTTCGATCAGCTTGTACGCGAACGCGCCGACCGGAATCAGCACGACGGCCGTCGGGATCTTCTTGATCAGCGGCGTCGCGTTCGGGAAATGCGTGTTCAGACGCCCGCCGAGCAGCAGCGCAGTGGACACGCCGGTCGCGATCGCGAGGTCGTAATGGCCGCCGCTCCACTGCACGCCGGTGCCGAGGCCGCCGTACGCGACGGCCATGAAGTCGCTCGCCGAATCGGTGAAGCGCACGATGCGGCTGCGCTTGTCGGCATTCACGCGGTGCGCGCCGATCGTGTAGACGAGGCCCGCATACGTGGCGCCGAACGCCCCGCTCGCGATGGCGGCCGAGCCGTACGCGAGATCGAACGCCCCGTGCGCGTGCACCACGCCGCTGATGCCGACCGCGAGCGTCGCGGTCGACGTGATCGCAGCGCCCGCGCGGCCCGCGATCCCGAACAGGTGACGCGGGTTGCCGGTATGGAGCTGCTGCAGCGACGTGCCGCCGACGGTGCCCTGCATCTGCGCGAGCACGTCCGCGGCGAGCGCCTTGATGTGGGTGGTCGCGTCGTCGAAACTCATCAGCCCGACGCGGTTCAGCTCGACATACTGCGCGGCCAGCGTTCGCGCTTCATTCGAGATCTGCTCGAGTTGCGCGCGCCGGTTCTGGCCGTAGTCGTGCGCACCCGAGCGCAACTGCCGCGACAGCGTCACTTCGAGCCGCGTGAGCACCGCCTGCGCGGCCTTCGGATCGCCGGCCTGCAGGCTGCGCACCGCACCCTGGTGCATGACCTGGAACACGCGGCCCAGACGCGCGCCCAGCAGGAACGACGACGTCGCGCTGCTCAGCATGTCGTGCCGCAGCACGTGCGTGGCGCCGAGCGTATCGGCGATCACGAGTGCGCCCGCCCCGGTGACGAGCGAGCTGAAGCCGATCGACTTCCACAGCTCCGCCTTGCGGAACGACGGCCGATGCACGCGCAGCGCATTGATCTGCGCGAGCGCCTGCAGTTCCTCGATCATCTTGGCCTGTTTCGGGTTCGCGGCGATCTGCCGGCCGACGCTGATCGGCTTCGACGGATCGTTCTTCAGCGCTTCGCGCTCGACCACCGATTGCCAGTACGCGCGACTGTCGGGCAGCGGCCCCGCGGGATCTGTGGTCGATACGACGGTGCCGCGTGCCGGCGCGCGGCCGCCGGCTTCCGCGAGCCAGCGTTCGCCGAAGCGGCGGGCGAGTTTTTCGGTGCGCGTGGCGGGCGGGTGATCGGCCGACGCCCATTGCGTCATCGCATGCTCGATCGTCGCCTTGCGCGCCTGGTTGACGAGCGCGGTCGTGTTGCGTTCGTACAGTTCGCCGCGCAGCGTCGCGAGCGCGTCGTCGGACAGCCCTTTCGACTTGCCGATGCGCGCGATTTCCGCGAACAGCACCTGCTGCTGGTTCGCGAACGCCTCCGGGCTCACCGGTTCGAACACGCGCGTGAGCGCATCGGCGCCGTGCAGCCGCGCGAACTTGCCGTGACGGTCGGTCTGGTAATAGTCGACGATCCGTTCCGCCAGCGCCCGCGTCAGGTCCTGGTTCGCGATGAAGTCGGCGCCGTGCGTGCCGTACGACAGCCCGACGTGCAGCCAGTCGATCGCCTTGCGGTCGAGCAACGCATCGAGCAGCTCGACGTGGCCCGCGCCCGGCACCGGCTCGAGCACGGCGTCCCATCCGTGAAAGCTCAGCATCACGTTCGGCGCGGGCTCGCCGGCGTGATTGTGCGACCACGTCTCGAACGACGTCATCAGCCGCGTGTATTCGGCATAGCTGTCGTTGGTGCCGGCGATCGTGCGGCGATCGTCCGCGGAGACGAGCGGGCGGCCCGACGCCGCTTCGAGACGAAGCTGGAAGCCGTGGCGCGACGCCGCGGTGAGCCATTTGTGCAGATGCGCGATGTCGTCGAGTTCGAGCGTGCGCGTGGTGCCGTCCGGCGCTTCGCGCGTGATCGTCGCATCGGCCTCGTTGTAGCGCGCGCCGATCGGGGATCCGAACTTGCGCGCGCGGCGGATGAACGCCGGATCGTGCTTGCCGCCGCGTGCGGCCGCGAGCGTGTGCGGATCGACCGGAATCGACACCACCGGCATCGCGCCGCCATATTGCTCGACGTAGCGCACCGCGAGCGCGGGATCGTCGCGCAGGTTGAACGCACGCGCCATCGGCGCGACGCGGTCCTGGATCTCGGCCGGCGCGCGCACGAACGCCTGGATCGCGCGCTTGTCGATCATGCGCGCCGCGCTGTGGCGCGTGGCGTACGCCTGCATCCACTTCACGAACCGGTTGTGATCGCCGCCGGGATCGGCGACCGGCCCGCGCGACGGCATGCTCGACACCTCGCGCGCGAGGCCGATGGGGATGCCGAGCGCTTTCAGCATCGGTGCGTCGGCCAGGATCGTCTGCGGTTCGTCGGTCAGTGCGAGGCCGCCGGCATCGGGCTGGTTCCTGCGTGCGGCGACCGCCTTCACGCGGTCGATCGTCGGGAACCAGTCGGCCACCTTGGCGGCGCCGTAGCGCATCACCCATTCCGCGACCGTGCTCGAACCGAGGCTCGGCTGGTAGGGCCGCAGCGTCAGCGGCTTGGCCGCCGGCGTTTTCGGCGGCTTCGGCGTGGCCGGCGCGTTCGATGCGTTTGCCGCATTCGCGGCGCGGCGGTTGCGCCGGCCGCGCTTGCCGCGCAGCGCATTGCGCACCCGGCCGGCGGGGCCCGTGGGGCCGCCGGCCGCCGGCTGCGCGGCTTGCTGGGCCGCGGCGAGGTCGGCCTGAGCGGCTTTCACGCGATCGATCTGGCCGGCGATCTGCGTGCGGATCCAGCGCGTCGCGAGGTCGAACTTCTGCGGCAGCGCATCGAAATACGACTTCTCGTCGAGCAGTTGCGTGAGTCGTTGCGCGAGCGCGGCCTTCTGCGTGGCGGTCGCGCGCGGATCGAACGCATCGGGCGCGAGCGTCGACAGCAGGAAGTGCTGGTTCGCGCCGAACGGGCCGCGCCCGAGCGGCATCTCGTCGAGCGGGCGGCCCGCGTCCGGGTGGTCACGCAATTGCTCGGCATGGTCGTACCAGAGCGCGTTGCCGTCGTGGATCGCGATGATGCCGCGGCGCGTATGCAGCGATTCGGCAACCGGATGATCGGTCTCGTACACGTACACGTAGTGATCGCCGCGCAGCGCCTTCAGCTCCAGCGCGCGCATCAGGTGCAGCGTGTTCGCGCCGCTGAAGTCGATCGCGAGCTGCTCGCTGTCCGGGACGAGCTTCGGCGGCAGGAACGGACTGTCGGCGCCTTCGATCGCGGCGATCTTGCGGCGCACGCCGGGGTCGGCTTTCGCGAGGCCGCGCTGTACGCGCGTGCCGAGTTTCTGCATCGGCGGCTTTTCGTCGCCGAGCGCCTTGCGCATTTCCGCCGGCGCGAAGCCGCCGTAGCGCTCGACCGTGTCGTGCGCGACGTCCGTCACGACGAATCGCACGCCGCGCCGGCCGCCGGACAGGTTGCGCGCGCGCCGGCGGAACGCGGCGCCGAGATCGCGCGGCGCGATCGTCGCGTCGCCGAGCGAGGTCGACTCGTGATAGGTCCAGTCGTGCGCGGCGTTGCGCGTCGCGTAGCCGAGCACCTTGCCGGTTTCCTTGTCGATCGCGTAAAGCGTCGCGCCGTCGCCGGCCGCTTTCGCCGCCTGTTTCGGCCGGCGAAAGCGCGGCGCGTCGGCCAGCGATTTCAGCGTCGTGACGACGTTTGCGTCGGGCGTCGCGGCCGCCTGCTCGGCCTCCCAGGCGCGGCCGTCGCTGCGCGCTGTGATCCGCGCGGCGCCGCCGTACTCGCGCAATTCCGCGAGCGACACGGGCGACACATAGAAATCGACGTTCGCCCGTTCCGCGCTGCCGTTGTCCTTCAGCGCGCGATAGACCGCGTCCGGGATCGGCACGGCCGGATCGGCGGACGCCTTGTCGACGAACGTACCGTGCTCGTCGGTGCGCATGCCCGCGATGAACTTCGGCTGCGCATGGCGCGCGTCGATCGACGCGTCCGGCCGCGCGTCATGCTCGGCGATCAGCACGTGCGCATTCGTGCCGAACGCATCCTTCATCTGCTGGAGCGACGCGAGTTGCGAACCGTCGATGCGGATCAGATCGCGCTTGCCGTGCGAGGCGAGGTGATCGAGCGCATGCTGGCGGCGCGCGGCGTCCGCCGTCGCCGCGGGCACCGGCGCGTTCGACGCGGGCTGAGGCGCGGGCGCCGGCATCTCGCGCGGCGCGCCGAGCGCGTGCATCGCATCGGCCTGGCTCGCGTAGTACGCGCGATAGGTCGCGTGGCCCGGCACGGACGGCGCGACGTCGCCGAAGGCGGCCGCGAGCCGGCGCAGCCCGGCTTCGTCGCCGGGCATCACGCGGTCGGTTTCGCGTGCGATCGCATCGGGCAGGCGGGCGTCTTTGGCGACGTCGATGCCGGCATCGTCGAGGATTTCGCGGCGCACCGCGAACGCGTTCGCCTGCGCGCGCGCTTCGGCCATCAGCGCGCTGTCGGTCAGCGCCTCGGGCGACGAGTGGTCGAGCGCGAGGCGGCGCGTGATCGTCTCGACCGCGTGCTGCGCTTCGTGCGCGAGCGTGTAGACGAGCGTGCCGGCGCCGTGGAACTGCCCGTCGAGCACGATCCGCTGCTTCGCGGTATCGATCCGGCTGCCGCGCCCGGGCCGGCCCACCACGATTTTCCAGCCGGCCTCGCCGGCCAGCGCGACCTGCTGGCGCAACAGGCTCGAGCGGTCGACCAGCGCATGGGCGGCCTTGGGCAGCGGCGCGCCGCCGAACCGCATCCGGATGCGCGTGATGACGGACGGCTTCTGCACGAACGCGTCGGGCGGCAAGTGCTCGGTGATGTCGGGATGCGCGAGCTCGATCGCGCCGCGCGCGATGCCGTCCTCGAGCATCACGCGCAGCGTGCCGATCTCGCGGACGATGCCTTCCACGTTCAGCTTCGGCGCATCGGTCATGACCGTCGACGGATCGCTCAGGTAGAAGTCGCCGTGCGCGTCGAACACGCCTTCGAAGTCGTAGTACAGACGGTGCTGCGCGGTGATGTCGCGCGCGCGATCGAGCTGCGCGAAGGCGTCGCGGGTGATGCGCGACGGCAGCATGCCGGCCATCACGTCGTGGCTGCTCAGCGATGCGAACGGCGCGTACATCACGGCCACGCGATCGAATGCCGCGAACGGGCCGCCGACCGTGAGCGTGCGCAGCCCGTGCGCGCGCAGCGCCGCGAGGCCTTCCTGTTCGAGGCGGATCGATTCGATGTGGCCGAGAATCGCGCGATTGTCGGTGCCCTCGTAGAGACCGATCGCATTGCGGCGGCCCAGTTCGAACACGGTCTTTTCGATGCCGGCGCCGGTTGCCGCGCCGGTGAAGCGCTCGACCGGCACGCGCGCGGCCGGATCGCCGCTCGCGTGGACGCCGTTGCCGTCAACGTCGAGCGCACCCAGGTCCGGGCGCTGGTGCGGTGCCGGATCGTAGCGCAGCCACGCGTTGGTATGGCCGAGCCGCGCCTCGGCGCCGAGCCCGACCGCGATCGTCGGCGGCGCGTAGACGGGGCGCTGCCAGACGTTCGCGAGCCAGGCGGCGGCGTCGCGGCCGTTGCGTGCCGACAGGATCACCGACGAGCCGGGCAGGCCGAGCACCGAGCGGTGCGCGAGCGTGACCTCGACCGGCGTGTACGGCCGGCCGTCCGGATCGACGAGGCGGCCTTGCGCGTCGGTGACGCCATGCACGATCACGATGCGGCCGTCGCGGTCGTAGGACAGCGGGCCTGAGCGATCGAGCGTCAGCGCGTCGACGCTCGCGACCGGCTTGCCGTCGAACGGCGATGCCTTCACCGGACGTGCGCGCGACCATGCCGTTTCTTCGGCGAGCGTCGCGGCCGTCTCGCGCGGCGCCGGCATCGTGACGCCGGTGCGCTGCGCGGCCTGCGCGTGGCGCCGATACAGCTCGCCGTAGGTGACGCCGCCGTCGAGCGACGTCGGGCTGTGCTCGAACGCGTCGGCGAGCCGCGCGAGCGAGGCGGCGTCGCCGGCCCGCGCGCGGCCGTATTCGTTGGCGATCGCGTCGGGCAGCGCGACGTGGCGGCCGACGTCGATGCCGAGGTTCGCGCGGATCTCGTCGCACACCGCGAAGGCGTTGACCTGCGCGCGCGCCTCGGCGAGCAGCGCGCTGCGCACGTAGCGCTGCGTCGAGCCGTAGTCGAGCCCGAGCGTGCCGGTCGCGGCCTCGAGCGCATGGCGGGCTTCGTGCGCGAGCACGTAGATCATCGATCCGGTCGACTGCAGGCCGCCGTCGATCGTGACGCGCCGCCGTCGCGTGTCGATCTTGCTGCCGCCGCCGGGCTTGCCGCGCACGACTTTCCAGCCAGCGTCGGCGCCGAGCCGAAGCTGCTGCGACAGCAGGCTCGATGCGTCGATCAGCCGGTACGCTTCCTTCGGCAGCGGGGCGCCGCCGAAGCGCATCCGCACGCGCGTGATGACCGACGGCTTCTGCACGAACGCATCGGGCGGCGGCGTTTCGGCGAGCCGCGGATGCGCGAGTTCGACGTGGCCGCGCTCGAGGCCCTGCGTCAGCGCGCGCTCGATCACCGCGAGCCGCTGCAACGCGGTGAAGTGCTCGCCCGCGCCCATGCCGATCGAACCCGGGTCGCTCAACAGGAAATCGCCGCCGCGCGTGAAGAGGCCTTGCAGGTCGAAGCCGATGCCCGTGCGTTCGACGACTTCGCGAATCTGCCGGATGTGCTGGAGCGCCGCGCGCGAGACCACGCGCGGCAGCGCGCCCGTCTCGAAGCCGAAGCTGTGGAATACGCCGAGCGGCCGGTACAGCACGGCGACGCGATTCAGCGCCGAGAACGGGCCGTCCATCGTCACGGTCTTCAGGCCGTACGACGCGAGATCGTCGAGCGCGATGCTCTCGTCGATCGCCGCCTCGATCTGGCGGGCTTCCGACGTATGCGGGCCGTTGTCGTACACCGCGAGCGCGGCATCGTGGCCGAGCGCGAACACGGTTTTCTCGCCGCCGGCGCCGAGCAGCTCGCCGACGTGACGCTCGACGTCGATC
The DNA here is from genome assembly GCF_030481585.1 of Burkholderia sp. AU45388. Classification (NCBI taxonomy): domain Bacteria; kingdom Pseudomonadati; phylum Pseudomonadota; class Betaproteobacteria; order Burkholderiales; family Burkholderiaceae; genus Burkholderia; species Burkholderia sp. AU45388. The sequence goes on along the minus strand of NZ_JAUJPV010000005.1, from coordinate 89,765 downwards.
CGCACCGCCGGATTGCTTTCGAGGTGCACGCCTTCGGCGTCGGCCGCCAACTGCCCGAGATCGTGCGGTGCCGCGGGCGCCGGGTCGTAGCGGCGGAACACGCCGGTATCGAGCAGCGCCGCGCGTTCGCCGACCGCGTGCGGTGGCGGCGCATATACCGGCCGCTGCCACAGATTCGCGAGCCCGGCGGCAGCCGCCTCGCCACCGTGCTTCGCGGACAGCACGATCGAATAGCCGTCCTTGACGAGGAACGACGGCGCCTGGTCGAGCGCGTATTCATGCACGCCGGCCGGCTGCCCGCCAGCGAGCAGCGTGCCGTCCGGCAACGTGTCGGCGTGCAGCATCAGCACGCCTTCGTCCTGCAGCATCGTGAAGTGGCGGCTGCGCGCCGCCTGCAGATCGGCCGCCGCGGGCACGGGCCCGTCGCCGAACGGCGACGCATATTCGGCATGCGCGCGGCTCCATGCCACGCGTTCGTCGAAGCTGCGCACGCCGTGCGGCGCGTCGCCGGTCTCGCGCGTCTGCGGCGCGGGCATCCGGCGCGGGATGCCGCCGCGGCGCTTCTGCCGCGACCATACGTCGTCGTAGAAGTCGCGATAGGTCTCGCCGTCGCGGCCCGACACGGGCGCATCGGCGAAGGCGTCGACGAGGCGTCCGACCGTGCCCGCATAGTCGTGCGACGGCGCGCGCCACGCGGCGCCTTCGCGTTCGATCGCATCGGGCAGGCGCACGTGCGCGGCGATGTCGCCGCCGCCCGCGAGCTCGATTTCGTAGCGTGCCTCGAACGCGTTGATCTGCGCGCGCGCTTCGGCTTCGAGCGCCTTGCGCGTGAAGCGGCTGCGGTTGCCGTAGTCGAGGTTCAGCACGCCGGCCATCGCCTCGACCGCATGGCGCGCTTCGTGCGCGAGCGTGTACGTGATGCTGCCCGGATGCTGGAGCGCGCCGTCGATCGTCACGCGGCGCTTGCGCGGATCGATGCGGCTGCCGCCGCCGCGCTTGCCGAGCGTCACGCGCCAGCCGGCGTCCTGCAGCATGCGCAGTTGCGTGGCAAGCGTGCCCGACTGCATCGCGAGCGCCTGAGCGGCTTCGGGGAGCGCCGCGCCGCCGAAGCGCATCTGCATCCGCGCGACCCAGCCCGGCTTCGAGGCGCCGGAGTCGGGCGGGGCGGTCTCGGTCGTTTCGGGGTGCGCGGCGGCGAGGCCGATGTCGTCGTTCGCCGCGGCGCGACGTTCGCCGCCCGCTGGCGCGCGGTCGGCCCGGCCGTCGGCGTCGTCGAGCGCGCGTGTGCCGCGGTCGGCCGCGGCCGTTTCGCGTTCCGCCGTCCGCTCGGGTGCGCCGGCGCGTTCCGGCTTGACGAGCACGAGCACGCGGTTCGGCGCGCTGAACACGCCATCGAGCGCGTTGACCGCCTCGGGCGGCGCGGCCGTACGCGGCATCGCCGGTTCATTCGGGCCGCGCTTGCCGGCCAGCACGATCACCGTGTCGTCGGCCGCCGCGCGGGGCGCCGTCGGCGGCGCTTCGTCGGGCGCGATGCCGGCCGGCAGGCCGGCTTCATGGGTCGCCGCGGCCGTCTCCGGCGCGGGATCGAAGCGCAGCACGCGCGCGCTCGCGCGCAGCTGGCCGTCCGCACCGAAGGCCTCGGGCGCGGCCGCGTAGACGGGCTTCTGCCAGCGGTTCGCGAGTTCGGGCGCGAGCGCCGCGTCGTGTTCGCCGGCGACGACGATCACCGGTTCTGCGAGATCCTGCGGGCGCGGCGACGACGGCCGCGCACCGGGCGCAGCGGGTGTCGCGCCGCTGCGCACCACGTAGATCGTGCGATCGCCGACTTCCATCGGCTCGGCGCTCGGCCCGCGCGGCACGGCGATGCCGGCCGGATCGGACGTCGCCGCGCGCGTGACGGGCGCGTCGTCCGTCAGATCGACGACCTTCGCGTCGACGCGCGGCGGCGCGCCGTCCGGCTTCGCGCGCGTGCCCGGGCCAGCCGGCTCGTCGGCCGCGATGGGCCGCCAGCGCATCGATTGCGTGTCGGCGCTGCGCCGGTTGGTGCGCGCGGTCGTGCTGCTTTCGGCATCGGTTTCGTCGCGCTGCTGCTGCACGCGGGCGCGCTCCTCGCTGGTGCGGCGCGTGCTGCGCGCGTCGGCGGACACGCTCGCGGCTTCGCCTTCGGCCGCCGTCTGCGCGAGGCGGCGCGGCGCCTGCGCGCCGGCGACCGTTTGCCGGTATGCGTCGCTCGCCTGGTCGAGCACGTGTTGCAGCACGTCGAGCGGCGTCTTCGCGACGATCTTCGGCGTCACGCTCATCTCGCCGTCGGAGCCGAACGACATGCGCTCGCCGGTGCCGGTCACGTCGTCCACACGCGTGCCGTTGGTCCACGCCTTCGGCGACACCGAGACGACGGACAGCGTGCCGTCCTCGCCGAGCACCACCGATTTGCCCGGCGGCAGGCGCTTCGCGGACGCGCGGTCGAGCACGCGAATCGGCGTGTTGTCGTAGGTCAGCACCTTGTCGCCCACGCGCAGCGTGCCGTCCGGCGACACCTTGACGGCTTCGCCGTCGAGCGTCACGCGCGAGCGGCCGGCCGCGAGCGACGACGCGTCGCCGCTGTTGAGGATTCGGCCGATCGTCCGGCTATCGACGGTGACGGTCTTGCCGTCCGCCCCGCGGATCGGCACCGGCTGGCCGATGCGCGTGCGCACCGACGTCACCGCGCGCTCCTTGAGGCCGCCGGCGGCCATCAACGCGACGTTGGTGATCCCGGACTTGAGCTGCTCGCCGGCCGCCTTCTTGTCGCCGGTGACGAAATACTCGTAGCCCGCTTCGCCGAACGCCTCGACCGCGCCGCCCACGCCCGTCACGACCGCAGTGGTCCGCGCGCCGGTGGCGAGCACCGACGCGACTTTCGGCGTGCGCGTGAGCGCCGTGACCGCGCGCGTGAACAGCTTGCTGCCGGCCAGCTTCGCGGCGCCCGCCGCGCCCATCGGCACGAGGTTGATGAAGTCGGCCCGTGCACCCGGGTCGGTAAACGGATTGAGACTGCGCCCGTGGTCGGCGCGGTTGGCGAGGTCGAGGCCGGCGCTCGTCATCGTCGCGCCGATCGCGGTGTACATCATCCCCGCGCCGAGGATGTTCAGCGGCACGCCGACGATCGCGCCGATGCCGGTGCCGTCGAGCAGCGTGCCGAGGCCTTCTAGCGCCATCCCGCCGACCATCATGCCGATGTTCAGGCCCGTGCTCGTCAGCGTGTTCAGGAAACTGTCGAAGCCGCTTTCGTGATGCGCGGCCTTCGACACGAGTTGCAGCGTGCCGTCCGCGTTGTGGCCGGTCGCGATGTCGACCGTGCCGTCCGTGGACAGCTCGTTGTTGTCGATGTAATCGTTGATGTCGTCGTAGTTGCTCGCCGTCTCGTCGACGTACTGCGTGCCGTCCTTGCCGCTGACCTTGAACAGCGCGCTGGTGGTCATGCCGGCATCCTTGGCGGCGTAGACCATCGGCAACACGCTGACCTGCGTCGTCGCGCCGCCGCCGATCGACAGCAGCTTGTCGCGCACGCTGTCGATCGTCTTCAGCTTGTCCTTGTCGGTGTAGCGCGCGACGTCGTCCTTCGTCGGCGATACGGGATCCGAACCGTCGCTCGACGCCGCGTCGTTACGGACGTCCGGCTGCATGCCGAGCGCGACGCCGATCAGGTTGCGCTGCTCGTTGTCGGTCAGCTTGCCGAACGCGATCGTGCCGCCGTTGTTCGTGCTCGCGCTGACCGCGTCGAGCAGCGAATTCGACAACTCGCCGCGATGCGCTTCGTAGAAATCGTGCAGCGCCTTCTTGTAGTCGTTCTCGGCGTCCGAACCGGGGGCCGCATAGCGCAGCCGTTCGTCGAGTCCGGCGTCGAACCCGTCCATCAGCACCTGCTGGTGCGACGTTTCGCTCAGCAACTGCAGGCGCTGCACCGCGTTGTCGGCCTGCGTGACGGCCGCCTTCGCCTTGTCGAGCTCGCCCTGATACAGGTTCGGACGCGGCGCCGACGGCGCCGGGATCATGTCGTCGCCCGCGACGGTGCGAAAGCGCATCGGCGGCGGATTCGCGGCTGCCCAGTCGTCGTACTTTTTCTGCACCGACTCGAGCGTGCTCTTCGCCTGCGTCTGCTTGATGCGCGCCTGCGACAGCGCGAGTTGGGTCGCGCGCTCGTTGACCGAATCCGACATCCGGCTGTCGGCCGCGCGAATCGCGCCCGCGACGGTCTGCATGCGCTTCACGTCGAGCATCGTGGGGCCGGCCTGCGCGGCGGTCGGGCCCGACGACTGCGGCAGCAGGAACGGGCGGTCGAGCAGCGGCGACGCGGGCAGCGACGAGGCGCCGTTGGCCCCGGGCAACGTCGGCGAGGCCTGCGGCGCCGCGCTCGGCAGCGTGGGCGTGCCGGTGGGGGCGGCCGACGTGGCCGTCGACAACGACGATGCGGGCAGGCTAGGCAGGCCGTTCGCGGTCGACAGCGACGGCGTCAGCAGCGGCGACTGAAGCGCGGGTTTCGCGAATAACGATTGCGGGTTCACCTTCGCCTTGATCTGCGCGGCCTGATCGTCGTACTGCTGCGCGAGCGTCGCGCCGTACGCGACGACGAAGCCGTCGTGCGCGATGCTCGCCTGCTGCCTCGCCTGATCGAGCTTCGCATACGCATCGCCGAGGTCCGTGTCGACCTGCGGATCCTTGATCATCGCGTGCGGATTGTCCTTGTGCCACGCGTTGGATGCGTCCAGCTTCGTCGTATAGTCGGCCTGCAGCGTGTCGACCTGGCGCTGCGCGGACAGCATCTGCAGATAGCCGCCGCTCGTGTTCGCGGCCGTTTGCGCGCGGGCGAGCGCGGTCTTCGCGTCCGACACCTCGTTCGGGACGACCACCGTCGGTCCTTCCTTGCCGCTGGCCGAATCGTAGCGCTGCTGGGCGTTCGTGAGCGCCAGGCTGTCGTTGGCCGCGCCGTACGCGGCGTTCGCGTAGTTCGCATCCTTCGCGGCCGACGTGACGGCCTGCTGCGCGGCGTCCTGCGAAGCGGGCGCATCGGGCATCGTGACCTGCAGCTCCAGCGGCTGCAGCGCGTCGTTCAGCCGCCCGACGCCCGCATCGAGCGCGGCCTTGTAGTCCGGATCGGCGAGGTACGACTGGAACTGCGTATACGCGAGATTGGAATTCGCGACGTCCGCGAAGTATTTCGACGCGCCCACGGCCGCCTTCGCGCTCGCGGTCTGCCAGTCGTCGTAGAGCCGGATCTGCAGCGGGTTCTTGCAGTCGCCCGGCTGCGGCACCCAGTTCGGATCGTTCGCATGATCGGGGAAGGCGGCCAGCAGCGTCTTGAACTGCTGGTCGGCCGCGTGCTGCGCGTCGCCGGGGTCGGTCACCTTGCCGGAATCGTCGATCTTCATTCCGGCCGGCATGTCGGCGTTCGCCTGTTCGCCGTACAGGATCATGTAGCCGGCGTCGGTCGTCACGTTCAGCTCGCGCTGCGCGGTGTCGGCGGCCGTGCGCGCCTTCGCGTAGTCGGCCTGCGCGGTCTTGCGGTCGTCGGTCGTCGACTCGGGATCGCGGTTGACCAGATGCAGCACGTTCTGCGCGCCCTGCAGCGTCTGCGATGCGTTGTCGTACTGCGTCTGCGCGTCCTGGATCGCTTTCTGTACCGCGCGTGTCTTGTCGTTCTCGACGGTGATGTCGGGCGGCGGCGCCGTATATTGCGCGGCCATGCTCTGGATCAGCGACGTCGCGGACTGGATCTCGGCGTTGGTCGGTTTCGACGGATCGGTGGCGAGCGAGGCGGTGACGGGAATCGGCGGCGCGGCGCTCGGGTTCGCGGGCCCGGCGGCCGGATCGTCCTTCTTCGGCGGCGGAGGCGGCGGGGGCGGCGGTGCAACGAGCGGATTCAGCGTTTCCGACAGGAAGCGCTGCCAGTTGACACCCAGCCCCAGTCCGTCGATCAACAGCATGCTCGTCTCCGTTGAGCCGCGCGATGCGCGGCACGCGCGGCGCCCTGCACGCCGCGACGCGATCGTTCGAGTGTACGGACGCACCCGGCAACGGGAACGCCGCTGTTTCGTAGCGGCAGGAAGGAGCCGGCGCCCCGGCGCCGCGCGGGCTACGAGACGCGCGCGGCGTGCGGCAACCATGCCGCGCGTCGTCGTTCTGACCCTGAAAGCGGCGTGGGCGGCCGTGCACGCCGCCGCGCGCGATCATCCGATCACTGATCGAGACACCGCACGCACAGCCGCTTCGCCTGGCTCGCCGGCAAGCCGCGGCACATCATCACGACCGGACGCGCGTGGCACGACGGGGCGTCGGCGGAGGCGGCCGGCAACGGCAGCCTGCGCGCGCGATCGGGCGGCGTGGTCGCGGCCGCGTCCATGCGTCGCTGCCGCGCCGGCGGCGGCACGTCGCGCACCACCGGGATCGGTTCGATGCCGCCTTCGTGCGCGTTGCGCTGCGCGCTCGTGACGACGCGGCTCACGTAGCCGCTCGAGAAGCCGGTCGTGAAGTTGCCGCTGTAGTAGCACGACAGCGCCGCGCGCAACGCGGCCTGCGTCGCGCGGCCGGTGCCCGACGAGCGCGCGAAGCATTCGGTCAGGATCGCGCCGCCGGCACGCAGGTTGCGGCACGGCTCGAACATCGTCGCTTCGTCGAGCCCGTATTTCGCGAAATTGCGTTCGTTCACCTGCGCGAGCCCGACGCTGTAGCTGAAGCCGCGCGACGACAGTTCGCGCGCGGTCGCGCGCGCCTCGTCGAGCGAGGCGGGCTGGCGCGCCAGATGCCCGCCGACCACGCCGATCGCATACGGATTGAAGCCCGACTCGGTGCGCACGAGTGCCGCGAGCGTATCGGGGTCGACGTTCGGCGCGCACGCGCGTGCCAGTTGCGCGAAGCCGGCGGCGCTGCCGGCCGCCTGCGCGACGCCGGGCTGGCCGCACGCGAGCACGAGCGCGACGAGCGCGGCAACGCACGCGGCGGCGGTTCGCAGTGCGTGCGCGCGCATCATCCGGCTCCCGCGACCCGATACGACAGCACGAGCCCGTGCACGAGCAGCGACCAGCCGTCGAGCGCGACGAACAACAGCAGCTTGAACGGCACGGAGATCGTCGTCGGCGAGATCATCTGCATCCCGAGCGCCAGCAGGATGTTCGCGACCAGCAGATCGACCACGATGAACACGATGTAGATCACGAAGCCGATCTGAAACGCCTTCGTCAGCTCGGCGAGCGTGAAGCTCGGCACCAGCACGAGCAGGTCGTCGTCCTTGATGCCGTCCGCGCGGTTCTTCGGCCACACCGACGTCGCGGTGCGCACGAAGAATTCGCGATCGCGCTGCCGCGTATGCGAGACGAGGAAATCCTTGATCGGCGGCAGCGCGGCATCGGCGAGCGCGCCGATGTCCGAGGTGGACAACTGTCCCGACGCATCGAAGTGGCGCGCCTGCAGCGCGTCGCGGATCGACATCCCGACGGGCGCCATGATGAACAGCGACAGGATCAGCGCGATGCCGTTCAGCACCAGGTTCGGCGGCACCTGCTGGATCCCGAGCGCGGAGCGCAGCAGGCCGAGCACGACCACCAGCTTCGTGTAGCTCGTCACCATCAGCGCGGCGAACGGCGCGATGCCGAGCGCGGCGATCACCGCGATTAGCGCGACCGGATTCGGCAGGTTGCCCATCGTTTCAGCGCTCGCGCGGCGCGGGTTGCGTCAGCGTGACGACGCGTATGCCGAGCTTCTGGCCGACCGCGATCAGATGACCGGTGCCGATCAGCATCCCGTTCGCGACGAGATGGATCACGCTCTGGTTGATGCCCTGCTGCAGCTCGATCACGGCGCCCGGCTGCAGCGCGCTCAGCTCGCCGAGCGGCATCGACGTGGGCGGCAGCTCGAAGCGCAGGTCGACCGCGAGGCCGTCGAGGGAGCGCGGCGCGTCGGCGGGCGGTGCGTCGTGCGTCGTCGGCGGCGCGGAGTCGGTGCGGGTCGGTTCCAAAGGCATCTCCCTGATTCGTTCGACGGTCAGCCGGTTGCCCGACGGCCGTCCGGTGATTTCCCACGCCGGCGCGGCCGGCAGCCGCGCGACGCACAGCAGGTTCTGCTCGTGCGCCTGCCAGCGCTCGATCGCGATGATGTCGCCGCCGACGACGTCGGCGAGTTCGGCCGTCGTCAGCTCGGTGCGGCCGATCTCGAACACGAGCGGCACGGGCAGGCTCGCGTATGCCGCGCGCGCGTCGGCGAGCGCGGCCGGCGCGGCCGCGAAGAACACGGCCAGCGCATCCGGCGCGTCGAACAGCAGCGCGCCGTGGCCGCGCCACGCGGCGTCGGTGCGCCGCAGCTCGAACCGCAGCGCGGCCGGCGAGGCGCGCCAGGCCGGCGCGCCGTCGGGCGGCGGCAGTAATTCCACGCGCTGCCGGGTCGCCGCCTGCAGCACGGCCGTGAGCGGTGCGGCGAGATCGGCGAGCAGCGCCGCGCGGATCACGGCCGGGACCGCCGGATCGGCCGCGTCGCCGAGCCATTCGGTTTCCGCGATCGGGTCGATCCACAGCGTGCCGGCGGCCGGGCCGACGACGAAGCGGTATGCGTGCGCATCGGCGGCCGGCTCGGCGTCGACGCGCCAGCGCACCTCGTACGCGTGCTCGCCGAGCGTGACCGGGACGGCGCCGGTCGCGCAGTACGCATGCGACAGCCCGCGCGCGGCGGCGGCGGACAGGCGCGGCAGGTGGGGCGACGCGTCGAGCGCGACCGCGGCCGGCGGGGAAGCGGCGGGCATGGCCGGGTTCGCGGCGTCGCCGGCGTCGGCATTCGTCAGGAACAGCGCAGGCACGGCGGGATCGGGGCGGATTCGGCGTCGGTTCGACGGGTTGTTCTGATGCCGGCGGCGCCGAGGGGCGCGCGGCTGCTGCGTCGATTGTAGGGACGGCGATGGCCGCGTGCCGCGCCGGAATCCGTAGTCGCGGCCATCGCGCGCGGACGGCGGGAGCGGGGCGCTACGAAGCGTGACGAGGTGCGGCGGCGTGCGGTGGCGTGGGATGAAGCGGGCCGCGCGACGGCTGGCGGTCAAAGGCAACCGCCGCCCGGAGGCGGCGGTCGGGGCGCGGCCGGTTGGCCGGCCGGGCGGCGTGCAGGCCGCATCCGGCCGGCTGGCCGCGAGGGGCTGCGAATCCGCGCAGCGCGGTGGGGAGGCGTTGCCGGCGCGCCGCGAACGGGCGGCGCGCGGATGAAGCGTTACGCGTAGTCGGCGGCCATCGCGGGCTGCGGCGCCGCGCGCACGAACGGCGCCGCGTCGTGACGCTCGACGTGCGTCATCGCCGCACCGAACAGCACGAGGCGATAGCCGACCGCGTAGATCGGGATGATGCGCAGGTTCTTGTCGTGTTCGAGCTGCAGCTTCGAACGGATCCGCGAGATATGGGTGTCGAGCGTGCGCGACGACACGCCGAGCTCACGGCCCCACACGGCTTCCTGGATTGCCTGCCGCGGCACGATCTTGTTCATGTTGTCGAGCAGGAATTCGACGACGTCGAATTCGCGCGGGGTCACGTCGACGACCTTGTTGTCGATTTCGATCGTGCGGCGGACGAAGTTGATTTTTATGTTGTCGATGTACAGGTATTTGCAATCCATGGTGGCCCTCGCATGTCCGTAAAGGAGTGTTTGCGGGGTCCTGTGCAGCAACTTCCGGGCCAGGGAGCGGTTGTCGGGTGACAACGGCGTGCGGGAGCGTCGCGGGCGGCGGGGAAGCCCTGAATTTAAAAGAATTTTTAACGCGCAACGCCGGGCGCGTGATGAAAGGGCCAGAGCAATAGTGAAGGATTGTTACGTAGCATCGGGCGCGGACGTTACGGGCGTTACGTCTGACGTAACGGGGGGCGACGCCGGTAACAAGCGGCACAACTCGAGTCGGCAGCGTGCGATTGGAACCCTACATGGAACCCTACATTGGACCCTACATGTTTCACTGAAAAATCAATATAAATCAGTGGGATAAGTGATTATAATTGCCGACTTGGAACCCTACATGGAACCGTACAGCGAAGCATGACGACCGTCGCTACCTTCGAACCGTTGTTTCCCGAGGATTGCGTACTCGATCCACTGCTCGAGCAGGCCGCCGAACTCGTCGATTCTTCGCAGCGGTTACTTGCCATACGCGATACGCCGCTGGCTACCGCACTCGTGCCGCAATTGCGCGCGATGAATTCGTATTACACGAACAAGATCGAAGGCCAGCACACGACGCCTGCCAAGATCGAGGCGGCACTGCATCGGGATTATTCGACCGATATCGTCGAACGCAAGAAGCAACGTTTCGCAGTTGCGCATATCGCCGCGGAAGCTGCGCTCGAGGAGGAGTGGCGTGCGCTTTCGGTCGCGGCGTTGTTCGAGCCGGCGCGAATCTCGGCCATTCACGATCGCTTCTTTTCCTGCCTGCCTGACGACGAGCGATTGACCGCTGACGGGGATGTCGTCGTCCCGGGCGAATTTCGGCACGCGGATGTGACGGTCGGGCGCCATCTGGCGCCGGAACCGGAAATGATCGAGCCGCTGCTTCAGGCCTGGGCGACACGTTATGCCCGCATTCGCGCCAAGGAATATCAACTGATCGGCATCGCCTGTTCGCATCATCGTCTCGCCTGGGTGCACCCGTTCATGGACGGCAATGGTCGCGTGGCGCGGCTGCATTCGCATCTCGGATTGCGCGCTGCCGATCTGACCCACGGTCTCTGGTCGCCGCTTCGCGGGCTGGCGCGAGAGCATGAGCAGTATTACGCGAGGCTGAACGAGGCCGATCAGACGCGTCGCAGCGATCTGGACGGTCGTGGCAACCTATCCCAGGAAGGATTGGTCAAGTTCGCCCGGTTTTTTCTCGACTGCTGTCAGGACCAGGTCGGTTTCATGGTGCATATGACCCAGTTCGATGGAGTGACGGGACGGCTGCTGGATTTGCTGAGGTTCCTGGAAGCCAATCCGTGGACGATTCGCTCGGAAAAATCCGTGATCAAACCGGAGGCCGCTGCGCTGGCGATGGAGTTCGTGGCGCTGCGCCGAACCGTCACGCGTGCGGAATTCGCGCAGATGCTGGGTGTCAGCGACGTATTGGCGCGCAGGATCATTCGATCGCTGCTGGACTGCGGGCTGCTGACCTCGCCTTCGCATCGCGGCGAACTTTCTTTTGGATTGCCGTTGAATAGCCTCCGGTTTCTGTTTCCGAGGCTTTGGCCTGAAGTCGAGCAGGAGTGAGCGTGGCGGGCCGCGTCCTGTCACGCGGCTTCGGCCCGGATGAGCATCGCGTTCTCGCGATGCGCCGAAAAACGCCGGCCACGGGGGCCTGCCTCACCCCGCAGCCGGCGTCCCGGTACCTCAAGCCTTCGCGCTTTCCGCCGAATCGAACGGCAGCACGTAATGCCGCTTGCCCGTCGCCGCGAAGATCGCGTTCGCCACGGCCGGCCCGACCGGTGCGACGCCCGGCTCGCCGACCCCGGTCGGCGCCTCGGCCGACGGGACGATATGCACCTCGACCTTCGGCATCTCGGCCATCCGCAGCACGTGATAGCCGTCGAAGTTGCGTTGCTCGACCTGGCCGTCCTTCAGCGTGATCGCGCTGTGCATCGCCGCGCCGAGCCCGAAACCGATGCCGCCCTCCATCTGCGCGGCGACGATGTCGGGGTTGATCGCGATCCCGCAGTCCACCGCGCACACCACGCGCTCGACCTTCACCTTGCCGTCCGCGTCGACCGACACCTCGGCCACCTGCGCGACATAGCTCTTGAACGCCTCGGCCACCGCGATCCCGCGCCCGCGGCCCTTCGGCAGCGGCTTGGCCGGATCCCAGCCGGCCTTCTGCGCGGCGAGGTCCAGCACCGCGCGCATGCGCGGCTCCTTCGCGAGCAGGTCGCGGCGGAACGCGTACGGGTCCTTGCCGGCCGCATGCGCGGCTTCGTCGATGAACGCCTCGACCGCATAGGCCGTGTGCGAGCTGCCGACCACGCGCCACCACAGCACCGGCAGGCCGACCCGGGTCGTGGTGAGCTCGACCGACACGTTCGGCACCGCGTACGGCAGGTTCGCCGCGCCCTCGACCGACGTCGCGTCGATCCCGTTCTTGACCATGAACGCCTCGAACGGCGTGCCGGCGAGGATCGACTGGCCGACGATCCGGTGACGCCAGCCGACCAGCTTGCCGTCCGCGGTCACGCCCGCGTCGAGCTTGTGGAAGTACATCGGCCGGTAGAAGCCGCCCTGGATGTCGTCCTCGCGGGTCCATTGCAGCTTGACCGGCTTGCCGTCCGCGCCGAGCGCCTTCGCGATCGATACCGCCTCGACCACGTAATCCGACCACGCATTCGCGCGCCGGCCGAAGCTGCCGCCCGCATACAGCGTATGGATCTTCACCTGCTCCGGCTTCAGCCCGGCCGTTTTGGCCGCGTTGCCCTGGTCGACCGTCTGGAACTGGTCGCCGGCCCAGATCTCGCAGCTGTTCGCCGTCAGCTTGACGACCGCGTCGAGCGGCTCCATCGGCGCATGCGCGAGATACGGGAATTCGTACGTCGCGCTGATCTTGCGCGTCGCGCCGGCGATCGCCGCATCGGCATCGCCGTCCTTGCGCGCGGACGCGCCCGGCTTCTCGGCGAGTTGCCGGTATTCGCGCATCAGTTCATCCGAGCTGCGCTTTTCCGCCTTCGTTTCGTCCCAGTCGATCTTCAGCGCGTCGCGGCCCTGTTTCGCGGCCCAGAAGCCCGTCGCGACGACCGCGACGCCGCCCGGCACCTGCACGACCGAGACGACGCCCGGCACGGCCTTCGCGGCCGTCGCGTCGAACGATTTCACCGTCGCGCCGAAGCGCGGCGGTCGCTGCAGCAGCGCGACGCGCATGCCGGGGAACGTCGTGTCGAGCGTGAAATGCGCGGTGCCGTTCGACTTCGACGACGCGTCGACGCGCGGAATCCGATGCCCGATCAGCTTGAAATCGGCCGGCTGCTTCAGCGTGACCTTGTCGGGCACCGGCAGCTTCGACGCATCGGCGACGAGCGTGCCGTACGCGGCCGTCTTGCCGCTCTTCGCGTGCGTGACGACGCCGTTGGCGGTGGTCAGCTCGGCGGCCGGCACCTTCCAGCGGGCCGCCGCGGCCGACACGAGCATCGCGCGCGCCTTGCCGCCCGCTTCGCGCAGTTGCTGCCACGAGTTCGCCATGGCCGAGCTGCCGCCCGTGCCCTGCATCGTGCCGAACGCGAGATTCGCGTAGCGCTTCGCGTCGGCCGGCGCGCTTTCGACGCGCACGCTCGACCAGTCGGCGTCGAGCTCCTCGGCGACGATCGTCGCGATGCCCGTATAGGCGCCCTGGCCCATTTCGACGTGCTTCGCGATCACCGTGACGGCGCCGTCGGGCGTGATGCGCAGGAATGCATTCGGCGCGAAATCGCCGGCCGGCGCGGTCGCGGCGAGCGCGCGGCGGCCGAGGCCGGCCCAGTCGAAGCCGATGGTCAGGCTGACGGCGGCCGTGGCGCCCGCGGCTTTCAGGAACGTGCGGCGCGACGGGCGCACCGAGTCGGTGTGGTCGAGTTCGATCGTCATGGTCAGGCTCCCAGCGTCGCGGCCGCGTCGTGGATCGCGGCCCGGATGCGGGCGTAGGTCGCACAGCGGCAGAGGTTGCCGTTCATCGCGGCGTCGATGTCCGCGTCGGTCGGCTTCGGGTTCTGTTCGAGCAACGCGGTGGCCGACATGATCTGGCCGGACTGGCAGTAGCCGCATTGCGGCACCTGCAGCTTGACCCACGCGGCCTGTACGGCCTGCGCGGGCTTGCTTTGCACGCCTTCGATCGTCGTGACGTGCTTGCCCGCGATGCCGGCGAGCGGCAGCACGCACGAGCGCACCGCCTGGCCTTCGAGATGGATCGTGCACGCGCCGCACTGCGCCATGCCGCAGCCGAATTTCGTGCCGGTCAGTCCCGCATGTTCGCGAATCGCCCAGAGGACGGGCATCGACGGATCGGCGTCGAGCGTGACGTTCTTGCCGTTCAGGACAAACGAGGTAGGCATGTTGTATGTCTCCGTGGGGAAAACCCGCCGCACGGGCAGGTTAGCCGGGAGTGTGCGCGAGGAGCCGGTGTTTGCGTCTACCCAATCCTGCAAATTTATTGAACAATCCTGCAAATCCCCGGCACGCCGCAGGCCGTTTCGCTATGCTCGCGCGACACGGGAAATCTTTCGAGGATGCGTCATGGACATGACCGATATCGTGGCGTCGCGCGAATCCGGGCGGCGCGAACTGGCGTCGCTGATCGGCCGTTTCGCGCCGGCGGACGGTTCGCATTCGACGGCCGTGCCGGGCCTGATGCTGCATCGGCATACGCGGCCGGTCGATCTCGGCTGCGGCGTATCGCGCGCCGCGCTGGTGATCGCCGCGCAGGGCGCGAAGCGCGTGATCGTGGCCGGCCAGGCTTACGAATACGACACCCACAATTGCCTGATTACGTCGATCGACTTGCCGATCCTCTCGCGCGTGACGCGTGCGTCGGTGGACGAACCGTACCTGTGCCTGTCGCTGACGCTCGATCCGCAGCGCATCGTCGAGCTGGCGGCCGAGATGCGGCTGCCCGAGCCCGACGCGGGCCCGGAAGGCGAGGGGATCGCGCTCGCGGAGCTGACGCCGCCGTTGCTCGATGCGGCGCTGCGGCTGCTGCGGCTGCTCGATACGCCGGCCGATATCGCGGTCGTCGCGCCGCTGATCGAAAAGGAAGTGCTGTATCGGCTGATGACGAGCGGGCAGGGCACGCGGCTGCGGCACATGGCGATCGCGGGCAGCCAGACGCACCGGATCGCGCGCGCGATCGAATGGATCCGCGATCATTTCGCGGAGCCGATGCGCGTCGAATCGCTCGCGCAGGCGGTCAACATGAGCGTGTCGTCGCTGCACCATCATTTCAAGCACGTGACGACGCTCAGCCCACTGCAGTACCAGAAGCAACTGCGGCTGCACGAGGCGCGGCGGCTGTTGCTGCGGCAGGGCGGCGACGTCGGGTCCGTGGCGGCCGTCGTCGGCTACGAAAGCGCGTCGCAGTTCAGCCGCGAATACAGCCGGCTGTTCGGCGCGCCGCCGATGCGCGACGTCGTGCATCTGCGGAAGAAGGAACTGCTCGGCTGACGGGCGGCCGGCCATCGATCGTCATCGCACGACGGCAGCGCGTTGCGCTCGAGGACGTGTGTGGCGACGAGCGGCCCGCTGCGAGTGCGCGCGGTGCCGGCTGGCGCCACTTCGCGACTGAAATCGTTGACCGTCCTCCGACGCAGGCCTTCGTCGATCGCGAACGTTTGTGTCTCACGCATGCGTCGTCGGAACAGGGACGAGCCCACGGCGATTGCCGGATCGATACGGTTCGATGCGACGAATCGCGCGATGAATCAGGCTTTTACGAGATTGAAGGTCTGGGCGATTTTTTTAATAGAAATGTTTCAGTGATGAGAATCAAGCGGATAGCTGGCTGAAGATGTCTATTCGATGAATCGACCGTTATCGCTTCGTGGGCGAAAGGTGAGTCGAGTGGAAACGAAAAATGCATGCGACGTTTTTGTCGGGGATCGCACGTTTTCATTGGTTCGGTTATTGCGCCTGAAACATGCCGGATGGCGCGATTTTTCGCCGCGTGTCGTGGGGGTATTTTCACGGATGAATCAAATTCCTTGTGCATTTCAGGGAGAACCCGTGTTCCTGCCGTATCGGCGGCCGTTCGGCAGGAGGCACCGAGTGAACGGCCCCCGTCCGTCGGGGTAATGGACGGCATGCTGGCATGCCGCGACACGCGGTTTGTCAGCGGAAACGCGCGGACTACGCGCGGTGAGTCGAGATTCGCTTCTCAAGATTGAAACACCCGTTCGCACGGGTGTCCGCCAACGCGCGGCGAGCCGGATTCTTCCGTCAAATCACGGGATTGCGTCACGATCTTCAATGATCGCTGTAGGGCCCGCCCCGTTATCGCGATACATTCATGAAACGAAAAAACGCCGTTTCCGGAGAAATGATCAGGCCTGGCGGACGCACGCCGCATGCAATGCTCGGTGGAATATCGCATGGCATGGGGTTTGCGATATAGGCCGTACCGGCGAGCGGTCGACACGATGCAACAACGATGTGGGGGCGGCCAGTTCGTCACGAGCCTGTCGGGGAAACGGCGATGAACACTATAAGCAGTGGGATGATCCGCGCATTTCTTGCGCACCAAAGGGGTAGTGGGAACGATCGGGGTAGCGCTTGCGACGCAGTGCCAGCGTCGTCGGTAGCGCGTTGCCTGTTTCCTGCCCGCCGCGCACGCCGCGTGCTGGCGCGGCCGTCGCTTCGCGCGGCAACCCGCCGACAGCGGTGCTCGACTTCATTCAGCGTTTCCGGATGCGGTCGGCTGTTCGTTCCGGACAGCGTGGCGCCGATTCCTCTTCAACCGTGCAGCGCCGTTTCGATCGCGCCGGGCCAGCCCCGGCGTGGGGCGGACTAGATCGAACGCGCGTAGGCCGGATTGTCCGGAAGGACTTTCTTCGTCAGCTCAGGGAGCAGACATGTTGTCTGGCTGCAATGCAGGCCCGTTATCGCCCGGATGAAGGGTGCGTGTCGAGCGGGCACTGCATTTTGCGGTAGTCAATACAATCGCCAATTTTCAATTCCGGAAACGGGCGCCAGTGCGGCATTCGTTTTCGACGGGGCATTGAAAAATAGCGAGCCGAAAAAGGCGTGCGTGTCATTTCGGTTAATTGAATCAAGGTGTTTTTGAGATCTTCTCAATGATCTTAAAAATAATAGAAAACACCTACTCTGAAATTTTGGACAACGTAAAAACATAAAACTAGACTTCGGCTTGGCAAAAAATAATGTTGCCGATTTGTGATCGCAGATTTGCGAGATGGCAATTGTTTATTGATTTGATAGTGATCCTTATTTTCAAGGATTGCTTGTGGCTGGAAGGTCGATGGCGTGCGATCTTCCGTGCTCATTCTCTCCACGCCGTTAGGAGTCCACCATGAAGAAGCTTCTGATTGCAGCAGCAGTTCTGGCGGTTTCGGGTGCAGCGTTTGCCGGCAGCGGCACGGTGTCGACCAGCAACTCGTCGAGCGGCGGCCAGACGATGGCCGGGGTCACCGGGTTCGGTCACTTCTCCGCGACCGATTCGGGTGCGGCGCTCGGCGCAGCCGGCGCAATGGCTGGCGGCGGCGGCAGCGGTTCGATCTCGTACACGAACCACACCCAAACGTCGACGGTCGGTGGCTTCGGCTTCGGCGGTGCGCAGGCTGGCGGCAGCAGCGGCGCGAATGCCGGCTCGACCGGCTGGACGTATCACCACTAAGCCGCGACGCGTAGCGTTCGTCATTGGCTGGCGGGTCGGATGCCGGGCCTTGCCCCATGCGGGCAGGCCCGGCTCCGCCACCGTCGAACTTCCTCACGGCAAGGAATTGCTATGAAAGCCAAAGTCATATTAGCGACAGCGCTCACCGTCCTATCGTCGGCCGTATTGGCAGCAGGTTCGTTCACGACCAACCAGACGCAATCCGTCGCAGCGGGTGTGTCCGGTTCGGTACTGGTCGGGTCCGGCAGCTATACGAGCAATTCGACATCGACGGCTGGTGCGAGCGCTGGAAGTACCGTGACACCCGCCGGTTCCGTCGGCACGGCGTCCGCCAACCACAACTCGACCTCGACGGCCAGCGGTTTCGGCACGAACGGGGGCGCGTTTGCGGCAGGCGGCGGTATCGGTGCCGCAGGCTCGTACGGCGGAAACAGCAAAACGAACGAGAACGCAAACGCACTGTCGGGAGGGGTGACCGCCACGATCGTACTCGGCGCGAACCACTACACGGCCACGGGCGCGAACGACAACGGCAATGCCAACGCGGGTGCCGCGGGGTGGACGGGCGGGGGCGGATCGGGCGCGATCACCGGCTCGAATCACACCAACGCGTCGACCGCGTGGAGTACCGGTCCGGCCGGTTCGCCGTCCGCGTCGGGCGGAAGCCAGAGCAGTTCGAGCGCGACCGGGAGCAGTCATTAGTCAGGGGTGGGGGGCCAGTTTCCCAGCGACGCTGGTCTCTTTTTCCGCCTTGTTGTCACGTAAGGAGTTGGCATGAAGCAGAACCTGATTGCCGCCGCTCTGATGCTCGCGTCACTGACGGCATATGGCGCCGACCGTGCTGCCGATGGTGGGCAATCGACTATGCAGACGTCAAACAACCCTGCTCAGACAACCAAACCGTCAGAACAACAGTCGCTTTCGTCGGGCAGTGCCATCGGCGCACCGGGCACCCAGCAGCAGGGCATGCCGGATGGCCCGTGGTCCCAGCTGGGTAGCGGCTGGAAGCAGTTCGGGGAAGCAGCAAAAACTGAAGTCATTCAGGGGAAGTAGCACGGTTGCCTGGGTAGGAGGTCCAACCTCGTCCGGAGAGTGAAATGAACAGCAACAGGATCAAGGTGGCATGCGCGGCGATGTTCGCGATGTCCGCAATCGGTGCCCAGGCGCAAACTGCCGACTCGACTTCGAGCGCGCAATCCTCGACGTCGTCGACGGCGGTCAGCCAGGGCGGCGGCTCGAGCATGAACACGAACACCACGAGTTCGCGCGGCGGTAATGCAACGAGCAGCAGCGGGGTGCGCGGCAGCGGCAATTCGAGCGTGAACGTCAACGTGACGATGCCGTCCGGCACGGCCGGCGGCAACGTGACGCCGCAGAGCGTGAACTCGCTGCAGTCGTCCGGCGCGCCCGGCACCAACCCGTACAACACCCAGATTTCGGAAAACGTCAACTACTCGGGCACGCAGACGATCAAGACGAACCCGTCGATCCAGGCGCCGGGCCTCACGACCACGCTGTCCGATACCTGCATGGGCTCGGTGAGCGTCGGCGTGTCGTTCCCGGGGTTCGGCGCGACGGGCGGCACGACGCTGGTCGACCAGGCCTGCGTGCGGCGTCTCGATGCGCGTGAATTCCGTGCGATGGGCCTGACCGACGTGGCGCTCGCGCTGCTGTGCCAGAGCGACGCGAACCGGCGCGCGGTGGAAGCGACCGGGCACCTGTGCCCGGGCACGACCGTACCGCTCGCGCGTTCGAACGTGGCGCCCAGCGTCGAAGCGACCGTCGCGGACGACATCAAGTATCGCGATCCGATCGTGCGCAACCGGATGGGCCTGCCGCCGCTCGGCTCGGCCGCGCCGGTACCCGCGCCCGCGGCGACGCGCCCGATCGAGACGGCGTCGATGCGCGCTGCGCCGGTTTCGGTGCCGGTGCCGGCGATGGCGCCTGTCGCCGCCGCTCCGGCCGTTGCGACGCAGGCTGTTGCCGCAGCGGCCCCCGCTGTTGCAGCGCCGACGGTTGCCGCTGCAGTCCCGGCAGCCGCGGCACCTGCGGCTGCTACCACGCCCGTCGCGCCTGTTGCGGCCGCCGCCGCGCCCGCCGCATCTGTCGTGCCGGCCGTGCCGGCTGCCGCGGTCATCGCCGCGCCGGCTGTGGCCGACAAGGCATCGCCAGCGCCTGCCGCACCGGTTGCCGAGACGAAGGCGCCGGAGCCCGCGCAACCGGTCGCCGAGAAGGTGCCCGAGCCAGCGCCGGCTGTCGCCGACAAGGCCCCCGAGCCTTTACCGGCCGTCGCCGACAAGGCCCCCGAGCCCACCCCGGCCGTCGCCGGCAACGCATCGGAGCCGATGCCTGCCGCGACCGACGCCGCGCAGGCCGCGGGCGAACCGGTGGCCGAACCGATGCCGGCGGCCGCCGTCGTTGCGGCGCCTGCCGCTGACGCGAAGGCTACCGAGCCGGCGCCGCAGGCAATCGCCGAAGCGCCTGCTCCGGAAGCCGCGCAGCCTGCCGTCGCCGCGGCGCCCGCCGACATGCCGGCAGCCGCTTCTACCGTGCCGGACGCAGTCGAAACTGCTGGCACAGCGGCTGCGCATGCCGCCGGCATGCCTGCATTGACCGATCCCGCGCAAGCGTTGCCGCCCGCCACGGTCGAACAGCAGGCCGCACCGGCTGCGCCGCTCGCGCCGGCGCCGACCGTCATCTCGACGAGTACCTCGTCGTGAGCATGCGGGCCGGCCTGCCGTGCGACCGGCGCGCCGATCGCACGGCAGGCGTTCGGCCCGTTGCCCGATCGTCTTTTCCGGTTTGACGGGTGTTGTTCCGATCCCCGAGGTCAACACCTCTTTTTGCGTGACGAGGATGCAGGGAGGCCTCAATCATGAGGATCTTTTGGGTCGCTTTGCTGCTGGCCAGCGTGCAAGCCGCTGCGCAGTCGGTTTTCCAGAATCCAGCGGTCTTCGTCATCCTGAACGAGCAGACGCTCGCGAACGCCGCGAGCGTCCAGCAGGCGCTGTCGACGCTCGGCCGTCCCGACAACACGGCGTGCGCGCCGATGATGATGATCGGCGACCCGCAGATGGTCTACATGATGCCGGAGGCGGGCCACGCGCCGTCGTGGCAATCGCCGGTGTACGGCCGCGGTGCGCCGTTCGACGCGCGGAACGGGCCGAAGTCCACCGGCAAGACGGTCGGCGCGATGCAGCACGCCGAGGACATGCAGACGCAACCGTGGAGCGACGGCGGCGCGATCACGCAGAAGATCGCGGGCGAGTCGAACGTCACGGCGGCGGACCGGGTGAACGAATGGCGGCACACCGGGCTCGACAGGATCGAGACGGCCCGCGCGTCGGACGTGACGGTGAACGGCAAGACCTACCGCGCCTATCGCGACGATCTCAACGGCCAGGCGCAACCCGTCGTCGAGCCGCAGATCTACACGCAGCGCGTCGTGTTCTGCCGATGACGCATCGATTCGAGGACGGAGCGGCGTCGCGCCGCGGGATGGCGAGCCCGCGACGCGCGATCGGGAAACGGCCGCTCCGATACACAACCTTATGCGGCGAGGCGATCGTGAACCATTGCTGTCAGCTCGGCATGTCGGTCCTGCAGGATGTAGAACGGGCGTTGAGCACGCTGCCGTTCATCGCGGTCCGGCGCGACCCTGCCGCGTCGTCGCGGCCGCTCGTCTACCTGTCGCGGCAACACGATGCCGCGCTCGTCGATGTGCTCGCGTCGCGCGGCTGGGACGTGCGGCGCGCCAAAACCGTTGCGGACGCGCTGAATCTCGTCAAGGCGAACCGTCCGCACGCGGGCATCGTCGACTTCGCCGGTTTCGCGGCGCCGGACGTCGCGTCGTTCGAGACGCTGCTGCGCGACCCGCGCGTCGGCTGGGTCGCGCTCGCCGACGGCGAGCGGCTGCGCAACGTCACGATCGCGCGCCTGATCCGCCGCTGCTGCTTCGACTACGTGCGCAATGCGGCGGCCTACACGACGATCGGCTATCTCGTCGGCCATGCATACGGGATGCTGAATCTCGCGGACGGCGACCCGGCCGCGGAGGCGCCGCCGCCCGACGGCGCGATGATCGGCGCGTGCGACGCGATGCGCCGGCTGTTCGCGACGATCCGCAAGGTCGCGAACACCGAGGCGAGCGTGTTCATTGCCGGCGAATCCGGCACCGGCAAGGAGCTGACGGCGGCGGCGATCCACCGGCAGTCGTCGCGTGCCGACGCACCGTTCGTCGCCGTGAACTGCGCGGCCATCCCGGCGACGCTGCTGCAATCCGAATTGTTCGGGCACGAGCGCGGGGCGTTTACCGGCGCGCACCAGCGCTTGATCGGCCGCATCGAGGCCGCGCACGGCGGCACGCTGTTTCTCGACGAAATCGGCGACATGCCGTTCGAGAGCCAGGCGAGCCTGCTGCGGTTCCTGCAGGAGGGCACCATCGAGCGGCTCGGCGGCCACGCGTCGATTCCGGTGGACGTGCGGATCGTGTCGGCGACCCACGTCGATCTCGAGGCCGCGATGCAGGCCGGGCGATTCCGCGCCGACCTGTACTACCGCCTGTGCGTGCTGCGTATCGACGAGCCGCCGCTGCGCATGCGCGGCCGCGACATCATGCTGCTCGCCGATCACGTGCTGCGGCGCTATCGCGGCGACGGCTCGTACCGGATTCGCGGCTTCACGCCGTGCGCGATCGCGGCGATCCACAACTATCCGTGGCCGGGCAACGTGCGCGAGCTGATCAACCGGATCCGCTTCGCGGTCGTGATGACGAACGGCCCGCTGATCTCGGCCGCCGATCTCGAGCTGCGCCCGTACACGTCGCTGCGGCCGCCGACGCTCGCGCAGACGCGCCGGCAGGCCGAGCGGCACGCGATCGAGGAAACGCTGCTGCGTCACCGCCACCAGCATGCGGACGCCGCATCGGAGCTCGGCGTCTCGCGCGCGACGCTGTACCGGCTGATGAACGCGCACGGGCTGCATGGCTGACGCGCCGCGGCGCGCGACCGCTCAAGACCTCGCGGCGGCAGCCGTTAAAACACCCAACGGCCCCGGCCGGCGCGCGCGGCGATCCGCGCGCAACCGGCACGCGGCGCATCACGTTTATCCGAGGTCATCGTGGCAGAGTGCAATCACTGCGGCAGGACGTTCCTGGTCGGCGGGCAGACGATCGACGGCCGCCGCTATTGCAGCCCGGCATGCGCGCGGGCGCATCCGGTCGTCGTCGAGGCCGAACGGGTGCCCGAGGCGAAGGTGCGGCAGTACGTCGACGACTGGCGCTACGGGCCCTGCCCGATCTGCCTGCGCGAAGGGCAGCCGGTCGACGTCCACGCGTCGCATCGCGTCGTGTCGCTCGTGTTCGTCACGCGCTGGGCGACGCGGCGCCACGTGTGCTGCCGCCGGTGCGGCCGCAGAAAGCAGGCGGTCGCGCTGCTCGCATCGGCCACGCTTGGCTGGTGGGGGCTGCCGTGGGGCATCGTGCTGACGCCGATCCAGCTCGCGCGCAACCTGCTGGGCCTGGCCGCGCGCGACGCCGAGGCCGCGACGCCGCAGTTCGAGGCGTTCGTGCGGCGCAAGCTGGCCGCCCGGCGGCTCGCGCGCGCGGAGCGGGGCGCCGGCGCCTGACGCTTCGTCGCAATCCTCGCGCTCGGCCCTGCTGGCGGCCAGCGCAAGCCGTTATTACCGTTATTAGCATGAACAGCCCTATGCCGGCCGGTCGAAGCCCGATGCGACCCAGCGTTCGGCGCTGGCCTTGTTGAGCTTGAACCCGGCCGACACCTTCGCTTCGGCCAGCAGCTCGCCATACGGGTCGAACGCCTTGAGCTGCGCATACGGCTCGAACTCGTCCGGCACGATGTCGAGCGTCACCGACACATCCTGCCCGGCTTCGTCCTGCACCGTCACTTCCTTGTGCAGTAGCGCGCGCCGCTGCTGTTCGTGCCGCATCAGCACTTCGGTCGCGGTTTTCACGAGCGTGCGGAACGCGTTCGCGTCCATCGGCTTCGGGTTCTTCTTGTCGCGGCCCATGGTCCACGGCCCGACGAGCGCGGGCTCGGACTCGCCGTCCTTGACCATCTCGACGGCCCAGCCGTCGTCGTCTTCGTTCTTGATGATGCGGGCCGTCCAGCCGTTGTCGCGCCAGAGGCCGTCTTCGTGGTGGGTGGTGTCGTCGGATTGCAGGTCGGAATCGGTCATGAGGAAAGCGGGGAGATCGGGCAAGCCGGCGAAGGGGCGGTGGCGCGCGGCCGGCATCGGCGCGTCGCTCGCCGCCGGCGAGCCCGGGGTGGCATGCAAACGCGCAATTTTACCTGCTGGCCGGCCGTGCGGCGCGCACCATCGGCCATCGGGCCGATGCCGCGACGGTCGAGCGCCGGCCGCCGGGCGTCGAGCCGGGGCAAATATCAAACCCGTATTACGTCTTCTGCAGCCAATTCGTACGCCGTCCGATATCGCGCGCGGGCAGACCTTCATAGAATCGACATTCGGGCTAAAAATAGCCTGAATGTCCTTTCAACGCCCAACCGGTCGCGTGCGTGTCGCGTGGCGCGGCCGGTGAACCACCAGGAATTGCGCATGAGGAAATTCAATGTTCGCATCGTCGTCGCGTACGACTGGCCGTTGACGCTGGCCGGTATCGAGCAGATCGCAGGCGGCGCCTGCGCGATCGAGCTCGCCGCGGTCTACCGGAGCACGGCCGAACTGATCGCGTCGCTCGGCGGCGTCGACTGCGACGTCGTGCTGGTCGACTATGCGATTCGCGGCGACGAGCAGATGGACGGCCTTGCGCTGTTCGACTGGCTGCGCCGCACGCGGCCGAACGTCGGGATCGTCGCGCTGGTCGCCAACGAGAACCCGCTGATCTTCCGGTCGATCCTCGCGATCGGCGGCGTGAGCGTCGTCAGCAAGCTCGACGAGGTCGGCCATATCGTCACGGCGATCCATTCGAGCTACAGCGGCGCGACCTACCTGTCGCCGTCCGTCCGCCGCGCGGTCGATGCGCTCGGCGCGCACGGCGACGCGCCGGTGAAGCTGTCGGCGCGCGAAATCGAGGTGATTCGCCTGTATCTGTCGGGCGTGCCGATCAAGACGATCGCGCAGCGCCTGAGCAAGGGCAAGCAGACGGTCAGTGCGCAGAAGATCAGCGCGATGAAGAAGCTCGGCGCGAGCAACGACGTCGAGCTGATCCAGCGCGCGGCGGGGCTGGGGCTCGGGAGCGGCGAGGCCGCGCTGCGGGCGGGCAGCGCGGCGTGAGTGCGGGGCGGGGGGCTTGCCGTCAGGCCGGCAACGCGAACCGCGTCACCGCGTCGCGCAGCGCCTCGGCCTGATCGCGCAGCGAATGCGCGGCGGCCGCCGCCTGTTCGACGAGTGCCGCGTTCTGCTGCGTGACCTGATCCATCTCGCCCACCGCGCGGTTGACCTGCTCGATCCCGGCGCTCTGCTCGCGCGATGCGTGGCTGATTTCGTCGAGGATCTCGTTCACGCGCCGCACCGACTGCACGATCTCGGCCATCGTCTCGCCCGCGTGCGTGACGAGCGTCGCGCCGTGCTGGACCGTCTCGTTCGACGACACGATCAGCGATTTGATCTCCTTGGCCGCCGTCGCCGAGCGTTGCGCGAGCGACCGCACTTCGGCCGCGACCACCGCGAAGCCGCGGCCCTGTTCGCCCGCCCGTGCCGCTTCGACGGCCGCGTTCAGCGCGAGGATGTTGGTCTGGAACGCGATCCCGTCGATCACGCCGATGATGTCGCCGATCTTGTGCGAGCGGTCGGTGATCTCGTTCATCGTGCGCACGACGTCGTCGACCACTTCGCTGCCGCGCGTCGCGACCTGCGCGGCCTGGCCGGCGAGCGACGCGGCCTGCGCGGCGCTGTCCGCGTTCTGCTTCACGTTCGCGGTCATCTCGTCCATGCTCGACGCGGTCTGCACGAGCGCGGCCGCCTGTTCCTCGGTGCGCTGCGACAGATCGGTGTTGCCGGATGCGATCTCGCTCGCGCCGACGTTGATGTTTTCGGTGCCCGTGCGCACGCGCGACACCATGTCGATCAACCCGCCCTGCATCGTGTGCAGCGCTTGCAGCAGGCTGCCGCGGTCGTCGTGCTTCACGCTCACGCGCGCGGTCAGGTCGCCCTGCGCGATGCGCTGCGCGGCGTCGAGCGCCGTTTCGAGCTCGCCGCCGAGGCTCGCGCGGACGCTTTTCAGCACCAGCACCATCACGGCCGTCGCGATCGCGCCGAGCACGGCCGTCATCACGAGCCAGCGGCCGATGCTCGCGAGCACCGCCGAGCGCACGTCGTTCATGTACATGCCGGTCACCAGATACCAGTCCCACGGCGCGAAGCGCTGCACGGCGCTGGTCTTCTCCTGCGGCTTGTCCGCGCCCGGCTTCGGCCACAGATACTCGACGAAGCCCTTGCCGCCTTCCGCGTTGCCGGCCTTGACGATCTCGACGAACAGGTGCTTGCCGTTCGGATCGGTGAAATTCGACACGTCCTTGCCGTTGAGCTCGGTCTTGATCGGATGCATCACGATCACCGGCTTCGAATCGTTGATCGACACATAGCCGTCGGCGCCGTGGCGCATCGCGGCGATCGCCTCGAGCGCCTTCTGCTTCGCATCGGCTTCCGGCAGCGCGTTCTGCTGCGACAGCTTGTAGTAGTGATCGGCCACGCTCGTGGCCTGCGCGACCAGCGACGCAAGCTGGTCGCGGCGGTCCGCGATCATCGACGCGCGGGTCTGCCATGCGCCGAGCCCGGCGATCACGAGCAGGCCGAGCCACAGGATGACGATCATCGAGGCGAGTTTCTGATTCAGGGAGAGGTTGCGCATGGTATGAGGTCGGTCAGTCGTGGAAGCTCGCCGGAGCGGTGTGACGGGATACATGTCTTGACGGCGCGCTGTGCGTGTCGCCGTAGACGGGAAATCCCTTAGAGATAGTCATTTTCCCGCTGCCCGAGACGCGGGCGCGGGCATCTATGCATATGCATAACAGTGGCCGCTATACTGTCGGGCGATGGTTTGCGGCGCGCCCGCACGGGCGGCAGCGCGACTTCGAACGAAACCGAAAGGAGGCAACGATGCGAATTCTGGTGGTAGGAGCCGGCGCGGTCGGCGGATACTTCGGCGGCCGGCTGGCCGCGGCGGGGCGCGACGTGACATTCCTGGTGCGCGATGGCCGCGCGGCCGCGCTCGCGCGCGACGGGCTGCTGATCCGCAGCCCGCGCGGCGACCTGACACTCGCGAACGTGCAGACCGTGCGCGCGGGCGACGCGGGCGCCGGCGTCGCGCCGTTCGATCTCGTGCTGCTGAGCTGCAAGGCGTACAGCCTCGACGACGCGATTGCATCGTTCGCGCCGTTCGTTGGCCCGCGGACGCTGATCCTGCCGATGCTCAACGGAATGCGTCACGTCGACGTGCTGCGCGAGCGCTTCGACGCGTCCCAGGTGCTCGGCGGGTTGTGCGTGATCGCGGCGACACTCGATCGCGAGCAGCGCATCGTGCACCTGAACGACACGCACGGCGTGTCGTTCGGCGAACTGGCCGGCGGCGAATCGCCGCGCGTGCGCGCGGTGGCCGACGTGCTCGGCGGCGCGGGCTTCGACGCGACGCTCAGCGACGACATCGCCGCGCGGATGTGGGACAAGTGGGTGTTCCTCGCGACGCTCGCCGCGAGCACGTCGCTGTTTCGCGGGTCGATCGGCGACATTCTCGCCGCGCCGGACGGCCGCCGCCTGCTCGAGACGATGCTCGCCGAATGCAGCGCGATCGCCGAACACAACGGCCACCGGCCCGACTCGGCGGCCAGCGAGCGGATGCAGCGGATGGTGCTGACGCCGTCGCCGCTGACCGCGTCGATGCTGCGCGACGTCGAGAATCATGCGCGCGTCGAAGCCGATCACGTGATCGGCGACCTGCTCGCGCGACGCGATCCGCACGCGGCCGATACGTTGTCGCTGTTGCGGATCGCGTACAACCACCTGAAGGCATACGAGGTGCGCACGGCGCGCGAGCACGCGGCTGCGTAAGCCGGCGCGGGCGGCCGGAGCCGGCGGCCGTCCGCACCGTTCCGCGCTGCAACAAATTTGCCGGCCTGCGCCATTTCCGCGCATGGGCGGCAAAAAAGTATCGGAAATCAGGCGTAAAGTTGGTGGAGCCGCGTGCTCGATCGACCTACATTGCTTCCCATGCGACCGGTCGCGGTGCCGCGCGAGACACGCGAATCACGCGGCGCCTGCGCGCACAGCCGAACAGGCCGGCCAGCGAATCATGGGAATGGAGACGCCAACATGATGCACCCCGATCTCGAAGTGGTCGACGTGCGACGCGACGAGTCGTTCAAGGTCTGGTCGCACGGCTATCCGTATCGCACGATCCGCTGGCATTTCCATCCCGAGTTCGAACTGCACCTGATCGTCGCGACGCACGGCAAGTACTTCGTCGGCGATCACATCGGCTCGTTCGGCCCCGGCCATCTCGTGCTGCTCGGCCCGAACCTGCCGCACAACTGGGTCAGCGACATGGCCGAAGGCGAAACCGTCGAGCGCCGCAATCTCGTGATCCAGTTCGATCCGTCGTTCGTGCGCCGCTGCATGGATGCGTTTCCCGAATGCCGCGATGCGCAGGCGCTGCTCGACGACGCGCGGCGTGGCGTCGGCTTCGACGCCGCGACGAGCGCCGCGATCGCACCATTGTTCGACGAACTGTTGAGCGCGCGCGGGATGCGCCGCATCGCGCTGTTCATGACGATCCTCGAGCGCCTGTGCGATGCGGCCGAGCGCACGCTGCTCGCGAGCCCCGCGTACGACCAGGCCGATGTCACGCCGACGCGCCTGAGCCACGCGCTGTCGTATATCGGCAAGAACCTCGCGTCCGAGATGCGCGAATCCGATCTCGCGCAACTGACCGGCCAGAGCGTCAGCGCGTTCTCGCGCGCGTTCCATCGCCATACGGGCATGCCGTTCGTCCAGTACGTGAATCGTCTGCGGATTGAATCCGCCTGCCAGATGCTGCTCGCCGACGACGCAAGCATCACCGACATCTGCTTCCAGGCCGGCTTCAACAACGTGTCGAACTTCAACCGCCAGTTCCGCGCGGTGAAGGGGATGGCGCCGTCCGAATTCCGTGCGCTGCAACGCCTGAACGCGCGCAGCCGCGAGCTGGCGCTGCATGCGGCGCCGACCGGTAACCCGCTGCCGCCGCGCGTGCTGACGCCCGGTGCGCCCGAACTCATGCCGCAGCCCGGATGATCGCCGGGCCGCCGCCCGCCCGAGTTTCCCCTCGCCGTTTTACCCGCCGATCGCGTCGCTCACGTCGCGAGGGGCGCATTCACCCACGAAAAAGCCGCACACAATTCTGGAGACACCGTCATGACGCACGCATCGCCCGCTTCATCCCCCCGTCGCGCCGCCCGCCTGGCGGCCGTTGCCGCGCTCGCCGTCGCGGCGCTGTTGCCCGCCGTCGCGCACGCCGCGCCGCTGCGGATCGGCATGACGTTCCAGGAACTGAACAATCCGTATTTCGTGACGATGCAGAAGGCGCTGAACGACGCGGCCGCGTCGATCGGCGCGCAGGTCGTCGTCACCGACGCGCATCACGACGTCAGCAAGCAGGTGAGCGACGTCGAGGACATGCTGCAGAAGAAGATCGACATCCTGCTCGTGAACCCGACCGATTCGACCGGCATCCAGTCGGCGATCACGCAGGCGAAGAAGGCCGGCGCGGTGGTCGTCGCCGTCGATGCGAACGCGAACGGCCCGGTCGATTCGTTCGTCGGCTCGAAGAATTACGACGCGGGCGTGATGTCGTGCGAATACCTCGCGAAGGCGATCGGCGGCAGCGGCGAGGTCGCGATCCTCGACGGCATTCCGGTCGTGCCGATTCTCGAACGCGTGCGCGGCTGCAAGGCCGGGCTCGCGAAATTCCCGAACGTGAAGCTCGTCGATACGCAGAACGGCAAGCAGGAGCGCGCGACCGCGCTGTCGGTCACCGAAAACATGATCTCCGCGCATCCGAACCTGAAGGGCCTCTTCAGCGTGAACGACGGCGGCTCGATGGGCGCGCTCGCCGCGATCGAGGGTTCCGGCAAGGACATCAAGCTGACGAGCGTCGACGGCGCGCCCGAGGCGATCGCCGCGATTCAGAAGCCGAACTCGAAGTTCATCGAGACGACCGCGCAGTTCCCGGCCGACCAGGTGCGCATCGCGCTCGGCATCGCGATCGCGCGCAAGTGGGGCGCGACGGTGCCGAAGGCGATTCCCGTCGACGTGAAGGTCGTCGATCGCGGCAACGCGAAGGGTTTCAGCTGGTGAACGACGTGCGACGCGACGCGAAGGGCGGCGGCGCGGCCCGCGCCCTTCGCACGGAGAAGCCGATGGACACGATACTCAGGCTCAGCCACATCACGAAAAGCTTTCCCGGCGTGAAGGCGCTGTCCGACATTCATCTGGAGATCGCGCGCGGCGAGATTCATGCGCTGCTCGGCGAGAACGGCGCGGGCAAGTCGACGCTGATGAAGATCCTGTGCGGCATCCACCAGCCGGATGCCGGCACGATCGAGATCGACGGCGCCGCGCGCCATTTCGCGGATTATCACGACGCGGTCGCAGCCGGCGTCGGCATCGTGTTCCAGGAGTTCAGCCTGATTCCGCACCTCGATGCCGTCGACAACCTGTTCCTCGGCCGCGAACTGCGCAACCGCTGGGGGGCGCGCGACCGCAAGCGGATGCGCGCCGCGGCGGCCGCCATCTTCGCACGGCTCGGCGTGACGATCGATCTCGATGCGCCGATCCGCACGCTGTCGGTCGCGCAGCAGCAGTTCGTCGAGATCGGCAAGGCGCTGTCGCTCGACGCGCGCATCCTGATCCTCGACGAACCGACCGCCACGCTCACGCCGGCCGAGGCCGAGCACCTGTTCGCGATCATGCGCGAGCTGAAGCGGCAGGGCGTCGCGATGATCTTCATCTCGCATCACCTCGACGAGATCTTCGCGGTGTGCGACCGCATCACGGTGCTGCGCGACGGCCAGTACGTCGCGGCGACCGAGGTCGCGCACACCGACGTCGAGCAACTGGTGCGCATGATGGTCGGCCGCCGGATCGAGAGCAGCTTTCCGCCGAAGCCGGTCGTGCCGGCCGACGCGCCGGCCGTGCTCGAAGTCGATGCGCTGCAGATCGAGCGCGACGGCCCGGTGAACCGCTTTGCGTTGCATGAAGGCGAGATCCTGGGTTTCGCGGGCCTGGTCGGCTCGGGGCGCACGGAAACCGCGCTCGCGGTGATCGGCGCGACGCGTGCGCATCGCAAGGAACTGCGCGTGCGCGGCGCGGCGGCGAGGCTCGCCGATCCGGCCGATGCGCTGCGTGCCGGTATCGGCATCCTGCCGGAAAGCCGCAAGACGGAAGGGCTCGTCACGTCGTTCTCGATTCGCGACAACATCTCGCTGAACAACCTCGGCAAGTACCGGTCGATGCGCTGGCTGATCGACCGGCGCGGCGAGGCGCGCACCACGCACGACGTGATGCGCCGCGTCGGCGTGAAGGCGCCGTCGATCCATACCGAGGTCGCGACGTTGTCCGGCGGCAACCAGCAGAAGGTCGTGATCGCGCGCTGGCTGAACCATCACACGTCGGTGCTGATCTTCGACGAGCCGACGCGCGGCATCGACGTCGGCGCGAAAGCCGACATCTACGGGCTGATGCGCGAACTTACCGCGCGCGGCTACGCCATCATCATGATCTCGTCCGAATTGCCGGAAATCGTCGGCATGTGCGATCGCGTCGCCGTGTTCCGGCAGGGCCGCATCGAGGCGACGCTCGAAGGCGACGAGATCGATCCCGACACGGTCATGACCTATGCCACGGCCGGCACGCGAGGAGCGACCCATGAACCTGCCTGATTCTTCTTCCACGCGTTCCACGACGCTCGCGGCCGCGGCCGGCGACGCGCCGCCGCCGCGCCCGATGTGGGCGCAACTGCGCCGCTCGACGCTGTTCTATCCGCTCGTCGGCCTGATCGTCGTGTGCATCGCGATGATGATCGCGAGCCCGAGCTTCCTGTCCGCGGCGAACCTGGAAAACGTGCTGCGCCAGGTCTCGATCAACGCGATCATCGCGGTCGGCATGACCTGCGTGATCCTGACGGGCGGGATCGACCTGTCGGTCGGCTCGGTGATGGCGCTGTCGGGCACGCTCGCGGCCGGGCTGATGGTCGCGGGCGTCAACGCGGTCGCCGCGCTGGCGATCGGCATCGCGGTCGGGCTCGGCTTCGGCTTCCTGAACGGCGTATTCGTCGCGTTCGCGGGGATGCCGCCGATCATCGTCACGCTCGCGACGATGGGCATCGCGCGCGGCCTCGCGCTGATCTACACGGGCGGCTATCCGATCGACGGGCTGCCCGACTGGGTCGCGTTCTTCGGCAGCGGCAAGGTGCTCGGCATCCAGGCGCCCGTGCTGATCATGCTGGCGGTCTATGCGATCGCATGGCTGCTGCTCGACCGGATGCCGTTCGGCCGCTATGTGTATGCGATCGGCGGCAACGAACAGGCGACGCGGCTCACCGGCGTGCGGGTCGCGCGCGTGAAGCTGATCGTCTACACGCTGGCCGGGCTCACGTCGGCGCTCGCCGCGATCGTGCTGACCGGGCGCCTGATGAGCGGCCAGCCGAACGCGGGCGTGGGCTTCGAGCTCGACGCGATCGCGGCCGTCGTGATGGGTGGCACGTCGATCTCCGGCGGGCGCGGCGCGATTCTCGGCACGCTGGTCGGCGCGCTGCTGCTCGGCGTGCTCAACAACGGACTGAACATGATCGGCGTGAACCCGTACGTGCAGAACGTGATCAAGGGCGGAATCATCCTGCTCGCGATCTACATCAGCCGCGAGCGATCGCGGTAACGCTTGATTCATCCGCTATCCGAATCATTCAGGAAAGAGACAACTCATGACGACACCCGAAGCCCAGCCGCGCATGACCGCGGTCGTCTGCCACGGCCCCGAGGACTATCGCGTCGAACAGGTCGCGATGCCGCATCCCGGCGCGAATGAGCTCGTGATCCGCATCGCCGCGTGCGGCATCTGCGCGAGCGACTGCAAGTGCTACACCGGCGCCAAGATGTTCTGGGGCGGACCGAGCCCGTGGGTGAAGGCGCCCGTGATTCCCGGCCACGAATTCTTCGGCTATGTGGAAGCGCTCGGCGACGGCGCGGCCGAGCATTTCGGCGTCGCGCCGGGCGACCGCGTGATCGCCGAGCAGATCGTGCCGTGCGGCAAGTGCCGCTATTGCAAGTCGGGCCAGTACTGGATGTGCGAGGTGCACAACATCTTCGGCTTCCAGCGCGAGGTCGCCGACGGCGGGATGGCCGAGTATATGCGCATTCCGCCGACCGCGATCGTCCACAAGATCCCGCTCGGCGTATCGCTCGAGGACGCGGCGATCATCGAGCCGTTGTCGTGCGCGATCCATACGGTGAACCGCGGCGACGTGCAGCTCGACGACGTCGTCGTGATCGCCGGCGCGGGCCCGCTCGGGCTGATGATGACGCAGGTCGCGCACCTGAAGACGCCGAAGAAGCTGGTCGTGATCGACCTGATCGACGAACGGCTCGAACTCGCGCGCCAGTACGGCGCCGACGTGACGATCAACCCGCAACGCGACGACGCGCGCGAGATCGTCCGCGCGCTCACCGACGGCTACGGCTGCGACGTGTACATCGAGACGACCGGCGCGCCGGTCGGCGTGAACCAGGGGCTGGACCTGATCCGCAAGCTGGGGCGCTTCGTCGAATTCAGCGTGTTCGGCGAGGATGCGACCGTCGACTGGTCGATCATCGGCGACCGCAAGGAGCTCGACGTACGCGGCGCGCACCTCGGGCCATACTGCTATCCGGTCGCGATCGACCTGCTCGCGCGCGGGCTCGTCACGTCGAAGGGCATCGTCACGCACGGTTTCGCGCTCGAGGACTGGGACGACGCGATCCGCGTCGCGAAATCGCCCGAATCGATCAAGGTGCTGCTGAAGCCGGCCCGCTGACGGCCGGCGCGCGCCTCACCGGAGACATCATGGAATACGTGATAGGCGTCGACATCGGCACGCAGAGCACCAAGGCGCTGCTGGTCGACCGGCACGGCACGATCGTCGCGCGACGCTCGGCCGGCTACCAGCCCGATACGCCGCGCCCGCTGTGGGCCGAGCAGTGGCCGCAGGTGTGGTTCGACGCGGTGCTCGACTGCATCGCGGGCTGCGTGAGCGACGCGCGCGCGCAGGGCGTGCCGGCCGATGCGATCCGGGCGGTGTGCGTGAGCAGCCTGTACGGCGGCTCGGGCATCCCGGTCGACATCGACATGCGGCCGCTGCATCCGTGCCTGATCTGGATGGACCGGCGCGCGACCGCGGAAGTCGACTGGGTCGACGAACACGTGAACGTCGAGCGGCTGCGCGTGATCACCGGCAACGGCGTCGACAGCTACTACGGCTTCACCAAGATGCTGTGGCTGCGCGACCACCGGCCGGACGTGTGGGCGAACGTGCGGTATTTCCTGCCGCCGAACGCATATGTGATCTACCTGCTGACCGGCGAAGTCGCGGTCGATCACAGTTCGGCCGGCAATATCGGCGGCGTGTACGACGTCGCGCGCCGCGAATGGTCCGACGACGCGCTCGACATGCTCGGCATTCCGGCGACGATGATGCCCGAGCGGCTCGTCGATTCGACGGACGTCGTCGGCGGCCTGCTGTCGCAATGGACTGCGCAACTCGGGCTGCCGGCCGGCACGCCCGTCGTCGCGGGCGGCGTCGATGCGGCGGTGGCGACCTTCGCGGCCGGCGCGACGCGTACCGGGCAGCACGTCGCGATGATCGGCACCAGCATGTGCTGGGGCTACGTGAGCCGGCACGTCGATGCGCGACACGGCCTCGTCAGCATGCCGCACGTGTTCGACGAGCAGCGCGACCTGTACGTGTTCGGCGGCGCGATCACGGCCGGCGCGTCGGTCGCGTGGTTTCGCGACCAGTTCTGTCACGCGGAAATCGATGCGGCGCGGCTGCTGCCGCACGGCGATCCGCACATGCTGCTCGAGGAGGCGGCCGAGCGCGTGCCGGCCGGAGCCGACGGCGTGCTGTTCCTGCCGTACCTGATGGGCGAGCGCAGCCCGGTGTGGGATGCGAAGGCGAGCGGCGCGTTCGTCGGGCTGAGTCTCGCGCATTCGCGTGCGCATCTTTATCGCGCGGTGCTCGAAGGCGTCGCGTTCGCATTGCGCCACAACATCGAGGCCGGCCGCCGTGGCGCGGTGGCGCTGGATGATCGATTGATCGTCGTCGGCGGCGCCGCGCATTCGGCGCTGTGGATGCAGATCATCGCGGACGTGACGGGTTTTCCGGTGTGGACGATCGAGCAGGACGTCGAAGCCGCGATGGGCGCGGCGCTGCTCGCCGGTGTCGGGGCAGGGCTCGTGTCGCGCGACGACGCGCAGGGCGGCTGGGTCACGCTCGTCGAGCGCGCACGGCCCGACGCCGATCGCGCGAAAACGTACGACGCGCGTTTTGCGCTCTACACGGCGCTGTATCCGGCACTCAAGCCGATCATGCACAGGCTGGGCACATCATCATGAACACACGATTCGATTTCGGCGGGTCAACGGTGCTCGTCACGGGCGCGTCGAGCGGCATCGGCCGCGCGTGCGCGGTCGCGCTCGCGCACGCAGGCGCGCGCGTCGTCGCGGCGGCGCGCGACATGGCCGCGCTCGACGCGCTTGCCGGCGAGATTGCGTGCGATACGTTGCGCATGGATGTCGGCGGCGACGAATACGCGATCGATGCCGCGCTCGCCTCGTACGAGGCATTCGACGGCCTCGTCAATTGCGCGGGGATCGCGTCGCTCGAACCGGCGCTCGAGGTCGACGCCGCGCATTTCGATCGCGTGATGGCCGTCAATGCGCGCGGCGCCGCGCTCGTCGCGCGAGCCGTGGCGCGCAAGATGATCGAGCGCGACGGACGCGGCGCGGCGAACGCACGCGGCAGCATCGTCAACGTGTCGAGCCAGGCGGCGCTCGTCGGCCTGCCCGCGCATCTGAGCTATTGCGCGTCGAAGGCGGCGATGGATGCGATCACGCGCGTGCTGTGCATCGAACTCGGGCCGTACGGCATTCGTGTGAACAGCGTGAACCCGACCGTCACGCTCACGCCGATGGCGCAGTTCGCGTGGAGCGAACCGGAGAAGCGCGCGCCGATGCTGGCCGCGATTCCGCTCGGCCGCTTCGCGCAGCCTGACGAAGTCGTCGAGCCGATCCTGTTTTTGCTGAGCGACGCGGCGTCGATGATCAGCGGCGTGTCGCTGCCGATCGACGGCGGGTATACGGCGCGCTAGACGCGCCACGGTAGTGGCGCGCTGCATTCGCGGTGCGAGGCAGTGTGCGGCTAGACCGGATCCTTGCTCGGCGGTCCGTCCGGCTGCTGCGGGTTGTCGTGATGGCCGGGCGGCGACGAGAACGGATCGTCTTCCGGATCGCGGTTCGGGTCGGCCGGTGGCTCGGGCGTCGGGGTCGTGTGGTCGCTCATGGAGAACTCGTGGCATGCGTGACGGGATGGCGCGGCGGACGCGCCTCGTCTCCGTTATAGCCAATCGGCCGCGCGTTTGCAGCGGGATTCTTGCGACGGGTTGTCGATCGTCGGAGAATCCGCCTGTTGGCGGTGTTCGGGCGGGAGCCCGCGGGCCCGCACAATCGACGTCAGCGCAAATCCGCCGGTGTATCGACGTCGCGCAGGATGCCGGGGTCGTCGACGTCGAGCAGGGTCACCGGCGCGCTGGCGAACAGCGCGCGGGCGCCCGCGTCGCCGTCGAGGGCGGCGAGCGCCTCGAAGTGGCGCGCGGCGAAACCGACCGGATGGCCGCGCACGCCGCGATGCGCGGGCGCGACGATCGACGCGCCGTCGGCTTCGAGCGCGCGCGTGACCGTTTCGTAAGTGGAAGCCGCGATCCACGGCATGTCGCCGAGCGCGACGAGCCAGCCGCTCGCGTCGGACGCGGTGCGGACGCCGGCCGCGAGGCTCGCGCCCATGCCGCGTAGCGCGTCGGGTGCATAGACGACCTGACAGCCGGCTTCGTTCAGCAGAATCGCGAGCTTTTCGGCGCCGGGGCGCACGACGGCGATCACGTCGGCGGTGGCAGCCGCGAGATGGCGGGCGGCGGCCACCGCCACCGGCGTGCCGTCGGGAAGCCGGGCGAGCAGCTTGCTGTGCAGGCCGGTCGGGTCGAAGCGTTGACCAAGGCCGCCGGCGAGCAGGACGCCGGTGGCGAGTGACGCATAGGACATCGGCGTGCGGGGAGTGAGGCAGGTGCTGCGATTGTGCGGTAGCACACGGGGATCGGCAAGTGAGAATGTTACCGAGTCACGCGTGTCGAATCGGGAAAACCGTCACCGCGAGGCTTCTTCGAGCATGCTTTCGTCGACAGGACTGTAAATTGCATGCGATTCGTTCTGCAGGATGGCCC
This sequence comes from Burkholderia sp. AU45388, assembly GCF_030481585.1. Lineage (NCBI taxonomy): Bacteria > Pseudomonadati > Pseudomonadota > Betaproteobacteria > Burkholderiales > Burkholderiaceae > Burkholderia > Burkholderia sp. AU45388. The sequence goes on along the minus strand of NZ_JAUJPV010000005.1, from coordinate 52,967 downwards.
AATAGCGATCGCCGAACGGCCCGTGCCACCATTCGGACGGGTAATGCGTGAAGCCGGCGCGGGCACGTGGCGCGACGACGGCTGCGGGCCGCTGGCCGATATGGGATGGGGCGGCCGCGGTCGTGTTGGTCGGACGAATCGCCAATATGCGGGAGTGGGGCGGAAGATGCGCCGTGGTTCGACCCACGGGCGGGCGACGCCTACCAGAGCGTCTTGACGTGCGCGTATGCGCGGATTTTTTCGTCGCGAGTGACGAGCGGTGCGCCGAGCCGCCGCGCGGTCGCGACGATCATGCGATCGGCCGGATCCTTGTGGAACGTGCCGGGCAGATCGGTGGATTTCGCGGCGATGTCGGCATCGATCGGCACGAACCGCATGCCGTCGATTTGCGCGACGGTGGCGAGCCACGCGTCGACATCCATCGTCAGTGCGAGGCGGTCGTTGCGCACCAGCATCGCGATTTCCCACGCGGAGATGGCCGATGCGGCGAGCGCGCCTTCGCTCCGAGCGCGATCGATCGCGCTTCTCGCCTTCTTGCTGAGCGCAGGGTCGCCTGCCACCCACCACACCAATGCATGCGTATCCAGCACGATCACCGCGACGCCTCCCAATCATCTTCCGCAATCGGATCGAGAGGATTGTCGTAGCGCATGACCGACCCGCGCAATATGTCCAACGGCTGAGCTTCGCGCGAGCGATACGGCCGGATCTCGAGCGTCGGCTTGCCGTGGTCGGTGACGATCAGGCTTTCGCCCGACGCCTCGACGAGCCGGAAGTATTCGAGTGCGCGAGCCTTGAATTCGGATTTCGATACGGGAGCGTGCGGCATCATGATATGAGCATGGTCATTTGACGATGGTCATTTTAGACCCGCATTTCGACGCGGCGCAAGCGCCGTGGGGCATGACCGGCTCACGCTACGCATCCGCCCACTTCCTCAACAGGTTGTGATAAATCCCGGTCAGGGAAATGACCATCGGATCCTTCGCGCCTTTTTCGGCGGAAAGCGCCTGAATCTGCGTATCGAGCTGAAACAGCAGCGTGCGATCGCCATCGTCGCGCACCATGCTCTGAATCCAGAAGAACGACGCCACGCGTTCACCGCGCGTCACAGGCGTCACGTGATGCAGGCTCGACGCCGGATACAGCACGAGATCGCCCGCCGGCAGCTTCGCGCGATGCACGCCGTACGTATCCTCGACGCACAGCTCGCCGCCGTCGTACGCGTCGGGTTCCTCGAGAAACAGCGTCGCCGACAGGTCGCTGCGCACGCGGAAATCCGTGCCGCGCAGCAGCCGGATCGCGTTGTCGACGTGCGTGCCGAACGTCTCGCCGCCTGCATAGCGATTGAACAGCGGCGGAAACACCTTGAGCGGCAGCGCCGCCGAAAAGAACAGCGGATGGCGGGCGAGCGCATCCTGGATCGCGTCGCCCACCGCGCGCGCGACCGGCGAACCTTCCGGCAATTGCCGATTGCGTTTCGCGAGCGCCGATTGCGCGCCGGACGTCGCATTCCCGTCGACCCATTCGGCGGCATCGAGCAGGTCGCGGCATTGCGCGACTTGCGCCTGGGTCAGTACGCCGGGGATATGAAGCATCATGATGCGGGTTCCAATGCGTGCGGCGTCAATTGCATGGCCGCCGAACGAAAAGCGTCGAGCGGCGACGACACGAGATACGCGCGCATCTTCGCGATGAACGCGGGCGTCGCGGTGGCCGGCACGCGCGCGAGCCAGGCGAGCGCTTCGTCGACGCGCCCGCGTTCGGCGAGCAGCCGCGCATAGTTGAACTGGCCGCGAAAATCGCCGGCTTCGGCCGCACGGCGATAGTGGTCGAACGCGGCGTCGATATCGGCCGATACGACCCAGCCGTCCTCATAGAAGCCGCCGATCAGGTTGATCGATTTCGCATGGCCGAGCGCGGCCGCGCGGCGGAACCAGTCGAGCGCGCCGCCGCGGTTCTCGTCGACGCCGTTGCCGAGCGCAAGTGCGGTCGCGTAGTTGTACATGCCCCAGTCGAGGCCCGCCTGCGCGGCGAGCCGATACCAGTACACGGCGACCGGCGCGCAGGCGGCCGTGCCCCAGCCGAACTCGTAGCAGCGCCCGAGCATGTTCATCGCCATCGGGTGGGCGGCCCGCGCCGCGTGCCGGAACCAGTTGAACGCGGCGGCCGGATCGCGTGCGACGCCGTGCCCGTCGAGCAGGTATTGCCCGTAGACGGCCTGCGCGTCGACGATGCCGTGGTCGGCCGCCGCCGCGACCCACGCGGCGGCGCGCTCGGGCGGCCCGGCCAGGATGTCGGCGAACTCGCGCGGCGATACCGACGCGAGCGCCTTCAGCGATACGGCCTCCATCGATCAGTAGCGCGCGTTCAGCGTGACGAACGCCGAGCGGCCCGGCGCGATCGACGCATAGTGCGCCGGATACGCCTGATCGAAGTACGTGCGGTTGAACAGGTTGTTCACGTTCAGCTGCAGGTCGAGCTTCTTGTTGATCCGGTACTGCGCCATCGCGTCGAAGCGCCAGTACGACGGCACGGCGCGCAGGTTCGCGGGGTCGCCGAACACTTCCGACATGTAGAACGCGCCGCCGCCGACCGTGAACTTCGGCGTGACGTCGTAGTTCGACCACATCGTGAGGCTGTGTTTCGGCGTGTTCGGGAAGCGGTTGCCGTTGTTCGCCGCGTCCTTGCCGTTGTCGCGCAGTGCGCTCTTCATGTACGTGTAGCCGCCGAACACCTGCCACTGTTTCGTGATCTGGCCGGCGAGGCCGAGCTCGAGGCCCTGCACGCGCTTGTTGCCGACCATCGCGTACTGGTTGTTCGGCAGCGTCACGCGTGCGTTCGTCGTGTCGATCTGGAACAGCGCGGCCGTCAGCGACAGCTTGTCGTTCAGCACGTTCCACTTCGTGCCGAGTTCGATGCTGCGGTTCTTCTCGGGCGCCATCTGGTCGGCGTTCGGGCCGACGCCGCCGCGGCCCGGCGTCAGCGACTGCGTTTCGCTGCCTTCGCCGAGCAGCATGCCGGCCGGCGTCGACGACGTCGCATACGACGCGTAGATGCTGCCGTTCTGCGCGGGCTTGAACACGAGGCCGGCCTGCCAGTTGACGAGCGTGTCGTCGCGCGTCGTGGTCTTGCCGCCATTCGCCTTGGTATCGGTGAAGCGGGTCGAGTAGTCGTCGACGCGCACGCCGGCGTTGACCTGCCAGCGCGGCGTGATCTCGATCGTGTCGAAGCCGTAGATCGACTTCGTCGTGGTGCGCGCATGCGCGTAGTCGTTGTTGCGCGTGATCGAGCCGGCCCACGGATCGTTCGGGTTCGGCGACCAGAGGCTCGTGCAGTTGTAGCCCGACGCGGCGCCGATGCCTTTCTGGCAGATCTTGCCCGTGTCGGTTGCGACCTTGTACGAATCGCGCTTGCCCCATTCGCGGGACAGCTCGATGCCGGTCGTGAAGCTGTGCTTGAACGGGCCCGTGCGGAATTCGCCGAACAGCTCGGTCAGGTTCGCGAGGCTGTTGATCGAGCTGTCGCGGTTGTTGTTGCGGCGCCAGACCTTGCCGTTCACGACGTTGCCCTGGCTGTCGTCCGGCTGCGTCCAGATGTAGTCCTGCGTCGATTCCGTGTAGCGCGTGGTGTTGCGCACCGTGAGGTTCGGCGTGATGTCGTGTTCGATCCTGATCGTGCTGATGTCGGACGTGGTCTTGCGGAAGTCGCGGTCGATCAGGCCGTAGAAGTTGTGGCGATCGACGGGCGCCGGATAAATCGTGCCGACGTTCGCGGGCTTGTTCGACGTCGTGTAGAAGTACGGGATGCCGCCGTCGGGCATGTCGTCCGTCTGCAGATGGTAGTAGCTCGCGGTCACGCGCGTGGGCGTGCCGAGGCCGAACGCGATCGACGGCGCGACGCCCCAGCGCTCGTTGTTGACGGCGTCGCGGCCGGCCACGTCGTTGTTGTGGCTCATCAGGTTCAGGCGGAATGCGGCGTGATCGGCGAACTGCCAGTTGCCGTCGGCGGTGAAGCGGCGATAGCGGTCGGTGCCGAGGCCCGCGCTCGCGACGGCCGTCGTGCCGAGGTGCGGGGCCTTCGTGATCAGATTGATGCTGCCGCCGGCGCCGCCGCGGCCGCCGTACGCGCCGTCGGAACCCTTGGTGATCTCGACGCGCTCGGTGTTGAAGATCTCGCGCGTGGTGGCGCCCGTGTCGCGCATGCCGTCGACGAACATGCTGCCCTGCGTGTCGTAGCCGCGGATGAACGGACGGTCGCCGAGCGGGTTGCCGCCTTCGCCGGCGCCGAACGTGATGCCGGGCACCGTGCGCAGCGCTTCGGTCAACGTCGCCGCGCCGCTGTTCTGGATCAGTTCCTGCGGGATCACGGTGACGGATTTCGGCGTGTCGACGAGCGGCGCGGTGAATTTCGCGGAAGCGGAAAAGTCGGCCTTGTAGCTGTGCTCGGTCTTGCCCTGGATCTCGATCGGCGCGAGATGGCCGTCGGTGCTGACGGGCGTCGCGGGCGGCGTGCCGTCGGCGAACGCGGGGCTCGCGGCGAGCACGCTGCACAGGGTGGTGAATTTACCGAGCTTCAGCTCGTCGGGACGGGACTTCATGGTGCGCTTCGACCTCGCGATGTGGCCCCGGGGCGGTCGTTGCGGAAATGTGCATGCCGCCGGGAATTATTACGATTTGTTTTCAGGCGGCATTCTATGTAATTTCTTGTTGAATGAGAAGCGTTCTTGTTCTCATTTGTGGAGCGATTGTTGACGAATGTTGCGGAGGGGTTGTGAGGGGCTGGCGGGGCGGGAGGATGGCCGAACGGCCGAATGGGAAAGGCGTGACAGATGGCTTACGGTGGCTGCATCCCAACCCGGATCAAATGACAGCAAGGTGTTGGTATGACTGCATTGAAAGCAAATGTGGTGATCCTCGTCGATACCAACGTCATTTCCGAGCCGCTGCGGCGCCGGTGCTGAAAATGACAACGCGCCGTGCAAGCCGGCGCGTTGGAGGGGCGTTGCGTCACTGCGCGCGGCCCTCGAACTGAAGCAATTTCGCGTTCAGGCGCGCGATGCCGCCCGCAGCTCAATCGATTCCGTGAAACACGGCATCCTCCGGCCCAAGGTACGCCGGCGGACGCCACGTCGCATCGCGCATCGAGTGCTGGACGAGATTCTCGACACCCAGCAGCACCGCGAAGATCGCCATCCGCACCGGAATGCCGTTGTCGGTTTGCCGGAAGATCGCGAGGCGCGGGTCGCGGTTCAAATCGACCGAGAGATCGTTCGCGCCGGGCCGGCTGTCGCGCGGCAGCGGATGCATGATCAGCGTGTCGGGCTTGCATACCGAATCGACGAGCGCCTGGTTGATCTGGAAATCCGGCGTATAGCCTTCGAACGACTCGTCGGTGAAGCGCTCTTTCTGGATCCGCGTCGCGTAGACGACATCCGCGCCGCGCAGCCCGGCCGCGAGGTCGTTCGTTTGCTCGACCACATGGCCGTTCGTCGAAATCTGATCGATGATGTACGCCGGCATTTCGAGCGTCGGCGGCGACACGAGCGTGAACTTCAGCCCGCGGTACAGCGCGAGCAGCTTGACGAGCGAATGCACGGTGCGGCCGTATTTCAGGTCGCCGACCAGCGCGATGTGCGCGCCGTCGACGATCTTGCCGAGCCGCGAGAATTCGCGCTGGATCGTATACAGGTCGAGCAGCGCCTGGCTCGGGTGCTCGCCGGGGCCGTCGCCGCCGTTGATCACCGGCAGGTTGGTCGCACGGGCGAATTCGGCCACCGAGCCTTTTTCCGGATGACGGATCACGAGCGCGTCGACGTAGCCGGCCATCACGCGGCTCGTGTCGTAGATCGATTCGCCCTTGGCCATCGACGAGAACGTGAAGCCCGTCGTGTCGCACACCGAGCCGCCGAGCCGGCAGAAGGCCGCGCCGAACGACACGCGTGTACGCGTGCTGGCCTCGAAGAACAGGTTGCCGAGCACGGCGCCTTCGAGCACGCGCGAAATCTTGTGGCGCCGCGCGATCGGCTGCATGACGTCGGCCACGCGGAACAGCGCCTCGACCGAATCCCGCGAGAACTGATCGACCGAGATCAACTGCGGCTTGCCTTCGAACAGGAATTGCTTCGCGAGCCCTTGTTTGTCTACGCTTTGCGTATAGTTCTCCCCGTCCGGCGCCGAGCGTTCGACGATTTCCGACACGAAACGCTCGACGATTTCGGGCATCCCGCGCGATTCCTGCGAATCGTCCGGAAGCAGCCAGGTATCCAGCGCGCGCCGGCTGACGCCGATGCGATTCGCGAAGGCCTCGCGAGTCATGTTGAGGCGGCGCATCGCGTCGCGGAGGAAGGCTTGCTGGGGAACGGTCATCGGCGGCTCCTGGGCGGAAAATATACGCGGTGCGTATATTAGTTCCTGCCACAATGAAGTCAAGAAAAATCTTCGCGCATGCGCGGTGTGGCGCGCCGGACACGCGGCGGGGCCGTACTGGCGCGCGGCGCGGCTCTCCGTATAATCAGGTCAGGCCCCGTGTCCGGCAGCATGCCGGGCGCCACGCCACACACGATTCGCCCGATCGGGCTTGTTGATTCCAAGGAGAATGAGAATGACGCGTACGATTGCTGCAATGCTGCTGGTACTGACCGCCGCGCTCGCCGGTTGCAATACGGTCGCCGGCGTGGGCCAGGACATTTCGAAGGGCGGCCAGGCGATCAGCGATTCGGCTGAAAAGGCCAAGTAAGCCAGCCGTTCCGGCATGCAGAAATGCAGAAGGCGCCGGGCCTTCCCGCGATGGCGGGGCGGCCCGGCGCCTTTTTTGTGCGCGAGTCGACGCCGCCGGCGTCAGGTGCGTTCCACGAATGCGTAGCTGCCGTCGACCTTGCGCGGCGCGAACCAGCCGTAGTCGGGGAACAGCCGGTTGCGGACGAACCACACGTAACCGACCAGCACGACCGTGATCGCGACGCTCGGCAGCGCGCCCGCCGGATCGCGCCCGAGATCGGCGATGGCCTTCGGCATCTGCAGCAGCGACAGCACGATGAACGCGTGATACGCGCCGACACGATGGGTCGCGAAGCCCCAGATGAACAGCAGCGACAGCGGCACGGTCAACGCAAGGAATACGGTGACGAGGACGGTGCCGGCGTCGGATGCGAAGAAGTAGTACGCAAGCATCAGGCTGATGACCAGCTGGGCGATGCCGAGCGCGATCAGGATCCGGATGTGCACCCTGTTCTTGCGGCAGCGTTCGGAGTCCGGGCGCGACGCGATCAGGTGCGCGAGCACGCGATCCTTGAGCCCCTGTCCGGACAGTTCGGCCAGCGCGTCGGCCTTCCTCGTTCCCGCGGACAGCAGCACCGCGATTCTTGTTTTGGCTTCCTTCCTGTTCATTGCTTGGCGGATTGTCGTTCGAGGGTGGTCAAAGGGGCCGGCCACGCGAATATTGCATCTTGCGCAGCCGTGCGCAACGGTTTTGCGGCGCGCGGACACATTCCTGCAGTCGCCGGCTGCATGGCGGGAAGACGGAGAGCGACAGGCGAGGCGACGGCAGGGCGCGGCTGCCCTTTCCGCCGGGACGCGACGAACGCGCGTCAGTCGGTGGCGGCCCGCGCCGCGAGCGTCGTGCGCGATTCGCCGGGCGGCTCGCGCCGTCGCGTCGCGCCGACGAGCATGCCGGCGACGACGAGCGCGATGCCGGCGACACGCGTGCCGCTCAGCGCTTCGTCGAACAGCGCGACGGCGAACAGCACGGCCGAAACCGGTGCGACCGCGGTGAACAGGGCGGCCTCGGTGCCGCTCGTGCGCGCCGAACCCGCATACCAGCACAGATAGCCGAGCACGGTCGGAATCAGCGCGTAGTACGCGATCGCCGACACCGCGCCGACGGTCCAGCCGCTCGCCACCGCATGCCATTCGAACGCGGCCGGCACGAGGGCGAGCACGAAGCCGAGGCCCGACATCGCGGTGGAAAGCGCAAGCGGCGGCAACGGCGCGGCGAGCCGCCGGTTGAGCAGGATGAAAACCGCTTCGCATGCGACGGCCGCCAGTACCAGCGCATCCCCGGCAAGCGTCTGCAGCGACGGCATCGCGTGGCCTGGCGCGAACGTGACGAACAGCACGCCGGCGGTGGCGAGCGCGGCAGCCAGCCAGTCGCGCGGCGTCTGCCGCTCGCGCAGCACGACGGCCGCGATCAGCGTCGACATGGCCGGCAGCGTGCCGAGCATCACGCCCGCATCGAGCGGCGACGACAGCTTCGTCCCGCTGATCAGCAGCACCGTATAGCCGACGCCGCCCGCCGCCGCCTGGATCACGAGCAGCGCGGCGTCGCGTGCGCAAATGCGTGGCCAGCGCATGCGCTGCGCGCGCATCAGCGCGAACAGCAGCGGGGTCGCGATCAGGAAGCGCAGCGCGGCGGCCGCGAACGGCGGCAGGCCGCCCGCCGCGAGACGGCTCGCGATGACGGTGCTGCCGACACCGGCCATCGCGGCGGCGAGATAGAGATAGCCAATCAGTCGTGTCTTCATGCGCCGCATCGTCGCGTACCGGGCACGGGGCGTCTTGAACGAAATTGCAGCAGAGTGGGGCGTTGAATACGGGGCGCCGTCGACGTGCCCGGACGCAATGGGTCGCGGCCGCCGTCGAGGCGGCAACCGCCTGCGAATGCGGTGCGCCCGGCGGCCTCGCGCTGCGCGCAGGGCAGCGGGACAGTGCTACTTAACCCGCCTGCGTGAATCGCCCCGGCGTGATCCCGAAGTGGCGCGCGAACGCCCGCGTCAGGTGGCTCTGATCGGCGAAGCCGGCTTCAGCCGCGGCATCGGCGATCGGCAGGCCGCTGGCCAGCAACGTGCGCGCCAGCCGCGTGCGCGACTGGACCAGATAGGCATGCGGCGTGATGCCGAGCTCGCGCGCGAAGCCGCGCAGCAACTGGAAGCGGCTGACGCCGCTCAGGTCGGCCAGCTCGGCGAGCGATACGGGCGCGGCCGGCGCCGCGTCGAGCCGCTCGCGGGCGATGCGGACCGCCGGTGCGACGCCGGCCGTGGGCAGCGTGCGGTTTGCGTGCCGGGCCAGCAAACCGGCGACGAGCATCACGAGCGCTTCGTCGCGGGCCAGCGGCTGGGTTTCGCCTGCGACGATGCGCGCATGCAGCCGGCCGACGGCGGCCGCGAGCCGCGCGTCGCGCACGGCTGGATGCGCGAGCTCGACGGCGCCGACGCCTTCTTCCGCCGCGACGCCCGCGACCAGCGCGGGAGTGAGGTAGAGCATCCGCCAGCGCCGGCCAGTGCCGGCCTCGAGCGGCGCGCCGTCGTGCATCTCGCCGGCGTTGACCATGATCGTGTCGCCGGCCAGCGCGTCGACTTGCCCGCGGCCGCTCCACGACCGGTGCGCACCGCTGACGATCACGCCGACCCCGAATTCGTCGTGCGCGTGGCGCGGAAACGCGCGATCGGATTCGAGGCTGATCGCCTCGATGCCTTCGCCGGTGCGTCGGTAGTGGGTGACACGGTGCATGTGCGCTCCTCGCGCCGGTGGCGGCGCGGATCACGTGCACTGTAGCGCGTTCCGACGCCGCGCGCCCTTCATCCTTTTGGCCGATACCGCGCCGCGCGCGCAGCCCGCACCATGTGCACATGAGCAGCGTACACGGCCCGCCGGGCCTGAAGCTGCGCGGGAGAGGGCAGGTGGAACGACAGGATCCGGTATTCATTCAGGTGGGCGCGCTCGCGGACGGCTTCGCGCCGGACGCGAACGTCCTCGCCCCCGTCGACGCACTCGTCGCGCGGACGCTGACGCTCGACGACGCATCGGGCGCATGGCGTGTCTATACGTTCGAGGCGGGCGCGCTGCAGTGGCGCGATGCGGCGACCGATACGGAGGGCCGCGTGGCGTGCCGCGTGACGCGGCTGCGCGACGGGCTGTACTTCGTCGACTACATCGATGCTACGGCGCGGGCGACGTCGGTGAGCCTCGTGATCGATCTCGACACCGGCGTGTGGACGTCGGTCGTCGGTACGCTGCCGACGGAAGCCGACACGCGCATCGATGCGTTCACGCGCGTCGCGCGCGGGCTGCCGTTGACGGCCGTCGATGCGCAATTCCGGCACGGCACGCTCGGCGGCCACGCCCGGCCGGGGCCGCTGCATGCGCCCACGCGCGAGCTGATCGGCAAGCGGACGATGTACCGCTACAGCCCGACCGAATGCTACGAGCACATCTACCTGAACGAGAATTTCTACGCGTGGCAGTGCCTGCAGGGCGTCGAAGGCGGGCTGGCCGATGTCGACCGCTGTCATTACTTCAAGATCGCGGACGAGCTTTACTTGTTCGTGTGGCGCGAGAAGGTGGTGCCGACGCTCGGCGTCGTGCTGATCGACTTCGCGCAGCACAAGACCGACGGCAAGATCTTCGGCTATCAGGGCAGCGATTTCGGCTCGTTGTCGAATTTCCCGGTCGGCGCGTACGCGCAGGTGCTGAACGAAACCGTGCATTCGCTCGGCGACGAGGCGCAGCGATGACCGCCGTGCTCGGCGGCGGCCGCTTGCGTGCGGATTTCAGCGGCCGCGTCGTGCTCGTCACGGGTGCCGCGCAAGGGATCGGCGCGGCGATCGCGCGCCGCTTCGCGGAATCCGATGCGTTCGTCGCGGTCGCCGACCTGAATGGCGAGGCGGCAGCCGCGCAGGCCGACGCGCTGGCCGGGGCGGGCGGCGACGCACGCGCGTACCGGGTCGATGCCGCGAGCCGGGCCGAACTGGATGCGCTCGTCGCGGCAGTCGAGCGCGACGGCGGCCGGCTCGATGTCGTCATCCACAATGCCGCGTACTTTCCGTTGACGCCGTTCGCGCAGATCGACGAGCCGACGCTCGACCGGACGCTGTCGGTCAACCTGTCGGCGCTGTTCTGGCTGGCGCAGGCCGCGTTGCCGGCATTCGAGCGCGCGGGGGCCGGGCGGCTGCTCGTCACGTCGTCGGTGACGGGGCCGCGCGTCGCCTATCCGGGGCTGGCGCATTACGCGGCGTCGAAGGCCGGCGTGAACGGCTTCATTCGGGCGGCGGCGCTGGAGCTGGCGCGCCGCAACGTGACCGTCAACGGCGTCGAACCGGGGATGATCCGCACGCCGGCGGCCGGCAATCTCGGCGACGCGTCGGTCGCGGCCCAGATCGCGCGCGACATTCCGCTGGCGCGGATGGGCGAGCCGGAGGACATCGCGAACGCGATGCTGTTTCTCGCGTCGGCCGATGCGGCGTACATCACCGGGCAGACGATCGTCGTCGATGGCGGGGCGACGTTGCCGGAGAGCGGCGCGGTGCTGGCAGACGGGTAGCGGCGAGCCAGCGAGGGCGAGCGCGGCGAGGCCTCGCCGGCACAGGCGTGCGGCCCGCGCCATGGGCGCTCGTGTCACAGGCCGCCGCTGTCGCGACTACAGCCAGCCGTTGCGGATGAATTCGACGATCGAATAGCGGTGATGCTCGAGATCGTGCTGCCGCACGGCCTCGACGATGCGCGATACGCCATCCGCATAGGGCGTATCGCCGGATACGCGCGATTCGAACTGCAGGCTGCAGGCGCCGTCGTCGATGCGTATCCGGTGAACCGCATGGCGGCCGAGCTGATCGTCGCGGATGCCGAATTCGCTGCGCTGCACGGCCGGGTCGCGCACGGAGCGGATGGTTTCCGGCCGTACGCCGAGCGACTGGGCGATGCCGACGGCCGTGCCGGGCACCGAGGTCTTGCCGGCCTGATGCGACTCGGTCACGCTGATGTCGCAGTCGCGAAACAGGTGGCCGCTGGCTTCCAGCATGCTCATGAACTTGAGCATCAGGATGTTCGTGTTCGGGCACAGCACGACCGGAAAGCCGTACGTTCCGGTTTCGAGGTCGGAGCCGGTCGACAACTCGACGAGCGGCGACGCGGTGCCCTGGCAGAACGCGATCGCCGCGGCGAGTTCGCGGCCGGAGCCGGCATGGACGACGATCGACCGGGCCTCGGTTCGCGTGCTGTCCGACCACGGCATCACGCGACAGGTGGCCGGGTCGAGCTTGTGCGAGCCGAGCAACTCGTTGGCGAGCTTGCCGGTTCCGATGACGAGTACTTGCATGGGATTGACGGGTTGAGGTTCGGGATGCGAGACGGCGGTGGCGCGGGCCGTCGGGCGGGCCAGCCCGGTTGCCTCCTCGCGCGCCATGGGTGCCAGGCATCGCGCATTATGCCCGGCCGTCCGACCGCGTGCTCGTGGGCTCGCGCAGGCGTCGCCCCGTCTCGCGACGTATGAGCGGCGATCCGTTCGCGATGCAGCCACCGGCTCGCAGCCAATCTCCCGTCGACCGTTCGCCGACTTCCCCCCGGCCAGCCACGGCTCACCGACGGACGAACTGCGCCGCCGCACCGTCATCGCCGCGCGCACGAACGCGTGAACGGCGCTACGCTGTCGGCATTTCATCCCATCACCCTCGATCCAGGAGAACACATCGATGGAACACGATTTCAAAGGCAAGGTAGTCGCGATTACCGGCGGCTTCGGTCATCTGGGCGTCGCGACGGCCGCGTGGCTCGGCGAGCGCGGCGCACGCGTCGCGCTGATCGGCCGCGGCGCGGCCCCGGCGGCGCAGGCGCTGCCCGGCGTGCCGGCCGATGCGCTGCGCATCGGCGGCATCGATCTCGTCGATCCGCAGGCCGCCACGCAGGCGCTCGACATGGTCGACCGCGAATTCGGCCGGGTCGATGCGCTGCTGAACATCGCCGGCGCATTCGTGTGGCAGACGATCGCCGACGGCGATGCCGCCACGTGGGACCGCATGTACGAACTGAACGTGAAGACCGCGCTGAATGCGTCGAAGGCCGCACTGCCGTACCTGGTGGCGAGCCAGGCCGGCCGCATCGTCAACATCGGCGCGGGCGCGGCGTTCAAGGCCGGCGCGGGGATGGGCGCGTATGCGGCCGCGAAGGCGGGCGTCGCGCGGCTCACCGAGGCGCTGGCGGCGGAACTGCTCGATCGCGGCGTGACCGTGAACGCGCTGCTGCCGAGCATCATCGACACGCCGCCGAACCGCAAGGACATGCCCGACGCCGACTTCTCGCGCTGGGTCCGGCCCGAACAGCTCGCGGCGACGATCGGATTCCTGCTGTCGGCCGGCGCGCAGGCGATCACCGGTGCGTCGATTCCGGTGAGCGGCCGCGTCGCGTAGTGCGCCGGCGGAGGGCTCGCCGGGGCCGGCCGTGCGTACAATGTCGCACCGGATTGCGCGACCCGAACCCGACACCATGACTCAGCCCACCATCCTGATCGTCGAAGACGAACAGGCGATCGCGGACACGATCGTCTATGCCCTCGGCACCGACGGCATGCAGACCGTTCACTGCACGCTCGGGCAGGCGGCGCTCGACCGCCTGCGCGACACGCGTGTCGATCTCGTGGTGCTCGACGTCGGCCTGCCGGACCTCGGCGGTTTCGAGGTATGCCGGCGGCTGCGCACGTTCACCGACATTCCGGTGATTTTCCTGACCGCGCGGCACGACGAGATCGACCGGATCGTCGGGCTCGAGATCGGCGCCGACGATTACGTCGTCAAGCCGTTTTCGCCGCGTGAGCTGGCCGCCCGGGTGCGCGTGATCCTGCGCCGCTTCCATCGGGCGGCCACGGCGGAACCCGCACCCGCACCCGCACCCGCCGACGCGCCTGCCCCGGTCGCCGCCGGCTTCACGCTCGACGCGGACGGCGCGCGTGTGGCGTGGCTCGGCCACGCGCTGGACCTCACGCGCTATGAATTCGGGCTGCTCGCGCTGCTGGTCCGGCATCCGGGCCGCATCTACTCGCGCGAACAACTGATGGATCTCGTGTGGCGCGAGGCGCTCGATTCGGCCGACCGCACGGTCGACACGCACGTCAAGACGCTGCGCGCCAAGCTGCGCGCGATCGATCCCGAGCGCGACCCGATCCGCACGCATCGCGGAATGGGCTATTCGCTGCAACCGTAACGATCGACACCGCCCATGCATATCGGCCTGCGCATCTTCTTCGGCTTTTTCCTGATCGTCGGCCTGGCCGCGCTGATCACGCTGCGCGTGTTCGTGCAGGAGGTGAAGCCCGGCGTGCGCGAAGCGATGGAGGACACGCTCGTCGATACCGCGCAGGTGCTGGCGACGCTGGCGGCCGACGACATGGCGAACGGCCATATCGCCGACGGCACATTCGCACGGCAGCTCGGGAAACTGCACGAGCGCCCGGTCAGCGCGAACGTGTGGGGCATCCAGAAGAATGCGATCGGCTACCGTCTCTACATCACCGACGCGCACGGCATCGTCCGCTACGACTCGTCCGGTCGCGCGGTCGGGCAGGACTATTCGCGCTGGAACGACGTGTACCGGACGCTGCGCGGCGAATACGGCGCGCGCAGCACGCGCAGCGATCCGAACGACGATGGCAGCACGGTGATGCACGTGGCGGCGCCGATCCGGCGCGGCAACGAGATCATCGGCGTGCTGACGATCGCGAAGCCGAACCAGACGGTCGCGCCGTTCATCGCGCGCAGCCAGCGCAAGATCATGCTGTACGGCGCGTTGCTGATGGGCGGCGCGATTCTGATCGGCGTCGCGTGCACGTGGTGGCTGGTGCTCGGTCTGCGGCGCCTGCAACGCTATGCGCGTGCGATCGCGGCCGGCGAGCGCGCGTCGATGCCGCTGCAGGGCGCGAACGAACTGGCCGAACTGGGGCGCGCGGTGGAAAGCATGCACCAGCGGCTGGAGGACCGGCAGTACGTCGAAACCTACATCCACACGCTCACGCACGAGATGAAGAGCCCGCTGGCCGCGATCAGCGGCGCGGCCGAACTGCTTCAGGAAGACATGCCGGTCTCCAACCGCCGGCGTTTCACCGAGAACATCCGCCGCCAGGCCGGCCGCCTCGAACAGATGATCCGCAAGCTGCTCGCGCTGGCCGAGGTCGAGCAGAAGCAGCGGCTGTCGGTGCACGAGCCGGTCGCGCTGCGACCGGTGCTCGAACAGCTCGTCGACGATCTCGAGCCGCGCGCGCGGCAGCGCGGCGTGAGTGTGCGGATCGATGCGAACGATGCGGCCGATCCCGCGGTGGTCGACGGCGATCCGTTCCTGCTGCGGCAGGCGCTCGGCAACCTGCTCGACAACGCGCTGGATTTCGCGCCGCCAGGCAGCACGATCCGGATCGCGCTCGAGCGGCAGCCGGCGGGCAGGGCGCACGTCGCGGTCGTGCGCGTCGCGGACGACGGCCCCGGCGTGCCCGACTATGCGCTGTCGCGCGTATTCGAACGCTTCTATTCGCTGCCGCGGCCCGACGGACAGGATCGCAGCACGGGCCTCGGGCTGTGTTTCGTCCGCGAAGTCGCGATGCTGCATCGCGGCCAGATCGCGCTCGCGAACCGCGCGGAAGGCGGGGCGTGCGCGACGCTCACGCTGCCGTCGGCGGGCTGACCGCGCTTCACGCTCGCCACACATTCGCTTCACGCCGGCTTCAATCGGCCTTCACCGGGGCCGCTCATGCTGACCGTACCTCCACTCCGGTACCTGCCAGCAATGAATCGAGTCCTGTTGTTCAAGTCCATGATCACCGCGTTTCTCGCGCTGGCGATCCTGATCCCGCTGCAGATGGTCCAGAGCATCGTGCGGGAACGCGCCGATTACCGGCAGAGTGCGCTGCAGAGTATCTGGGCGAGCTACGCGGGGCCGCAGACGGTGACGGGGCCGGTGCTCGTCGTCCGTTACACGGAAGTCACGCGCGTGAGCGACGACGCGCGGGCCGGCGGCAAGGCGAAAACCGGCCTGAAAAGCGAGGCGAAGCGGCTGCTCGTGTTTCCGAAGACGCTGAAGGTCGACGGCACGCTGTCGGTCAGCGTGCGCTATCGCGGTATCCATAAAGCGCTCGTGTACGGGCTCGACAGCCGGATCACGGGCACGTTGCCGCTGCCGGACCTGAAGAAGCTGCCGCAGGCCGACGGCCACGTGAGCTTCAAGATCGACGGCGCGTATGTCGCGCTCGGCATCGGAGACCTTCGCGGGTTGAAGGCGCAGCCGGACCTGCGCATCGGCGGCAAGCGGATCGACGTGGAGCAGGGCACGCGGCTCGACAGCCTGCGCCAGGGCGTGCATGCGAACGTCGATCTTGCGGCGCTGGCGGACGCAAACACCGGCGCGGCGGTCGTGCCGTTCAGCATCGGCCTGCCGCTAGCGGGCGCCGAATCGGTCGCGTTCGCGCCGGTGGGCGACCAGAACGACTTCTCGCTGAAATCGACGTGGCCGCATCCGAGTTTCGGCGGCGAATTCCTGCCGGCCGAGCGCACGATCGATGCGCGCGGTTTCGTCGGCAACTGGCACGTGACGTCGTTCAACACGAAGGCGCGCGAGCAAGTGGCGTCCGGCAACGGCGGGGGCGAGATCGAGATGGCGTCGGTGTCGGTGATCGAACCCGTAAACGTCTATCTGCAGGCCGAACGCGCGACGAAATACGGTGCGCTGTTCGTGATGCTCACGTTCGCGAGCTTCTTCATGTACGAGCTCGTCAAGCGGCTGCGCATTCACCCGATCCAGTATGCGCTGGTCGGCCTGTCGCTCGCGCTGTTCTTCCTGTTGCTGCTGAGCCTGTCCGAGCACATTGCGTTCGGCTATGCGTATCTCGCGGCGAGCGGCGCATGCATCGGGCTGCTCGGCTTCTACCTGTCGTTCGTGCTGCACAGCGTGAAGCGCGGCGCGACGTTCGCGGCGCTGCTCGCGGTGCTGTATGCCGCGCTCTACGGGCTGCTGCTGTCGGAAGACAATGCGCTGATGCTCGGTTCGCTGCTGCTGTTCGCGATCCTTGCCGGCATCATGACGCTCACGCGCCGCGTCGACTGGTATTCGCTCGGCGCCGCGTGGCAGCCGCTGGCCGACAAGCCGGGGGCGGTGAAGCCGGGCGCGCCGGCGAAGTAAGCGCGAGGGGGAGCATGAGCGCGCGCCGGTCGGGAATATAGCGGCCGGCGCGCGTTTTCACGCGGGCCTGATGCCTTTCGCACGGCCATCCCGGGGCGACGAAACCGCGCCAGAGGAATCTCGGCGATGGCCGCGATCTCGATCAGCGGTCGGGATGGGAGAGACGCTCGGCGCGGCCGGCCGAACGCGGCGGCGGCCCGTCTCGCCCTATACTCTCCACTCCACGTTACCGGACCACGCCGTGCCGAACCCAGTTTCCGGAGATCCGTCCATCGACGATCCCCGTCCGACCCCGCCTATCCCACCCGAATTGGAAGACTGCTGCAACAGCGGCTGTTCGCCGTGCGTCTTCGACCTGTACGACGAAGCGCTCGCGCGCTATCGCGTCGAACTGGCCGAATGGGAGGCGCGACAAGCGCAGCGCGAGCATCGCGAATAAACCGGATGCCGGCGAACGGCCATGCGTTGCATGCGCCGCATCGGTTGCCGGCGTTGGACTGACGCGGCCATTTCCGTCCCGCGTCATCCGTCACGCATCCGCATGCAGCCGCCGATGCAGCGGCCCGAGCGCCATCGACAAGGCGATGCAGCCCAGCAACACGATCGTCAGCGTGAACATCGACGCCCTGAACCCCTGCACGTAATCGAGCGCGGCCGGATGCACGCCGAGCCGCGCGAAGAACACGCCGCCGATCGTCGCGGCGCCGACCGCCGCGCCGATCTGCAGCATCGCGCTGACCATCCCCGACGCGACCCCCGCGCGGGTCGTGTCGACTTCCGCGAGCACGATCCGCACGACCGACGGCAGCACGAGCCCTTGCCCGATGCCGATCGCCGCGATGCCCGCATAGAAGCCGGGCCCCGGCGCGCCGTCGCGGGCGAGCGCGGCGGCGACCGCGACGCCGCCCGCGAGCATCGCGAAGCCGAGCGTGAGCACGCGATATCCGCCGAAGCGGGCGACGAGGCGCGGCATCAGCAGCGGGCTCGCGAGGAAGCCGAGCCCGAGCGGCAGGATCGCGAAGCCGGACGCGAGCGGCGACCAGTTCAGGCAGCCCTGCAGATAGATCCCGTAGCTCAGGAAGAACGCGCTCAGCATGTAGAACAGGAACGCGAGCAGGAGCCCGAGCGCGACGACCGGGTTGCGGAACAGCCGCACGTCGAGCAGTGGATCGTGGCCGCACGCGAGCCGGCGCGCTTCGACCGCCAGCAGCGCGCCGAGCATCGGCAGCGCGCCGATGCCGCACGCGATCATCCACAGCGGCCAGCCGGCTTCCCGACCGTGCGTGAGCGGGTACACGAGCATCAGCAGGAACAGCGACATCAGCACCGTGCCCGGCACGTCGATACGCTGGCCGCGCGGCGCGCGGTTTTCCGGGATGAAGCGCCAGCTGCCGATCAGCGCCAGGATGCCGATCGGCAGATTGACGAGGAAGATCGCGCGCCAGCCGAGCCCGAACGGATGCAGGCTGATCAGCGCGCCGCCGCCGAGCTGGCCGATCACGGCCGCGAGGCCGAACGCGAACCCGTAGAAGCCCATCACGCGCACCTGTTCCTGCGGGCTGAACACGCTGCGGATCGTCGCGAGCACCTGCGGCGCGAGGATCGCGGCGAACAGGCCCTGCAGCACGCGGCCGCCGACGAGCACCGTGCCGTTGCCGGCGAGCCCGCACAGCGTCGACGCGAGCACGAAGCCGGCCATGCCGACCATGAACATGCGCTTGCGTCCGTACAGGTCGCCGAGACGCCCACCGGTGATCTGGACGACCGCGTTCGCGCACGCATAGGCCGACACGACGAGCTGCAACTCGGCCTGGCGCGCGCCGATGCCGTCGCGAATGGCCGGGAGCGCGAGATTCACGATGAAGTAGTCGAGCGGCGGCAGAATGGCGCCGACCAGCAGGACCACGAGCGCCCAGCCGTGGTGGCTGCGCGGCGTCGCCGCGGCAGTCGCGCCGGCCGGCGCGCGGGGAGCAAGGGTGTGGTTCGTCATGAGGAAAGCAGAATCCAAAAAATGAGGGCCGGGTATGCGATCGACACAGGCGGGCCGTCGACCCCTTATTTTGGATATCGCTCACGATTCGGAAAAGCGGGAAAGAGTGGTAGCATCCATCGGGTTATTCGATGGATGGGGGAGGCGATGCGCGGTTTCGACCTGGATCAGTTACGCACTTTCGCGGCGGTCGCGGACGCCGGCAGCCTGACGGCCGCCGCGCCGCTGCTGCACCTGTCGCAATCGACGGTCAGCGAGCAGGTGCGCAAGCTCGAATCGCGGGCCGGCGTGCCGTTGTTCGTGCGCAGCAAGCGCGGCGTCGAGCCGACGCCGGCCGGCTCGCGGCTGCTGCAGCACGCGCGGCGCATCGTCGCGCTGAACGAGGCCGCGTTCGACGAACTGCGCGGGCAGGCGATCAAGGGCGAGCTGCGCGTCGCGATCACCGATTACTACCGTACGAATGAAGTGGCGGGCATGCTGGCGCGGCTGCGCGAGTGCTACCCGCAGTTGAGCCTGCACGTGAGCGCGATGAAGAGCGCGGAGATCGAAGCGGCGCACGCGCGCGGGCAGATCGATCTCGGCGTGGTGATGAACATGTCGAGCGGGCCGTTCCGGCCGGTGTCGGCCGACACGCGCTGGGTGCTGCGGCGCGAACCGCTGTCGTGGGTCGCGTCGCCGGCGCTCGCCGAGCAGTTGCCCGAGCCGCTGCCGCTGGTGCTGCTGCCGGACGACTGCATGATGCATCAGGTCGCGGTGCGCTCGCTCGACGAGCAGCACACGCCGTACGTGCTCGTGCACAGCGCGTCGGGCGTCGCGGGGTTGCAGTCGATGCTCGCGGCGGGGCTGGGAGTCGGCTGCCTGTGCGCGTCGGCGATTGGCGACGGCCTGATGCGGCTCGGCCCGAAATACCGGCTGCCGCCGCTGCCCGACGCGGTGTTTTCGCTGACGCCGCCGCTGCCGGGCGAGCGCGAAACCGTTACCCAGGCGCGCGAGGTGCTGTCGCGTCAACTGCTGATGTAAAACCATGCCGCGCGACACGCGACGGCGCGTAACGAGAGGCGCGCCAGGGGGACCACAGGCATGAACGACGAACTGAAGCGCGAGATGGCCGCGAAGCTGCAGGATGCGCTGGAGCGCGTGGTCGACGAGCGTTCGCTGATCCACTTCCTGCGCGTGCTCGGCCATGACTGGCACACGGAGCGGCAGCTCGAGGCAGACTCGCCGCTGTCACCGTACGCGCACGCCGCGCTCGGCTGGGAAAACCGGTCGATCGGCGAGTACCTGGAAGCGATGATCGACTGGGCCGAGGCGTCGGAAGAGGGGCTGCGTTTCTACGACGTGCCGGACAACCCGTGGCGGCGGATCGCCGACATCCTGTTCGCCGGAAAAATCTACGAATAGCGCGGCCTGCGCGATTCACGCCCGCCGCTTTCTACTCGGCGGCTTCACCGTCCGCATACGCACGCAGCCCGTTGGCCAGTGCATCGAACACGGCGCGGCAGCGCGGGCTCGTGCGCAGGTCTTCGTGCATCACGACCCAGGTTTCCAGCCGCATCGCGGGCCCGTCGGGCAGCACGCGCACGAGCCGCGCGTCGCGTTTCGCGAGCGCCGTCTGGCAGAAGCCGATCCCGTAGCCGGCGCGGATCATCGCGAGCTGCGCGAGATTGCTGTCGGTGCGCAGCGCGAACGCGTCGCGTTTCCAGAGCGGCATGCCGCGCCCCGCCGAGCGGATGAACGGCGTGACCGTATCGAAGCCGATCAGCGCGTGATGCGCGAGTGCGTCGCTCGTCGCGGGCGCGCCGTGGTGCGCCAGGTAATCGTCGCGCGCATACAGCCCGACTTCGATGTCGCCGACTCGCCGCGCGACGAGCGCGTCCTGCGTGAGCGGCGCCATCCGGACCGCGATGTCGGCCTCGCGCTTCAGCACGTCCTGGATGCGGTCGGTCGGCACCAGTTCGATCACGAGCCCCGGATGGTCGCGCCGTAACTGCGCGAGCATCGGCGGCAGCACCTCGACGGCGATCACGTCGCTGGCCGAGATCCGCACGATGCCGCGCACGCCGGCGCCATGGCTGGCCGCCGCGCGCTCGAACGCGGCCGCCGCGCTGCGCAGCGCCTCCGCGTGGCCGCGCAGCGCGAGCGCGGCCTCGGTCGGCAGCAGGCCCGACGGCGAGCGCGTGAACAGCGTCTGGCCGAATGCGGCTTCGAGCGCCGCGACATGGCGGCCGGCCGTCGGCTGCGTGATGCCGAGCGCGCGCGCCGCGCCGGACAGCGAGCCTTCCGTCAGCACCGCGAGGAAGGTGCGGTAGCGTTCCCAGTTCAGATCGGTGGTCATGCATAAATGTATAGCCGATCTACCAGGTTCGGCAATTCCTTGCTAGTGGCCCGCGCGCCAGAATGCGTGTCGTGATGACGCCATTCAAGGAGAGCGGCAATGTTGGCAAACGCAGGCGGGACGCAACGGCAGGCACTCGTGCTGGGTGCGAGCGGCGGGATCGGCGGGGAAGTCGCGCGGCAATTGCGCGATGCGGGCTGGCAGGTGCGGGCGCTCAAGCGCGGGCTCGATGCCGAGGTCGTGGAGCGCGACGGCATCGCATGGGTGCGCGGCGACGCACTGGATCGCGATGCGGTGGTGCGCGCCGCGCGCGGCTGCAGCGTGATCGTGCATGCGGTGAACCCGCCCGGATACCGGAACTGGGCCACGCAGGTGCTGCCGATGATCGACAATACGATCGCGGCGGCCCGGGCCGCGCAAGCCACCGTCGTGCTGCCGGGCACGGTCTACAACTTCGGCGCCGATGCGTTTCCGGTGCTGCGGGAAGATGCGCCGCAGCATCCGGCGACCCGCAAGGGCGCGATCCGCGTCGAACTGGAGCGGCGGTTGCAGGACGCCAGCGTGCACGGCGTGCGGGCGATCGTCGTGCGCGCCGGCGATTTCTTCGGGCCGCAGCTCGGCAACAGCTGGTTCTCGCAGGGGCTGATCAAGCCCGGGCGGCCCGTCGCGACCATCAGCGTGCCGAGCCGCGGCGTCGGCCATCAATGGTCGTATGTGCCGGACGTGGCCCGCACGATGCTCGAGCTGATCGAGCGGCGCGAGACGCTGGAGCCGTTCGCGCGTTTCCATCTGGGCGGGCATTGGGATGAAGACGGCATGCAGATGGCGCAGGCCGTGCAACGCGTCGCGCAGCGGCACGGCATGCGGCCGGCGCTGCGCGATTTCCCGTGGTGGCTCGTGTGGGCGGCCGCGCCGTTCGTCACGACGCTGCGCGAATTGCTCGAGATGCGTTACCTGTGGCGCGAACCGATCCGGATGGACAACGCGCGCGTGACCGCGGTGCTTGGCCGCGAGCCGGTGACGCCGCTCGATACGGCGGTGGAGGCGACGCTGGCGGGGCTCGGGTGTCTCGGGTGAGCAACGGCGGGGAGCACGGGCGGCGCCCGCGCGCGGAAACGTGTCACGGTAAACCGAAGTGCCCCCGGGACCACAATTCTCCACATACCCGCGTGCGTCCGGTGCGCATCATGTCGGTCGATACCGATAAGGCGAAAACGGAGGCGCGATGGGATATTTCGGGTGGAAAATGTCGGTTGCGGGAGCAATCATGTTCACATTGAGCGGGTGTACCAACCTGGCAGGTGTGCTGTACTGCGGCAACGCGCAGTTCAACTTCCCGGACTATCACTGCTTCGAGTCGTACAGGTAGGAACAGGCGTAACGACCGACAGCCGTCGCGCCCGCGTCTCCGTCGCGTGCGGTTTTCCGCTCGCCGTCAAGCCACGACCGGCAACACCTCGACTGCATAGCGATGCGTGAGGCTGCGTCCGAGCACCGGATCGTGCAACTCCATCTCGAACGCATCGCCGTCACCCATCGTCGCGATCGTGCCGTGCACGGCGACCGTGCCGCCATACATCGCGCAGCGCGCGGGCATCGTGCGGCGATCGTCGAACCGCTGCCACAGCGCGTCGGGCGCGAGCAGGCCGCTGACCGCGCCGTGCTGGTACGCCGTTCGCTCGCCGTCGCGCGTGATCAGCCACGAACGCATCTCCAGCGCATCCCAGTGATCGGCGACATCCGCATGGCGCCACGCGTCGCGGCCGAGCGGCTTCGCGCATACCTGCTTCGACACGGCGACGCCGTACGCCTCGATTTCGCGATCCGTATGATCGGAGCCGACCGTGACCAGCGTGCCGGCCGGGCTGTCGATCAGCACGCATTCGATCTCGCCGCCCGAGCGCGTGCCGAGCACGCCGATCGACGGCGCCTGCGTGAGCAGCGCCGACGACACGCGATAGAAGCACGGCGTGGTCGATGGCGGCGCGACGCCGAGCGCCGCGAGTTCGTCGATGTGCGCGCGGATCGCGGCCGGGTCGCGGCCGGCCCAGCCGGCGATCACGACGCGTTCGATATCGACGTCGACGGCGGCTGGCGCGCCGTGCAGGGAAATCACGTTGAACGACAGGGTTGGCATGCGGATATCCGTTCGAGGTGCAAGGGAATGAACCGGCTGGCGGCGACGCTCAATCCGCGAGCGGCCGGTGCGCGGTCTCGCGCGCCGCGACGAGCGCGATCGACGTGACGACGAGCGCGGCGGTGACGTACAGCGACACGGCCGTCGTCGTGCCCGTCTGCCGGAACAGCGCGGCGATCACGAGCGGCGCGAAGCCGCCGCCGACGATGCCGGCGAGCGTGTACGCGAGCGACGAACCCGCGTAGCGCACGCGCGTCGGGAACTGTTCGGTCACGAACGCGCCTTGCGGGCCGTACATCACCGCATGGATCACGAGGCCGATCGCGACGGCCGCGACGATCGCCACGGGGCGCGCCGAATCGAGCAGCGTGAAAAACACGAACGCCCACACGATCCCGGCCAGGGCGCCGGCGAGATACACGGGACGGCGGCCGAAACGGTCCGACAGCGCGCCGAAGAACGGCACCGCGAGCGCGTTGCAGGCCGTGCCGATCATCACGGCCGTCAGCGCGACGGGGCGGGACAGGTGCAGCACGGTCGTCACGTAGGTCAGCGTGAACACGACGATCAGCGCATACAGCACGTCCGAACCGATTCGCGAGCCGCCCGCGATCAGCAGGCGCTTCCAGTGGTACTTCAGCACGTCGGCGACGGGCACTTCGGCGGTCGCGTGCGATTCGGCGAGCTGCTCGAACTGCGGCGTTTCGTCGACGCCGCGCCGCACCCAGAAGCCGAACGCCACGAGCAGCGCGCTGGCCGCGAACGGCACGCGCCAGCCCCACGACAGAAAGTTGTCGGACGTGGTCGACAGCGTGACGAGCGCGATGCAGCCGGTGCCGAGCAGCGTGCCGAACGACGGGCCGATCTGCGTCCACGACGCGGACAGCCCGCGCCGTTTCTGGTCGCCGTGCTCGACCGACAGCAGCACCGCGCCGGCCCATTCGCCACCGAGCGCGACGCCCTGCACGAAACGCAGCGCGACGAGCAGGATCGGGCTCAGGATGCCGGCCTGCGCATAGGTCGGCAGCGCGCCCATCAGCGCGGTCGTCACGCCCATCAGCACGAGCGTGAGCATCAGCACCGCGCGGCGGCCGATGCGATCGCCGAGGTTACCGAACACGAAGCCGCCGAGCGGGCGCGACACGTAGCCGACCGCATAGGTCGAGAACGCGAGGATCGTGCCGGCCAGCGGATCGACCGACGGGAAGAACAGATGGTTGAAAACGAGTGCGGCGAGCGTGTTGTAGATCGTGAAGTCGTACCACTCGAGCGACGTGCCGATCATGCTCGCGGTCGCGAGTCGGCTGTTGCGGACACGGTGGGGCGTGTGGGCGGCGGGCTGGGCGAGAGTGCTCATGGTATCGGGCAGGTCGTGACGGGTGACGGGGCCGGCGTGGGTGCCGGCGTCGAGCGTTCAGGCAGGCAGCGCGGCAGCGGTGGCCGGTTCGGCTTCGGCCTCGCGGTGCGCAGCCGGCAGCGGTGCGGCGGCGCGCCACAGCAGCTCGAAGGTGCGTACGTCGTCGTGTCCGGCGAGCGTGGCGGCCACGCGGCGCGCGGCTACTGCGTCGCTGCCTTCGATCAGCACCAGCGCATCGGCGGCGGGCCGGGCCGCCGCCGCGGCGCCGATCGGTGCGGACAAGTCCGGCGCGGTGCGGAACAGCCGCGCGGCGTGGATGCCCGGTTCCTGCAGTGCGGCGTCGAAGCCCTCGCGCAGCTGCGGCACGTCGATGCGATCCGGCGGCAGCACGAAGAGCGCGAGATGCGCGCCTTCGCCGTCGCCGGCTTCGATCGTCAGTTCGCCGACGCGCCGCTGGGTGCCCGTCATGCGTTCGAAGTTCGCGAGCGACCACGCGGTCTGCTGCGTGAATGCGCGCCGGTACGCGTCGCCGCGGAACACGTCGAGCGCGTCCGTCACGTACAGCGCGAGGTATCGGCGCGGGCCGCCGTCGGTCGCGCGAAACCGCCGCGCATGCGTGAAGCCGGGAATCGCGACACGCTCCTGCATGTGCTCGCGGTCGTACCACGCGTTGAAATCGGCTTCGTGCGCGGGGTCGATATCCGTCCAGACGCAAAGCTGGCCGTGCGGAAGGGAAAGGCGGGTCATCGCGGCGTTCCTCGTGACGGGTAGGTCGGGAACCCCAGTGTCCTGAAGACGGCCCGTGCCCGTCCAACAAGAAAACAAATTCGCGGTGAACAGGTTTTCTTATGAGCGGCGCGAGCGCCGTGTTGCGGCAGGCGGGGCGGGCGAGGCGGCTTTCGTCGTGCGCTTCGGCTTCGTTTTCGCGGGCGTATTCGTCTTTGTCGCGGTTGCCCTGCGCGCGGGCATTGTATCGACTCGATCGGAGGCGGCCGGCTTCGCGAGGTTCGCGGCAGCCGCCGTCGCACGCGCCACTTCGCTCGCGAGTTCCGCGACACGCGCGGCGACCGGCAGCCCCTGGCTGCGGTACGTCGCGACGAGCGGCAGCGCCGGGAATTCGGGCTCGACGTCGAGCAGTTCGAGCGTGCCCTCATGCAGTTCGCGCCCGATGATCGCAGGCGGCAGCGCAGCCACGCCGAGCCCGTCGGCGACGAGGCGGATCATCGCGGCGACCGACGTGATGCAATTGATGCTGGCCGGCCGTTCGACCGCCGCGAACAGCCGCTCGATCGTCGCGTGCGGCCCCGAGTGCCGCGAGAAGCTGATGATCGGAAACCCGGCCAGGCGCGCGGCGTCGAGCGGCTGGCCGCCGAGCCCGAGGCGCGGGCTCGCGGCCCAGCGCACTGGGAATTCGCCCAGCGGCAGATTCGTGAAGTCCGGGCCCGGCACCGGATCGGTCTGCAGGATCAGGTCGACGCCGTCGGTGCTCAGCAGGCGAATCAGGTGCAGCGTCGTGTCGCTCGTGATCTCGACGTCGAGGCGCGGATAGCGCTCGCGCAACTGCGCCATCAGCGCGGGGAACCAGCTGTGCACGATCGATTCGATCACGCCGATCCGGATCAGGCCGGCGTCGCTCGCCGCATCGATGTCGCGCCGCATTTCGCCGTCGAGCCGCACGATCCGCTCCGCGTAGGCCAGCATGCGCCGGCCCGCGGGCGTGAGCGTGGCCGAGCGCGTGTTGCGGTCGAACAGGCGCACGTCGAACGCTTCCTCGAGCGATGCGATGCGGCTCGACACGGCCGCCTGCGTCGTGTGCAGTTTCTCGGCCGTGAGCCGGAAGTTTTCCAGCTTCGCGAGCCAGACGAAGGTTTCCAGAAACCGGATGTTCATCGCATTCCGAACGGTGAGGCAGGGCCGCGCCAGGCGGCGGATCGGGACGATGTTAACGGATTCGGAAGCGGTCAGGCACGCGTGACGCGTTCCTGCGGCGTCAAAGCCGGTCGAATGCGAGCGTCGGCACGTCGACGACCGTCGCGCCGCCGTCCGCGACGAGCGTCGCGCCGGTCACGAACGACGCGTCCGGCGATGCCAGGAACGCGCAGACGGCCGCGATCTCGTCGGGATCGGCCGCGCGCCGCAGCGGCACGTCGGCGCTCACGCGTGCGTATGCATCGTCGAGCGAATCGCCGTGCGCGGCCATCAGCGGCGCCATTTCCGCATCGGCCATCGGCGTGCGGACCCAGCCCGGGCAGACGGCGTTCGCGCGCACGCCGTGCGGGCCGTAGTCGCGTGCGAGCGATCGCGCCAGCCCGAGCAGCGCGTGCTTGCCGACCGTGTAGCCGCATACGCCGGGGCCTGCCGCGAGCGCCGCGATCGACGCGACCAGCACGATATTGCCGCGCTGCGCGATCAGGTCGGGCAGGCATGCGCGTGCGCTGACGAATGCGGTGTCGAGGTTCGCGTGCATCGCGTCGCGCCACTGCGCGTCGTCGGTTTCGTCGGCGCGGCCGATGCCATGGCCGCCCGCGCATGCGACGAGCGCGTCGATGCGGCCGAAGCGTTCGGCGATGCGCGGCAGGAAGCCGGCCCAGTCGGCGGGGCTGGCGGCGTCGCCGGCCAGCGCGAGGCCGCCCGTTTCGGCAGCCAGTGCGTCGAGCGGCGCCTGGCGGCGACCGATCAGCACGACGCGCTCGTCGCGGCGGGCGAAGCGGCGCGCGCACGCGGCGCCGATGCCGGTGCCGGCGCCGGTGATCGCGATCGTACGGGGTGGCGGGTGTGTCATGTCGTGCTCCGGGAAGATGCGTTCCGGCTACTTTAGGCGGCGCCGGCACGCGCCGGTATCCGCCGAAAGGATGAACGGGCGCCGTCCGGACGGCCAGGCGCGGCCACCGTGGCCCATTTTGCAAAGGCTGACGATGTCCGCCGCCGAATCGCTCTATCCTCCACATTTTTGCGATAAGCCGCGAAAGCCCGGCAAAATAGCGTGAGCGGCCGCGCGCGACGACGCGCGCCCGTCGGCCGGCCGATTCCGTCGTACGAATGGTGCGGCCGGCACGGGCGCGCCAAGCAATGGCGCGGCAGGCCGGATCGACGGGAACGGGCGTCCGATGCGCAGGTATCGCGTCCGCCGACGGCGCATGTCGCCACGGCGTATCGCCCGGTTGCGCGCTGACGCGGCCGGGCCATCGACAAGAACAGGGAGGGGCCGGCAATGAGGCTGGACGACGAAAGAGAAAGCGCCAACGTCGAGGATCGACGCGGCGGCGGCGGGTTCGGCGGCGGGCGCGCGACGATCGGCATCGGTACGATCGTGATCGCGCTGGCCGCATCGTATTTCTTCGGGATCGACCCGCGCGTCGTGCTCGAGGGCGCATCGGCGCTGCAGGGCCGCCAGCAGCAGGCGCAGCCCGCGCCGACCCAGCACCAGGGCGCGCCGGCGAACGATCCCGGCGCGGTGTTCACGCGCAAGGTGCTCGGCAATATCGAACGCACGTGGACGGGCGTGTTCAACACGCAGCTGCACGCGCAGTACGAACCGCCGAAGCTCGTGATGTTCACGAACTCGACGCCGACCGCGTGCGGCACCGGCCAGACCGCGATGGGGCCGTTCTACTGCCCGGGCGACCGCAACGTATATATCGATCTCGGCTTCTACGACGAGCTGCGCAAGCGTTTCGGCGCGGGCGGCGATTTCGCACAGGCCTACGTGATCGCGCACGAAGTCGGCCATCACGTGCAGAACCTGCTCGGCATCGCCGACAAGGTCGACGCCGCGCGCCGGCGCTCGAGCCAGACGCGCGCGAACGCGCTGTCGGTGCGGATGGAGTTGCAGGCCGACTGCTTTGCCGGCGTGTGGGCGAATAACGCGCAGCGCGCGAACCAGCGGCTGATGGAGCCGGGCGACTTCGAGCAGGGATTGAAGGCGGCGGCCGCCATCGGCGATGACCGGCTGCAGCAGCAAGGGCAGGGCTACGTCGTGCCCGAAAGCTTCACGCACGGCACGAGCGAGCAGCGCGTGTACTGGCTGCGGCGCGGGATGGAGTCGGGCGAGGTGAGCGCCTGCGACACGTTCGCCGCGAACGCTCGCTGAAACGAGGCGCGGATTCCTTCGCGCGCCCGTATCGTCCCGGTCGAACCGGCCGCCCTGGCCGCCCCGGGACGAATTGCCGATTTGCGCTCACTGGCGCGTTTCGGCGCCACTAGGCTGGCAAGGCAGTCGAAATTCGACGCCTTCGCGTGCCCGCCGATCCCCATGCCGACCTTCTCCGCTCCCGCCGACCACGCTCCCGCCGACTGGCAACGCGCGCTGCGCGCGTGCGTGGACGCATTCGACGCATTCGCGAGCCCGTCCGCAATCGTGTTCTACCGGCTCGACCAGGGCGGCGAGGCAGCCGATTTCGAACTGTTCGGGATGCCGGAATCGATGCACCGCACCTATGTCGCGCGCTACCGGATGCTCGATCCGCTGCATCCGTCGCGCTGCGCGGCCGGCGAAAGCGCGGTCGTCACGCTCGCGTCGCAATTGCCTGACGAACGACGCGGCGCGTCCGCGTACTGGACCCGCTTCCTGCGTCGGCACGACGTGGCCGACGTCGTCGAAATCTGGCTGCGCGACGCGGGCCGCACGGTGGGCGCGTTTTCGCTGTTGCGCTTCGGCCTCGGTGACGCGCACGGCAACGGCACGGCGGGGCGGTTCGCCCCCGGCGAGATCGACGCGCTTGCGCGTCTGCAGCCGGTGGCCGAAGCCGCGCTGAGCCCGCTGCTGCGCGCCCGGCGCGGGATTCATCGGATCGCCTGCGAGGAACGGCTCACCTACCGCGAGGAGCAAATCGCGCGGCTCGTGCGCGACGGCCGCTCGAACAAGGAGATCGCGCGCGACCTCGCGCTCGGGCAACCGACGATCAAGACTCACCTGATGCGGATGTATCGGAAGCTGGGCGTGTCGAATCGCACGGAGCTGGTCGGCGCGCTGTTCCTGTAAGTTTTTCCCTCTCCGCAATCACATCGCGTCATTCCGTTGGACGATAACGCGGCGTTCGTCCGGTGCGACGCCACGCTTGCGCGCGTCCGGCTCACACGCATCTGATTCCCCCACGCGCTGCCAATTTGCGCTCACCCGGCGTGAATCCTCGTCGATACAGTGGTCCTACGCCCGCGTGCTCACCGGCACACGGTCCAGCCACGACAATCAACGAGACGCCCATGAGCAACACGAACTTCGTCGCCGTCAGCGACACCGTGCGCACCTTCGTTGCGCGCGACTTCGGCCTCTTCATCGACGGCGCCATGCAGCCCGCGCACGCGGCGGCGCGGCTCGACGTGCACGACCCGGCCACGGGCGAGCGGCTCGCGACCGTCGCCGATGCAGACGCACACGACGTCGACCGCGCGGTCGCCAGTGCGAAACGCGCGTTCGACGCGCGCGTCTGGAGCGGGCTGCGGCCGGCCGACCGCGAACGCATCCTGCTGAAACTCGCGGACCTGATCGAAGCCGACGCCGAAACGCTCGCGCAGCTCGAAACGCTGAACCAGGGCAAGTCGATTCACGTGTCGCGCGCGGTCGAAGTGGGCGCGAGCGTCGAATACGTGCGCTACATGGCCGGCTGGGCGACCAAGATCACCGGCCAGACGCTCGACGTGTCGATCCCGTTCCCGCCCGGCGCGCGCTATACGGCCTATACGCGCAAGGAGCCGGTCGGCGTGGTCGCCGCGATCGTGCCGTGGAATTTCCCGCTGATGATCGCGGTGTGGAAGCTGATTCCCGCGCTCGCGGCCGGCTGCACGATCGTGCTGAAGCCGTCGCCGGAAACGCCGCTCACCGCGCTGCGCCTGGCCGAACTCGCGCGTGAAGCCGGCGTGCCGCCGGGCGTGTTCAACGTCGTCACGGGCGGCCGCGTCTGCGGTTCGGCGCTCGCGAGCCACCCGTCGATCGCGAAGATCTCGTTCACCGGGTCGACCGCGACCGGCAAGCTGGTCGGCGCGGCGGCCGTGCAGAACATGACGCGCTTCTCGCTGGAACTCGGCGGCAAGAACCCGATCGTGATGCTCGACGACGTCGACGTCGCGCACGCGCTCGACGGGGTGGCTGCCGGCGCATTCTTCAACCAGGGGCAGGTGTGCGCGGCCGCGTCGCGCATCTACGTGCATCGCAGCAAGTTCGCGCAGCTCGCGGACGGCCTCGCGGGCGTCGCGCAGTCGATGAAGCTCGGCGCGGGCCTCGACACGACCGCGCAGATCAACCCGCTCGTGTCCGCGCACCATCGCGACAAGGTCGTCCAGCACATCGAAGGCGCGCGCCGCGCGGGCCTCACGTTCCTCGCGGGCGGCACGCCGGCCGACGACCTGCCCGGCTATTACGTGAAGCCGGCCGTGATCGCCGATCCGCCCCCGGACAGCGCGATCGTCCACGACGAGGTATTCGGCCCGGTGATCGTGGTCGTGCCGTTCGACGACGCGGCCGATGCGGTGCGCCTCGCGAACGCGTCGCCGTACGGTCTCGCCGCGAGCATCTGGAGCAACGACCTGACACGCGTGATGAACCTCGTGCCGCGGATCGAAGCCGGCACCGTGTGGGTGAACTGCCATATCCCGCTCGATCCGTCGATGCCGTTCGGCGGCTACAAGCAATCGGGCATCGGCCGCGAATTCGGCCAGTACGCGATCGAAGGCTTCACCGAAACCAAATCCGTCTGCATCGCGCACTGACGCGCGGGCCAATCCCAAAACCGCGAAAACCGATCCGACCGTGGAGATTGCAATGAGCTACAACGAAGCGAAATTCTGGCATCCGATGCTGCACCCGAACGACATGAAACAGCGCAAGCCGATCCGCATCGTGCGCGGCGACGGCTGCTACGTATTCGACGAAACCGGCAAGCAGCTCGTCGACGGCGTCGCGGGCCTGTGGAACGTGAACGTCGGCCACAACCGCCGGGAAGTGAAGGACGCGATCGTGCGCCAGCTCGACGAACTCGAATACTTCCAGCTGTTCGACGGCATTTCGCATCCGCGCGCGGAGGAGTTGTCGAAGAAGGTGATCGACATGCTCGAACCGGAAGGGATGCGCCGCGTGCTGTACAGCTCGGGCGGGTCGGACTCGATCGAGACCGCGCTGAAGATCGCGCGCCAGTACTGGAAGGTGCGCGGCCAGGCGGATCGCACGAAGTTCATCTCGCTGAAGCAGGGGTATCACGGCACGCATTTCGGCGGCGCGTCGGTGAACGGCAATACGGTGTTCCGCCGCAATTACGAGCCGAACCTGCCCGGCTGCTTCCACGTCGAGACGCCGTGGCTGTACCGCAACCCGTTCACGCAGGACCCGGAGGAACTCGGCCGGATCTGCGCGGAAATGCTCGAGCGCGAGATTCAGTTCCAGAGCCCGGACACCGTCGCCGCGTTCATCGCGGAGCCCATCCAGGGCGCGGGCGGCGTGATCGTGCCGCCGGCCAATTACTGGCCGCTGGTGCGAGAGGTGTGCGACCGCTACGGCGTGCTGCTGATCGCCGACGAGGTCGTGACGGGCTTCGGCCGCAGCGGCAGCCTGTTCGGCAGCCGCGGCTGGGGCGTGCGCCCGGACATCATGTGTCTCGCGAAGGGGATTTCGTCGGGCTACGTGCCGCTCGGCGCGACGGTCGTGAACGCGCGGATCGAGGACGCGTTCGCCGCGAACGCCGATTTCGGCGGCGCGATCATGCACGGCTACACATACGCCGGCCACCCGGTCGCATGCGCGGCCGCGATCGCGAGCCTCGACATCGTCGTGAAGGAAGACCTGCCGGCGAATGCGGCGAAGCAGGGCGCGTATCTGCTCGAAGCGCTTCACTCTTTCCCGGAACGCTTCGCGGCGGTCGGCGAGGTGCGCGGCAAGGGGCTGATGCTCGCGCTCGATCTCGTCGCGAACAAGGACACGCGCGAGCCGATCGACCCGCTGTCGGGCTATGCGAACGCGGTCGCGGAAGTCGCGCGCGAGAACGGCGTGCTGGTGCGCCCGGTCGGCACGAAGATCATCCTGTCGCCGCCGCTCGTGATCCAGCGCGAGCAGCTCGACCGGATCGTCGACGCGCTCGCGGCCGGTTTCGAGGCCGTGCCGTTCGCCTGATGGCCTGACCGCGCGACGGCCAACCCGAGGCGGCGGGTAAACGCCATCGCGGGTTTGCCGATTTGCGCTATGACCGGATTATTTTGCCTGCGTATTTTTTCGACATCGGATCACGCCGTGATCGACGAGGGGCCCCGGAATCGACGCGCTGAAGCACCGCCCGGGGCCGACCGCACAGCATCTGGCCCCGACCGCCGACGAAGCGCCGGTTCGGGGCAACCCACGAAGGAGACAACGATGTCGGGATGGTCGGGAATGACCGGCGCCGCGGGCGATACGTCCGCCGGTGCGTCGGCTGAAGCAGGCGGCGGCACCGCATTGAACGCCGGTGCGGTCGGTTTTCCGACCGCGCTGGCGAGCGCGGTCGGGCTCATCATGGCGAGCCCGGTGATCCTCACCGCGACGTCGGGCTTCGGGATGGGCGGCTGGGCGTTCGCGGTCGCGATGATCATCGCGTTCGTGATGATGCAGGCGCAGGCCACCACGTTCTCCGAAGCCGCCGCGATGCTGCCGACGGCCGGCTCGGTTTACGATTACCTGTCATGCGGGCTCGGCCGCTTCTGGGCGATCACCGGCACGATCTCCGCGTATTTCCTCGTGCACGTGTTCGCCGGCACCGCGGAGACGATCCTGAGCGGCATCATGGCGCTCGTGAACTTCGAATCGTTGAACGCCGCGCTCGAGAAGCACAACAGTTCGTGGCTCGTCGGCGTCGGCCTCGTGGTCACGTTCGCGATCACCAACATCATCGGCATCAAGGTGTTCAGCAAGCTCGAGATCGTGCTGACGGCCGGCATGTGGCTGTCGCTGATGATCTTCGGGATTCTCGGTCTCGCTGCGGCGCCGGCCGTGCATCTCGACGGCTGGTTCGGCGGCTCGGAAGTCGGCACGTCGGTCCCGGCCGTGCTGTCGCTGGTCGGGATGGCGATGTTCATGTTCGTCGGCTGCGAGTTCGTCACGCCGCTCGCGCCCGAAATGAAGGCGCCGGGCCGCACGATCCCGCGTGCGATGGCGCTCGGCCTCGTCGGCGTCGCGATCTGCATGTTCCTGTACGGCGCGGCGATCCGCCGCCAGGTCGCGAACGTGCCGGTGAGCCCCGACGGCCTCACGCACCTGCTCGACACGCCGGGCGCGATTCCCGCGTTCGCGCTGCAGGTGCTCGGGCCGTTCGGGCGGATCTGGTTCGGCATCGCGTTCCTGTGCGCGGGCGCCGCGACGATCAACACGCTGATGGCCGGCTTGCCGCGCATCCTGTACGGGATGGCGATCGACGGCGCGCTGCCGCGCTATTTCGCATACCTGCATCCGCGTTTCAAGACGCCGGTGGTCGGCATCGTCGCGTCGGCGATCGTGCCGATCTTCCATGCATGGCTGATCAACGGCAATCTCGACAGCATCCTGCACCTCGTGCTCGCCGCGACCTGCGCATGGGGCACCGCGTACCTGCTCGTCACCGCGTCGGTCGTGATGTTGCGCATCCGCCGCCCGGACCTGCCGCGGCCGTACCGTTCGCCGCTGTTCCCGCTGCCGCAGATCGTGTCGAGCGTCGGGATCGTGCTCGCGATCTGGTACATCACGCCGCCCGGCATGAACGCGCGCGACATCTACGTGCCGTTCGGCGCGATGCTGGGGCTCACCGCGTTGTATGCGCTGTTCTGGACGCTCGTCGTGCAGCGCCGGCATCCGTTCAGGCCGGTGCCGGTGGAGGACGTGCTGCGCAACGAGCACGTCGCATCGTGAAGGCCGCGCTCGTCCGGTGGCGCGCGGCGCCCGATGCGCCGCCGCCCGGCCATCGGCCCGGCGCGATCGCCGCGCGCGTGCTCGCCGATCTGCGGGCCGTGCGCGATGCGGACGATGCCGGTGGCGTCGGCGGCGTCGGCGGCGTCACGGCGCGGCTGCCGAACGGCGTGCGCGTGAGCGTCGACGAGTGCATCGAGCGCCAGTTCCTGATGCATACGGTCAACGTGATGGTGACGGTGGCGGCTGACGGCCCGGCCGCGCAGGGCGGCGCGCGCGTGCGGCAGACCGGCTGGTTGCGCCGCACGGGCATCGATGCCGCGCTTGTGTCCGGATGCGACCCTGTGTTCGTCGACACGCTGGCCGCGCTGCTTGCCGAGCCGGCGCTGGCCGGCGCGCTGCAGCGGCTGCACCTGACCGACTGCGCGATCGGCGCGCGCGACGGCCGCTGGACCCTCGCGATCGTGCCGTTCGGCGGCAGCGAGATCGTGAACCGGATGCCGTCGTTTCGCCGTTACGTCAGGCTGATCGACGAGCAGGCCGCCGCGCTGTCGGCGGCCTGTCTTGCGTTCGAAACCGTACTACGCAGGATTTTGCGAGGGTAAGCTGTGGCGATGCGTGCCGTGCGAACCCGGCGGCCGCATCCAGCACCCAAGGGTTTTACCGGAGACGCCGATGCTGTTCCAGTCACGCTCACACGAAGACGTGCACGATCACGGGCTCGCGATCGCGGGCTGGCATCAGGTGTACCGTCAGATGACGCCGGGCCGCTTCAAGGGCACCGTCACGCAGGTGCTGTACGACGATTTCCACTTCTTCCGCGAGACGACCAACCGCCGCGTCGCGCAAACCGGCCTCGCACCGGTCGGGCGCACGTCGCTCGCGGTGCCGCTGTCCGTGCCGCTCGCGGGGACGTTCCAGGGCCAGCCGGTCGACGGCTATGCGCTGCTCGCGCTGCGCGCCGGCGAGGATTTCGAATTCCACACGCCGGAAGGGATGGGGCTCGTCGGGATCAGCGCGGCGTCCGACATGGTCGACGAGCTGTGCGAAGCCGAATTCGGCGCGGCCGCCGCGCGCAGGCTGCGGCACGTGACGCGGCTGTCCGACGCGCAGGGCGTCGCGCTCGGCGCGCGGCTGTCGGCGCTGATCGACGATGCGCAGCGCAACCCGGGTTGCCTCGAATATGCGGCCACCCGCAAGATGTTTCGCGACGCGATGCTCGGCATGTTCCTCGATGCGCTGGAACACGGCATCGACGTCGAGCGCCGCGACATCACGCACGCCACCTACAGCGATATCGTGAGCCGCTGCGAGAAGCATCTGCGCGAGCGGCCCGAAGAACCCGTCACCGTGCTCGAACTGTGCCGCGTACTGCGCTGCAGCCGCCGCACGCTGCAGACGAGCTTTCAACGCGTGGCCG
Source organism: Burkholderia sp. AU45388 (assembly GCF_030481585.1). NCBI lineage: Bacteria > Pseudomonadati > Pseudomonadota > Betaproteobacteria > Burkholderiales > Burkholderiaceae > Burkholderia > Burkholderia sp. AU45388. The sequence continues at coordinate 16,968 of NZ_JAUJPV010000005.1, read as the reverse complement.
ACGTCACGCCGGTCGGCTACCTGCGCACGATCCGGCTGAACGCGGTGCGCCGCCTGCTGCGCACGACGTCGGCGCAGCAGCTCGGCGTCGGCGAAGCCGCCGCGAGCTGGGGCTTCACGCATCTCGGCTATTTCGCGCGCGAGTATCGCGACCTGTTCGGCGAGCTGCCGTCGCAAACCTTGCGTCCCGACTGACGCCTTCCCACCGTGGCGCCGCCGCCGGGCGCCGTCGTGTATTGCCCGTCCCCATCACGGTTTGCTGATTTGGGATAGAGGTCCGGAATTTTCGCTGGATAAAGTCCTGCCAACCCATATCGACAACACCGTCGGTTTGCACTGCCAACCGATGACCATTGAGGGGCGGGACATGAAGAACGGACGACGACTGGCCGCGGCCGCGGCCATGCTGGGCTGCCTGCACGCACACGCGCAGACTTCGGGAAGCGTGACGCTGTACGGCACCGTGGACACCGGCATCATCTACTCGACGAACCAGCAGTTCACGCGCGCCGACGGCAGCACGGGCGGCGGCCATGCGTGGCAGATGGGCGGCGGCAACCTCGTGCCGTCGCGCTTCGGCTTCCAGGGCGCCGAGCCGCTCGGCGGCGGCCTCGATGCGGTATTCACGCTCGAGCAGCAATTCCTGTCCGCGAACGGGCAGGCGCTGCAGGGCGGCACCGCGTTCAGCCGGCAGGCCTGGGTCGGGCTGCGCCAGGACGGGATCGGCACGCTCGGCCTCGGCCGGCAATACGACTCGTACACCGACATGCTCGGCGCGTACGTATCGAGCAACAACTGGGCGACGCCGTACGGCTCGCATCTGGGCGACGTCGACAACCTGAATGCCGCATTCAACTTCAACAACGCTGTGAAGTTCACCAGCGCCGATTTCAACGGCCTCACGTTCGGCGGCACGTTCAGCTTCGGCGGGCAGGCCGGCGATTTTTCCGCGAAGCGCGGTTATGCGGTGGCCGCGACGTACACGCGCTCGCCGGTGGCGTTCTCGGTCGGCTACCTCGACCTGCATCAGCCGCTCGACGCGGCGCTCGGCGGCACGAGCGGCTATATCGGCGATTTCGCGTGCAGCAACCCGGGAGCGATGTATTGCCTGCTCCAGGATGCCGGCTCGATGCGCGCGTTCGGCGCGGGCGGGTCGGTCACGCTCGGCGCGGCGACGGTCGCGCTGACCTACACGCATACGCGCCTCGGCGACAGCCGCTATTTCTCCACCGCCGCGCAGCCGCGCACGCAGGCGTTCACGTTCGACATCGGCGAGCTGAACGTCACGTACATGTTCACGCCGGCATGGCAGGGCGGCGTCGCGTATATCTTCAACGCCGCGCATACGGACGGGCGCGGCACGACGCGCTTCCACCAGTTGAACGTCGGCACGAACTACAGCCTGTCGAAGCGCACCGCGCTGTATGCGGTCGCGATCGGCCAGATCGCGAGCGGCACGGGGCTCGGCACCGACGCGGACGGCAACGCGGCGAACTATGCGCAGATTCCGGTGCTCGCGAACAGCAATTCGAGCCGGCAACTGGCGGTGATGGCGGGGATTCGTGTGAACTTTTGACGCTGAATGCGGTTGGCGGCGGCACGCCGGTCGCGTGCCGCCGGCGCATGGAGGCGGAGACGGTCGGATGATGGAAAGCGATGTCTGAAAAAACCGTCCGTCTGCTCGACTGAACGGGCCTGGAGAGGGAATGCGTGCGTCAGGTCGCCCGGTTTTGCGGGTTGCCACAATACCTTCACGGTCTGCGTGAACAATGACGACGCTTCAGGCGACCCGACGTGTCGCCGGCGTTGCACACGTGTGCAACGCATGACCGTTCCGCTCCACACGCCGATCGAGAGAGACCACATGACCCTGCTGAGTCGCCTGCGCGCGCTGTCCGCCGCCGTTGCGTTATCCGTTGTCGCCACGCACGCCTTCGCGGCGGATCTCGTCATCGCGGGCCGCGACGACATCTACGGCAAGGGGCTCGCCGACGCCGTCGCCGGCTTCACCAAGCTGCACCCGGGCACCGACATCGAATTGCTCAAGCTGCCGAACGCGAACCTGTACCAGAAGCTGAAGCTGTCGATGCGCGAAGGCACCGGCGCGTACGACCTCGTGATGATGGACGACACGTGGGCGCCCGAATTCATCGGCAACGGCTGGCTGAAGCCGCTGCCTGCGTCGCTCGCCGACGCCGATCTCGTGCCGTCCGCCGTCGCGCTCGGCCGCAACGCGGCGGGCGCGCTGTACGCGCTGCCGATCGTCGGCAACGTCGAGATGTTCGCGTACCGCAAGGATTTGCTCGCGAAGTACAAGCTGCAACCGCCGCGCAATTGGGACGACGTGCTGAAGATCGCGCGGACCGTCGGCGGCGCGGACAAGAGCGTGTCGGGCGTCGTGTTCCGCGGCACGAAGGGCAACCCGGTCGTCACGGGCTTCCTGCCGATCCTGTGGGCATACGGCGGCGACGTGTTCGACCGTGCCGGCAACGTGACGATCGATTCGCGCGAAGCGCAGGCCGCGCTGAAGACGTTCCTCGCGCTGAAGGCGTTCGCGCCGAAGGACGTCGACGTGTACGGCGCGGCCGAAGTGCGCGACGCGCTGCAGCGCGGCACGGCCGCGCAGTCGATCGAGGTGTGGCCGGCTTGGGTGCCGGCGCTCGACGATCCGAAGCAGTCGCGCGTGGTCGGCCAGATCGCGCTGCAGCCGCCGCCCGGGCAGACCGCGGGCCCGGCGCCGATGCTCGGCATCTGGCAGATGGGCATTCCGAAGGACGCGCCGCACGCGAAGCTCGCGCAGGACTTCCTCGCTTACCTGAGCTCGCGCGATACGCAGACGCGCCTCGCCGGCATCGGCATTCCGCCGACCCGCCGCAGCGTGTTCAACGATCCGGCGCTGGTGCGCCAGTACCGCTGGTATCCCGATCAACTGAAGGCGCTCGAGGCCGGCCGTGCGCGGCCGCGCGTGACCGACTGGCAGCAGGTCGAGAGCATTCTCGGCGACCAGTTGCAGCTCGCGCTGACGGGGCAGGCCGCGCCCGACGCCGCGCTGCGCCAGGCGCAGCAGAAGATCGCGCAGGCGACGGCCGCGGCCGGCAAGTGACCGCGCACGTCGACGTCGACCCGCTGACCGGAGGTCGCGCATGAAAGCCTTCGGCCGCAGCCTGCCGTTCGTCGCGCTGCTCGGGCCCGCGCTGCTGGTGCTCGCCGCGCTCGCGTTGTATCCGGTCGCGCAGGTGCTGATCGACTCGTTTTGCCGGGTCGACTATTCGGCGGGCCATCGCGCGTTCGCGGGGCTCGCGAACTATCGCGCGGTGCTCGGCGACGACGCGTTTACGGCCGGCTTCGGCAACACGCTGCGCTTCACGATCGTCGCGTCGCTGGCCGAAGTCGCGCTCGGCTTCGGCCTCGCGCTGCTGTTCGTGCGCGCGTTTCCGGGCCGGCGCATCGCGCTGCCGCTCGCGATCCTGCCGATGATGCTGTCCACGCTCGTGTGCTCGGCGATCTGGCGCAACTGGCTGAACTTCGACGGATTCCTGAACGCGCTGCTCGCCGCGTTCGGCATCGAAGGCGTGCGCTGGCTGTCCGATCCGCATCTCGCGCTGTGGTCGCTCGCGCTCGTCGACGTGTGGCAGTGGACGCCGATGGCGTTCCTGATCGTGCTGGCCGGGCTGCAATCGATTCCGCAGGAGCTGTACGAAGCCGCGCGCACCGACGGCGCGAGCGAGTGGCAGTGCCTGCGCGACGTCACGCTGCCGCTCGCGGCCCCGCAGATCGGCCTCGCGCTGCTGCTGCGCTCGATCGACACGTTCAAGCTGTTCGACAAGGTCTATGCGCTGACGGGCGGCGGCCCCGGCAATGCGACGCAGACGCTGTCGACCTATATCTACGACACGGGCTTCCGCTTCTTCAACGTCGGGCCGGCGAGTGCCGCGTCGGTGCTGATGCTCGCGGCGTCCGCGCTGCTGGTCTCGGGGTACGTATGGCAGACGGTTCGCAAGCGGCGCGCATGACGACGCAAGCCGCAGGCATCTCTCGCGCACGAACGGGCGCTGCATTCGGTCACGCGGTGCCATGGGCGCTGCGCGTCGTCGCGCTCGCCCTGTTGCTGTTGCCGTGCCTGTGGATGGCCGGCGCGGCCTTCATGCCGACGCTCGAACGTCTCGATCATCCGTTGCGGATCTGGCCGGCCGCGCCGACGCTCGCGCATTTTGCGTCGGTATGGTCGAAGGGCATCGGCGCGCCGCTGTTCAATTCGCTGCTGGTCGGCTTCGGCACGACGCTGCTCGCGCTGGCGCTCGCGTTTCCGGCCGCGTATGCGCTCGTGCGGCTGCGGTTTCCGGCGCGGCTCGACCTGCTGTTCCTGATGCTCGTGCTGGCGTTGAAGCTGATGCCGCCGATCACGATCGCGGTGCCGCTGTTCGCGCTCGCGAAGCGGCTGCACCTGCTCGATTCGACGCTCGGCCTGATGCTCGCGTACCAGATCTACGCGTTGCCGATGGCGATCTGGATGCTGCTCGCGTTCGTGCGCGACGTGCCGATCGAATACGAGGAAGCGGCGTGCATCGACGGCGCGGGGCTCGCGCGGCGGCTCGTGCAGATCGTGCTGCCGCTGTGCGCGCCGGGGCTGATCGCGACCGCGATTTTCGTGTTCATCGCGGCGTGGAACGAATTCCTGATCGCGCTGCTGTTCGTGTCGACGCCGAGCCGCTTCACGCTGCCGCTCGCGATCGCCGGCTACGTGACGGAGAACGGCATCGACTGGGGCGACCTGATGAGCGCGGGGCTGATCGCGTCGCTGCCGACGCTGGCCGTGGCCGGCTATGTGCAGCGCTACCTGTTGCGCGGGTTCGCGGGCGGGCTGAAGTGACGCGCGGCTTGGCCGCGTCCCGTCCTGCGTCGTCACGCGCAACTGTCGCGCACCACCTGCGTGACCGGCACCACGCGCGTGCGCGACGGGCCGTCGAACGTCTGCATCCGGTCGGCGAGCAGGTCGATCGCCGCGTGCGCGAGGCCGCGCGTGTCCTGCCGCAGCGTCGTCAGCCGATACGCATCGTATTCGGCGGCGGGAATATCGTCGAAGCCGATCACGCGCAGGTCGTCCGGCACGCACAAGCCGAATTCGCGACGCGCGACGTCGATCACGCCGAGCGCGAGCAGGTCGGACGAGCAGAACACGCCGTCGGGCCGCTCGCCGGTCGCGAACAGTCGCCGCGCGGCGTCGACGCCGCTGGCGTGGGTGTCGGACGGTGTATCGAGCACGCGTACGAGCGTCGCGTCGGAGGCATCGCGTGGCCCGAGCGCCTGCTCGAACGCCGCGGCGCGCGTGCGCGCGCTGTAGCTGGTGCCGCGCGGCCCGACGAACGCGAGCCGGCGCGCGCCGGCCTGCACGAGCCGCTGCGCGGCGCAGGTGGCGGCCGCCGCGTTGTCGCTGACGACCACATCGGCGCCCGGCAGGTTCGCTTCGCGGTTGATCATCACGACCGGGATCCGGTGTTCGAGATACTGTTGCGCGACCGACAGCGGCGGCGACGCGGACGTCATCACGAGCCCCGCGATCCGGTAGCTGAGCAGTTGTTCGAGCGATTGCCGAACCTGGCGCGGATCCTCCGCATTGGTCACGAGCGGCGTGAGCGCGCGCTGCCCGAGCACGGCCATCAGGTCCGACAGCAGCCGCGCGCGAAACGGGTTCTCGAATCCAGCCGTCACGACGCCGATCATGCTGCTGCGCTGCGTGATCATGTCGCGCGCGATGAGGTTGACCTGATAGCCCAGCGCACGCGCGGCGACCATCACGCGTTCGCGCGTTTGCGGCGCGATGCTTGCCGTTGGGGAGAACGCGCGCGACACTGCCGAGCGCGAGACGCCGGCCCGCGCCGCGACATCCGAGGCCGTCACCCACGGTTTTCTTTCCTTGTCATTCATCGATTCATGATCCCTTCGCGCCACGATACGTGCATGCCGCCTGCCGACTGGATGTCGGCGCTCGACGACGCGCGGCCGCTGCATACGCTGACCCTACCGGGCAGCCATGACACCTGTGCGTATACGGTCGACGATTTACTCGTGCGCACGCAGCGTGCGCCGCTCGATGCGCAGCTCGCCCACGGCGTGCGGCTGCTCGACATCCGCTGCCGGCACGTGCGCGATGCATTCGACATCCATCACGGCGGCATCGCGCTCGGCATGACGTTCGACGACGTGCTGGCCACCTGTACGCGCTTTCTCGAAGCGCATCCGCGCGAATGCATCGTGATGTCGGTCAAGGACGAGTGGCCGGCGCATGCATGCACGCGCGGTTTCGATGCGACGTTCGATGCGCATCGCGCGCGGCATCCGCGGCTGCGCTGGCATGCCGGCGGCACGCTGCCCGCGCTCGGCGACGTGCGCGGCGCGGTCGTGTTGTTGCGGCGCTTTCGCAGCGGCCGGCCGCTCGGCATCGACCTGACCGCGTGGCCCGACAACGCGACGTTTACGATCGACCATCCGGACGGCGCATTCGTGATTCAGGACGAATATCGCGTGCCGGTGGCCGCGTCGATCGCGTGGAAGTGGCGCGCGATCGACGCGCTGCTGACGCATCTGCCGCTGCCGGACAGCGGCCGCTGGGCGATCAGTTTCTGCAGCGGCACGGGGATGGGCGCGAATCCGTCGGTGGTCGCCCGTGGGGATGGCCGCGTGCAGGGCATTCATGCGCGACTGGCCGAACGCTTGCGCGAGCAGCCCGGCCCGTACGGTGCGATGCTGCTCGATTTCTGCGATGACGACGACTGGGGGTTGGTGCGTGCGTTGATCGAATGCAACGACTACACGCCGGAGCAGGGTGTCTGGCGCAAGGCGTTTCGCTGTTAGTCAGCGAAGATTCGCGTTGAAGAACGCGAGTGCTTGGGCGTCGAACGTCTGGTGAAAGGCGACGCGATCGAATCCGTTCGCATCGACGCACACACGTGGCGACATGCGTTTCAATGCGTCGGAACACGGCGCGACGAACGCGAAATGCGCGGCGTTCCGGACCACGTGGAACTCCGGCCGCCGTGGCAACAGGCCGGCCAGCGCGGGGACGGTGGCCGGTTCGACGCCGTCGCCCCCTTCTTCCGAGGCCCAGAGCTGGATCGGTGCCCGGACGTTCTTCACCGTGTCGGCGGCCGGGAATTCGTCGAGCGGATCGGCCAGCACGTAGGCCTTGATACGCGGATCGCGGGCCGGGGTGGGAAGAACGAGGTCCCGGTCGCGAATCTGTCGGCAGATCAGCCAGGTCGGGTCCGTGCACGCGACCGGCGCATGCACGTAATCGGGATTGCCGCCGGCCAGCACCAGCCCGGTATAGCCGCCGCGCGAAAAACCGAAGAAGCCGATCCGGGTGGGATCGATTCGCGCGGCGTCGGCCGAGCGGGCGAGCATGTAGTCGACCAGGCGCTTGATGTCGACGGGGCGTTCGACGAACTCGTGAATGTCGTCCGCGCGGCTCATGTCGAGCGCGGTGTCGCCGGGATGGTTGATGGCCGCGACCACGTAGCCCGCATCGGCGAGCGTTTGCGCAAGATCGTGATGGCCGAGAAGCGTGCCGCCATGCCCGTGCGAGATCACGACGAGCGGCAGCTTGTCACCGACGGTCGGGCAGTCGCGCCGTCCTTTCAATTCGAAAGGACCGATCGTGAGCGTCTGGGCGGCATCCGCGCAGGGTGTCCACACGGCCGCCTTCAGTTCGGGGCCGATCGCATCGGCCGGGATCCGGATGAACTTGACACCGGCCGCGTGCGCGACCGTGGCGGACAGGCAGAGCAGGACAGCCGACAGCCAGCTTTTCATGTTGAATCCCTCCAGGGGCATGACTGGATCGCTGTTGCCGATCGCCGGCCGGGCCAGCGCGCGGGGATTCCGGAATCGATAGTGCGGCGAGTGGGGCGGGAGTTCGCACGGGCGGTGACATCACGGGCGGCAGGCGTTGGCGTCGTGCGGCGCGCCGGACTACCGCGTCGCGATCGCCACCGCCGCGCCGGCCATCGCGGTCGCGCTCGTGCGGTTCGCGATCCGCTTTGCGCGCGCCGACGTCAGGAAGGCGCGGGCTCGCGACGCGAGCAGCGACCAGAAACAGTCGGCCAGGATCAGCACCGCGAGCATCGTGCCGACCAGTTCGGCCCACGCGCCGACGCCGACGTGCGTGAGATCGACGATGGTCGGCAGCAGCGCGAGATAGAAGATCATGATCTTCGGATTGCCGAGCGTGACCAGCATGCCGGCGACGAACATGCGCCACGGCGACTGGCCGCGCGGCAGGTCGTCCGCATCCGTGCCGGTCGGCGCGGTCCACATCTTCCACGCGAGGAACAGCAGGTACGCGACGCCGAGCAGCTTCAGCACGGTCAGGCCGGTCGCGAACGTGTGCGCGAATGCCGACAGCCCCGCGACCGCGAGCGTGAGCCACAGCGCTTCGCCGAGCCACATGGCCGCGAGGAACGGCAGCACGTCGCGCACGCCGTTCGTCAGCACGCGCGCGACGAGCGCGGCGACGCTCGGGCCGGGCGTGCCGGCGGTGACGAGCAGGGCGAAGGCGAAGACGGCGAGTGCGGACAACGTCATGGCAAGCCTCGTAGGTGGGGCGTTCGAAACGTCTGAAGTTTCGATTATAGTGACGGCCGTTCCAGACTGCCTGCCTGAATTGCCGTCATGCCTGCATCGATCCTGATTCGTCCCGCCACGCGTGAAGACGCGGCCGCGATGGCCGCCGTGGAAGTCGCCGCCGCGCAGCGGTTTCGCGAGATCGGCATGGCCGACATCGCCGACGGCGAGCCGACCGATGCGGCTGCCGTGCTCGAGCGCATCGACGGGGGCCGCGCGTATGTGGCGGTCGATCCGCCACGCACGTGCGTAGGGTTCGCGTTCTACCGGCTGCTCGATGCGCGGCGGCTGTATCTGGAGGAACTGGACGTCGCGCCGTCGCATGCCGGACAGCGGATCGGCGCGCGCCTGATCGAGCAGGCGAGGGCGCGTGCGGCGCGGGAGCACGTCGAGCAGGTGGTGCTGTCGACGTTTCGCGACGCGCCGTGGAACGCGCCGTATTACGCGCGCCTCGGTTTCCGGATCATCGACGATGCAGCGCTCGACGACGCGCTGCGTGCGATCCGCGCGCACCACGTCGCGCTGGGTCTCGATGAAACGCGGCGCGTGTTCATGCGGGCGGACGTGCACGCCTGAACCCGCGCCGTTCCATCGTCAGGCCGCGTCGCTCAAGGCCGGGTAGTCGGTGTAGCCCGTTTCGCCTTTCGCGTAGAACGTCTCCGGCACCGGCTGGTTGAGCGGCGCGCCGATTTCGAGGCGGCGCGGCAGGTCCGGGTTCGCGATGAACAGCTTGCCCCAGGCGATCGCGTCGGCGCTGCCGTTCGCGAGCGCGGCCTGCGCGGTGTCGAGCGTGAACTGCTCGTTCGCGATCAGCGGGCCGCCGAACGCTTCCTTCAGGCGCGGGCTCAACTGGTCGCCCGAATACGATTCGCGCGTGAAGATGAACGCGATCTTGCGGCGGCCGAGTTCGCGCGCGACATAACCGAACGTGGCTGCCGGATCGGAATCGCCCATCGTATGCGCGTCGCCGCGCGGGGCGAGGTGCACGCCGACCCGGCCGGCGCCCCACACGTCGATCGCCGCGTCGACCACTTCAAGCAGCAGGCGCGCGCGATGCTCGATCGGGCCGCCGTATGCGTCGGTGCGGCGGTTGGTGCTGTCCTGCAGGAACTGGTCGAGCAGGTAGCCGTTCGCGCCGTGAATTTCCACGCCGTCGAAGCCCGCTGCCTTCGCGTTCTCCGCGCCCTTGCGGTACGCGGCGACGATGCCCGGAATTTCGTCGAGTTCGAGTGCGCGCGGCGTCACGAACGGACGCGGCGGACGCACGAGGCTGACGGTGCCGCCCGCGGCGATCGCGCTCGGCGCGACCGGCAGGTCGCCGTTCAGGAACATCGGATCGGAGATCCGGCCGACGTGCCACAGTTGCAGCACGATGCGCCCGCCGGCCGCGTGCACGGCCTGCGTGATCTGCTTCCAGCCCTCGACTTGCTCGTCGGACCAGATGCCCGGCGTGTCGGCATAGCCGACGCCTTGCGGCGTGACCGACGTCGCTTCGGTAATGATCAGGCCGGCCGACGCGCGCTCGGCGTAGTAGCGCGCCATCAGCGCATTCGGCACGCGCGCCGCGCCCGCACGGGAGCGGGTGAGCGGCGCCATCACGATGCGGTTGGGCAGGGTCAGGTCGCCGAGGGTAACGGGATCGAACAGCGTGGGCATGGCAAATAACCTCTTCACGAAAGGCGGGGAAGCCTGCGCGTCATGCGCGATGGCGCCCCGCATGGCCGGTTCGGCCGTTGGCTAGAGTTCGCGGCGCAGGGCGTCGAGAAATGCGTCGATGACGGCCTCGTTGCGCTGGAAGAATGCCCACTGGCCGATCCGCGTCGACGTCACGAGCCCCGCGCGCTGCAGCGTCGCGAGGTGCGCGGAGACGGTCGACTGCGACAGCCCGCAGCGCGCGTCGATCTGGCCCGCGCAGACGCCGTGTTCGTACGGCAGCGTCTGTTGCGGAAAATGCTCGCCGGGCGTTTTCAGCCAGACGAGGATCTCCCGGCGCACGGGGTTCGAGAGCGCTTTCAGGATCGCGTCGATGTCGAGTTCGGTCGGCATGGAAGACTGGGTGTTTCGATCGGGCAAACGAGTATCGTCGATGGGCGAATCTTATATCGTATTTTGACGATATGCTTGAAAGCACTGCCGGCAATGGGGTTGATAGGAAGCCGTCATCTCGGGGCCGGATGAGCGGCGACGTGAGCCGACGTCGACGGAACCGGCGCTTTCGGGTCGTCTTGCCGGCAATCTCACTCCCCGCCCGCGTAACATACGTGGCGTCGTGCTTGATTCATGGAGTCCTTTCATGTCTGTCCGGGCCGTCATATTCGATTTCGACCTGACGCTCGCGGATTCGTCCGCCGCGATCGTCGCGTGCACCGAGCACGCGTTGCATCAGCTCGGCGCCGCCGGCTCCGTGCCCGCGCAGATCGGCGCCGTGATCGGGCTGCCGCTGCCGGACATGTTCCGTGCGTTGACGGGCGAAACCGGCGCGGCGCGGGCCGATGCGTTCGCGCGGCACTTCGTCGCGCGCGCCGACGAGATCATGGTGCCCGGCACGCGGATCTATCCCGAAGTGCCGCCGCTGCTCACGGCGTTGCGCGAGCAAGGGCTCGCCGTCGCGATCGTGTCGTCGAAGTTTCGCTACCGGATCGAGGCGATCCTCGAGCGCAACGGCTTGCAATCGCTGGTCGACGTGCTGATCGGCGGGGAAGACGTGCAGCGCCACAAGCCGGACCCTGAAGGGCTCGTGCAGGCGCTGGCGCGGCTGGGCTTGCCTGCTGCCGCGGCAATCTACGTCGGCGACCATGCGGTGGACGCACTGGCAGCCGAGCGTGCCGGCGTGCCGTTCGTCGGCGCGGTGAGCGGCATGACGTCGTTCGACGCGTGGGCGCGCGTCGGCAAGCGCGCGGTGCCGACGCATATCGGCGAACTGGCCGGGATCGTGCAGCAGATGCGGTGCCGCTCGGGCGAACGGTGCGTCGACGCCGAACGCGGTGCGCAGCCGGCCGGCTGACCGGTTGTTCGCCACGGACCGGCGGCGCGCGACGGATTCTGCGACCATCGCCGTTCAAGTCATATCTGCCACCCGAGCCGCCGCCATGTCCGTCTTCTCCGTCGCGTTTGCCCGTCTCCGACGCTCGTGTGCGCTGCCGGCCACGCGTACCCTGTCATACGCCGTTCCGTTCGCGGTAGCCTGCGCCGCCGCGTGCACGCTGGCCGGCGCGCAGCCGGCCGAAGCCGCCACGGCCACGCGGCGCGAACGTCTCGAAGCGCCGGTCAAGGCCGTCGCCGATCAGCGCATGGCCGTCGATACGCCGCAGGGCAGCGCGATGCTGCCGGTCTACGCCGACCATCCGCTCGACCGGGCCGCGCCCGACGTCACGCGCGTGTTCATCGTGATTCACGGCACGCTGCGTAATGCCGATGCGTACTACGCATCGGGGCGCGCAGTCGTCGCAAAGGCCGGTGCGGCCGGCGCGGGCACGATGGTGGTCGCGCCGCAATTCCTGACACGCGCCGACGTGCGCGCGTTTTCGTTGCCCGTATCGACGCTCGCGTGGACGCAGGAAGGATGGAAGGGCGGCGAACCGGCACGCCAGCCGGGCCCGATCAGCTCGTTCTCGGCGCTCGACGCGTTGCTCGCGCATTTCGCCGACCGCGGCCGGTATCCGTCGTTGTCCTCGGTCGTCATGATTGGCCACTCCGCCGGCGCACAATTGCTGCAGCGTTATGCCGTGGCCGGGCGGGAAGGCGACGCGCTCGCGCGTACCGGCATTGCCGTGCGCTACGTGGTCGCGAACCCGTCGAGTTACCTGTATTTCGACGACGACCGACCGAATGCCGAAGCACTGGCCGGCGGCCTCTGCCCGCGCGCGACCGAATGGAAGTACGGGTTGAAGTCGGCGCCGCCTTACGTTGCGTCGCAGGACGTGCGCGATCTCGAGACGCGCTACGTCGCGCGCCATGTCGTGTACCTGCTCGGGCAGGCCGACACGAATCCATACACGCATTTCATCGACCGTTCATGCGCGGCGATGGCGCAGGGGCCGTACCGGCTGGCGCGCGGGCTCGCCTATTTCGATTACCTGAAGAAGCGGCATCCGGACGATCTCGCGCAACAGGTCGTCGAAGTGCCGGGTGTCGGGCATGACGGTCTCGGCATGTTCACGTCCGCTTGCGGGCTGGCCGTGCTGTTCGGGCACGCGGTGCCGCAGTCGTGTCCGGTCGTCGCCGGCACCGCGCCGGACCTGCGCGCAGCGGGGCAGTGAGGCTGCATGCAAGGCCCGCCCGCGACGAACGTCGATCGACCGGAAAATGCAGGAATCGTAGGCGGCGCCGCGTGCGTCGCGGGCGAAGGGGGCGACGGCCATTGAAGGCGGCAGCCGCCCGTCGTTCGCCCGCGCGTTCGTGGCAAGCCGCGTCATTCGACGGTGACCGTCTCCTTCATGTACGGATGAATCCCGCAGAACACCTTGTAGACGCCCGGCTTGTCGAAGCGGAACGAATATGTTTCGTCCTGGTCGAGCGCCTTCGAATGAAAGATGCCGGCGTCGTTGACGACGGTATGCGGCTCCGCGTCGAGGTTCTTCCACGTGATCGTCGTGCCGGCCTTGATCGTGGTCGACATCGGCGAGAACATGAAATTGCGGATCGTCACGAGCGGGCCGGCCGGGCCCTGCGCGAACGCGGCGGGCGACGTGCCGGCGGCCGCGCCGCACAGCATCAGCACCGCGAGGATTCGAGAGGGATTGAAGCGGATCATATCGGTCTCCTCATATTTGTCACGCGAGCGTCGCGTCGTGCAGCGACGACGCAACCGGATGGCCGGTGAATTCGACGGTCGTCACGCCGAGCATCGACGGCAGCCGGTCGTGCGGCACCGTGAGTGGCACGGGGCCTGGCCCGTTGCCGGCCGTCGGCTGCGGGAACGCGGTCGAGCGGGCGGTATGAAACGTCACGTTGCCCTCGACCTTCGACACGATCTGGTGGATGTGCCCGTTCAGCACGGTGACCGAGCCGAAGCGGCGCAGCAGCGCCATCGTCTGCGGCGCGTCGCCGGTGCCCCAGCCCCACGGTTCGTAGATGGTCCACATCGGCATGTGCGAGAACACGACGATCGGCGTGCTCGACGAGCGGCCTTTCAGGTCCTGCGCGAGCCACGCGAGCTGTTCGTCGCCGAAGCTGCCGAGCCCGTTCGGCTTGAAGTGCATCACGTTGACGAGCGCGATGAAATGCACGCCCGCGTGGTCGAAGCTGTAATAGCCGCGATTATCCGACGCCTTGCCGAACCGGCCGAAATATTCGGCGCCCGAACCGTCGGTGACGTCGTGTTCGCCGGGCACCGTGTGCAGTTCCGGCACGCGCAGCGCGGACAGCAATTGCGACGCGTGGTCGAATTCCTCCGGCTTGGACAGATGCGTGATGTCGCCGGTGTGGATCGCCAGCGCGGGCAGCGCGGGCATCCCGTTGACGAGATCGATCGTCTGCTTCAGCGTGGCCGACACGTCGGGATTCGCGTCCTTGTTGAAGCCGATGTGCGTATCGCTGATCTGCACGAACAGCGGCCGGCCCGTGTCGGCCGGTCGTGCATCGCCGGTCTGCGCGAGCGCGAGGTCGAACGGCGTGAGGATGCCGCCCGACAGCGTGAACAGCGTGCCGAGCCCGCCGAAGGCCATGCACTGCAGGGCCTTGCGGCGCGACGGGCGGGTGGGGAGCGATGAAGACATGTCAGCCTCGCATTCGTGTGACGAAATCGGACGGCCGGATCGTCCTGGAATAAGCCGGCGCCTTCGCCTGCAATACCGGCGAAGCGGCGGATTTATTCCCGATCGTTGCGAGATCGAACCTCCGTGCGGGCGGCCGACGGCGCGATGCGCGACGCCCGCCGGATGACCCGTCAATGTCCTGTAAGTGACACGTCACATTTGCGTCACGGCCGCCCGATAGCCTCCCACTCCGAATCATCTCTCCGGAGCCCTTCATGGCGAACCTCGCGGCAACGGACACGGGCGGTGCGGTCGGTCGCCGCATGCGCACCTTGGGCCTCGTGCTGTCTTTTCCGATCATTGCCTGCGGCATCGTCCCTGTCGGCAGTCATCCCGGTGCCCGTCTCCGCCTCGTCAAGGAAGGCTCGGTGCTGCCGCTCGCACTGCACGGGCAGTCCTGATTCGCCCCGCGGCTGCGGCGCCGGCTGCGCGGCACGCGTCCGGACCCATCGATTTTTAATTCAACACAAGACACAAGACGCTACCGATGGATATCCGTTTCTTCGATCCGAATCGCACCGCCAACGCGTCCGCGTGGCGCGTGCTGCCCAACCGCTGGGACGCGGTCGCGTTTCCGCTGATCATCGGCATACTCGCGATGGCGATCGTCGGTTTTCACGAGACGATGGCGCCGATCGGCGTGCTGCAGACGCAGAAGATCTCGCTCGATCCGTCGAACCTCCCCGAATATGCGCTGCGCACCACGCTGCGGATGCTCGCCGCGATGGTCGCCTCGCTCGCGTTCACGCTCGTCTACGGCACGCTCGCCGCGAAAAGCCGCCGTGCGGGCATGGTGCTGATCCCGATCCTCGACATCCTGCAGTCGGTGCCGGTGCTCGGCTATATCTCGTTTACGGTCACGTTCTTCCTCGCGCTGTTTCCGGGGCGCGTGCTCGGCGCCGAACTGGCCGCGATCTTCGCGATCTTCACGAGCCAAGCGTGGAACATGACGTTCAGCTTCTACCAGTCGCTGCGCACGGTGCCGCGCGACCTGAGCGAAGTGTCGCGCGGTTTCCACCTGACGCCGTGGCAGCGCTTCTGGAAGCTCGAAGTGCCGTTCTCGATGCCGGGCCTGATCTGGAACATGATGATGTCGATGTCGGGCGGCTGGTTCTTCGTCGTCGCGTCGGAGGCGATCACCGTCGGCAACCAGACGATCACGCTGCCGGGCATCGGCGCGTATCTCGCGCAGGCGATCTCCGACAAGAATCTCGGCGCGGTCGGCTGGGTGATCGTCGCGATGTCGGTCGTGATCCTTGCCTACGACCAGTTCCTGTTCCGCCCGCTCGTCGCGTGGGCGGACAAGTTCCGGATGGAGAACACCGCGTCGGGCGATGCGCCGCAATCGTGGCTGCTCGACATGATGCGCCGCACGCACCTGATCCATCAGTTGCTCGTGCCGGCCGGCTGGCTGCTGTCGCAGGCCGCGCGGGTTCCGCTGCGCGTGCCGTCGCCGGGTACGCGCGCGCGCCGCGCATCGTCGCCTCGTTCGTCGCGCATCGGCGACATCGCGTGGGCCGCGTTCGTGATTGTGCTGACGGCGTACGTCGCGTGGCGCGTCGTCAGCTTCGTCGCGACCGGCGTGACGATGGCCGAGGTCGGCCACGTGCTCGTGCTCGGGCTCATCACGCTGCTGCGCGTGCTGGTGCTGATCGCGATCGCATCGGTGATCTGGGTGCCGCTCGGCGTGCTGATCGGATTGCGCCCTAAGCTGGCCGAGAAGATCCAGCCGCTCGCGCAGTTCCTTGCCGCGTTCCCGGCGAACCTGCTGTTTCCGGTGTTCGTGATCGTGATCGTCCACTTCCGCCTGAACGCGGACATCTGGCTGTCGCCGCTGATCGTGCTCGGCACGCAGTGGTACATCCTGTTCAACGTGATCGCCGGCGCGATGTCCTATCCGAACGATTACAAGGAAGCGACGAAGAATTTCCGCATCCGCGGCTGGCAGTGGTGGCGCCAGGCGATGCTGCCCGGCATCTTCCCGTACTACGTGACCGGCGCGATCACAGCGTCGGGCGGCGCGTGGAACGCGAGCATCGTGTCCGAGTTCGTGCAGTGGGGCGACACGAAGGTCGTCGCGCACGGCCTGGGCTCGTATATCGCGCAAACGACCGCCGCCGGCGATTTCCCGAAGATCATCCTCGGCATCGCCGTGATGTCCCTGTTCGTTACCTTGTTCAACCGCCTGCTGTGGCGTCCGATGTACGCCTATGCGGAATCCCGGCTCCGTCTCGATTGAGAGTAAGCGCGATGCAAAATTCGACCGTTATCAACGCCCCCGTCAAGACGTCCCAGCCGCTGCAGCCGCCGCGGCTCGGCGAAGAAATCCTGCGCGTCGAGCACGTGAACCGCGGCTTCAACAAGACCCAGGGCGAGCTGCTCGTGCTCGACGACGCGAACCTGTCGCTGCGCGAAGGCGAGATCGTCGGCCTGCTCGGCCGCTCGGGGTCGGGCAAGTCGACGCTGCTGCGCATCATCGCCGGGCTGATCGAGCCGACCGGCGGCGAGGTGACCTATCTCGGCAAGCCGCTGCGCGGCCCGGCCGAGGGCGTCGCGATGGTGTTCCAGACCTTCGCGCTGTTCCCGTGGCTCAC
>NZ_JAUJPV010000059.1:0-2310 GCF_030481585.1 Burkholderia sp. AU45388 | reverse complement strand
CGTACGCCTTCGCTTCCCCGCCGAACTTCTTCGTCAGAACCGTCGTGATCGCTGCCGTCAGCGTCGTCTTGCCGTGGTCAACGTGACCAATCGTACCAACGTTCACGTGCGGCTTGGTCCGCTCAAACTTTTCCTTGGCCATTTTCAACTCCCAAAAGGAATTTCACAGGTTGCGCCGCGCGCAAACAAGACACTGACTTTTTACTGCTGGTGCCCATGGGCAGGATCGAACTGCCGACCTCTCCCTTACCAAGGGAGTGCTCTACCACTGAGCCACATGGGCGCTACGCTTCAACTTAGCGGTCTGGAGCGGGTGAAGGGAATCGAACCCTCGTCGTAAGCTTGGAAGGCTTCTGCTCTACCATTGAGCTACACCCGCACGGGCCACTAACGATTCCTTGCCGCTCACTGCGCTGATATCTTGGTGGAGGAGGTTGGATTCGAACCAACGTAGGCGTAAGCCAACAGATTTACAGTCTGCCCCCTTTAGCCACTCGGGCACCCCTCCGTAGAGAACTGACGATTATGGGGGTGCATCACGCTCCTGTCAAGCACATCCGGAAGATTATTTTCACTTTCTTCCCGACTTCTGCTTCCCGCCGATCCCGCCCTCGCCCGGCTAAGGCAAGCGCGAGATGTTGCCGACCGGCGCCACATCTTCGTCAGACTCCGCCTTCAACGCCGATCTGCATCCGCGCTAAAAACGAAAGACCGCCATCATACGGCCTCTTTCGCACAATGCCAAGCGGGTAGACACAAAATTTCGGCAAATTTCGTGCCGGGCGGCTTTGATGAGCCGGCTGGCGGTTGTTTGCGGGAGGGTCGGGACGCTTCCGGCTCCGAATAAAGCGCCCTGCAGCGGAGCCGCGGATCGCCTGGCGTCGATTGCTGCGGGTCCCGCGTATGGGCAAGACCTTCACCGTTCCGGCGATTGCAGCGGGCCGGCTCCGTCATCGAATTCGGTCGCTGCTGCGTTCCTTCGCGGCTTCATCGGAACGCACGATACCGTCCGGAATTACTCTCCTACGCTAGTGCAAATCGCCGAGCGCCCGCTTGCTCTGAAACGACATTCTTCGCGGTCGCAACCGGACGCAGCAGAGCGCCGGCAAGCACCCCGGTGCCGCACGAGGCCGACCGGGACGATCCGACTTCAGGCCCTGGCTAACGGCTTCGCCACGAGGACCAAGAGGTATGCCCGGCGCCTGGGGTTCATCAACAGTTGAAGGCCGCACTCGATGCCGGGTACACGGGTTGGCGGTCGTCGTGCAGCGCGCACAACCGGTGAATCAGCACGCGCTGGTCCGGCGACGTCCCGCAGGATACATCCGGCAATTCTGCGGGCTTTGCGATGCTTGCAGCCGCTACTCGGCAACGACGTGCGCGAGGTCCGGCAGTCCCCATAACGTCGCTACCGCCGCGCCAAATGATCCTTCCGCTCGACGCCTTACGCCCCTTCGTTGAGGCCACCTAACCCCGCTCGCCGGCTTATCGCGGCAAATCCTCGGCGTACAGCCGACATCGCAACTGGTCGTGCGCCTCGCCCGCCTTGCCCAGCTGAACGCGACTATCCGCACCGGATTCGACGCAGGCACCTCTCGCCGCACCTCATGCGCCCGAAGTCGTTACAAAACCGATATGTGGCGTCAAAGCGTCGACATCCAACGTGCGCTGTCCGTGTCCGGCAATGCTCGAGCTGATGCGGGATCAAGGTCCAAACACGGCGCACCCGCGTTCACCTGTCGGAGCCCCCCCCCATTCGGCGACCCGAGTACGATACGCGCCGAACGCCTCCAGGCGTCGGCGCAGACAGCACATAGTTCAAGCCGATGGGTGAATGGCAAAACCGCGTGGGCGGTGCAGCCTGTTCGCTCATCGAGGAAATTTACGCGTTAAAGGGCAGTGGACGAGCGGATGTCGAAAGGATCCGCGCCGATTTTGGTCTTGTCCGAGCCGCTATACACACGGCGCTGCCGGCCCCTTGGTCGGGTCGCTTTGATCAAAGTCAAGAGGACGAGATGGCGGACTGCAGGAAGCGGAAGGTGGGTCGCACGATCGCGCTTGACGATACGCAGCGAGGAGCCAAGAGCGGTCTTGACCGAGGATACGAGCAGTAATCGTCGGAATCGCCGGAGATGGAAGCGAGGGAGGGAGTTTGATGTTGCGATGGCTTGCGTCAGGGGCAGGCCGACGGACGTAGCCTCGGTAACGCTTCGCTGCGCGCTTTTTAGGACGCTGAAATGCAAAAACCCCCGCCTTGTCGGGCGGGGGTTCTTGGCTAAGGGAGCCTGACGATTACCTACTTTCACACGG
>NZ_JAUJPV010000058.1:0-2486 GCF_030481585.1 Burkholderia sp. AU45388 | reverse complement strand
GGCTTGGTGGGCGCAGGTTTTGGCGCGGGGCAGGTCGGCGTGATGGGGATGCTGGGGCACTATTGGAGCACCACATTGTTCCCGATGCTGACCGCCATCGTACTGCTCGTTCAGACCGTGGGCGGATCGCTCGTCGCGATCCTGGCCGGCGCTTATTTCGACGCGCATCAGACGTATCTCCCGGTGATCTTCGTCATCGGGGCGCTGAACCTGCTGGCGATGTTGGGGGTGTGGATCACTTCTCCGCAACCGAAACAACATAAGGTCGAATCGAGCTCGGCTTCGACCTAATTCTTTGGGTAGTTTGCAATCTCAAGCGAGGTAACTGATACATGAAGCTCCTGAGTTTCCGCGTCGGCGGAAAAGCGACGTTCGGCGCAGTGGTCGATGGTCGGGCACTTGATCTCAAGAAGAGCCTGAACGACAAGTACGTCGATTTGCTGGCCGCGCTGCAAGCTGGCGCGCTGGACGAACTGGAAGAAGCGGCCTCCCGTGGTGGGCTCTCATACGATCTCGACGAAATCGAGTTTCTGCCGGTCATTCCGAATCCGCCCAAGATCCTCTGCATCGGCATCAACTACGAGACCCACCGCAGTGAGACGGGCAAGGACCCGTCGGCCAAGCCGTGGGTGTTCGCGCGCTTCGCCAACTCTCAGGTGGGCCACGGTCAGCCGCTGATTGCGCCGCTGGAGTCGGAGAGATTCGACTACGAAGGCGAGATCGCGGTGATCATCGGCAAGCGCGGCCGCCGTATTTCTCAAGAGGCATCGTGGGAGCATATCGCCGGCTACGCGCCCTACAACGATGGTTCGGTACGCGATTGGCAACGTCACACGCCGCAGTGGGTGCCTGGCAAGAACTTCGTGGGAAGCGGTGGCTTCGGGCCTTGGATGGCCACGCGTGGCGAGATTCCCGATAACGCCGAATTGCATCTGTCGACGCGTCTGAACGGTCGCGAGCTCCAGCGCGCGACGAGCCACGAGATGATTCAATCCATTCCGCAGCTCATCGAGTATTGTTCCACGTTCACCGAGCTCGAGCCGGGCGACGTCATCGTCACCGGCACGCCGGGTGGTGTGGGCGCGCGTCAGGAGCCGCCGTTGTTCATGAAGGACGGCGATATCGTCGAGATCGAGATTGCCGAGATTGGCGTGTTGCGTAATCCGGTTAAGCAGGAAGCACCTGCGGTATAGCGGAAAATATTCATCGCGGTGGCCCGTCAGGGTTTTTTAGCAGCGAAGATACTTTCAAAAATTCTTTAGTTAGGAGATTCCTATGTCGACCGATTCACAACTTGAGCAGAATAAGGCTATCGTGCGCGACTTCTTTCAGAAGGTCTTCGTCGAGCACGAAGTGGATGCCGGCCTGCTGAATTTTCGGCCTGACTATATCCAGCACAACCCGATGGTTCCGACGGGCCTCGAGGCCGTCAGGGCCGCCTTCAAGCAAGGCATCCAGAACGTCTCGACGGAGATCAAGCGGATCATCGCTGAAGGCGATCTGGTTGTCGTGCACCACCATTTCAAGTTCGACCCTGCCAGCCTCGGTGCGGCGGTGATCGATATCTTCCGGATCGAGAACGGCAAGATCGCCGAGCACTGGGATGTCATGACGCCGGTTCCCGAGAAGCCCAATAACAACAACAGCATGTTCTGAGAACGCGCACAGCCAATGATTGGAGGCACATAGGTATGGCTAAAACTATCGTCATCGTGGGGGCTGGCGCGACAAGCGGATTTTCGATCGCTCGGGAGTTCGGCAGCCAGGGTTTCAATGTCGGCTTGATCGCGCGGAAGCAGGAGAACCTGGACAAGCTGGTCGCCGATCTCGCCAGTGCCGGCGTCACATCGGTCAAGACCCGTTTGGCAGACGTGACCAAGGCGTCAGAACTGAGCGACGCGCTCGATGGTTTGCGTGCGGAGTTCGGCTCGATCGATGTGCTCGAATACAGCCCGGCGCTGGGGTTCCAGAATTATCGTGCGACGGCCGATGTTACGGCCGAGAACGCACGTTATTCGTTCGACGTGTTGGTCGGGGGTGCGATAACGGCCGTCCACAACGTGTTGCCCGACATGTTTGCTCGCAAAGAAGGCGCTTTGCTGTTTACCGCCGGCGCCTCGGCGTTGAATCCCATTCCGTTCCTCGCCAACGTGGGCATTGCGACAGCAGGATTGCGCAATTACCTGTCCAATCTGAACGGAGCAGTGGCAGCGAAGGGTATTTACGTCGGGACGATCTACGTGGGTGGCGTAATGAAGCGGGGAACGGAGGTCGACCCAGACAAGATCGCCGCGAAGTTCTTCGAGATGTATACGAAGCGGGACAAGAGCGAGGAAATCGTTCTCGGGCCGCCGCCACCTCCGAAGTCGTGATCTGAAAGATCGCCACGCCATCACGTCAGAATGCTGAAATGGTGCCGCCATTTGTCTACACGGGGGTGGCATCCCGTGTAGTTTTTGGAGAAGGCTGCCCGAAAACTGCTAGCC
>NZ_JAUJPV010000057.1:0-2634 GCF_030481585.1 Burkholderia sp. AU45388 | reverse complement strand
TGTCACGGATCGCCGTTATGGAGCCAATTCGTGATCGGCGTAATGAGGCCACTTGATGATCGCCGTTATGAGGCCAGTCCGTGATCGGCGTAATGGAGCCAGTCCAGGATCGGCGTAAAGAGGCCACGTGAGGGTTGGCGCGATAGCGCCAGCAGAAACCGGATATAGATGCGATTCGAACTTTCCCAGTCGGTACGCTCGTTCTTTTTTGAACGGAGCGACCATGACCAGCAGGAGGTTCGAAGTGTTTCAGTATCGTCAAATCCTTGCCCGTATGCGACGCGGCGATTCCGACCGCGATATCGCGCGCGGGCATCTGATGGGCAGAACCAAGCTGGCGGTAGTTCGACAGGCCGCCGATGCGCACGGCTGGCTCGATCCGGCATGGCCGATGCCGGACGAGGCCGAGATCGCGGCGGTCTTCAACAAGATTCCGAAGCCAGTTCGCACCTGCGTCTCGACGGTAGAGCCGTTTCGCGCGCAAATCCGCGACTGGATCGCCGCCGGCGTGCAAGGCACCACGATTCACGAGGCCCTGCGGCGCAATCACGGCTATACGGGCAGCTACTCGGCGGTGCGGCGCATGGTGCAGCATCTGTCGGCCGAGCGCGGCGTCAAGGCGACGACGATCCTGGACTTCGCGCCGGGCGATGCCGTGCAGGTCGACTTCGGCGCGGGGCCGATGCTGACGATCGACGGCATTCCGCTCAAGACTTGGATCTTTGTAATGACGCTGTGCTGGTCGCGCCATCAGTACGCCGAGATCGTACCGGATCAGACCGTCGAGACGTGGCTGGCTTGCCACCGGCGCGCCTTCGAATGGTTCGGTGGCGTGCCCAACCGGGTCATCATCGACAACGCGAAGTGCGCGATCATCCGGGCCTGCCGCTACGATCCGGCCGCGCAGCGCTCCTACGCCGCGCTGGCCGAAGGATACGGGTTCCGCATCGATGCCTGTCCGCCGCGAGACCCCCAGAAAAAGGGGATCGTTGAGGCCGGCGTCAAATACGTCAAGAAGTCGTTCGTGCCGCTGCGCGAGTTCCGCGATCGCGCCGACGCAAACCGGCAACTGCGCGAGTGGGTGATGCAGCAGGCCGGCACCCGCACCCACGGTACCACGCAGGAGCAGCCGCTGGCGCGCTTCGCGATCGAGAAGCCGCTCCTGATGACGTTGCCGGACGTGCCGCCGAAGCTCTCGGTGTGGGAATGCGTGAAGCTGCACCGCGACGGCCACGTCGTCTACAAATACGCACGCTACTCGGCGCCATACGCGCTGGTCGGTAAAGAATTGTGGCTGAAGGCGACCGACACCGTTATCCAGCTGTTCCATCGGCACGAGCTCGTCGCCACGCATCCGCGACGACCGGCCGGCGGCCGCCATACCGTTCAGGCTCATCAGCCGCCGGAAGCGCAGGCCTGGCTCGAGCACGATCCGCAATGGTGCCTGGCGCGTGCCAAGGAAATCGGACCGTCGTGCCACGACGTCGTGCTCGCGCTGTTCAACGACGCGGTGCTCGTCAACCTGCGAGGCGCGCAAGGGCTGATCCGGCTGCGAGAGAAGTTCGGCGACCAGCGGCTGGACGCTGCCTGTGCCCGAGCGCTCGCCTTCAACAGTCCGAAGTACCGCACGGTCAAGGGCATCCTCGACAAGGGACTCGAAGGCGAAGGCGCACCCAAGCCCGCAACGGCGAACGCCGACACGTACCAAAACGGTGGCCGCTTCGGCCGCGATCTCCACTCGCTGATGCTCCATTGATCCCATGAATCCTAGTCCAGAACTGAATATCATCCTCAAGCAACTGCGGCTGTCCGGCATCCTCGATTCGCTCGAACTGCGTAACCGCGAGGCCATCGACGGGCAGCTCGCCTACACCGAGTTCCTCGCAACATTGCTGCACGACGAGGTCGCCCGTCGCGAGAACAAGAAGCTCAACGCCCGCCTGTCACGCGCCGGCTTCGCGATGGGCAAGACGCTCGAGACCTTCAACTTCGATCTGCTGCCGAACCTGAACCGGGCGTACGTCCACGATCTCGCCACGGGCCGCTACCTCGACGAGAAGGTGGCGATCCTGATGGCCGGCCAGACCGGCACGGGCAAAAGCCATCTGGCGCAGGCCTTCGGCCACTGCGCCGCCCGGCAGGGGCACAACGTGTTGTTCATCTCGCAAACCGAATTGCTCAAGCGGCTTCACGCCGCGCGGGCCACCGACACCTACGACCGGAAGCTCCAGCAGTACATCCGGGTTCCATTGCTGATCATCGACGACTTCGCGCTCAAGCCGCTGCGTGTGCCCCACGACGAAGACTTCCACGATCTCGTCGCCGCCCGTTACGAGCGAGCTTCGACGATCTTGACTTCGAATCTCGCGCTGGAGGAATGGGGTGCCGCATTCCCTGACAACCGCATCCTCGGCGCTGCGACACTCGACCGGTTACGCCACGGTGCCTACCGACTGGTGTTCGAAGGCAAGAGCCAGCGCGATCCCAAACCGATGCCCGATACGCCAGAAAATGGGGTTGCGAAAAACGGCAAAAAACCGCAATCTTGAAGCCGTTCGAATCCGCGTTTTACTCCCGTTTCTGCTGGCCTCTTTACGCCGATCAACCCCGGCTTCTTTACGGCGATCATTGACA
>NZ_JAUJPV010000056.1:0-2669 GCF_030481585.1 Burkholderia sp. AU45388 | reverse complement strand
ACGGTGCGCTGGTATTCCAGCGACTTGTAGCGCTCGTGGAACGGCGGATTGATCGTCTTTTTGGTCCGCAGGATCTCTTCATATTCATCGAGTGCCGCCCAGGCCGCACCGACCATCACCGCACTGATCACTGCAGTGAACAGCGAGGTGGTGATACCCACATACATGGAATTGCCGTGCAGACGGGTGCCAAACGTCCCTTCCGGATCCTCGCCGGCGCGCTGGAAGTCGTAAAACGGCGCCACCATGTTGTCGGGAACGAATGCGTTCTCGACCACGAACGTCTGCGAGCCGCTGGAACGCAGGCCCATCGTGAGATCCCCCCCCCACGAGCCGGGAACGATTCGGAAATCGCCAGCAGGCAGAATCGGCACATAAAACACCGGCGGCCCGCCCGGATTCGCATCATCGATCAAACGCGCAGTCGGCATGACGTGCGTGGCATAGGGAACACCGGAGGCGTAGTCCCACGTTCCGTTGACGATGTACCCGTCCTTGACTTTGCGAATCGTGCCATTCGTCGGCGCACGCAACGGAGCAATCGCGACGCCGTCGTTGCGGCCAAAAATCTCATGTTGGGCGCCTTCGTCGTAGTGCGATGCCAGCATGATCACGTGCGCGGCCGGGAACGCCCAGCACCAGGCTGCACTCGGATCGCTGCGCGCCATCTCGATGGTCGCCCGAATCAGCGTTTCCGGATCGAATTCGTGGCCACCATAGCAACGCGGCTGCACCACCCCGTAGGCGCCAAACGACAGCAAAGCTTCGTGCACCTCACCGGTATAGGCACCGGCTTCGTCAGCCTGATCCTGCTGCGCACGGATCATTGGCCGGAGGGCAATGATCTTGTCGATGAATTGCTCGGGTGTCAGCCCGGGTGCCGCGTTGCGAATCTCGGGAAATTCGGTGGACTTCGGCCGCGTGGCCATTGCGATATCGCCTGTACTCATTACTCCTCCATGCACCGCTCGAAGCGGCGACGTCCTTATGAAACGCGACGACATTGAGACGCCGTACCAACACAAAAAATGCGACCCGGCGAGCACTTCATGCTGCCGCACTCAGCTCTCGGGAGAAGTTGACGACCTGCCGCGCCATGAGCGCGATCTGCTCCCCGGTGCGCGCCGAGAAGCCGAACTCGCCCGGTTCCGATACGGGCTCGGCCGAATTGATCGCGACGCCCACCGGAGTCGGCCAGCCTCGCAGCGCGTGAACGACGGTCCGCAGCGCCGTCAACGTCGCCACCGCACCCTGCCACCCGGCCCCAGTCGCCACACAGCCGACCGCGCGTCCATCAAGATACGGACGCGTGTCCTTATTCATCTCTTCGAGATAGTCGAGGGCGTTTTTTACCAAGCCCGACACACCGCCGTGGTATCCGGGTGAACCGATAATCACGCCATCAGCCTCGCGCATCGCATTCACCAGACGATCCGCCGCAGGGATGGCCTCACGCCGCTCCGGGCTAAAATTGGGAAGATCGATCTCGGATCCCGCGAGAAGCAAGGTCCTCGCTCCCATGTCTTCGGCCACCTTCAACGCCATGCGCAACGCGCGCTCAGTCGACGAATTAGCGCGAATGGTTCCGCCAATGGCTACAATGAACGGCGCCTGCTTTGATCTTGCAATGCTGGTTGACATTTCCTTCACCTCCTCACAACGATAGAACTGCCACGCCTTCAGCGATGTCAGCCCTGGCACCCGCATCGAGTGCTTCGCGACTAATCGATTATTTGTACCCTATCGACTTGCCGCCCACGGAATCCACTACCCCTTACCCGTTCTCAACTCGAGCGGTACGCCCTGGGTGTCAGCGTGAAGCCGGCGCAACCATCGAAGGGATCGCCGATTTCCCGCTGCCCTTCCCGATCAACAACCTGGCTCCAGTTAAGGTGGACGTCGTGAGACTCCAGTTCATGATCGGTATAGCCGGCGGTGCGTCCATACCAGAGCTCGAAGACATTGCCACCTTCCGAGCCGATGCACTTTCCCGACGCCGGACAGCTGGTATGCGCAAGCGCCCCAACCGTCGGCGAAACGAATTCCGGGCTGAGCTTGGTCAGGATTTCCGGTGAGGGCTTGGCCTGGTCGGCACTCATGGTCGTCCAGGCAACCGTGGCCGCGCCGGGGGCCAGCGCGTTGACTTTGATGCCGATGTCTGCGCCTTCGATCGCCAGGTTTCGCGTCAGCCCCAGGATGCCGCCCTTCGAGGCCCCGTAGACCGAGGCATAGCGCGCACCAAGCAGCGATCCGGACACCGTGTTGACGATGCGTCCGTAGCCGGCCTGCTTCATGTGCGACCAGACCGCACGGCACATCCAGATCGTGCCCATCAGATGGGTATCCAGTATCTTGTGAATGTCGGCCGCGGACAGCTCTTCGAACAGCGCGAACTCGACGACACCCGCGTTGTTGACCAGGATGTCGACCTTGCCGAAGGTTTGCAGCGCAGTCTGCACAATAGCGTTGGCGCCCTCTTCGGTCGCGACGCTATGCGTATCGGCGACGGCCTGGCCACCCTGCTCGCAGATTTCTCGAACGACCGCATCCGCGCGAGCACCCACCACGCCACGCCCGTCCGGCCCGACGCCGAGGTCATTGACGACGACTTTGGCGCCCCTGGCGGCGAGATACTTGGCGTGTGCGCGGCCCAGGCCGGGATTGCCGCC
>NZ_JAUJPV010000055.1:0-2911 GCF_030481585.1 Burkholderia sp. AU45388 | reverse complement strand
CAGACTTGTTATAGGATCAAGCCTTACGGGCAATTAGTATCAGTTAGCTGAACGCATTACTGCGCTTACACACCTGACCTATCAACGTCCTGGTCTCGAACGACCCTTCAAGGGGATCTAGTCCCCAGGGATATCTCATCTTAAGGCGAGTTTCCCGCTTAGATGCTTTCAGCGGTTATCTCTTCCGAACATAGCTACCCGGCGATGCCACTGGCGTGACAACCGGTACACCAGAGGTTCGTCCACTCCGGTCCTCTCGTACTAGGAGCAGCCCCCTTCAAATATCCAACGCCCACGGCAGATAGGGACCAAACTGTCTCACGACGTTTTAAACCCAGCTCACGTACCTCTTTAAATGGCGAACAGCCATACCCTTGGGACCGGCTACAGCCCCAGGATGAGATGAGCCGACATCGAGGTGCCAAACACCGCCGTCGATATGAACTCTTGGGCGGTATCAGCCTGTTATCCCCAGAGTACCTTTTATCCGTTGAGCGATGGCCCTTCCATACAGAACCACCGGATCACTATGACCTGCTTTCGCACCTGCTCGACTTGTCGGTCTCGCAGTTAAGCACGCTTATGCCATTGCACTATCAGCACGATTTCCGACCGTACCTAGCGTACCTTCGTACTCCTCCGTTACGCTTTGGGAGGAGACCGCCCCAGTCAAACTGCCTACCATGCACTGTCCCCGACCCGGATCACGGGCCAAGGTTAGAACCTCAAACAAACCAGGGTGGTATTTCAAGGACGGCTCCACCGAAACTAGCGTTCCGGCTTCATAGCCTCCCACCTATCCTACACAGATCGGTTCAAAGTCCAATGCAAAGCTACAGTAAAGGTTCATGGGGTCTTTCCGTCTAGCCGCGGGTAGATTGCATCATCACAAACACTTCAACTTCGCTGAGTCTCGGGAGGAGACAGTGTGGCCATCGTTACGCCATTCGTGCAGGTCGGAACTTACCCGACAAGGAATTTCGCTACCTTAGGACCGTTATAGTTACGGCCGCCGTTTACCGGGACTTCAATCAAGAGCTTGCACCCCATCATTTAATCTTCCGGCACCGGGCAGGCGTCACACCCTATACGTCCACTTTCGTGTTTGCAGAGTGCTGTGTTTTTATTAAACAGTCGCAGCCACCAGTTTATTGCAACCCCTTCACCCTCCTGGCGCTGGCCAGTCAAGCTACAAGGGCGTACCTTATCCCGAAGTTACGGTACCAATTTGCCGAGTTCCTTCTCCCGAGTTCTCTCAAGCGCCTTAGAATACTCATCTCGCCCACCTGTGTCGGTTTGCGGTACGGTCATCGTTAGACTGAAGCTTAGAGGCTTTTCTTGGAACCACTTCCAATTGCTTCGCTCCCGAAGGAGCTCGCGCCACACCCTTGAATTGCGCGCCCGGATTTGCCTAAGCGCCTTCTCCAATGCAGCGACCGGGACTTCCAACACCCGGACAACCTTCCGCGATCCGTCCCCCCATCGCATCTAACAATGGTGCAGGAATATTGACCTGCTTCCCATCAGCTACGCATTTCTGCCTCGCCTTAGGGGCCGACTCACCCTACGCCGATGAACGTTGCGTAGGAAACCTTGGGCTTACGGCGAGGGGGCCTTTCACCCCCTTTATCGCTACTCATGTCAGCATTCGCACTTCCGATACCTCCAGCACCCTTTACAAGGCACCTTCGCAGGCTTACGGAACGCTCTCCTACCATGCGAGCAAGCTCGCATCCGCAGCTTCGGTATATAGCTTAGCCCCGTTACATCTTCCGCGCAGGACGACTCGATCAGTGAGCTATTACGCTTTCTTTAAAGGGTGGCTGCTTCTAAGCCAACCTCCTGACTGTTTTAGCCTTCCCACTTCGTTTCCCACTTAGCTATATTTGGGGACCTTAGCTGGCGGTCTGGGTTGTTTCCCTCTTGACACCGGACGTTAGCACCCGATGTCTGTCTCCCGTGATTGCACTCTTCGGTATTCGGAGTTTGCTATGGCGGGGTAATCTGCAATAGACCCCCCAACCATGACAGTGCTCTACCCCCGAAGGTGAGACACGAGGCACTACCTAAATAGTTTTCGGAGAGAACCAGCTATTTCCAGGTTTGTTTAGCCTTTCACCCCTATCCACAGCTCATCCCCTAACTTTTCAACGTTAGTGGGTTCGGACCTCCAGTACGTGTTACCGCACCTTCATCCTGGCCATGGATAGATCACCTGGTTTCGGGTCTACGCCCAGCAACTGAACGCCCTATTCGGACTCGCTTTCGCTACGCCTGCCCTATACGGTTAAGCTTGCTACTGAACGTAAGTCGCTGACCCATTATACAAAAGGTACGCCGTCACCCCCGAAGAGGCTCCGACTGTTTGTATGCATGCGGTTTCAGGATCTATTTCACTCCCCTCCCGGGGTTCTTTTCGCCTTTCCCTCACGGTACTGGTTCACTATCGGTCGATCACGAGTATTTAGCCTTGGAGGATGGTCCCCCCATCTTCAGACAGGATTTCACGTGTCCCGCCCTACTTGTCGCACACCTAGTTCTTTCATACTGTTTTCGCCTACAGGGCTATCACCTGCTATGGCCGCACTTTCCAGAGCGTTCGGCTAACAATACAAATAAAGAGTGCAAGGCTCATCCCATTTCGCTCGCCACTACTTTGGGAATCTCGGTTGATTTCTTTTCCTGCGGTTACTTAGATGTTTCAGTTCACCGCGTTCGCTTCACATGGCCTATGTATTCAGCCATGGATACTCCAAAAGGAGTGGGTTTCCCCATTCGGACATCTACGGATCAAAGCTCGTTTGCCAGCTCCCCGTAGCTTTTCGCAGGCTACCGCGTCCTTCATCGCCTGTGATCGCCAAGGCATCCACCACATGCACTTGTTCGCTTGACCCTATAACGAGTCTGTCTC
>NZ_JAUJPV010000054.1:0-3422 GCF_030481585.1 Burkholderia sp. AU45388 | reverse complement strand
CGCCGCGCGACCAAGGCGCTCGGCCGCTGCACGCAGAAGGACAACATCCGCTTCGACG
This sequence comes from Burkholderia sp. AU45388, assembly GCF_030481585.1. Lineage (NCBI taxonomy): Bacteria > Pseudomonadati > Pseudomonadota > Betaproteobacteria > Burkholderiales > Burkholderiaceae > Burkholderia > Burkholderia sp. AU45388. The sequence continues at coordinate 3,364 of NZ_JAUJPV010000054.1, read as the reverse complement.
GGCTGTCGCGCGTGTCGCACGTGACCGACGCGACCGACTGGCGCGTCGAATACCCGTTCGTCGTGCTGACCCCCGACACCGAAGCCGAGATCGCCGCGCTGATCAAGGCGTGCTTCGAGCTTGGCCTGACCGTGATCCCGCGCGGCGGCGGCACCGGCTACACGGGCGGCGCGGTGCCGCTCACGCCGTTCTCCGCGGTGATCAACACCGAGAAGCTCGAACAGCTCGGCGCGGTCGAGCTGACCGAGCTGCCGGGCGTCGCGCACAAGGTCCCGACGATCTTCTCCGGCGCGGGCGTCGTCACGCGCCGCGTGACCGAGGCGGCGGAGGCGGCCGGCTACGTGTTCGCGGTCGATCCGACTTCGCTCGACGCGTCGTGCATCGGCGGCAACGTCGCGATGAACGCGGGCGGCAAGAAGGCCGTGCTGTGGGGCACCGCGCTCGACAACCTCGCGTGGTGGCGGATGGTCGACCCGGACGGCAACTGGCTCGAAGTCACGCGCCACGAGCACAACCAGGGCAAGATCCACGACATCGCGGTCGCGCGCTTCGAGCTGAAGTGGTTCGACGGCGCGCATGCGCCCGGCGAGAAGCTGCTGCGCACCGAAATGCTCGAGATCGAAGGCCGCCGGTTCCGCAAGGAAGGGCTCGGCAAGGACGTGACCGACAAGTTCCTCGCCGGCCTGCCGGGCGTGCAGAAGGAAGGCTGCGACGGGCTCATCACGTCCGCGCGCTGGGTGCTGCACAAGATGCCCGCGCACACGCGCACCGTCTGCCTCGAATTCTTCGGCCAGGCGCGCGAGGCGATCCCGAGCATCGTCGAGATCAAGGACTACCTGTTCGAGACGTCGAAGCAGGGCGGCGCGATCCTCGCGGGCCTCGAGCACCTCGACGAGCGCTACCTGCGCGCGGTCGGCTACGCGACCAAGAGCAAGCGCAATGCGTTCCCGAAGATGGTGCTGATCGGCGACATCGTCGGCGACGACGCCGATGCGGTCGCGCAGGCGACGTCCGAAGTGATCCGGATGGCGAACGGCAAGAGCGGCGAAGGCTTCGTCGCGGTCAGCGCGGAGGCGCGCAAGCGCTTCTGGCTCGACCGCAGCCGCACGGCCGCGATCGCGAAGCACACGAACGCGTTCAAGATCAACGAAGACGTCGTGATCCCGCTGAACCGGATGGGCGAGTACACCGACGGCATCGAGCGGATCAACATCGAGCTGTCGCTGAAGAACAAGCTGCAACTGGTCGACGCGCTCGAAGCGTTCTTCAAGGGCGGCAACCTGCCGCTCGGCAAGACCGACGACGCGAACGAGATCCCGAGCGCGGAACTGCTCGAAGACCGCGTGCAGCAGGCGCTGGAGCTGCTCAAGCGCGTGCGTGCGCGCTGGGAATTCGTGCGCGACCGGCTCGACCAGCCGCTGCGCGAGGCGCAGCACTACCTGGTGCAGCTTGGTTACGCGGCGCTCGCCGAGAAGTTCGCCGATCGCGCGGACGAGCAGCCGGGCGCGACCGTGTTCCACATCACGCAGGACCGCACGGTCCGGATTTCGTGGAAGCAGGAGATCCGCGCGGAGCTGCGCGCGATCTTCAACGGCGGCGCGTTCAAGCAGATCCTCGACGAAGCACAGGCGATCCACAAGCGCGTGCTGCGCGGGCGTGTGTTCGTCGCGCTGCACATGCACGCGGGCGACGGCAACGTCCACACCAACATCCCGGTCAACTCCGACAACTACGAGATGCTGCAGGACGCGCACGCATCGGTCGCGCGCATCATGACGCTCGCGCGCTCGCTCGACGGCGTGATCTCCGGCGAACACGGGATCGGCATCACCAAGCTCGAATTCCTGACCGACGACGAGATCGCCGAATTCCGCGCGTACAAGCAGCGCGTGGACCCGAACGGCCGCTTCAACAAGGGCAAGCTGCTCGACGGCGCCGATCTGCGCAATGCGTACACGCCGAGCTTCGGGCTGATGGGCTACGAGTCGCTGATCATGCAGCAGTCCGACATCGGGGCGATCGCCGATTCGGTGAAGGACTGCCTGCGCTGCGGCAAGTGCAAGCCGGTGTGCGCGACGCACGTGCCGCGCGCGAACCTGCTGTACAGCCCGCGCAACAAGATCCTGGCGACGTCGCTGCTGGTCGAGGCGTTCCTGTACGAGGAGCAGACGCGCCGCGGCGTGTCGATCAAGCACTGGGACGAGTTCAACGACGTGGCCGACCACTGCACGGTGTGCCACAAGTGCGCGACGCCGTGCCCGGTGAAGATCGACTTCGGCGACGTGACGATGAACATGCGCAACCTGTTGCGCAAGATGGGCAAGAAGAAGTTCAACGCAGGCAATGCGGCGGGCATGTTCTTCCTGAACGCGACCAATCCGCAGACGATCAACCTCGCGCGCGGCGTGATGATGGGCGTGGGCTACAAGGTGCAGCGCTTCGCGAACGACATGCTGAAGAAGGTCGTGACGAAGCAGACGCAGCACCCGCCGGCGACGACGGGCAAGCCGCCGGCGGTGGAGCAGGTGATCCACTTCGTGAACAAGAAGATGCCGGGCAACCTGCCGAAGAAGACGGCGCGGGCGTTGCTGGACATCGAGGACAACAAGATCGTGCCGATCATCCGCAACCCGAAGACGACGACCGTCGATTCGGAGGCGGTGTTCTACTTCCCGGGCTGCGGCTCCGAGCGGCTGTTCTCGCAGGTGGGGCTGGCGACGCAGGCGATGCTGTGGGAGGCGGGCGTGCAGACGGTGTTGCCGCCGGGCTACCTGTGCTGCGGCTATCCGCAGCGCGGCTCGGGCCAGTACGACAAGGCCGAGAAGATCGTCACGGACAACCGCGTGCTGTTCCACCGGGTGGCGAACACGCTGAACTATCTGGACATCAAGACGGTGGTGGTGTCGTGCGGTACGTGCTACGACCAGCTCGCGGGCTACGAATTCGACAAGATCTTCCCGGGGTGCCGGATCATCGACATCCACGAGTTCCTGCTCGAGAAGGGGATGAAGCTCGACGGGGTGACGGGCACGCGCTACATGTATCACGACCCGTGCCACACGCCGATCAAGACGATCGACCCGGTGAAGCTGGTCAACGAACTGATGGGTGCGCAGAAGGACGGCTACAGGATCGAGAAGAACGATCGCTGCTGCGGCGAGTCGGGCACGCTGGCGGTGACGCGTCCGGACGTGTCGACGCAGGTGCGCTTCCGCAAGGAAGAGGAGATCCGCAAGGGCGCGGCGAAGCTGCGCGCGATTCCGGTGGTGGCGGGCGACGCGCCGGCGCCGGCCAATGCGGGCACGAACGGCCCGGACGTGAAGATCCTGACGAGCTGCCCGTCGTGCCTGCAGGGGCTGTCGCG
>NZ_JAUJPV010000053.1:0-3472 GCF_030481585.1 Burkholderia sp. AU45388 | reverse complement strand
TTCCTGATTTCGTCGGGCTGCGTCGTGTCGCGCGACGCGTTCGACGTGCTCGGCCGCTTCGACGAGACGCTGTTCATCGATCACGTCGATACCGAATACAGCTTCCGCGCGCTGTCGCGCAACGTGCCGCTCTATGTCGTGCCGTCGCTGGTGCTGCCGCACCGGATCGGCGCGAAACAGCGGCACGCGCTCGGCCCTTTTGAAATGACGTCGATGAATCACTCGTGGCAACGGCGCTACTACAGCGCGCGCAATGCGGTGCAGCTCGGGATGCAGTACGGGCTGCGTTTCCCGGTGGCGCTCGTGCCGAACCTGCTGACCGTGTGGCAGGTCGTGCAGATCGCGCTGGTCGAGCGCGACAAGCGCGCGAAGCTGGCCGGCATCCTGTTCGGCGTCGCGGACGGCCTGTTTGGCCGGCTCGGCCCGCTCGAGCGCACGCGGCCGCGTCTGGCCGCGCGGGCGCAGCGCGTTCGGCAGGGGTGACGATGCGGCGTTTGACGAAAGCGGCCGGTTCGGCGCGTGGCGTGAAGGGCGGCTCGATGGTCGCGGCGGCGGCCATGCTGTTCGCGTTGGGCGGATGCGTACCATCGGGCTTCCTGCCGTCGCTGTCGCTGCGCACGCCGGCCGACGATGCGCTCGCGCACACCGTCGGCCCCGGCGCGAGCGGCGCGTGGCCCGCGCCCGACTGGGTGAAGCAGTTGCAGGATCCGCAGCTCGACGACCTGGTCGCCGAGGCGTCGCAGAACAGTCCCGATGTGCAGGTTGCCCAGGCGCGGTTGCGGATCGCGCAGGCGCAGCTTCAGCAGTTCGATTCGCTGACCGGTTTGACCGGCATGGCCGGCGCGACGATCAGCCGCGCGCGGATGCCGAAGCCCGGCGACATCGCCGACGTGACGGCCGGCGGCTATCGCGTGCCGGTGCAGATCTTCGGCGATCCGAACGTGTCGCCTTCGTCGATCTTCGTCGGGCTGAACTACCAGCTCGACCTGTGGGGCAAGAACCGCGCGGCGACGAAGAGCCTGATGTCGTTGCGCGACGCGGCCGGCGTCGAGGCCGAACAGGTGCGGCTCACGCTTGCCGTCGCGATCGTCACCGTGTATTGCCAGCTCGATCAGGCGTATGCGGTGCGCGACCTGTTGCAGCAGAAGCTGAAGATCAGCCAGCGCGTGACGGCCGTGCTGCGCGAGCGCACCGCGCGCGGCCTCGACAACGCGTACGACGCGAGCGATGCGGCGATCAAGCGCAGCCGCCTGCTCGAACAGATCGCGCTGAACGACGAGCAGATCAAGCTCGCGCAACTGCAACTCGGCGTGCTGTCGGGCCGTGGCCCGGAGCGCGGGCTCGCGCTGCAGCGGCCGCGCGTCGGCGCGTTCGCGGTCGGCCCGCTGCCCGCCCGGCTGCCGGCCGACCTGCTCGGCCGCCGGCCCGACATCGTCGCCGCGCGGCTGCGGGTCGAGGCCGCGTTCGCGAACGCCGACTCGACGCGTGCGCAGTTCTATCCGGACGTGAACCTCGTCGCGCTCGGCGGCGTGTTCGCGCTGACGCCTGCATCGCTGTTCTCGCGCGATTCGCTCGCGGGCTCCGTCGGCCCGGCGATCTCGCTGCCGATCTTCGATCGCGGCCGGCTGAAGGCGAAGCTCGGCGCGGACGTCGCGCAGGCCGACGTCGCGATCGGGCTGTACAACAAGACCGTCGACGACGCGCTCGGGCAAGTCGCGCAACTCGTCACGTCGTTGCAGACGTCGCAGACGCTCGTCGCGCAGCAGCAGGACGCGGTCGCGGCCGCGCAGAAGATCGTGCAGATTGCGGCGGATCGCCATCGGCGCGGCGTGCTGATGCAGAAGGACGTCGATGTCGCGGATCTCACGCTGATCGACGAGCGCGCGCAGATGATCGCGCTGCTCGGCAAACAGCGGTCGCTGCGCGTTCAGTTGGTCGGCGCGCTGGGCGGCGGATTCGATGCGGGCGCAACGGTCGCGCAGACGCGGACGCCGGCCGTGCAGCGGGCGCGTAGTGGGGCGGCCAGGCGCGGGGCGGTCACTGCCGTGGCCGCGAACCGGGGAGCGGTGGCGAGCCCGTCGAATGACTCGTCCGCACGGAGCACGGCAATGTCGGCGGCGGCCGCCACGGCGAGAGCCGCGCCCGCGCCTGAATCCGCACGGCGCGATGACACGGCGCGCCCGTCCACGGTCGGCTCGGCCCAACCCGTCGCAGCGCCGCGCGGCACACCCGTTCTCGCGCGCACGGCCTCGGCGAGCCCGACGCGGGATGTGTCGCCGATGCCCGCGATTCCCGTCTTCCAGCACGATCGTCTGATCGTTACGCAAAGCGACTGATGCACCACGACAACCTTCACTCCGCCGCGCCGCCGGCCGCGCTGAACGATCCGGCACTCGACGCGCGCCGCGCGACGCGCCGCAAGCGCTTCACCGTGTTCTTCGCGATCGTGCTGCTGGCCGCGATCGCGTGGATCGCGTACTGGATGTTGAGCGAGCGCTATTACGAAGACACCGACGACGCGTACGTCGCGGGCAGCATCGTGCAGGTCGCCGCGCAGATCCCGGGCGCCGTGACCGACGTGGTGGTTGCCGATACGCAGGCCGTGCGCGCCGGACAGACGCTCGTGCGGCTCGACGATGCCGAGGCGTCCGTCGCGTTCGCGCAGGCGAAGGCGCAGCTCGCGCAGGCCGTGCGGCAGGTCGCGAACGCGAAGATCTCGAACACGATGTACGTCGAGGCCGTGAATGCGCGGCGCGCCGACCTGGCGCTCGCGCAGCGTGCGCTCGCCGCCCGTTCCGGCGCGTCGGTCGAGATCGTCGCACCGGAAGAACTGGCGCGGGCGCGCGCGGCGGTGGCCGGCGCGCAGGCGAACCTCGCGGCCGCGCAGGCGCAGCTCGACGCGGCGCGCGCGCTCGGCAGCGAGCTGCCCGTCGACGAAAGCCCGGCCGTCGTGCAGGCGGCCGCGCAGTTCAAGCTCGCGTACCGGAACCTGAAGCGCACGACGATCGTCGCGCCCGTCGACGGCACGATCGGGCAGCGCTCGGTGCAGGTCGGCCAGCAGGTCGGGCCCGGCGTGCCGCTGATGTCGATCGTGCAGCTCAACCGGCTGTGGGTTGAGGCGAATTTCAAGGAAGGACAGATTCGCCACATGCGCGTCGGTCAGCCGGTGGAGGTCGTGTCGGATCTCTACGGCTCGCGCATCGCCTATCGCGGCCGCGTGCAGGGCTTCTCGGCGGGCACGGGCAGCGCGTTCTCGATGCTGCCGTCGCAGAACGCGGCCGGCAACTGGATCAAGGTCGTGCAGCGCGTGCCGGTGGTGATCGCGCTCGATCCGCGCGATCTCGCCGCGCATCCGCTGCGTGTCGGGCTCTCGATGCGCGCGACGGTCGACACGCACGACCGCAACGGTCACGCGCTCGACAGCGAGCCGCCGACGCCGGCCGTCAGCACGCGCGTGCACGACGGCGTCGCG
>NZ_JAUJPV010000052.1:0-3788 GCF_030481585.1 Burkholderia sp. AU45388 | reverse complement strand
TGTTCGTGCGCGCCCGGATCGAGGAAGGCGTGAACGAGAACGCATTCCTGGTGCCGCAGATCGGCGTCACGCACGACCAGAAGGGGCAGGCGATCGCGATGGTGGTGAACGCCAGCAACAAGGTCGAACCGCGTCCGCTGAAGACTAGCGGGATGCAAGGCCAGAACTGGATCGTCGAAGGCGGTCTGCAAGCGGGCGATCACGTGATCGTGCAAGGCGTCGACAAGGTCCGCCCGGGCGCGACCGTGAAGTCGGTTCCCGCGCAGCTCGCCCCGGCGCCGGACGCCGCCTCCGCCACCACGGCAGGCGCCGCGCCGACAAGCGCCGCGTCGGCGACTACCGCGGCCAGTGCCGCAGCGAGTTCGGCCGCCGCGTCGAGCGCGCAATAACAGGGAGTCCGTTTCATGGCCAAGTTCTTTATCGATCGCCCGATCTTTGCGTGGGTGATCGCGATCGTGCTGATGCTGGCCGGTGTCGCATCGATCTTCAAGATGCCGATCGCGCAGTATCCGACGATCGCACCGCCGACGATCCAGATCCAGGCGAACTACCCGGGCGCTTCCGCGAAGACGGTGGAAGACACGGTGACGCAGGTGATCGAGCAGCAGATGAGCGGGCTCGACAACTTCCTGTACATGTCGTCGACGAGCGACGATTCGGGCAACGCGACGATCACGCTGACCTTCTCGCCGGGCACGAATCCGGACGTCGCACAGGTGCAGGTGCAGAACAAGCTGTCGCTCGCGACGCCGAACCTGCCGCAGGTCGTGCAGCAACTGGGCATGCAGGTCACGAAGTCGAGCAGCAACTGGCTGATGTGGTTCGCGTTCAACTCCGAGGACGGCCGGATGTCGAAGGAGGACCTGACGAACTACGTGGCGTCGCACGTGCTCGACCCGCTGAGCCGCGTGAACGGCGTCGGCCAGACGCTGCTGCTCGGTTCGCAGTTCTCGATGCGGATCTGGCTCGACCCCGTCAAGCTGACCAACTACAGCCTCACGCCGACCGACGTGACGGCCGCGATCACGCAGCAGAACGTGCAGATCGCGGGCGGCCAGATCGGCGGCACGCCGGCCAAGCCGGGCACCGTGCTGCAGGCGACGATCACCGAATCGACGCTGCTGCGCACGCCCGAGCAGTTCGGCAACATCCTGCTGAAGGTCAACCAGGACGGCTCGCAGGTTCGCCTGAAGGACGTCGGCCGCGCGGCACTCGGTTCGGAAAACTACACGTTCGACACGAAGTACATGGGGCAGCCGACGGCCGGCCTCGGCATCCAGCTCGCGACCGGCGCGAACGCGCTCGCGACCGCGAACGCGCTGCGGGCCAAGATCGACGAGCTGTCGAAGTATTTCCCGCATGGCCTCGTCGTGCACTACCCGTACGACACGACGCCGTTCGTGCGCCTGTCGATCGAGGAAGTGGTCAAGACGCTGATCGAGGGCATCGTGCTCGTGTTCCTCGTGATGTACCTGTTCCTGCAGAACCTGCGCGCGACGATCATCCCGACGATCGCGGTGCCGGTCGTGCTGCTCGGCACGTTCGCGATCATGGGTATCGTCGGTTTCTCGATCAACACGCTGTCGATGTTCGGGCTCGTGCTCGCGATCGGCCTGCTGGTCGACGATGCGATCGTGGTGGTCGAGAACGTCGAGCGCGTGATGGCGGAGGAGGGGCTGTCGCCGAAGGAGGCGACCCGCAAGGCGATGGGCCAGATCACCGGCGCGCTCGTCGGCGTGGCGCTCGTGCTGTCGGCGGTGTTCGTGCCGGTCGCATTCTCCGGCGGCTCGGTCGGCGCGATCTATCGTCAGTTCTCGCTGACGATCGTGTCGGCGATGGTGCTGTCGGTGCTCGTCGCGTTGATTCTGACGCCCGCGCTGTGCGCGACGATCCTGAAGCCGATCGAGAAGGGGCATCACGAAGAGAAGAAGGGTTTCTTCGGCTGGTTCAACCGGACGTTCGATCGCAGCCGCGATCGCTACACGAGCGGCGTGAATCACGTGATCCGCCGCTCGGGCCGCTGGCTCGTGATCTACCTGGCCGTGTTCCTCGCGGTCGGCGTGATGTTCGCGCGGCTGCCGAAGTCGTTCCTGCCGGACGAGGACCAGGGCTACATGTTCATGATCGTGCAGACGCCGTCCGGCTCCACGCAGGAAACGACCGGCAAGACGCTCGACAACATCAACACGTACCTGACCACCGCCGAGAAGGACGTGGTCGACTCGGTGTTCACGGTCAACGGCTTCAGCTTCGCGGGCCGCGGCCAGAACGCGGGCCTCGTGTTCGTGAAGCTGAAACCGTACGAGCAGCGCCAGCGTTCGGATCAAAAGGTGCAGGCGCTGATCGGCCGGACTTTCGCGCACTATTCGACGTACAAGGACGCGATGGTGATTCCGTTCAACCCGCCGTCGATTCCCGAACTCGGTACCGCTGCCGGCTTCGACTTCGAGCTGACGGACAACGCGGGCCTCGGTCACGAAGCGCTGATGGCCGCGCGCGGCCAGTTGCTCGGGATGGCCGCGAAGGATCCGACGCTCGCACTGGTACGCCCGAACGGCCTGAACGATACGCCGCAGTACAAGGTCGACATCGATCGCGAGAAGGCGAACGCGCTCGGCGTGACGGCCGCGGCGATCGACCAGACGTTTTCGATCGCATGGGCGTCGCAGTACGTGAACAACTTTCTCGATACCGACGGCCGGATCAAGAAGGTGTACGTACAGTCCGATGCGCCGTTCCGGATGACGCCGGAAGACATGAACATCTGGTACGTGCGCAACAGCGCCGGCGGGATGGTGCCGTTCAGCGCGTTCTCGAGCGGCCACTGGATCTACGGATCGCCGAAGCTCGAGCGTTACAACGGCGTGTCGTCGATCGAGATCCAGGGGCAGGCCGCGGAGGGCAAGTCGACCGGCCAGGCGATGGCCGCGATGGAAGCGCTCGCGAGCAAGCTGCCGGAAGGCATCGGCTATTCGTGGACGGGCCTGTCGTTCCAGGAAATCCAGTCCGGTTCGCAGGCGCCGATCCTGTACGCGATCTCGATCCTCGTTGTGTTCCTGTGTCTCGCGGCGCTGTATGAAAGCTGGTCGATTCCGTTCTCGGTGATCATGGTCGTGCCGCTCGGCGTGGTCGGCGCACTGCTCGCGACGATGCTGCGCGGCCTCGAGAACGACGTGTTCTTCCAGGTCGGCCTGCTGACGACCGTCGGCTTGTCCGCGAAGAACGCGATCCTGATCGTCGAGTTCGCACGCGAACTGCAGGCGGGCGGGAACATGGGGCCGGTGCGCGCGGCGATCGAGGCGGCACGCCTGCGGCTGCGCCCGATCCTGATGACGTCGCTCGCGTTCATGCTCGGCGTGCTGCCGCTCGCGATCAGCAACGGTGCGGGCTCGGCGAGCCAGCACGCGATCGGCACGGGTGTGATCGGCGGGATGATCACGGCGACGTTCCTCGCCATTTTCATGATCCCGATGTTCTTCGTGCGGGTGCGTGCGATCTTCAGCGGCGAAACGGAAAACGTCGACGACGCGTGGCGCCTCGTGCAGGGCGACCTGCAGGGCGGTCACGACGACGCACACGATTCGAAGGGGCGGTAACGATGCAAAAACATGCTTTGACTGCAACCGCGGTGGCCGCACTGGCTGCCGCGCTCTTTGCCGCCGGCTGCACGATGGCGCCGCATTACAAGCGGCCCGACGCACCCGTCGCGCAGGCGTACCCGGCCGGCGGCGTCTACGCGACGCAGCCGGGCGCGGCCGGCGCGCGCAGCGCGAACGGCCAGGCGGCGA
>NZ_JAUJPV010000051.1:0-3803 GCF_030481585.1 Burkholderia sp. AU45388 | reverse complement strand
TCGCCGCCTGGCCGTTCGCGCTGCGCGCGCCGGCCGCGCCCGGCTGCGTCGCGTAGACGCCGCCGGCCGGGTACGCCTGCGCGACGGGTGCGTCGGGCCGCTTGTAATGCGGCGCCATCGTGCAGCCCGTGGCAAAGAGCGCGACTGCGATTGCAGTCAAAGCGTGTTTTTGCATCATCACTGTCCCTTGTTGCCTTCGTCGCCGTTGCCCGGCTTCTCTTCGTGGTGCGAGTGCTCCTGAGCCAGGCGCAGCGCCTCGTCGACGTCTTCCTTCTCGCCGCTGAAGATCGCGCGGATCTTCACGAAGAACATCGGGATCATGAAGATCGCGAGGAACGTCGCCGTGATCATCCCGCCGATCACGCCCGTGCCGATTGCGTGCTGGCTGGCCGAACCCGCGCCGTTGCTGATCGCGAGCGGCATCACGCCGAGAATGAACGCGAGCGACGTCATCAGGATCGGACGCAGCCGCAGGCGCGCCGCTTCCAGCGCGGCCTCGATCGGCCCCATCTTCTCCGTCTGCTGCAGTTCCCGCGCGAACTCGACGATCAGAATCGCGTTCTTCGCGGACAAGCCCACGGTAGTCAGCAGGCCGACCTGGAAGAACACGTCGTTCTCGAGGCCGCGCATCGTGGCCGCGAGCAGTGCACCGATCACGCCGAGCGGCACGACCATGATCACCGAGAACGGAATCGACCAGCTTTCATACAGCGCCGCCAGACACAGGAACACGACGAGGATCGAGATCGCGTACAGGATCGGCGCCTGCGAACCGGACTGGATTTCCTGGAACGACAGGCCCGTCCACGAATAGCCGATACCGACCGGCAGCTTCTTCGCGAGCGTTTCCATCGCGGCCATTGCCTGACCGGTCGACTTGCCCGGTGCGGCCTGACCCTGGATTTCCATCGCCGACACACCGTTGTAACGCTCGAGCTTCGGCGAACCGTACGTCCAGTGACCGGTTGCGAACGCGCTGAACGGCACCATCCCGCCCGACCCGTTGCGCACGTACCAGATGTTCATGTCTTCCGGCGTCATGCGGAACGGCGCGTCGGCCTGCACGTAGACTTTCTTGATCCGGCCGTCGGTATCGAGGAAGTTGTTCACGTACTTCGACGCCCACGCGATCGAGAACGTCTGGTCGATCGCATCCGCCGTCACGCCCAGCGCATTCGCCTTCTCGCGGTCGATGTCGACCTTGTACTGCGGCGTATCGTTCAGGCCGTTCGGACGGACACCCTGCAGCGTCGGATCCTTCGAAGCCATGCCGAGCAGTTGGTTACGCGCGGCCATCAGCGCGTCGTGGCCGAGACCGGCGTTGTCCGTCAGCTCGAAGTCGAAGCCGGCAGCCGTACCGAGTTCGGGAATCGACGGCGGGTTGAACGGGATCACGAGCGCGTCCTTGTAGCTCCCGTAACGCCCGAACATCCGGCCGATCAGCGCCTGTACCTTCTGGTTCGCATGCTGACGCTGCGAGTAATCCTTCAGGCGCACGAACACGAGACCGGAGTTCTGGCCGCGGCCCGCGAAGCTGAAGCCGTTGACCGTGAACGCCGATTCGACGATGTCCTTCTCGTCCTTCAGCAGGTAGTCGGAAATGTTCGCGAGCGTCTTCGCGGTCGTTTCCTGCGTCGAACCCGACGGCGTCTGCACGATCACGAACATCAGGCCCTGGTCTTCATCGGGCAGGAACGACTTCGGCAGGCGCACGAACAGCAGCCCGACCGCGACGATCACGACCAGATAGATGATGAGCCAGCGGCCCGAGCGCTTGATCACGTGGTGCACGCCAACGTGGTACTTGTCGCGGCTGGTGTTGAACGTGCGGTTGAACCAGCCGAAGAAGCCCTTCTTCTCTTCGTGATGCCCCTGCGGGATCGGCTTGAGGATCGTCGCGCACAATGCCGGCGTCAGAATCAACGCGACGAGCACCGACAGCACCATCGCCGACACGATCGTCAGCGAGAACTGACGATAGATCGCGCCGACCGAGCCGCCGGAGAATGCGACCGGCACGAACACCGCCGACAGCACGAGCGCCACGCCGACGAGCGCGCCGGTGATCTGGCCCATCGCCTTGCGGGTCGCCTCCTTCGGCGACAGCCCCTCCTCCGCCATCACGCGCTCGACGTTCTCGACCACCACGATCGCATCGTCGACCAGCAGGCCGATCGCGAGCACGAGCCCGAACATCGACAGCGTGTTGATCGAGAAGCCGACCATCGACATGATCGCGAACGTACCGAGCAGCACGACCGGCACCGCGATCGTCGGGATGATCGTCGCCCGCAGGTTCTGCAGGAACAGGTACATCACGAGGAACACGAGCACGATACCTTCGAGCAGCGTCTTGACCACTTCCTCGATCGACAGCTTCACGAACGGCGTCGTGTCGTACGGATACTTCACGACGAGGCCGTGCGGGAAGAATGGTGCGAGCTCGTCGATCTTCGCGCGCACGGCCTTCGCGGTCGCGAGCGCGTTCGCGTTGGTCGCGAGCTGGATACCGAGTGCCGCGGTCGGCTGACCGTTGTACTTCGTGTCGAAGTTGTAGTTTTCGCCGCCGAGGCCGATCTGCGCGACGTCCTTCAGGCGAACCTGCGAGCCGTCCTGGTTGACCTTCAGCAGGATGTTGCCGAACTGCTCGGGCGTCTGCAGCAGCGTCGATTCGGTGATCGTCGCCTGCAGCACGGTGCCCGGCTTCGCCGGCGTGCCGCCGATCTGGCCGCCCGCGATCTGCACGTTCTGCGCGGTGATCGCCGAGCTGACGTCGACCGGCGTGAGGCCGTAGTTGGTCAGGCGGTTCGGGTCGAGCCAGATCCGCATCGCGTACTGCGAGCCGAACAGCGTGACGGTACCGACGCCGTTCAGCCGGCTGATCGGATCCTTCACGTGCGACGCCACGAAGTTCGCGAGGTCGTACTTGTTCATGCTGCCGTCTTCGGAGTTGAAGGCGAGCACCAGCAGGAAGCTGCTGCTCGACTTCGTGACCGACAGACCGAGCTGCTGCACGACCTGCGGCAGAACCGGCGTCGCGAGCGACAGCTTGTTCTGCACCTGGACCTGCGCGATGTCGGCGTTGGTGCCCGGCGCGAAGGTCAGCGTGATCGTCGCGTTGCCCGAGTCGTCACTCGTCGACGACATGTACAGGAAGTTGTCGAGACCGCTCATCTGCTGCTCGATCACCTGCGTCACCGTGTCTTCCACCGTCTTCGCGGAAGCGCCCGGGTAGTTCGCGGTGATCTGGATCGATGGCGGCGCGATCGTCGGATACTGCGAGATCGGCAGCGTGAAGATCGCCGCAACCCCGGCCAGCATCAGGATGATGGCGATCACCCACGCGAAGATCGGGCGATCGATAAAAAACTTTGCCATGAAGCAGGCTCCCTGTTATTTCGCGCTCGAGGCAGCGGCAGCACTCGCCGGCGCGGCGCCCGATGCGGCGGCACCGGATGCGGCAGCGGCGCCGGACCCGGCGGCGGCCGGCGCGGCGGGGGCAGCGGCGCCCGAGGCGGCATCGGCCGCCGGGGCGAGCTGCGCGGGAACCGACTTCACGGTCGCACCCGGGCGGACCTTGTCGACGCCTTGCACGATCACGTGATCGCCCGCTTGCAGACCGCCTTCGACGATCCAGTTCTGGCCTTGCATCCCGCTAGTCTTCAGCGGACGCGGCTCGACCTTGTTGCTGGCGTTCACCACCATCGCGATCGCCTGCCCCTTCTGGTCGTGCGTGACGCCGATCTGCGGCACCAGGAATGCGTTCTCGTTCACGCCTTCCTCGATCCGGGCGCGCACGAACA
>NZ_JAUJPV010000050.1:0-4021 GCF_030481585.1 Burkholderia sp. AU45388 | reverse complement strand
ACACGAGGAACGCCGGCGCAAAGCGCTCGACGAGGTACTGAAGGATCGCGGCCTCGTCGTCCTTGGTCAGGATGAAGCAGCCGGGGTTGTGCTGGCGCGACTGCCCCGCATACGGCAGGTCGAAGCAAATCGTGTTCATCCGCTCGCCGAGATACTGGACGGTCTGGCCGAACGACGCGGTCGTCGCGAGCGCGCCGTTGACGAGCATCGCCGTGTCGAATGAAGTATCGACGATATGGTGTTCTACATATACCTTAAGTTCATTTGGCAGCGTCACTACTTTTTTCTCGACTTGCATGGCTCTCTCCCGCACCTGAACCAGACACATGTGCACCCGCACAAGCACAACCACGGTCAAATAAATAGCAGAGTGATAATCCTGAGAAAGCGCTCAGCCCCATGTTGCCAACCTTGCGCTCAATGTCGCGCTACCGAAACGGCGGCTTGCCGGCGCTTTGCAAGCGATCTCTCCATTAACGACCTTCTTACTATCTGCGCACTAAACCCTCTCGACATTTCCCTTGGCAGCTATGGCGTCACCATCCAAATCTTGAATGCGGAACTCTCCAACCACCCATTTAGCATGTCGAAATATTAATTCGACACCCCTAAAATGTGCAACACATTTCAAATCCATCCCTAAATAAAGATGGAGCTTACAAAAAATAAGCCTCAATAAATACATTCCGAAAGATAAATTATCAAATGAAGAGCAACAAAGAGCCCTCCCGCATCACATATCACCTCCTTGCAATTGCAATAACCCGAAAGTATTACGAGCGCGAGCCCGGAATTTCAACCTCAAAAATAATCTTCCCGATTAGCGACCTTTCCGCCAAGTTGGCGATCGAGTTAAATGCGATCAAGGTGATTGCGACTTTGATCAGCTTAATATTTAAAATAATAAACAAAATTGATGACTGTTTCATAAATAGATACATTATTTTCGCTGTAAGTGGCGCAATCGTTTCGAGCGCAGCGCGACAGCCGATGGATTGGGACCGCACTGTCGCGAACGCATCGAGGGCTCACACAGCCGCTCGCGCAGTTAGGCTGCATACTGGGCTGCCTCCGATATCGGCCAGCTTACGGTGATCGTCTGATCTTCCCGACGCACTTCGATTCGAATCTCTGCCGAATGCGTGTTCCGGACTTCCAGTGGAATCGGCACAAATGCCAGTGCATCTGTCGGTTGCAAATCTTCCGGATGGCTGGGCAAGCCCTTCGGAAGTCTGCTTTCTGCTTGATCGATCCGGTGTCGCAGCCGGTTCGCGTTGAGCCCTGTGTTCCAGCGCTACTGCTGCGACCGATACTCCGGTACCGTGGCAGGCAGCTACAACTCTGGCCTTGAACTCCTCGTTGTAGCGTCGCCGCCGGCGGTGTTCGGAAGGCATTCTTTCTTCGACGATAGTGTTCACGCGTCCGCTTGTTCGTTAGGTGGATACGATACTCCCAAGAGCTCCAGCAAACTTCAAGACGGGTTGTCCGGTCGCTTACACAATAGCTTCAGATAAACCCCAAAATAGCTACGGAAAATCTAAGGGATGCTCCCGCCGGCCAAGGACAGCACAACAATACGGTAATCTGTCGTAGCTTATGTTCATGTTCACTGCGCCCATATGGTTTATGCGCTCGCAACAAAGTAAATTATCAATATGATGAGATTCCCGTGATGCGTCTTCGGTTACTGCGTTCGGCATCCATTAAATCGCATTTAACCCGTAAACCAGATATTTTTTAACCATTGATAACTCTCCATACATAATGCTCTATGACCAACATTCCTACAGAACTACTTCGCACCTTCGTCAAGGCCGCTGATCTCGGAAACTTTACCCGAGCAGGAGACGCCATCGGGCGATCCCAATCGGCTGTCAGCCTACAAATTCAGCGATTAGAGTCATTGCTTAACGTGGAGCTTTTTGTTCGCGGCGCGCATCGCCTAAGGCTTACAGATGACGGCGCAACCCTCTTACATTATGCAACGAGGATACTCTCTCTTAATGACGAAGCGGTCGTCAGACTGCGGCCATCGGATGTTACAGGGTCCATACGATTAGGGGCACCACACGAATACAATGCGGCACTGCTTTCAGCAATTCTTGGAAAATTCTCGAAAGATTACCCCAACGTTGCACTTGAGGTGGTGTGCGATTTAAGCAAAAATCTATTGTCTCGCCAAAAAAAAGGGCAGCTCGACATTGCCATCGCTTTGCACGAAGAGGCCACTCAATCTGGGATAAAAATAGTTACTGAACCTTTAGTTTGGATTGGAGGGGTTGAGAGCCAAGATCGCAATTTTCACCCGTTGCCCTTAGTGGTCGCCCCCCCACCATGCATCTATCGAAGTAGAATCGTTCAAGCCTTGCAACACACATCTATTAATTGGCGACTTTCATTTGTCAGCTCCAGCTACACCGGAATTATCGCAGCAGTGCGTGCCGGCCTAGGAGTTACGGTACTCGCTGCCAGCACAATCCCTGATGGAATTATTAAATTAGGGAAAGAGCAAGGGTTACCTGAGTTAGGCGACGTGGAGGTGCGCGTGCATACTCAGTCTGAAAAATTAAGTGATGCAATTCAGTGTTTAATTGAATACTCCATATACAACATAAGGTCCAGCAGATAAATTTCAAATATGATATTTGTAAGCAAAGCGAGGTCGACTCTCGTTTCTGCAATCCAGGCGCCAAGCCTCGACGATCGTTTTGGCTTCGCTCAACATCTCGAACCAACGTAGGTTCAAGAATTCATCGTGGAACTGAGGCTAGCCCAATTCGAAATCGGCAGTCGTAAGGTTCATCAGAATACAAGGTCTCGAAAAATTGGTAGTTATAACTCCAGTAGCCGTTTTCGCAAAGTTCGGTGATGAACTCCGAACTGGCGTGCAATCTCAACGGTAGTCATATCGGCTAGCATGGATTTTGCCGCTTGAAGCTGTGCCGGGCTCAGACTCCTTGGCCGCCCAAGTATTTTCCCCCGATCCCGTGCTGCGGCAACACCTGCGCGCGTACGCTCGCTAATCAAGGTTCTTTCATACTCTGCGAGTGCGGCGATCATATGAAACATGAACATTCCGGATGGAGTTTCGGTATCTATTCTTTCATTTAATGACGTAAAATTAATATTTCTCAATCGAAAGTCATTGATCAAGTATACCAAATGACTCAATGAGCGCCCGAGCCTGTCTAACCGCCACACAACCAGCGTGTCACCGCTTGTCAGCGTCTCAAGCAATTGGGTTAGTCCAGGGCGATCGTGCCTCAACCCAGAGAATCCATGATCCGTCCGAATCTCGTCACATCCTGCTTGCCGCAGGGCGGTCAATTGCATATCGAGACATTGCTCATCGGTGGATACTCGTGCGTAGCCAATCTTCAATCTGCACCCCACGACTTAGTATTTTGGTGGATTTTCTGCATGGTGCGCCGCGGTGTTGCCTCGGAGAACTGCGGTTGCGCGCATCGAGACCTATGATAAGAAATCCTGACATTTACGAAGTAAATTGTTTTAATGCAGCAATTAATTTTGTCAATTATCATTGACAAAGAAACATGATTGATAATCAAAAATTTATTCTTTACATCATCTTTCGATAAGAGGTATTTTGAAAGCCAGAAGTAATGCTGCCTTGTCCCGAACTACTGGGCACAAGAGTTGGCGATCCCGTACAGTCTGCGGCTGCTCGGCCCATATCGTCCTGTTGATGGCGGTGCAGAACCGCACTTAAACGGCGGCGCAACGTCGAGCATTTTGCTCAAGTACGAAGGGGCCGCAATGAACTGACCCCACGAAGTTGGACAGTTGAAGGCTGGACGCCCAAGGGCTGAGTCCTGTATTGCACGGGACTCAGCCCTTTCAACTTGAGCTTGATGCGTTCGTGGTTGTAGTAGTGTGACCTGCCCCCGGTTTTAGTCCGAACTGCAGTTAGAGTCCGAGGTTAAAAACTGCTGCTTTGCATCGTGCGCCCGAGCGAACTGCACCGGCGTCAGATAGCCGAGTGAACTATGAGGCCGCTCGG
>NZ_JAUJPV010000004.1:0-394547 GCF_030481585.1 Burkholderia sp. AU45388 | reverse complement strand
CGTCTCCTGTTCTTCAGCGAGAAAATTCAGGGTGTCATCAAGCATGGCGACGCAGGTTAACAGCCTCCATCACCGTTTACAACACCCAAAACAAAAATGCCGTTCAGTTCTTAACTGAACGGCATTACCCGCTCGGGTGCTTTTTCGTTTCGGTCCGCGGCGGTTGCTCGCGTGGCGTTACGCGCCGAGCTCCGAATGATCGCCGTGGGCCTGCTTGACGGTGTCGACGCTCGCGTCGTCCTGCTGCGGCGGCCCCTTCGACGCGGCAGCGGCCTTCGCGGTCAGCGGCTGCGCACCGTCGAGCGTCGCATGCACGCGCTTCGCGCCGCCTGCCGCGGCCGTCACGGCAGCGGCGGTAACGATCGGCTTCGCGGGCTGCGCCGGCGCCTGCGGCGCATTGACCGGCACGCTGCGGCCGCGCGCGACGTCGCGCAGGCGGCCGCGCTCGGCCATCACCTTCGAGCCGTAGCCGTTGTCGTCGGGGTTCGTCGAGCCGTTGTACAGGCGCAGGCCGCTCGCGAGCGAACCGCCGCGCGCGATGCAGTCCTTCAGCACCAGTGCACCGACCTGCAGGTTCGCGAGCGGTTGCAGCGCGGTGTCGGTGCCACCGAAATACTCGAACTTGTCGGAATGAATCTTCGACATGACCTGCATCAGCCCCTTCGCACCGACGCCGCTTTCGGCGTACGGGTTGAAGCCCGATTCGATCGCCATCACGGACAGCAGCAGCAGCGGATCGAGGCCGACGTCGCGCCCGGTCTGGAACGCGGCCTTGACGAGCTGGCCGAGCGGCTCCTGCGCGACGCGGTAACGGCGCGACAGATAGGTGGCGACGAGCGCCTGTTCGCGGTTCGACGCGAGCGCGCGATCGTCACGGGCATCGGCCGCCACGCGCTGAATCGGAATCAGCTTGGCCAGTGCGACGGGCGACGGGCCGTTGCGGGCCGCGTCGGACGCATCGCCCTGGGCGCCTTGAGCGCCCTGAGCGGCGGTTTCCGGTGCGACATCGAGGCCGACCGCAAGCGCATCGGCTTCGGGCGCGTCTTCCTGCTGCGGCTGCGCGCCGGCAGGCGCGAAGTTCGGCAGCGGATGGCCGGACAGCAGACGGGCCGGACCGGCCTGTACGGCCGCGGACACGACCGGCATCAGCTTCGCGGCGAGCGTGCCGCGGACGGTTGGCAGCAGCCACAGTGCAAGCGCAACCGCGACAGCGAAACAGCCGACAACGCTGAATAGATGGTGACTGACACGCGTCCCGCGACGCAGCAAGTTGCGCACGATTTGCGCATGCTGCTCAGTGGGACGCCACGATAACCAAGCGTTCATTCAGATCATCTCCCATGAACATGACTCGTGCGGCTCGCTCAGCTCGATGGCGAGACAGAAAACGCGCCGCGGAATCACGACGCCGCACGCCTTGGTTGGGACGCGCAAGCATCGGGGAAACGGTATAAGTACCGTTCGAGGCCACGGTGTAAGAAGGCCGGCGCCTTCGCACATTGGGCGAGGCGGGCATACGCGGTGGCACCCACGCAAAAAACCAGCGTCTCGTGGCGCTGGCTGGGACTACGACATAAGCCGTCGAAAACGCCGTGCAGGATTCGGCGGACGGTGACGCGCTGCGTCAAAGATCGGTGATTGGCGGCTCGAAGCCTTTTACCCTGCAACCAATGTGAGCGGATTCTAGCAGGGTTTTATAGATCGTCAACACTATAAAAACTCAAATTCATAACAAAAAGTAATTTAAAAGCCCTCTTCAGAACGCAATCCCCGTGCCGTAAGGGGTTTGCGCGCGATCGAGTTTTTCTCCGCCGGGGCGGCGGCGCGGCTGCCCGGGGTAAAATCGTCGGTCGATTCGGGGTCGCAGCCGGCCGCGGCCCCGCCCATCGCTGCCCGTTCACGCGGGTGGCCCGGACCTTCTTCATGAAATACAAAGACTTACGCGATTTCATTCAGCGCCTCGAGGCGCTCGGCGAACTGCGGCGCGTCACG
The DNA here is from genome assembly GCF_030481585.1 of Burkholderia sp. AU45388. Lineage (NCBI taxonomy): Bacteria > Pseudomonadati > Pseudomonadota > Betaproteobacteria > Burkholderiales > Burkholderiaceae > Burkholderia > Burkholderia sp. AU45388. Next base: position 392,555 of record NZ_JAUJPV010000004.1, on the reverse strand, counting down.
CAGCCCGTGTCGCCCGTGCTCGAAATGACCGAGCTGTGCGACCGCGTGCTGCGCGCCGGCGGCCCCGCGCTGCTGTTCAACGCGCCGCCCGGCCATGCGTTTCCGGTGCTCGGCAACCTGTTCGGCACGCCGCGCCGCGTCGCGCTCGGGATGGGCGTCGATGCGGGCGACGATGCCGCGCTCGGCTCGCTGCGCGATCTCGGACGCCTGCTGTCCGCGCTGAAGGAACCCGATCCGCCGAAGAGCCTGAAGGATGCCGGCAAGCTGCTGTCGCTCGCGAAGGCCGTGTGGGACATGGCGCCGAAGTCGGTGTCGTCCCCGCCGTGCCAGGAGATCGTGTGGGAAGGCGCCGACGTCGACCTGAACCAGCTGCCGATCCAGACCTGCTGGCCCGGCGATGCGGGGCCGCTCGTCACGTGGGGCCTGACGGTCACGCGCGGGCCGAACAAGTCACGCCAGAACCTCGGCATTTACCGTCAGCAGTTGATCGGCCGCAACAAGCTGATCATGCGCTGGCTCGCGCATCGCGGCGGCGCGCTCGACTTCCGCGAATTCGCGCTGCAGAACCCGGGCAAGCCGTATCCGGTCGCGGTCGTGCTCGGCGCCGATCCGGCCACCACGCTCGGCGCGGTGACGCCCGTGCCCGATTCGCTGTCTGAGTATCAGTTCGCCGGCCTGCTGCGCGGCAGCCGCACGGAACTCGCGAAGTGCCTGACGCCCGGCGTCGACACGCTGCAGGTGCCCGCGCGCGCGGAGATCGTGCTCGAAGGCTTCATTCATCCGCAGGAAGGCGCGCCCGGCCCCGCTCCGGCCGGCGCGCCGCCGCGCCCGGCCGGCCATGCGGCGGCCGCATACGAGCACGCGCTCGAAGGGCCGTACGGCGACCATACCGGCTATTACAACGAGCAGGAGTGGTTTCCGGTGTTCACCGTCGAGCGCATCACGATGCGCCGCGACGCGATCTACCACTCGACCTACACGGGCAAGCCGCCCGACGAGCCCGCGGTGCTCGGCGTCGCGCTGAACGAGGTGTTCGTGCCGCTGCTGCAGAAGCAGTTCACGGAAATCACCGACTTCTACCTGCCGCCGGAAGGCTGCAGCTACCGGATGGCCATCGTCCAGATGAAGAAGAGCTACGCGGGCCATGCGAAGCGCGTGATGTTCGGCGTATGGAGCTTCCTGCGGCAGTTCATGTATACGAAGTTCATCGTGGTCGTCGACGAGGACGTGAACATCCGCGATTGGAAGGAAGTGATCTGGGCGATCACGACGCGCGTCGACCCCGTGCGCGACACGGTGATGGTCGACAGCACGCCGATCGATTATCTCGACTTCGCGTCGCCGGTGGCCGGGCTCGGCTCGAAGATGGGGCTCGACGCGACCAACAAGTGGCCCGGCGAAACGAGCCGCGAATGGGGCCGCCCGATCGAGATGGATGCGGCCGTGAAGGCGCGCGTCGACCGGCTGTGGCAGGAGATCGGCCTCTGACGCCACGCGGCCGGCGCGCGCCGGCCCACGCATCGCAATCGCCGCACGCACCCAGAAGATGAGCTTTCCGCCCGCCTCCATGCTGTCCGACGGATTCTTTCTGTCGCTGTCGTTGTGTCTCGACATCGGCCTCGTGAACGTCGCGATGCTGTCGCTCACGCTGTCGCACGGCTTCCGGCCGGGCTTCTGGCTCGGCGTCGGGTCGTGCGTCGGCGATCTCGTCTACGCGGCGCTCGCGCTCGCGGGGATGGCCGTGCTGCTGCAGTTCGAACCCGTGCGCTGGATCGTGTGGATCGGCGGCGGCGCGGTGCTGCTGTTCCTCACGTGGAAGATGGCGCGCGAAGCGCTGACGCCCGCGAAGACGGCCGACGACGACGCGGACGATGCACCGCTGCCGCGCGCGAGTGCACGACGCAGCTTTCTGCGCGGAATGTTGCTCGCGATGTCGTCGCCGAGCGCGATCCTGTGGTTCGCGGCGGTCGGCGGCGCGCTGATCGCGAAAGCCGGTGCGACCACGCCGGCCACCGCGTCGGTGTTCCTGTCGGGCTTCTTCCTCGGCGGCCTCGCGTGGACGCTCTTCATGTGCACGCTCGCGAGCCAGGGCCGCAAGCGCGCGGGCACCGGGCTGATGCGCGCGTGCCACGTCGCGTCGGCGCTGCTGTTCGCGTACTTCTCGTACAGCGTGATCGTCGGCGGCTACCGCGACCTGATCGTGCACGCGGCCTAATCGCGGTCGCGCTGCCGCGCGCGTCACGGCGCCACCTGTGAGCCTCAATGAAAAAACGGCGCAGCGCCCCTCGCGGGACGTAGCGCCGTTTTGCCGCGCGCGGTCAGGCCGCGCGGGACGAATCAGCGACGCCAGTAACCGTGATGGCCCCAGCCGCCGTAACCATGGCGCCAGTACGGGCGACCGTAGTAGCCGCCCACGACCACCGCGGGCGGCGGCGCATAGTAGGCGGGCGCCGGTGCGTAATACACGGGCGGAGGCGGCGGCGCGTAGTACACGGGCGGCGGCGGTGCATAGACGGGATACGCGGGTGCGACCGGGATGCCGATGCCGACCCCGATCGACACGTGGGCCTGCGCGGCGCTTGCGGCACCCAGGCCCAGTGCGGCGGCGGCGATGAACGGAATGAGCTTTTTCACTTCGATTCTCCTGCTGGAGCGGGATTTTAGGCGCTCCTGTCGGCAACGGCGGGCATGCACGTCGCATGGAAGCAATGTAGCGAAAACCCGCCCCGCGCGTATCGTCCATTTGTTGCAAATTGCAATTGCACGGGGCCGAGACCGCCGTGCGGCGCGGCGCCCGGCGGGAGCGGCGAGCCTCGCAGGTCGCGCGATTCCGTCCGCTGAGTCGGGTCGCAACAAAATGGCCGGTCAGCCTTACCGAATCGGCCGCGCGCGGCGGGCACGCTTGCGTAATGAACGATTACAAATTTGAGACAAGATGCCGACATTTCAAGCGGGATGCGGGGCACGGTGTTTGGGGTCGGATACTCCCTCATGAGCCGCCTGCAATGCCGAACTTCGACGCGTACACAAATCGCACCGTATACCGGTAATTCATACGTGCATCCGCCCCTGCGCCTTCCCCGACACCGCCGTCATTCCTGCGATACTGGCGGTTGCTTCGTTTTCGCTTACATCGACTGCCATGCCGCTTCCCGACACACCCCGCCTCGGCTTCATCGGCGCCGGTCGCCTCGCGCGCTGTATCGCGCAGCGTTTCGCCCGGGCAGGCTTCCCCGTCGTCGCGATCGCAAGCCGCACGCCTGCGTCGGCCGCCGACCTTGCCGCGCGCATCGACGGCTGTCGCGCGGTCGATACCCCGCAGCAGGTGGTCGATGCCGCCGACCTGATCTTCGTGACGACGCCCGACGATCATCTCGCATCGAGCGCCGCGGCACTGCGTTTCGACGCATCGCGCGCCGCCGGCCAGGCGGTCGTCCATTGCAGCGGCGCATCGGCGGTCGCGCTGCTCGATCCGGCGAAGCAGCAAGGCGCGGCCACCGGCGGCTTCCATCCGCTCTATCTGTTCGGCGGCACCGACGCCGACCTCGCGCGCATCGACGGCTGCTCGGTCACGATCGAAGCGGACGGTGCGCTGCACGCGACGCTGCTGCGACTTGCCGCCGCACTCGGCTGCCATCCGCTGTCGATTCCGGCCGGCGGCCGGATGCTGTATCACGCGGCTGCCCACTACGCGGCGAGCTTCGCGCTGTGCGGGCTGTCGGAAGCGGTCGAACTGTGGCGCGGCCTCGGTTTCGACGAGGACGCCGCGCTACGCGCGCTGTTGCCGATGCTCGCCGGCACGATCGAGACCGCGCGCGACAAGGGGCTCGCGAATGCGCTGTCGGGCCCGGTGTCGCGCGGCGACACGGGCATCGTCGAGCGTCAGCTCGCGCTGCTCGACGCGCGCGGCGGCGATCACGCGATGCTGTACGCGCTGCTGACGCGCCGCGCGGTCGCGCTGGCGGCAAAACGCGCGGCGCCGCCGGCGTCGCTGCCGGCGCTGGCCGAAGCCGTCGAAACCTCCCTCGCGCGCGCGGCCATACACCCCTCCCCGTCGCGAGACGAGGCGTGATAAGGTGTCGGCCGATGCGCCGCCAACCGGCGTTGGCGGCCGCACGCTACTGACTGTATAAAAAGGATGCCAACGATGTTCGGCGAGATCGCCCGTTTTCTGCTCAATACCGTCTTCACGCTATTCGGCGCCGCGCTGATTCTGCGCGTCTGGATGCAGGCCGTCCGCGTGCCGCCGTACAACCCCGTCACGCAAGCCGTGCTGCAGGCGACCAACTGGCTCGTGCTGCCGTTGCGCCGCGTGATCGCGGGCGTACGCGGCATCGACTGGGCCAGCGTCGTCGCGGCGCTGCTCACCGCGCTCGTCTATGTCGTGCTGATGGTCGTGATGGCCGGCTTCGATCCGGCCGCCGTGATCGCGACGCTCGTCGTGGTCGCGCTGCTCACCGTCGTGAAGTGGGCGCTCAATCTCGTGATCTGGATGACGATCCTGATGGCGCTGCTGTCGTGGCTCAACCCGCGCTCGCCGGCGATGCCGATACTCTACCAGCTCACCGCGCCGTTCCTGAACCCGCTGCGCCGCGTGATCCCGAACCTCGGCGGCATCGACCTGTCGCCGATCCTGCTGTTCGTGATCGTGCAGGTGCTGCTGATGATCGTCACGCGCGCCGCCGTGTCGCTGACGATGTTCGGCATCTGATCCGGCGCGACATCTACGCCGCCGGCCCCTGCGCCGGCGGTGCGCCAAGCGTGTCGATCACGCCGAACTGCGCGGGCATCATCGCGTAGCACACACGCACTTTCTCGTGCGACAGCCGCTCGAGCAGCCGCCGCGCCTCGTCCTCGGTGACGATGAATTCGACCTCGATCGCGAGCGAACCCTGCAGTTCGAAAAAGCGATCCTCGTGCAGCACGCGATGCTGGCCGAAACCGGCCATCGCGCGAAACGCGGAACCGCCCGCGACGCCCATCCGGTTCGCCTCTTCCAGCAGCCATTCCCACAGCGGCTTCCAGTGCAGCCGGTGCTGCTCGTGCACGTAGAAGCGCAAAAAGACCCGGTCCATCGCACCCTCCGATGGCAGCCCGCTCAGGCCGCCGCGAGCCACGCACGCGCGGTCCACATGCCGAGCGCCGTCAGCGCGAACGATCCAGTCAAGTGTAGGACAGCCACCGCCAACGCCCATCCGAATTCGCCCTCGAGCGCGTGCGTCATCACTTCGACCGAATAGGTCGAGAACGTCGTGAGGCCGCCGAGAAAGCCCGTGATCACGAACAGCCGCCACTCGGGCGGCAACCCGACGCGAACGGTGAACACGACGGCGGCCATGCCGATCACGTAGCCGCCGAGCAGGTTCGACGCGAGCGTGCCGAGCGGCACCGCGGGAAAGAATGCGTTGAGCGCGAGGCTCAGGAACCAGCGCAGCAACGCGCCGAGGCCGGCGCCGACGAAGATCGCGACGATCGAATAGAACAAGGGCACCCCCGGTCGATGACACAGCGCGGCGCAGCCGCCGTCTCCCGGTTACCCGGGCGGCGCGCAGACGCGCGGCGCTAGCTGAACTGTATGCGGATTCGGCGAGCCGCTGCAACGACGGCGGCCGGCACCGCGCAGGCCGTGTGCCAGCCCGCCGGCACGTTCATGCGCGCTGCCGGGCCGCGTCGAGCGCGTTCAGCGTCGCCAGCGCTCCGCCCTTCAGCCCGATCACGTCCGCCCGGCGCGCATGCGCTTCGCGCGCATTGATGCGGATCACGTCGGCGCCGAGCCGTTCGCTCAGCAGGCGCACGGTCGGAATCGCGGTGCCCGCGCCGATCTCCACCACGGCGACGCGCCCGGCCCGCGCGATCCAGTCGTCCAGGGCGCGTTCCTGCGCGTCGTAGCGCGCACCGAGCCAGCCGGTGTCGCCGAACATCAGGATGTTCGGCCGCGCGAGACCGCCGCAGTGCGGGCAGCGCGGCATGTCGCCCACGAGGCGGCACGTCGCTTCGTCGACCTCCGGCACGAACGGCGCCGCGTCCCACGTGTCGTCCGTGCACGGGCGCAGGCACTGCATCGCATGAATCGAACCGTGGATTTCGACGATGCGCTCAGGATCGAAGCCGGCCTTCTGGAACTGGCCGTCGACGTTGCTCGTCAGCACGAAACCGCCGTTCGGCATCGCGTCGATCCAGCGGCGCAGGATCGCGAAGCCCGCATGCGGCGTGGTCGCGCGGTAAAGCGCGAGACGGTGCCCGTAGAAGCCCCATGCGAGCGCCGCACGTGCACGAAACGCGTGCGGCGACGCGATCTCGTGAAATTCGAAACGCTCGCGGCGCAGCGCCGGATACGCGCGCCAGAAACCGTCCGTGCCGCGAAAATCGGGCAGCCCGGAATCGACGCCGATGCCCGCGCCGGCCGTGACGAGCAATGCGTCGGCGCGCGCGAGGGCGTCGACGGCGGACGCGACGAGATCGGCGGGAAGCGGCGCGGCGGCGCAGTCGGCGGGATCAGCGGAATCGGAAAGCGGCATGATGGAAAAGCGGAGGCGTCGAACGTTGCGCGAGTGGCGTCGCGATCATACGCCGGTTCGGACGTCGCGCCGCATCGACAACGCAACCGCGTGGCGCTGCGCGTGTGCGGCTCGGCGATGCGCATGCGCGCCGTCCGCACGCGCCGCACCGGCGCCCACGCTTGCTCAGTGAGCCGATTCGTCCTGCGCAACCGGAATCTCGTCGACCGCGAAATAGACCGGCTTACCGAGTTGCCGCGCAAGCGCGACGTCCGCATCCGCCCCGCGCGACGCGCCGTCGATACGCAGCACCGCATCGCAACGCCGCAGCAACCGGTGCGCGGCCGGATACAGGAACGTTTCGCCGATCGCGTCGCCGACCTGTGTCGACCCGGCCGCGGCCGCGAGCGGCAACGATACCCATTCGCCGATCATCGGCACGTGCCCGCGGCGATACACGGCGAGCGCCGCCGCTTCCAGCCGGTGCAGGTTCGCGGCGATGCGCGCGCGGTCGCCGTCCGTGCCGCTGCGATACGGGCCGGCGACCAGCACGAGCCGCGGCGTCATGCGGCGCGCACGCCCGCGGTTTCCCGCAGCGCGACGTATTGCAGGAGCATGATCGTCTTCGCATCGACGATCTCGCCGCGCTCGACCGCGTCCAGCGCCGCCTGCAGCGGCATCTCGACGACCTCCAGATCCTCGCCCTCTTCCGCGACGCCGCCGCCCGCGCCCGTGCGCAGCGACGCATCGTATTCGCCGACGAAGAAATGCAGCTTCTCCGTCACGGAACCCGGGCTCATGAACGCCTCGAACACCTTGCGCACGCCGCGCACGCGATAGCCGGTTTCCTCCTCGGCCTCCGCGCGAATGCGCGCTTCGGGCGTGTCGTCGTCGAGCAGCCCGGCGGCCGCTTCGAGCAGCATGCCGTCGTGCCCGCTCACGAACGCCGGCATCCGGAACTGCCGCGTCAGCAGCACGTCGCCCGTCTCGGCATGACGCAGCAGGATCGTCGCGCCGTTGCCGCGATCGTAGGTCTCCCGGCTCAGGCGCTGCCACGTTCCGTCGCGGCGCAGGAAATCGAACGTCACCTTCCGCAGCACATACCAGTCGTCGGACAGCACCGTCGTATCGACGATGCGCACCCGCTCCCGCGTTGCAGCCAGTCCAGCCATTGCAGCCTCCGGTTCGACAAAGGACGGCGCCCATGGTAACGTGCAGATTCGTGCAATTTCAAGAATTTTCGTGCAAACGCGATGCTGACGACCCAACGCAAGAAGGCGATCCTCGATGCGCTCGCGCGCGATGGCCAGGTACTGGCCGCCGAGCTGAGCGTGCAATTCGGCGTGTCCGAAGACACGGTGCGCCGCGACCTGCGCGAACTCGCGGCCGAAGGGCTGCTGCAGCGCGTGCATGGCGGTGCGCTGCCGGCGTCGCCGGCCGTCGCGCCGTTCGCGCAGCGCGAGGCGCTCGAAACCACGGAGAAGCGGCGCATCGCACGGCGGGCCGCGCAGATGATCGCGCCCGGGCAGGTGGCGATCGTCGACGGCGGCACGACCTCCGCGCTGCTCGTCAGCCAGTTGCCGGCCGACCTGCGCGCGACGATCGTTACGCACAGCCCGAGCGTCGCGGTCGCGCTGGCCGCGCATCCGTCGATCGACGTGATCCTGATCGGCGGGCGGCTCTACAAGCACTCGATCGTCGCGGTTGGCGCGGCGGCGATGGAAGGCATCGCGCGCATTCGCGCGGATCTGTATTTCATGGGCGTCACGGGCGTGCATCCGGTAGCCGGCCTGAGCACCGGCGATTTCGAGGAAGCGGCGATCAAGCGCGCGCTGGCCGAACGCGCGGCCGAGACGGTCGTGCTCGCGTCGCAGTCGAAACTGCGCGCGGCGTCGCAGTTCGTGATCGGCGACCTCACGCTGGCGCAGGCGATCGTCGTCGAGAAGGAAACCGACACCGCGCTGACGAAGCCGATCGAGGCCGCGGGTGTGACGGTGGTGCGCGCATAGCGTGCGGTGCGCTCGTACGCGCCGAATCGGTTGCGAGTTGCACCGCGCTCGTGCCGAACCCATGTCAGCGTGCTGACAGGCACCGCTTGCTAACATGGGCGATCGTCCGATCGCCACGTGCTACCCGCCCGATGCTTCCGCCCTCCACCACAACTGCCCCGGCGCCGCCCGCAGGCGACGCACCGTCGCCGGGCGTCCTTGCACTGTTCGTCGCGTTCGCGCAGATCGGCCTGACCAGCTTCGGCGGCGGGCTCAGCGGGCGGATGATGCGCGATTTCGTGCACGAGCGACGCTGGCTCGACGAAGAGGCGTTCCTCAACGGTCTCGCGCTGTCGCAGGCGTTGCCGGGCGTCAACGTGAAGAACCTCGCGATCTGGATCGGCTACCGGCTCGCCGGATGGCGCGGCGCGGTGGCCGGCTTCACCGGCATCATCGCGCCGCCGGCCGTGTTGATCGTGCTGTTCGGCGTCGCGTTCTCGACCCTCACGCGCTTTCCGCTCACGCACGTCGCGCTCGCCGGCGCGGCGGCCGCGGCGATCGGGCTCTCGATCTCGATGGCGATCACCGCGGTGCGCCGGCTGCCGCGCCGCGTGCTGCCGTTCGCCGTCATGACGCTCACGTTCGCGTCGGTTGCGGTGCTGCACTGGCCGCTCGTATGGACCGTGCTGATCGGCGGCACGCTGAGCGTCGCGCTCGAATACCGTCGTGCGGCCGCCGCGCCGGTCGGGAGCGACGCGCGATGAATGCGTCCGCACGTTACGCAGCACTGTTCGGCGTGTTCGCGCCGCTGTCGATCGCGACGATCGGCGGCGGGCAGGCGGTCATCGCGGATATTCAGCGGCAAGTCGTCGATGTCCATCACTGGATGAGCGCCACGCAATTCGTGAACGACTTCGCGATCGCACGGATGGCGCCGGGCCCGGGCTCGTTGCTGGCGACGCTGATCGGCTGGCAGGTCGCCGGCTTCTGGGGCGCGGTGATCGCGACGCTCGCACTGTTCGGCCCGACCGCGTTCCTGATCTACGGCGTCGCGCATCTATGGCGGCGACACCGGGGCGCGCGCTGGCAAATCGCGCTCGAAGCCGGCCTGCGTCCGGTCGCGGCCGGCATGATCCTCGCGTCGGTATGGGTGCTGCTGCAGGCGCTCGACGGCGGCTGGGCGGCTCGCGCGATCGCGATTGCGTCGACGCTGTGCGTGATGTACACACGCATTCATGCGCTGCTGTTGATCGCGATCGGCGCGCTGCTGCTCGTCGGCTTGCACGCGCTCGGCGGCGCTTGACGCGCGCCACCGTCATCGCCCCGGGCGCCGCCTGCTCGCCTAAACGCCGCGAAACACCGGCGCACGCCGCTCCGCGAACGCACGCAACCCCTCGTCGAAATCCGCGCCTTCGCACGCCCGCCGACGCAAGTCGGCGATCCGTTCGAGCGCGTCGGTCAGCAATGGCCGCGCACATCGAGACCCAGGAATGCAAGCTCGCGCTGTAGACGGTACCGCACAGGCTGTTCGCGCGCGCTCTGTCGCTGCGCTGACACGACACCGCGCTCGCCAGCCACGCGGTGCAGGAGGTGAAGGCCGAAATCGTCTGGCGGTTCGATACGCACGGGCAACGGCCGGAGCGTGCGCGGCCGGCCGGTATTGACAACGCCCCAGGCACCCCTTAACGTGGCGTCCATCCTAACCATCACCGGTTCAGCTTGAGAGGTTGTCGGCCCGCTCGTGCTCGACACCTCTGCCTTCATCGAAGGCCTGCTGCTTGGCGCCGGCCTGTTCACGTCGGTCGGTCCCAAGGACGCCTTCGTCATCAAGCGCTCGATTTCGAGCCCTCACCTGCTTTCCATTGCCCTCGTCTGCGCCGGTAGCGACGCGCTGCTGATCGCGCTCGGCGCACACGGGCTGTCGGCGTTGCTGTCGCGCCATCCCGGCGTCGTGTCGGCCGCGCTGTGGGCCGGCATCGCGTATCTCGCCGGCTATGGCCTGCTCGCGCTGCGCTCGGCGATCGTCGGACGGCAGCCCGAACATGTGGATGGCTCACGCGTCGGCAGCGAACCCACGCGGTCGCGCACCGTGCTCGCAACCGCCGCCGTTTCGCTCCTCAATCCGTATGCATGGATCGATACGGTGCTGCTGCTCGGCACCGTGATCGTGAGCCACGCGCCGTCCGCCCGCGCGCCGTTTGCGATCGGCGCAGTGACTGCGTCGCTCGCGTGGTTTCTGGTGCTCGTCTATGGCGCACGCGCGTGCCGTGCGTGGTTCGCTCGTCCGCTCGCGTGGCGCGTGCTCGACGGCTTCGTCGCGATGATGATGCTCGGCTTCGCGGCGCGTTTCGCGATCGACGCGCTTTAGGCGTCAGCCTCCCGATAGCGATTCCGATATCGCGCGGAATACGTCGTGCGCGCGGGCATGCAATTCGAACCCGATACCCGGCGCCCGCGGCACGCGTGCGTATCCCGCGTCGACGATTTCGCCATCGGCGAGTCCGCTGAACGGTTCGAATGCGAACGGGCTGACTTCCGCACCGCCGAGCCCGAGCGCCGCGACGACGTGCAACGAGAACAGGTGCCCCCCGTGCGGCCAGAACGCGTCGCGCCGCCAGCCACGCGATACGAAGTGATCGACGATCGGCAGATAGCCCGCCAGCCCGTAGCTGTGCACGGGATCGAACACCAGTACGTCGCGGTCGCTGCGCAAGCCGCCGTAGCGGTCGAGCAGCTTCGCTTCCGCGAGCGAGAACAGCGCTTCGCCGGACGCGATCGGCGCAGCGTATCGCTTGGCGACGTCCGCCTGGAGCGGCAGGTCGAGCGGATCGCAGATATCCTCGAACCACCAGAGGTCGAACGGCGCGAGCATCGCGGTCGCGGCGGGTGCCGTCGTCGCGTCGTACGTGTTCATCGCGTCGACTGCAAGATGCGAAGGGCCGGCCAGCTGTGCGGCCGCGGCTTCGATGCGGCGCCGGTCCTGCTCGACATCCGCGCCGCCGATCTTGATCTTCGCGTGCGTGTAGCCGAGATCGACGATCCGGCGCATCTCGTCCGACAGGCGCGCGAGATCGTCATGCGGATAGCGGTAGCCGCCGCCCGCGTACACGCGCACGCGCGACTGCGGCGTGCGTCCGAGACGATCGGCGAGAAAACGATGCAGCGGCAGGTCGGCGATCTTCGCGGCGGCATCCCAGATCGCCATGTCGAGGGTGCCGACCGCGACGCAGCGTTCGCCGTGCCCGCCCGGCTTCTCGCCGGCCATCATCGCGCGCCATGCGCGGAACGGGTCGAGGTTCGTGCCGGCTTCGTCGGCGAGTGCGTCGGCCGCGGCCAGCAAGCGCGGCGCGAATCGTTCGCGGATCAGGCCGCCCTGCGCGAAGCGGCCGATCGACGCGTAGCCGTAGCCCGTCACCGGGCGGCCGTCGCGCACGACGTCGGTAACGACCGCGACGACGCTCGTCGTCAGGCCGCCGGACGCAATCGCGGGATCGGTATAGCGGGACACGGGAATCGCACGTTCGTGGATCGCGGTGATGCGCATGGTCGGGGCTCCGGAGGGGCGTCCGGCACAGGCGGAAAGTTCATGCGCTGCAGCGGAATCGGTGGGCGGATCGCTGCATCTTAGGGGTTTGCGTGATGGCGTGCAGGATCGGTGGCGAGCGTCATCGTGTCGTCGCCCGGGCAATTGCGTGTCGAATTCGTCAGGGGGTGCAGCTGGATAAAGAAGCGCGCCGAGCAGGCGGCCATGCTCGGCGCGCTATTTCCGAATCGAGTCCGGTCGAGCCGGGATCTCGATTACCGTCCCGGCTCCATGAACCGGGACGATGGCGGTATGCCTGGACTGAATCGAATCGACAGGCTCGCTCAGGCGAAAACGAAGTACTTGCGCACCGTCTCGACCACTTCCCACGTCCCTTTCATGCCGGGTTCGATCACGAACACGTCGCCGGCTTTCAAGTGCTGCGGCTCCTCGCCTTCCGGCGTGATGATGCAGTAGCCATCGAGGAAGTGACAGTACTCCCATTTTTCATAGTTCACTTCGAACTTGCCCGGCGTGCAGATCCAGGTGCCCATGATCTTGCTGCCGTCCTTCGAGACGTACGCGTTGAGGTTCACGGTGTGCGGATCGCCGCCGATGCGCTTCCACTTGGTTGCATCAAGGACAGGCGTCGGGCAGGTTTTGCGCAGAACGGTGATGAAATCGGACATGTCGGCTCCAGACTAACGATCGTATGAGAGGCCTGTCACGTTAGTTCGAAAGCTTTGCATGGGCTTGTATGCTTCCGACACCGACTCGTCCATTTTCGACATTGGCTGGCGTGCCGGCGGGCCGCACCAGTTTCGATACCGGCGGCCAAGACGCTCCACTTGCCATCCCCACCCAAACCCCTGTAGAATTGCGCGTTCTGCGGGCGTCGTATAATGGCCATTACCTCAGCTTCCCAAGCTGATGACGTGGGTTCGATTCCCATCGCCCGCTCCACTTTCCGGCTGCACAACAGCCTGCGCATGAGCCGCCTCGTCGAAGGCGGCTTTTTTGTACCATGCGCCGAATCGCCCGGCAGCATTGCTGCGCAACGGGCCCTCGCCCGAACCGAGCCTTTCTCTGTACCGATGATGCACGACGATCCGAACGAAGCCGGCCTGCCGCCGCACGACGACGCCATTCCCGACGAAGCCGGCCAAGCCGGCGAAGGCGCCGACGAAGTCAACCCGCTGCACCGCCGCCGCATCCGCAGCTTCGTGACGCGCGCCGGCCGCGTGTCGACCGGCCAGCGCCGCGCGCTCGACGAGTTCGGCCCGCGCTTCGTCGTCCCGTATGCGCCGGAGCTGCCCGACTGGAACGCGATCTTCGGCCGCAGCGCACCGCGCATCCTCGAGATCGGTTTCGGGATGGGCGCGTCGACCGCGGAAATCGCCGCGCATCGCCCGGGTGACGATTTCCTCGGCGTCGAGGTCCACGAGCCGGGCGTCGGCGCGCTGCTGAAGCTGATCGGCGAGCAGGATCTGACGAACATCCGCATCATCCAGCACGACGCGGTCGAGGTGCTCGAGCACATGATCGCGCCGGAAAGCCTCGACGGCGTGCACATCTTCTTCCCCGATCCGTGGCACAAGGCGCGTCACCACAAGCGCCGGCTGATCCAGCCGCCGCTCGTCGCGCATCTCGCGTCGCGCCTGAAGCCCGGCGCGTACCTGCACTGCGCGACCGACTGGCAGAACTATGCGGAGCAGATGCTGGAAGTGCTCGGCGCGGAACCGACGCTCGAAAACACGGCCGCCGATTACGCACCGCGCCCCGACTACCGTCCGGTGACGAAGTTCGAACGGCGCGGGCTGCGGCTCGGCCACGGCGTGTGGGACCTGGTGTTCCGCAAGCGCCCACGCTGAGCGCCCCACCCCGCGCGGAATAAAAAAATCCCGACCGGCGTCTCGCGCCGATCGGGATTTTTTCATGGAGCGGCGCATCGACCGCTCGCCAGCCTCACGTCCAGTTCAGCCAGCCGCTGTAACCCACCAGCAGCACGAACAGCCCGAACGCGATCCGGTACCACGCGAACACCGTGAAATCGTGCGTCGCGACGTAGCGCAGCAGCCAGCGCACGCACACGAACGCGCTGACGAACGCGGCGACGAGCCCGAGCGCGAACAGGCCGAGCGAATCGACGGTGAACGCCTGCCAGTCCTTCACGGTTTCGTAGAGCGTCGCGCCGAAGATGATCGGAATCGCGAGGAAGAACGAGAATTCGGTGGCCACGCGCCGGTCGAGACCGAACAGCATCCCGCCGATGATCGTCGAGCCCGAGCGCGACATGCCGGGCACCAGCGCGAAGCACTGCGCGATACCGACCTTGAGCGCGTCGAGCGGCGTCAGCGCGTCGACCGACATCACGCGCGGCGGCTCGCTGCGTTCGCGCTGCCGCGCCTCGGCCCACAGGATGATCGCGCCGCCCACGACGAGCGCGAATGCGACGGGCACCGGCGAGAACAGCACGGCCTTGATCTTCTTCTCGAACAGCAGGCCGAGCGCGATCGCGGGAATCGTCGCGATCACGACGTTCAGCGTGAAGCGCTGCGCGTCGGGCCGGCTGGGCAGCCCTGACACGACGGATACGATGCGCTGCCGGTATTCCCAGCAGACCGCAAGGATCGCGCCGAACTGGATCACGACGTCGAACGTCTTCGCGTGCGAATCGTTGAAATTCAGGAAGCTGCCCGCGACGATCAGGTGTCCGGTGCTCGACACCGGCAGGAATTCCGTCAGCCCCTCGACGACGCCGAGGATCAATGCCTTGCAGATCAGGATCCAGTCCATCCGTGGCCCAACTCCGAAATGGTCGAAAGAAAGGGCCACTCTTGCGCGCGCGGCCCGCCCGGCCGCGCGCGCCCGTCGTCACTTTTCGACGATCGCCACGCGTATGCCGTTTGTAAGGATCGTAATTGTACCGGGTTCGTAGTTCACTCCGGCAAATTGCAGTTGTTCCGGCTTGAACGTGTAGATCGGATAGTTGGTCAGCAGCTGCGTCGCGAGCAGGCCGGCGGCCGCGCCGACCTGCTGCGCGTACATCTGCGCGTCGCCGTCGAGCGCGAGGCTGTCGACGGCCGGCGCCCTCAGCACGACCGAACGGCTCGGTGCGTCGTACGCGAGCTGGCCCGACACGGTGAACTTGCCGCTGACGGGCTCGCGCAGGAACGGGCTCGCGAAATGGGCGTCGAGCTGCACGGCCACGCGGTTCTGGTCGGGCAGCAGGTTGACGGCCGGGTTCGCGAGCGACACGTCGACCACCTGGGCGACCGTCTTCTGGTAAGGAAACTTCCGCGCGACGGCCTTCTGCACGTCGCCGCGCGAGAACGTGTAGTGATCGGGAATGAACGGGAACGTCGACGCGCACGCGGCGAGCGATACGCACACGCCGACGGCGCCGATAGCGGCAGCGAGAAAACGGCGCCGGCCGGGCGCGCGAGGGACGGTCATGCTGATTTCTCTCCTGGATGCGTCGGCCGCGTCGCGGCCTCGAGGCGCGTGAGCCACGCGAGCGCGTCGTCGCGCGACGCGCCGCACATGTCGGCGGACGGCTGCAGCCCGGAACAGCACGCGGGGCGCTCGGGCCGGCCGAAGATCATGCAGCGCAGGTCGTCACCGAGCTGCACGCAGCGCACGCCGGCCGGCTTGCCGTCGGGCATGCCCGGAATCGGGCTGGAAATCGACGGGGCAATGCAGCACGCGCCGCAGCCCTCGCGGCACGCATGCGGCGGCGGGACTTCGGCGGGCGCCGGGCGGGCAGGCATTTCGACGGACACTCGACTCTCTCGACGAACAACGAAAAACGGTGCGGCAACCGGACGCGGCGTTCGGCAGCCCCACCCCGCATTGTGCCATCGCCGGCTGCGACGTTATTACACAATCCAGCCCGAGCGCGTGTTCATATACTCGAAAGCATCTAAAAAAGCGCGAGACCGCCATGCGTTCTGGTTCTGCCGACACGATGTTCCGTCCCGATTTGCTCACGAAATACGGCGCGAACGGGCCGCGCTATACGTCGTACCCCACCGCGCTGCAGTTCCGCGACGATTTCGATCCGGCCGACTACGTCCGCGCGGCCCGCGACCCCGGCGCGTCGTCGAGCGACCTGTCGCTGTACTTCCACATCCCGTTCTGCAACACCGCGTGCTTCTACTGCGGCTGCAACAAGATCGCGACCAACAACCGCCGCCGCGCGCGCCCGTATCTCGACCAGCTCAAGCGCGAGATGGCGCTGCAGGCCGCGCTGTTCGATCCGTCCCGCCCCGTCACGCAGCTGCACTGGGGCGGCGGCACGCCGACCTTCCTGTCCGACGACGAAACGGCCGAGCTGATGGCGGCCACGCGCGAGCATTTCACGCTCGCGCCGGACGCCGACGCCGAGTTCTCGATCGAGATCGATCCGCGCACGGTCACGCCGGCGACGCTCGTCCATCTGCGCACGATCGGCTTCAACCGGCTGAGCCTCGGCGTGCAGGATTTCGACCCGGTCGTGCAGCAGGCGATCAACCGCATCCAGCCGCGCGCGATGACGGCCGACCTGCTCGCCGCCGCACGGGCGACGGGCTTCCATTCGGTGAGCGTCGACCTGATCTACGGGCTGCCGCACCAGACGGTCGCCGTGTTCGCACGCACGCTCGAGACGATCATCGAACTCGCTCCCGATCGCCTGTCGGTGTTCGGCTACGCGCACATGCCGCACCTGTTCAAGATGCAGCGGCAGATCGACGATGCGACGCTGCCGCCGCCGGAAACGCGCATCGCGCTGCTCGGCCTCGCGATCGACATGCTGACGTCGGCCGGCTACGTGTACATCGGGATGGACCACTTCGCGCGGCCGTCCGACGAGCTCGTGCGCGCGCAGCGCAACGGCACGCTGCAGCGCAATTTCCAGGGCTACAGCACGCGCGCGGATACCGACCTGATCGGCTTCGGCGTGTCGTCGATCGGCAAGGTCGGCGACGTCTACGCGCAGAACGCGAAGGACCTGCCCGCCTACGGCGCTGCGCTCGACGCCAGCCGGCTGCCGATCGCGCGCGGCGTGCGGCTCACGCCGGACGACCGGCTGCGCCGCGACGTGATCACGCAATTGATGTGCAACCTCGAACTGCCGTTCTCGCATGTCGAGGCCGCGCACGGGATCCGCTTCGCGGATCATTTCGCGCGCGAGCTCGACGCGCTGCGACCGTTCGAGCGCGACGGGCTGCTGACGATCGCGCGCGACCGGCTGACGATCCATCCGGCCGGCCGGATGGTCGTGCGCAACATCGCGATGGCGTTCGACGCGTACCTCGGCCAGACGTCGCAGCAGCGCTACTCGCGCACGGTTTAGGGCGGTTCGCGCGCCGGCCCACGGGCGGGCGCCGGCCGCACGCTCGTGGCCGGTTTGATAGAGTGTGAGGCTTACATCCGCTCCGCCACCCCAAGATGCGCACCACCAAAGCGACCCACGCGGTCGAACGCCTGAAGGCCCGCTCCGGCAACCCGCAATTCGCGGCCGTCGCGATGGCGGGCGGCCTGTTCTATCTCGTCGACCGCTCGGGCGGCACCGCCGAAAAACGCTGCGAGCCGCTGCCGCTCGACGAATTCGTCAAGTTCGTCGACGAATTTGGCCCCAAAAAGCCGCGCAAGGCGAGCAAGCTCGACCTCGCGTTCGAGGCGCAGATCAAGAAGAGCAAAGGGTAAAGGTCTGTTGCAGGCCGCCTGAAGGCTTCTCGGCCGTGCCGTTTGGTACAATCACGAAGTTTCTCTATCCCCGCTGATGGCCGACCTGGCTGCGTGACCACACCATGAATATCGAAAACGCGCGTTTCAACATGATCGAACAGCAGATCCGTCCGTGGGACGTGCTGGATCTGGATGTCCTGGGCCTGCTGTCGATCGTCAAGCGTGAAAACTACGTGCCGGCCCAATATCGCGATCTCGCGTTCGCCGATCTCGAACTGCCGCTGCCGGGCGGCACGAGCAAGATGCTGTTTCCGCGCGTCGAAGCGCGCGTGCTGCAGGAGCTGTCGGTCAAGAAGCACGAGAACGTGCTCGTGATCGGCGCGGGCTCGGGCTACCTGGCCGCGCTGTTCGCGCATCGCGCGCAGCACGTGACGGCCGTCGAGATCGATCCGGCGATCGCGAAGTTCGCGGAAGACAACCTGCGCAACGACGGCGTGACCAACGCCGAAGTCGTGCTGGGCGACGGCTCGCGCGGCTGGGCGGCCAAGGCGCCGTACGACGTGATCTGCGTCGCGGGCGGCCTGCCGGTCGTGCCGCAGGAAATGCTCGAACAGCTGAAGGTCGGCGGCCGCCTGTCGGCGTTCGTCGGCGGCCGTCCGGTGATGAAGGCGCAGATCATCACGCGCATCGACGACAAGCAGTACCGCGTCGCCGACGTGTTCGAAACGTACATCGACCATCTCGTCAACGCGATCGAGCCGTCGCGCTTCAAGTTCTGAGCGGCGGAGCCTCCATGCAGATCCTGACGCCCGCGATGCTCGCGGAATGGCTCGACGACACGGCGCGCCCCGCGCCGGTCGTGCTCGACGTGCGCGAGCCGTGGGAAATCGCGACCGCGCAGATCGCCGGCAGCGTGTCGATTCCGATGCAGCAGATTCCCGCCCGCAGCGAAGAGCTCGACGACGAAGCGGAAATCGTCTGCGTGTGCCATCACGGGATGCGCAGCGCCCAGGTCGCGATGTTCCTCGAATCGCGCGGCTTCACGAAGCTGTACAACCTGCAAGGCGGGATCGACGCGTGGTCGCGCGACGTCGATCCGTCGGTGCCGCGCTACTGACCGATCCTTCCTGCGGCGCATCATGTGCCGCCGCGCCGCCCGGCACCCCGCCGCCGGCCGCACAGATCCGCCGAACGGGCGCGCACCGCGCGCCCGTTTTTCTTTTCCTCCCCCCGGTTTGCCTGCGTTTCGACGCCGCCGCACCGTCGTGCACCATTTGCGCCCGTGCGCCTGCACCGCAATGGACGGCGGATGCTGCACGGCGCATCATCCGCACCGCGCCGATGCCCGCCGGTGCCCACCCGTGCCCCGCGCAGGCACGCCGGGCGTGCATCCGCGCGACTGGCACATGCCTTGCGTTACACGATGGCCGGCGCCGCCACGGCGCACGCGCATCCAACACGACAAGGGGATACCGATGAAACGTCGCAGTCTGTTGAAGTTCGGTTCGATGGCCGGCGCGCTCGCGCTGGCGGGCAAGAGCCCGTTCGCGCACGCGGCCGATGCGGGCACCGGCCCGATCAAGGTCGGCATCCTGCATTCGCTGTCGGGCACGATGGCGATCTCGGAGACGTCGCTGAAGGACACCGCGCTGATGACGATCGCCGACATCAACAAGAGCGGCGGCGTGATGGGCCGCAAGCTCGAGCCGGTGGTGGTCGACCCGGCGTCGAACTGGCCGCTGTTCGCCGAGAAGGCGCGCCAGCTGCTCACGCAGGACAAGGTCGCGTGCGTGTTCGGCTGCTGGACGTCGGTGTCTCGCAAATCCGTGCTGCCGGTGTTCGAGGAGCTGAACGGGCTGCTCTACTACCCGGTGCAGTATGAAGGCGAGGAAATGTCGCGCAACGTGTTCTACACGGGCGCCGCGCCGAACCAGCAGGCGATTCCTGCCGTCGAGTACCTGATGGGCGCGGAAGGCGGCGGCGCGAAGCGCTTCTTCCTGCTCGGCACCGACTACGTGTATCCGCGCACGACCAACAAGATCCTGCGCGCGTTCCTGAAATCGAAAGGCGTGAAGGACGCCGACATTCAGGAAGTCTACACGCCGTTCGGCCACAGCGATTACCAGACCATCGTCGCGAACATCAAGACCTTCGCGCAAGGCGGCAAGACGACCGTGATCTCGACGATCAACGGCGATTCGAACGTGCCGTTCTACAAGGAACTCGGCAACCAGGGGATCAAGGCGACCGACGTGCCGGTCGTCGCGTTCTCCGTCGGCGAGGAAGAACTGCGCGGGATCGATACGAAGCCGCTCGTCGGCCACCTCGCCGCGTGGAACTACTTCATGTCGGTGAAAAACCCGACCAACACGAAGTTCAAGGACCAGTTCGCCGCGTGGGTGAAGGCGAACAACCTGCCCGGCGGCGCGAAGCGCGTGACCAACGATCCGATGGAAGCGACCTACGTCGGCATCCATATGTGGAAGCAGGCCGTCGAGAAGGCGAAGAGCACCGACGTCGACAAGGTGCGCGTCGCGATGATCGGCCAGACGGTCGCCGCGCCGTCGGGCTTCACGCTCACGATGGACGGCAACCATCACCTGCACAAGCCGGTGATGATCGGCGAGATTCGCGGCGACGGACAGTTCAACGTCGTGTGGAAGACGAAGACGGCCGTGCGCGCGCAACCGTGGAGCCCGTTCATCGCGGGCAACCAGGGCAAGCCGGACGTCGTCAGCTCGATTCCGGCGTTCCTGCGCCGGCAGCGCGCCGCGCTGGCGTGACGCCGTGCGGCGCGTCGCGCTTCGTGTGCGACGTGCCGCTCGCGCATCCACCGCGATGCGCCGGCCCCGCTCGTCGTGACGAATCGCCACCGCCGGCGCCGCACCACTCCGCTCCCCTCGCCCGACAGGATTTCCCGATGCCCACACGCTTTCGCCGAGCCGCCCGCGCGATCGTGGCATGCGCCACCCTCGCGGGCCTGCTGCCGCACGCCGCGTTCGCGCTGACGGCGGCCGACACCGCCGCGCTCGCCGGCGACGACTTCGACGCGAAGACGGCGGCGATCGAACGGCTCGCCACAGACACCGATCCGCGCGCCGTCGCGGTGCTCAACGCGCTGTCGAGTGGCGATGCGCTCGCGACCGGCGACGGCCGCCTGCTGATCCAGTCCGGCGACACCGCGCACGACGCGCTCACGCAGGCCGCGACGCCGGCCGGCGACGCGCAGCCGGTGATGCTGAACAACCTGCTGCGCACGAAGATCGCCGGGGCGCTGTCGGGCCTCGCGCTCGCGTCGCCCGACGTGGCGGCGCGCCGCGACGCGATCGACGCACTGCTGAAGTCGCCCGACCCGGCGCTCAAGCCGATGATCGATCGTGCCCGCGCAAAGGAAACCGATCCGGCATTGAAACGCCGCCTTGATGCGCTGTGGGCGATTGCCGCGCTGCACGACGCCGATCCGGCGAAACGCCTCGAAGCCGTGCAGGTGGTAGCCGCGCGCAGCGACCTCGACATGATCGAACAATTGCGCCCGCTCGTCGCGAAGAACGCCGACGGCAGCTACGCGGAACCCGACGCACGCGTGCGCGACGCCGCGCAACACGGGCTCGATGCGTTGCACGCACTGCAGCGCCGCGGCGAAATCGTCGGCACGGTGTTCGCCGGCCTGTCGCTCGGCAGCGTGCTGCTGCTCGCCGCGCTCGGCCTCGCGATCACGTACGGGCTGATCGGCGTGATCAATATGGCGCACGGCGAATTCCTGATGATCGGTGCGTACGCAACCTATGTCGTGCAGACGCTGATCCAGCGCTACGCGCCCGGCGCGTTCGACTGGTATCCGCTCGTCGCCGTGCCGGTGTCGTTCGCGGTGGCCGCGCTCGTCGGCATCGTGCTCGAACGGCTCGTGCTGCGACATCTGTACGGCCGCCCGCTCGAAACGCTGCTCGCGACCTTCGGCGTGAGCCTGATCCTGATCCAGGCCACGCGCATGCTGTTCGGCGCGCAGAACGTGCAGGTCGTGAACCCGTCGTGGATGAGCGGCGGCGTGACGGTGATGCAGAACCTGATCCTGCCGTACAACCGGCTCGCGATCCTCGCGTTCGCGCTCGCGGTGGTGTTCGTCGCGTGGGCCGTGCTGACGAAGACGCGGCTCGGCCTGTTCGTGCGCGCCGTCACGCAGAACCGCCGGATGGCCGCCTGCGTCGGCGTGAAGACCGCCCGCGTCGACGCGTATGCGTTCGCATTCGGCGCGGGCATCGCGGGCCTCGGCGGCTGCGCGCTGTCGCAGATCGGCAACGTGGGCCCCGATCTCGGCCAGAACTACATCATCGATTCGTTCATGGCCGTCGTGCTCGGCGGCGTCGGGCAGATCGCCGGCACCGTGCTCGGCGGCTTCGGGCTCGGCCTCGCCAGCAAGGCGATCGAGCCGTTCTGGGGCGCCGTGCTCGCGAAGATCGCGGTGCTCGTGATGATCGTGCTGTTCATCCAGAAACGCCCGCAGGGCATGTTCGCGCCGAAGGGCCGCAGCGCGGAGGCTTGACGTGACTTCATACACCGATTCGATGTCGAACCCGGTCGCCGGCATGCCGCAGCCCGCCGCCGGCGCGCGCGCGGCGGACGGCTTCGCGCTCGGCCTGCCGCCCCGCCCCGCGCTGCTGTCGCGCCGCGCATGGCTCGCGCTCGTCGCGCTTTGCGTGGCGATCGGCATCGGCGTGCCGCTCGCCGCGCTCGTCGCGCCGGAAGCGAGCGCGTTCCATCTGTCCGCGTACACGATGACGCTCGCGGGCAAGCTGATGTGCTACGCGATCGCCGCGCTTGCGCTCGATCTCGTGTGGGGTTACTGCGGGATCCTGAGCCTCGGCCACGGCTTGTTCTTCGCGCTCGGCGGCTATGCGATCGGCATGTACCTGATGCGCGAGATCGGCCGCGACGGCAAGTACGGCAGCGACCTGCCCGACTTCATGGTGTTTCTCGACTGGCACCAGTTGCCGTGGTACTGGAGCGGCACGCAGCATCTCGCGTGGGCGCTCGCGCTCGTCGTGCTCGTGCCGGCCGTGCTCGCGTGGGTGTTCGGCTTCTTCACGTTCCGCTCGCGCGTGAAGGGCGTGTACCTGTCGATCATCACGCAGGCCATGACGTTCGCCGCGATGCTGCTGTTCTATCGCAACGAGACGGGCTTCGGCGGCAACAACGGCTTCACCGATTTCAAGCGCATCGCCGGCTTCGCGATCACGTCGCCGGGCACGCGCACGGTGCTGTTGCTGCTGACCTTCGCGACGCTCGTGCTCGCGTTCGTCGCCGCGCGCGCGATCGTCACGAGCAAGCTCGGGCGCGTGGTGACCGCGGTGCGCGACGGCGAGACGCGGCTGATGTTCCTCGGCTACAGCCCGCTCGCGTACAAGCTGTTCGTGTGGACCGTGTCGGCCGTGCTGTGCGGCATCGCCGGCGCGCTGTACGTACCGCAGGTCGGCATCATCAATCCCGGCGAGATGTCGCCGGGCAACTCGATCGAAATGGCGATCTGGGTCGCGGTAGGCGGGCGCGGCACGCTGATCGGGCCGATCGTCGGCGCGTTCGCGGTGAACGGCGCGAAGAGTTTCTTCACCGCGTACTTCGCCGAATACTGGCTGTTCTTCCTCGGCCTGATCTTCGTGCTCGTGCCGCTCTTGCTGCCGCGCGGGATCATGGGCCTCGTCGAAACCGTGCTCGCGAAGGGGAAACGCGCATGAACGGAACGGCCCTGTATCAGTTCACGCCGCCGCCGCCCGAAGACGAGCTGCTCGCCGTCAGCGGCAGCGCGTCGATGGGGCGCGTCGTGCCGGCCGGCATCGACACGTCGCACGGCACGATTCTCTATCTCGAGGATATCGAGGTGAGCTTCGATGGCTTTCGGGCGCTGAAGAAGCTGTCGCTCGCGATCGACGCGGGCGAGCTGCGCTGCGTGATCGGCCCGAACGGCGCGGGCAAGACGACGATGATGGACGTGATCACCGGCAAGACGCGGCCCGATGCGGGCAAGGTATTTCTCGGCCAGACGATCGATCTCGCGCGGATGAACGAACCCGAGATCGCGCGTGCGGGCATCGGCCGCAAGTTCCAGAAGCCGACCGTGTTCGAACAGCATCCGGTGTGGGAAAACCTCGAACTCGCGATGCAGACCGACAAGGGCTGGCTCGCGTCGCTGCGCGCGCGGCTCGACCGCACCGCGCAGGCGAAGATCGAGGAGACGCTCGCGCTGATCGGCCTCGAAAGCCACGCGTATCACGCGGCCGGCGAGCTGTCGCACGGGCAGAAGCAGCGGCTCGAAATCGGCATGCTGCTGATGCAGCGCCCCGCGCTGCTGCTGCTCGACGAGCCGGCGGCCGGGATGACCGACCACGAGACGATGGAACTCGCCGAGCTGCTGAACACGCTGCGCGGCACCTGCTCGATGATGGTCGTCGAGCACGACATGGAGTTCGTCGCGGCGCTCGCGGGCGACACGGGGCGCGTGACGGTGATGGCCGAAGGCGCGGTGCTCGCGCACGGCACGCTCGACCAGGTCAAGCGCGACGATGCGGTGATCGAGTCTTACCTCGGACGATGATGCGATGCTGAAAATCGAAGCGCTGAACCAGTACTACGGCGGCAGCCATATCCTGCGCAACGTGAACCTCGCCGCCGACGACGGCAAGCTCACCGTGCTGCTCGGCCGCAACGGCGTCGGCAAGAGCACGCTGCTGCGCTGCCTGATGGGCGTCGTCGCCGCGAAAAGCGGCAGCGTGTCGTGGCGCGGCACCGCGCTCGGCGCGCTGCCGCCGTATGCGCGCGTCGCGGCCGGGCTCGCGTATGTGCCGCAGGGCCGCGACATCTTTCCACGGCTCACCGTCGAGGAGAACCTGCTCGTCGGCGCGGCGAGCCGCAAGGCGCCGTCGAAAGTGCCCGACCGCATCTACGACCTGTTCCCGGTGCTGAAGGACATGCGCGCACGGCGCGGCGGCGACCTGTCGGGCGGCCAGCAGCAACAGCTCGCGATCGGCCGCGCGCTGATGAGCGAGCCGCAGTTGCTGATCCTCGACGAGCCGACCGAAGGCATCCAGCCGTCGATCATCCAGGACATCGGGCGCACGCTGCGCCAGCTCGTCGACGAATCGAAGATGACCGTGCTGCTCGTCGAACAGTATTACGACTTCGCGCGCTCGATCGCGGACAACTACTGGGTGATGAGCCGCGGGGAGATCGTCGCGGGCGGCGACGCGCGCGACATGGAGGCGAACGGCGTACGCGAGTTGATCGCGGTGTGACGGCAGTCGTGGCGGCCGGCGCCGCGGTGCGCGGCGGGTGACATGTGCGGACGGCGCGCGGGCAGCCGCGCACAGCCCTTTCAACGAACGCAGTATCTGCATTATTGTTCCGGTAGCATCCACGTTCTTCGCACCCGCTTCCTCGTTTCCCGTTCGCCGCCGATGTCCGCCCCCGATTCGCATGCCACGCTGTCCCGCCCCGCCGTCGCCAAGTCGTGGCGCGGCCGCCTCGAACTCGGCTTCGAGCGGCACGGCGCGCGCACGACGCTCGCGCACCGGCTGCACGACGGCCCGCTGCGCGTGCAGCGGCCGCTGTATCCGGAGGGCGACGCGATCTGCCACGCGGTGATCGTCCATCCGCCGGGCGGCGTCGCGGGCGGCGACCGGCTCGACATCGACATCGCGCTCGGCGACGGCACGCACGCGGTGCTGACGACCCCCGGCGCGACCAAGTGGTACAAGTCGAACGGGCTGGACGCGACGCAACGGATCGGCATCACGGTTGGCGAACACGCGAAGCTCGACTGGCTGCCGCAGAACAATCTGTTCTTCGACACGGCGCACGCGTCGCTCGACTTCACGGTGACGCTCGGCGCAGGCGCGAGCGCGATCGGCTGGGACGCGACGCAGCTCGGCCGGCAGGCGGCAGGCGAAACCTGGTCGGCGGGGCGCATCGCGTCGAGCTCGGCGCTTGTCGCCGCCGACGGCCGGCCGCTGTGGACCGAACGCGCGCTGCTCGACGCGCGCGACCCACTGCGCGGCGCGCTGCAGGGCCTCGCCGGCTTTCCCGCGTACGGCACGCTGTGGGCGGCCGGCGCCGCGTGCGACGCCGCGCTCGCCGAAGCGCTCGCCGCGCGCATGCCGTTCGACGACACGCTGCGCGCGGGCGCCACCTGCGTGACGCCCGGCGTCGTGCTGGTGCGCGCGCTGGCAACGTCGATGGAAGCGCTGCAGCGCCACTTCACCGACTGCTGGCTGCAGTTGCGACCGATCGTGCACGGCGTCGACGCGCGGCCGCTGCGTCTCTGGCAGACCTGAGCACGTCCACCTTACGCACCGTTTCGGCGCAACACCACGACACACGACGCACAGTCTGCATGCATCACGCACCACGGGCGCGCATGGCGGCACGTCGAACGCTCATGGCACGCACCTTGCTGCTTACATAAGCGATACACGACGCACGCCAAACAGCGCGGTGCTACGATGGTCCGCACCCCTGCTCGGTCGCTTACGCACCGATAAAAATTACGTTTTCCTGAACGCCTGCCTTCATGAAACTGACTCCCCGCGAAAAGGACAAGCTGCTGATCTTCACGGCGGCGTTGCTTGCCGAACGCCGCCGCGCGCGCGGCGTGAAGCTCAATTATCCGGAGGCGGTCGCCTTCATCACCGCGGCGCTGATGGAAGCCGCGCGCGACGGCAAGACGGTCGCCGAAGTGATGCACTACGGCACGACGCTGCTCACGCGCGACGACGTGATGGACGGCGTGCCGGAAATGATTCCCGACATCCAGGTCGAAGCGACCTTCCCCGACGGCACGAAGCTCGTGACCGTCCACCACCCGATTCCGTGAGGCCCCGCATGATCCCCGGCGAAATCCTCACCGACGACGGCGACCACGAACTGAATGCGGGCCGCGCGACGCTGTCGCTCGTCGTCGCGAACACCGGCGATCGCCCGGTGCAGGTCGGCTCGCACTACCACTTCTTCGAGGTCAACGACGCGCTGTCGTTCGACCGCGCGGCCGCGCGCGGCTTCCGGCTCAACATCGCGGCCGGCACGGCCGTGCGCTTCGAGCCGGGCCAGACGCGCACCGTCGAGCTCGTCGCGCTCGCGGGCGAGCGCGCCGTCTACGGTTTTCAGGGCAAGGTGATGGGGCCGCTGTAAGCCGCGCCCCGTTCTTCAGGAACAGCACATGACACTACGCTTGAGCCGCCGCGCGTACGCGGAAATGTTCGGGCCGACGACGGGCGACCGCGTGCGGCTCGCCGATACCGAACTGCTGATCGAAATCGAACGCGACTTCACCACGTACGGCGAGGAAGTGAAATTCGGCGGCGGGAAAGTGATCCGCGACGGGATGGGCCAGTCGCAGCGCGTGGCCGCCGACGTGCCCGATACCGTCATCACGAACGCGGTGATCCTCGATCACTGGGGCATCGTGAAGGCCGACATCGCGATCAAGCACGGCCGCATCGCCGCGATCGGCAAGGCCGGCAACCCCGACATTCAACCGGGCGTGACGATCGCGATCGGCGCGGCGACCGAAGTGATCGCCGGCGAAGGGCTGATCGTGACCGCGGGCGGCATCGACACGCACATCCACTTCATCAGCCCGCAGCAGATCGACGAGGCACTGGCCTCGGGCGTCACGACGATGCTCGGCGGCGGCACGGGGCCGGCCACCGGCACCAACGCGACCACCTGCACGCCGGGCCCGTGGCACATGGAGCGGATGCTGCAGGCCGCCGACGGCTGGCCGATCAACCTCGGCTTCCTCGGCAAGGGCAACGCGAGCCTGCCGCAGCCGCTCGTCGAGCAGATCGCGGCCGGCGCGATCGGGCTGAAGCTGCACGAGGACTGGGGCACGACGCCCGCCGCGATCGACAACTGCCTGTCGGTCGCCGACGACACCGACACGCAGGTCGCGATCCACACCGACACGCTGAACGAGGCCGGCTTCGTCGAATCGACGGTGGCCGCGTTCAAGGGCCGCACGATCCACACGTACCACACCGAAGGCGCGGGCGGCGGCCATGCGCCCGACATCCTGAAGGTGTGCGGCGAGATGAACGTGCTGCCGTCGTCGACCAATCCGACGCGCCCGTACACGATCAACACGCTCGACGAGCATCTCGACATGCTGATGGTGTGCCATCACCTCGATCCGTCGATCGCGGAGGACCTCGCGTTCGCCGAATCGCGCATTCGCCGCGAGACGATCGCGGCCGAGGACATCCTGCACGATCTCGGCGCGCTGTCGATGCTGTCGTCCGATTCGCAGGCGATGGGCCGCGTCGGCGAAGTGATCATCCGCACCTGGCAGACCGCGCACAAGATGAAAGTGCAGCGCGGCGCGCTGCCGGAAGACAGCTCGCGCAACGACAATTTCCGCGCGAAGCGCTACGTCGCGAAGTACACGATCAACCCGGCGCTCACGCACGGCATCGCGCACGAAGTCGGCTCGATCGAGCCCGGCAAATGGGCCGACCTCGTGCTGTGGGAACCCGCGTTCTTCGGGATCAAGCCGTCGATGATCCTGAAGGGCGGCATGATCGCCGTCGCGCAGATGGGCGACCCGAACGCGTCGATCCCGACGCCGCAGCCGGTTCACTATCGCGAGATGTTCGCGACGCGTGGCGGCGCGCTCGCGCGCACGTCGCTGACCTTCGTGTCGCAGATGGCAGCCGACGCGGGCATCGCGGAGCGCTACGGCCTCGCGAAGCGGATCGTGCCGGTGCGCAACTGCCGCAACGTGACGAAGGCCGACATGATTCACAACGCATGGCGTCCGTCGATCAGCGTCGATCCCGAAACCTACGACGTGATCGCCGACGGCCAGTTGCTCACCTGCGAACCGGCAACGGTGCTGCCGATGGCACAGCGCTATTTCCTGTTCTGATCCGGAATCCTCAGCTTCATGCGCACCCTCGACAAACGCATTGCCCCGAACGTGAAACTCGCCGCGTCGCTCGTCGCACGCGCGCCGACGCTCACGCTCGCCTATGACGCGCGCTGCAAGAGCCGCCTCGCGGCGACGCTCGACAGCGGCGAGGCCGTCGCGGTCCTGCTGCCGCGCGGCACCGTGCTGCGCGACGGCGACGTGCTCGTCGCCGACGACGGCGCGCTCGTGCGCATCGCCGCGGCACCCGAAACCGTGCTGCTCGTGCGCGCGGCCGACCCGCTCACGCTGATGCGTGCCGCGTATCACCTCGGCAATCGTCATACGCCGGTCGAAATCGGCGACGGCTACCTGAAGCTCGAAGCCGATCCCGTGCTCGCGGACATGCTGCGCCGGCTCGGCACGCAGGTCGACGAAACGAGCGCACCGTTCCAGCCGGAGGCCGGCGCGTACGGCGGCGGCCACAAGCACGGGCACGACGCGACGTTCGCCGAAGACTACGCGCTCGCCCAGCAGGTGTTCGGCGAACACCACGGACACTCGCACTCGCACTCGCACTCGCACGATCACGATCACGATCACGATCACGATCACGATCACGATCACGATCATCAGCATGGTCCCGGCTGCACGCACGGCCACCCCGGTCATGACCACCACTGAACTCGTCGCGCTGCTGCACCTCGCATCGCCCGCATTGCCGATCGGCGCGTACAGCTATTCGCAGGGCCTCGAAGCCGCGCTCGACGCGAACCTGATCCACGACGCCGATTCCGCGCGCGACTGGATCGCCAGCGGCCTGACCGACGTGCTCGCGCACGGCGAGTTGCCGTTCCTCGCGCACCAGCTCAACCGCTGGCAGACGCACGACACGCACGCGCTCGTCGCCGAAAACGCGTGGTTCGTCGCGAGCCGGGAATCGGCCGAACTGCGCCGCGAAACCGAACAGATGGGCTGGTCGCTCGCGCAGCTGTGCGCGTCGCTCGAATGGGGCGACGCCGCCCGCCGCGCGACGCTCGCGTCGCTGTCGCCGGTCGCGCTACCGACCGCGTTCGCATATGCGGCGGCCGCACACGACGCCAGCGCCGACGCGACGCTCGCCGCGTACGCATTCGGCTGGGTCGAGAACCAGACGTCCGCCGCGCTGAAGGCCGTGCCGCTCGGCCAGCTCGCCGGGCAACGCATCATCGTCGCGCTGCGCGGCGCGATCGACGCGGCCGTGCGCCGCGCGCTCGCGACGCCGCCTGACGCCGTCAACACGTTCGCGCCGCAGCTCGGCATCCTGTCCGCGCGGCACGAAACCCAGTATTCGCGGTTGTTCCGCTCCTGAACTTGATCCACGCCATGAACGCACCCGCTCCCTCCCCCGCCCGCCGCACGAAAAAACTGCCGCCGCTGCGCGTCGGCATCGGCGGCCCCGTCGGCTCCGGCAAGACCACGCTGCTCGAAATGCTGTGCAAGGCGATGCGCGACCGGTACGACCTCGTCGCGATCACGAACGACATCTATACGAAGGAAGACCAGCGGCTGCTGACGGTCGCGGGCGCGCTGCCCGAGGAACGCATCATGGGCGTCGAAACGGGCGGCTGCCCGCACACGGCGATCCGCGAGGACGCGTCGATCAACCTCGAGGCCGTCGACCGGATGCTCGCGCGCTTCCCGGATGCCGACATCGTGTTCATCGAGTCCGGCGGCGACAATCTCGCGGCGACCTTCAGCCCCGAGCTGTCGGACCTGACCATCTACGTGATCGACGTGGCCGGCGGCGAGAAGATTCCGCGCAAGGGCGGCCCCGGCATCACGAAGTCCGACCTGCTCGTGATCAACAAGACCGACCTCGCGCCGCTGGTCGGCGCGAATCTCGACGTGATGGCATCCGACACGCGGAAGATGCGCGGCGAACGGCCTTACGTGATGACGAACCTGAAGGCGCTCGACGGCGTCGCGGACGTGATCGCGTTCATCGAGAAGAAGGGCTTGCTGACGGTGTGAGCGGCATGGCGGCGGCTCGCGTCGCCGCCATGCGTGCGCGGGCGGCCTTGCGCCGCCCTTCGTCTATTCGTCTTCGGAAGCGGCGCCCAGCCCGCCCGGCAGCCCACGCGCACCGGCTTCGGCGGGCGGCAGCAGCGCGGCGAGCACGTCGACCGTGCGCGCGGTCGCGCCGCGGTGACGCGACGCGAAGGCCGCGCCGGCCGCGCCCATCGCGATGCGCCGCGCCTTGTCGGCGAACAGCGCGTCGAGCACGTGCGCGAGATCGAGCGGATCCGCGACCTGCATCGCCGCGCCGGCCGCGACCGCGTCCGCGGTCGCCTGCGTGAAGTTGAACACGTGCGGCCCGATCAGCACCGGCACGCCGACCGCGCACGCTTCGATCAGGTTCTGCCCGCCGAGCGGCAACAGGCTGCCGCCGATGAACGCGATATCGGCCGCCGCGTAGTACGCGCCGAGCTCGCCCATCGAATCGCCGAGCAGCACCGTCACGTCGTCGGCCAGCGGTTCGGCGGCCGGCCGGCCCGCCGCGAGCGCGGCCGCATCGGCCGCCCAGACGGAGCGCCGCACGCACTTGAGCCCGTTGCGCACGATGAGCGCCTCGACCTCGGCGAAGCGCTGCGGATGACGCGGCACGAGCACCAGCAGTGCGCCGGGCGTGCGCATTTCCGCGAACGCCTGCAGCACGAGTGCCTCCTCGTTCTCGCGCGTGCTGGCGGCGACCCACACCGGCCGCGCGCCGATCGCGTCGCGCCACGCATGGCCGCGCGCCGCGAGTTCCGGCGGCGTCGTCATGTCGAACTTCAGGTTGCCGAGCACGGTCACGTTGCGTGCGCCGAGCGACGTCAGCCGCTCCGCATCGGCCGGGCTCTGCGCGAGCACGCGCGAGAAGCCGCCGAACACGTCGCGCGTCGCCGCGCCGAACTTCGCCGCGCGCCGGAACGAACGCGCGGACATCCGCGCATTGGTCAGCACGAGCGGCACATCCGCGCGGCGGCACTCGTCGATCAGCGTCGGCCACACCTCGGTTTCCATCACGAGACCGAGCGTCGGCCGCCATGCGCGCAGGAAGCGCCGCACCGCGCCCGGCATGTCGTACGGCAGGTAGCAGCGCAGCACGCGATCGCCGAAGATCTGTTCGCCCGTCGCGCGGCCGCTCGGCGTCATGTGCGTGAGCAGGATGCGCGCATCGGGGCGCGCATGCATCAGCGCGTCGATCAGCGGCTGCGCGGCGCGCGTCTCGCCGACCGACACTGCATGCACCCAGATCAGCGGCGCGCGATCGTCCGGCGAGCGGCCCGCGACGCGGCCGAAGCGCTCGCCGATATGCTCGCGATAGCCGCGCTCCTTGCGCGAACGCACATAGAGCCGGATCACGGCGGCCGGCGCGACGAGCCACCACAGCGCACGATAGATCGTCCTCAGCATGCGGCCGCCCTCGAGTGACGTCGAAGCAGAGGCGCGCTCAAACCAGCGCCCTGCCCGTCAGGCGTTCGAGAATGCCGAGCGGCGCGCACTCGCGGCGCACCATCGCGTCGACCGGCAGGAAGAAGGTCTGCTCGAGCATGAACTGGCCGGACATCACAGCGTGCGAAGTCTGATCCGAGAAACATATCCACACGCTGCCCGGCGGAAACGGCAT
Source organism: Burkholderia sp. AU45388 (assembly GCF_030481585.1). NCBI lineage: Bacteria > Pseudomonadati > Pseudomonadota > Betaproteobacteria > Burkholderiales > Burkholderiaceae > Burkholderia > Burkholderia sp. AU45388. The sequence continues at coordinate 360,337 of NZ_JAUJPV010000004.1, read as the reverse complement.
CGTCTGCTGCGGACACGTCTTCTGATAGTCGAGGTCGGCCTTCATCCCGTCGTGCAGGTTCAGCATCAGGTGGTCGTACGCGCTGCGCGGCGATTTCGTCACGTGCAGCAGGTTCAGCAGCCACGCCGAGCCCGGGAACTGCGGCCGGATCTTCGGCAGGAAGCGCTTCGCGACGTCCTCGAACGGCTCGCCGACGCGCCACACGCGCGGCGCGCCGGCCGGGTTCACGTTCGTGAACACGCGCAGGATTCGCTCGCCGTAGTTCGGCCGCGACGGGAATGCGTCGACGTGCAGGCGGCTATCGTCCTTGCGCCACGACGTCTGGCGCGTTTCGACCTGCATCAGCCGCAGGCTCGTCGGCGCGACGCGCAGCTTGCCGCGGTATTCGGGAAAGAGGCCGTCGACGAGCGTGCCGGCCTGCTGCTGGAAGCGCGCGACGAGCGCGCGCACGGCCGATTGCGTGACGCTGTCGCCGAGCACGCCGGCGAGCGCGCCGCCGTTCGGCGCGAGGCTGATGTTCTTGCGTTTCGGATCGGCGAGCGCCGGATCGAGCAGCGCTTCCTCGCCGCCTTCGATCGCGAAGCGCAGATGCGGGAAATACAGCACCTTGCCTTCCTCGACCGCGGCGAGCAACTGCTCGCGCGGCGCCGACAGGTTGTGTCCGCTCCAGTCGGCGGACGGGACTTCGATGATCTGGGATTCGCTCATGATCGGTTCGCGTGTGGACAGCGTTACAGGAGACCGAAGCCCGCGAGCGCCGACTTCACCTGCGCGATCGACGGGGGCTGCCCCGCCGTGCCGAGATTGACGACGTTCGGCGACCAGTAGCCGCCGGTCCGCCAGGCCGTCGCGAAATTGTACAGTTCGACCGTCGGACGCTTCAGCGCGGCCGCGATGTGAACCAGACCTGTATCAACCCCGACCGTCGCGGCCGCGCCGTCGATCAGCCCGACCACGGCCGGCAGCGACAGCTTCGGCGGCACGATCGCCGCCGCGCCGAATTCCTTCGCGAGTCGCTCGCTGGTCGCGCGCTCCGCGTCGTTGCCCCACGGCAGCACGAGCGATGCACCGCGCCGCACGAGCGCCTGGCCGAGCTCGATCCAGGCGGCATCCGGCCACTGCTTGTCGGCGCGCGACGTCGCATGGACGAACACGACGTACGGCACCGGCAGGTTCAGGCCGAGCGCGGCCACCGCGAGCGCCGCCGCCCGCGTGTCGAGGCCGAATTCGACCGGATCGGCCGGGGTCGGCGCCGGGTCGTCCAGCGCGGCCGCGACGAGTTGCCGCGAGCGCTCGACCACGTGCGTGCGCGGCGCGATCGGCACGCGCTTGCGGTAGAAGAAGCGCACCGGCCATTCGTAGCCGGCGCCGTCGGTGCGGTTGCCGAGCCCGACGAGCGGGCCGCGCGCCCAGCTCGCGACCCAGGCCGTCTTGATGAGGCCCTGGCAGTCGATCACGAGATCGTACTGCTCGGCCGCGAGGCGCCGGCGGAATGCGCGGATCTCGCGCCACGTCGCGCCCGAGAACGGCTTCTTGCGCCAGCGGCGCAGCGAGAACGGCAGCACGTCGCGCACGCCGTCGACGAGCCGCACGAGGTCGACGAAGCTTTCCTCGACGAGCCAGTCGATCTGCGCATCGGGGTGACGGCGCCGGATATCGGCGATCACCGGCATGTTGTGCACGACGTCGCCCAGCGACGACACGCGCACGATCAGGATCTTTTGCACGCTGAAAAAACGCCGGCTGGCAGCCGGCGACAGACATAAAGGGGGGATTTTATCCCGGCCGACGGGCCGGACAGACAAAAAGCGGCCGCGCGCCCGGGGCGCGCGCCGCTTTTCGGGATAAACACGGCCGATGAACGGGCCGTCGTACGGGCGGCCCGCCGGCCGCCGGCGCTCAGAACGGCAGCTTGACGTCCGGCTTCGCGGCCGTCAGCACGCGGCGGAAGTCTTCCTGGATGCGCTTGAGCCCTTCCTGCGTCTCGGCTTCGAAGCGCATCACGACGACCGGCGTCGTGTTCGACGAACGCGCGAGGCCGAAGCCGTCCGGGTACTCGACACGCAGGCCGTCGATCGTCACGACTTCGTCGGCGCCGTCGAACTTCGCCTCTTTCTGCAGTTGCTCGATCAGGCGGAAATTCTCGCCTTCGTCGAGCCAGAGCTGCAGTTCGGGCGTGCTCATCGCGTCCGGCAGGCTGTTGAGCAGCGCGCTCGGATCGGCCGTCTTCGCGAGAATCTCGAGCAGGCGCGCGCCGGTGTACAGCCCGTCGTCGAAGCCGTACCAGCGATCCTTGAAGAACACGTGGCCGCTCATTTCACCCGCGAGCGGCGCACCCGTCTCGCGCAGCTTCGCCTTCACGAGCGAGTGCCCCGTCTTCCACATCAGCGGCTCGCCGCCCTTCGACTTCACCCACTGCGCGAGGTGGCGCGTGCACTTCACGTCGTAGATGATCTGCGCGCCCGGATTGCGCGACAGCACTTCTTCCGCGAACAGCATCAGCTGGCGGTCCGGATAGATGATCTGGCCGTCCTTCGTGACGACGCCCAGGCGGTCGCCGTCGCCGTCGAACGCGAAGCCGATCTCGGCGTCGGTGTCCTTCAGCGCCTGGATCACGTCCTGCAGGTTTTCCGGGTGGGCGGGATCGGGGTGGTGGTTCGGGAACGTGCCGTCGATGTCCGTGAAGCGCTCGACGAGCTCGCAGCCGAGCGCCTTGAACAGGCGCGTCGCGAGCGGGCCCGCGACACCGTTGCCGGCGTCGACCACGAGCTTCAGCGGCCGCGCGAGCTTCACGTCGCCGACGATGCGTGCGATGTACTGATCGGCGACGTCGATTTCCTCATAGGTGCCGCTGCCCGTCTCGAAGCGCTCGTCGACGATGCGGCGATACAGCGCCTGGATCTGCTCGCCGTAGATCGCGGCGCCGCGCAGCACCATCTTGAAGCCGTTGTAGTCGGGCGGGTTGTGGCTGCCCGTGACGACGATGCACGAATCGACGCGGCGCTCGCCGCCCTTCAGCGCCAGCGGCACGTTCGCCGCGAAATAGCCGACCGGCGTCGGCACCATGCCGACGTCGACGACGTCGACCCCGGCCGCACGCAGGCCGTCGGCCAGTGCGCCGACGAGTTCCGGCCCGGACAGGCGGCCATCGCGCGCGACGACGACCGCATCGCCGCCCTGCGCACGCACTTCGCTACCGAATGCGCGGCCGATCCCGCGCGCCGTGTCGACGTCGAGTGTCTTGCCGACCACGCCACGGATGTCATATGCCTTGAAGATGGATTGGGAGATCATCGATTCTCTTCTCTCTCAGTTGCGTGCATGGAAAATTGTCTGGCTTGGCTGGCCGCCTCTCGCCGGTGCCGCGCATGATACAGGCGGCCCGTAAAACAAGGAGCGGAACGGCTGGAGCGGTCGCGATCCCACTTATAATCGCGGGTTTTGATGACGCGCATATCGCCCATTTTAATGCCTAGCCGCTCCGCCGCCGCCCACCCGCCGCTTCCGGCCGCCTCCCGCGCGCGCAGCCGCCGCCGCGCATGCTGAAGCGCTTCGGCAACCCGGACGTCGCGAAGGCCGTCGCGAACCTCGTCTGGCTGGGGCTCGAACGGCTCACGCAGATCGGCGTCGCGATCGCGATCAGCGGCCTGCTGGCCCGTTATTTCGGGCCAGATGTGTTCGGCAAATGGCAGTATGCGAATACGCTTCTCCTGGTGCTGGCGCCGCTCACCTGGGTGTGCGGCGCGGAAATCCTCGTCCCGACCATCGTCCAGCGCCCGTCGCCCCAGCTCGGCGCGGTACTCGGCAGCGCGTTCGTGCTGCGCATCGCCGTGTCGGTCGCCGCGCTCGCCGCGACCTGGATCGCGATCGCCGCGGGCGCGTTCGACCCGCTGGTCGGCGCGATGCTCGCGGGCCTCGCGGTCACGATGGTGTTCCGCGAGCCGTTCGTCGGCGTGATCAACGCGTGGCTGCAGAGCATGACCTACAGCAAGCCGCAGCTCGTCACCAGCATGGTCACCGCGCTCGCGAAGGCGCTGCTCGTGTGGCTGCTGGTGCGTGCCGCCGCCGGCCCTGCCCGCTTCGCGTGGCTGTGGGCGCTGGAAGCCGCCGCGATCGGCCTCGCGCTGCTGCTGTACTACCGCCATCGTAACGGCGGCGCGCTCGGCTGGACGTTCGACACATCGCTGTTCCGGCACTTTGCCACGGCCGGCACCGTGTTCTGGCTCGGCCTCATCTGCATGTACCTGTTCCTGAAACTCGACCGCCTGATGCTCGAGCGCCACGTGTCGTTCGCCGATCTCGGCCGCTATTCGGCCGCGCAGCAGCTCAACGAGAACTGGATCACGCTCGCGCTGATGCTCGCGCAAACCATCGCGCCCGCGTTCGTCTACCGCGTGCAGGACGTCGCGCGGCTGCGCCGCAACATCGTCCGGCTGATCGCGATGACGGCCGGCCTGATGACGGCCGGCGCGCTCGTGCTCGACGCGGCCGCCCCGCTGATCGTCGGCAAGGTGTTCGGCCGCGGCTACGAGGCGTCGGTCGACATCTTCCGCTGGGCCGTCTGGCTGTCCGTGCCGGCCGGCATCGAGGCGATAGGCAATCTTATCGTTCTCAAATATCAAGCAAAATTCGTGTTGCTCACGAAATGGCTGCTCGCGCTGGCGATCGCCGCGCTCGTCAACCTGTTCGCGATCCCGCGGCTCGGCCTGTACGGCGCGCTCGTCGGGCTGGCGGCCGGCTACCTCGCCGCCGCCGCCGTCAACTTTTATTACATCCGTTTCAAGCTGCGAACATGACGCCCCCCGATTGCCCGCCCCCGCTCGACGACGTGGCCGTGCTGATGCCGGCCTACAACGGGCACGACGACGTCGTCCGGACCCTCGCGTCGTTTCGCGAGGATGCGCGCGTGCACGTGCTGATCGTCGACGACGGCAGCACGCCGCCGATCGTCGCGCCCGACCTGCCGGGCCTGTCGATCGACGTGCTGCGCATGCCGCAGAACGGCGGCATCGAACGCGCGCTGGCGGCCGGCATCGACGCGCTCGCCGCGCGCGGCTTCCGCTATGCGGCCCGCATCGATGCGGGCGATCTCGCCGCGCCGCAGCGCTTGGCGAAAGAACGTGCCTATCTCGGCGCCCACCCGCGCGTGGCCTGCGTCGGCATGTGGACGCAGGTCGTGTCGCGCGCCGGCGAGCCGCGCTTCATGCTGACACCGCCCGCCGATCCGCGTACGCTGCGCCGCACGCGCTTCCTGCGCTCGCCGCTCGTGCATCCGTCGGTCATGTTGCGCATCGACGCCGTGCGCGAGGTGGGCAACTATCGGGCGCAGTACCGCGCGGCCGAGGATCTCGATCTTTTTTTACGGTTAATGCAACGCTACGATTGCGCGAACCTGCCGGAACTCGGCCTGTATTACGAGCTTAACGAGGGCGGGATCAGCGCGACCAAACGCCGGCGCCAGCTGGTGTCGACGCTCACGCTGCTGTTGCGCCACTTCAACGTGCTGAACCCGTACGACTGGGCCGGCCTCGCCAAGAACCTGCTGCATTTCGTGACGCCGTACCGTACGCTGCAGCGCATCAAGCAGACGCTGTTCGCCGCGCGGCCGTCCGCCTGACGCGCATCCGGCCCGCTCGCCCATTTCGACGCTTTATTTTTTCTTTTTTTCATGTCCGCCACCTCCCCGCTGCGCATCGCGCTCGTCTGCAACACGGCCTGGGCGATCCATACGTATCGCCACGGGCTGATCCGTGCGCTCGTCGCGCGCGGCGCCGAGGTCATCGTGATCGCGCCGCACGACCGCACGGTGCCACTGCTCGAGCAGATGGGCTGCCGCTACGTGGCGCTCGCGATCGCGTCGAAAGGCACGAGCCCGCGCGAGGATCTCGGCACGCTCGCCGCGCTCGCGCGCCACTACCGCGCGCTGCGGCCCGATCTCGTGTTCCATTACACGATCAAGCCGAATATCTACGGCTCAGTGGCCGCGTGGCTCGCGCGCGTGCCGTCGATCGCGGTGACGACCGGCCTCGGCTACGTGTTCATCCAGAAGAGCCGCGCGGCGAGCGTCGCGAAGCGCCTGTACCGGTTCGCGTTCCGCTTCCCGCGCGAGGTGTGGTTCCTGAACCGCGACGATCTCGCGACCTTCACCGACGAGCGCTTGCTCGCGCATCCCGAGCGCGCGCGGCTGCTGCACGGCGAAGGCGTCGATCTCGAACAGTTCTCGCCCGTGCCGCTGCCGGGCGGCGACGCGCCCGTCTTCATCCTGATCGGCCGGCTGCTGTGGGACAAGGGCGTGCGCGAATACGTGGAAGCCGCGCGTCTCGTGCGCGAACGCTTCCCGAACGCGCGCTTCCAGTTGCTCGGGCCGCTCGGCGTCGACAATCCGAGCGCGATCGGTCGCACGGACGTCGACGCGTGGGTCGACGAAGGCATCGTCGAGTATCTCGGCGAAGCGCACGACGTGCGCCCACATATCGCGGCGGCCGATTGCGTCGTGCTGCCGTCGTACCGCGAAGGCGTGCCGCGCACGTTGATGGAAGCATCGGCGATGGGTCGCCCGATCGTCGCGACCGACGTGCCGGGCTGCCGCGACGTCGTCGCCGACGGCGAAACGGGCTTCCTGTGCCGCGTACGCGACAGCGCGAGCCTCGCCGAACAACTGAATCGCATGATCGCGCTCGGGCCGCAAGGCCGTGCGGCGATGGGCGTACGCGGCCGGCACAAGGTCGCGGCGGAATTCGACGAACAGCAGGTCGTCGAACGCTACAGGGAGACCATCCATTCGTTGACGGGATTCACACTCTGAAGGAGCGCATCAGCATGACCGCTAAAGGCACCATCCTCGTTACCGGCGGCGCGGGCTACATCGGCTCGCACACGGCCGTCGAGCTGCTCGACAACGGCTACGACGTCGTGATCGTCGACAACCTCGTGAACAGCAAGGCCGAATCCGTGCGCCGCATCGAGCGGATCACGGGCAAGACGCCCGCGTTCCACCAAGTCGACGTGTGCGACGAAGCCGCGCTCGCGAAGGTATTCGACGCGCACCCGATCACCGGCACGATTCACTTCGCGGCGCTCAAGGCCGTCGGCGAATCGGTCGCGAAGCCGCTCGAGTACTACCAGAACAACATCGGCGGCCTGCTCGCCGTGCTCAAGGTCATGCGCGAGCGCAACGTCAGGCAGTTCGTGTTCAGCTCGTCCGCGACCGTGTACGGCGTGCCCGAGCGCTCGCCGATCGACGAATCGTTCCCGCTCGCCGCGACGAACCCGTACGGCCAGTCGAAGCTGATCGCCGAGCAGATCCTGCGCGATCTCGAAGTCTCGGACCCGTCGTGGCGCATCGCGACGCTGCGCTACTTCAACCCGGTCGGCGCGCACGCGAGCGGGCTGATCGGCGAGGATCCGGCCGGCATCCCGAACAACCTGATGCCGTACGTCGCGCAGGTCGCGGTCGGCAAGCTGGAAAAGCTCCGTGTATTCGGTTCGGATTATCCGACGCCGGACGGCACCGGCGTGCGCGACTACATCCACGTCGTCGATCTCGCGAAGGGGCACATCGCCGCGCTCGACGCACTGGCCAAGCGCAACGCGAGCTTCGTCGTGAACCTCGGCACCGGGCAAGGCTACAGCGTGCTGGAAGTCGTGCGTGCGTTCGAGAAGGCGTCGGGCCGGCCGGTGCCGTACGAACTCGTCGCGCGCCGTCCGGGCGACATCGCCGAGTGCTATGCGAATCCGCAGGCCGCGGCCGACATCATCGGCTGGCGTGCGACGCTCGGCATCGAGGAAATGTGTGCCGACCACTGGCGATGGCAGGAGGGCAACCCGCGCGGTTTTGTATAATCCGCTGTCCATTTTTCGAGCGATCCCATGCTCAGCTTCGCGTCCGGCTTCATCGTCTCCTTGCTCGTCACGCTGTTCATCGTGCGCTACGCGCACCTTCACGAGAAATTCTCGATCGACAGCGACCTGGCCGGCGTGCAGAAATTCCACGTGCGGCCCGTGCCGCGCGTCGGGGGCATCGGGATCCTCGCCGGGGTCGTCGTGGCCGCGCTGGTGCTGTCCCGGCGCTATCCGACGATCTCCTGCAGCATTCTCGGGATCGCCGCGTGCGGGCTGCCGGCTTTCCTCTCCGGCCTCGTCGAGGACCTGACCAAGCGCGTGTCGCCGCGCGCACGGCTGCTCTGCACGATGGGCGCGGCCGCGCTGGCGTTCTGGCTGCTGGGCATCGCAGTCAAGCGCATCAGCGTGCCGCCGCTCGATTTCCTGCTCGGCTACGTGGCCATCTCGGCGTTCATCACGGTGCTCGCGGTCGCGGCGCTCGCGAACGCGATCAACATCATCGACGGGTTCAACGGGCTCGCATCGATGGTCAGCTTCATGATGTTCGCGTCGCTCGCGTATGTCGCGTTCCATGTGAACGACCCGGTCGTGATGTCCGCGTCGATCATCATGATGGGCGCGGTGCTCGGCTTCTTCCTGTGGAATTTCCCGGCCGGGCTGATCTTCCTCGGCGACGGCGGCGCGTATTTCATCGGCTTCATGCTCGCGGAGCTCGCGATCATGCTCGTGATGCGCAACCGCGAGGTGTCCGCGTGGTATCCGGTGCTGCTGTTCATGTATCCGATCTTCGAGACCTGCTTCTCGATCTACCGGAAGAAGTTCATCCGCGGGATGTCGCCGGGGATTCCGGACGGCGTGCATCTGCATATGCTCGTGTACAAGCGGCTGATGCGGTGGGCCGTGGGGACGAAGCACGCGCATGATCTGACGCGGCGGAATTCGTTGACTTCACCTTATCTGTGGCTGCTGTGCCTCGTCGCGGTGATTCCGGCGACGCTGTTCTGGCGGCATACGGTGCATCTGTTCGTGTTCGTCGTGCTGTTCGCGCTGACGTATGTGTGGCTTTATCTCAGCATCGTCAGGTTCAGGGCGCCGCGGTGGATGGTGGTGAGGAAGGAGCGGCGGGGGCACTGAGGAGCCGCGGCCGGCGTGTTGCCCGGCTCGCGCAGCCCGCCGCCGGGAACGGCGGCCGTGCGATATTCGGTCGCGAAGCGACGAGTGAAGCTGCTAGGCACCTGCTGTATTCGTGCTCCAGCGCGGCAGCGGCACATAGATCACGACGTTGCCGTCGTCCTGAACATAAGTCGCCGCGCCTGAATTGCCGCTGGTGCCGGAATACCAGAGCGGGACCCCCGTCGGACTGTAGACGACCAGATTGCCATCCGTTTGCATCGCCGCGAATGCGCCCGGATGACTATACGTACCGGAATTCCATTGCACAACGCCCTGGCGGAGCAGCACGAGATTTCCGTCTCCCTGCATGATCAGCACGTTCGCACCATTGCCTGAAGTAAAACTCTGGCCACTGCCGAGGGCAACACCGCCCTTCCATACGGCCGGGCCGGCCGGGGAGTTCGCATATCCGCTGGAAGCGGTCGATGTGGAGAATACCGGGACGAATGATCGGTAGATCACCAGATTGCCGTCGTCCTGCACGACAAGAAACTGGCTGTAGGACGTGCTGCTGGTCGCCGAGTTCCACAGCACATTACCGCTCGCGCCGTACACCACGAAGTTGCCATCGCCTTGGAAGGCGGCATACGCGCCGGGATTTCCGTAAGTGCCTGAATTCCACACCGCGGCACCATTGGTCGTGTTGTAAAGCACGAGGTTGCCGTCATTCTGCATGACCAACTGATGGCTTCTGGAACCCGAATATGCGATTTGCCCCGGCCTGAGCGTCGTACCTTGATTGATCACACCGCCGTAAATCGCCGCTGTCGGACCACATATCGCAGAATACATCGCGCTGACGTTCGGCGTGCCCCAGCCGGTCACGAAATCCCATCCCGAGCCTGCACCGTATGCGCCGTTCGATCCGTAGGTGATATCGCGAAAGATCGACGGCGTCTTGACCTGGGCGCTGTACAGCGTGGGCGCCGCAAAACCAAGATTCGTTGCGCAGGCCCCGGACAGCATGCGCGCCCAGGTCGCAGCAAACAACGGCGCGGACAGGCTCGTCCCACCCATTATCACGAGTTGTCCGCCCGCGACGACTGCTTCGCCGCTGTTCGGATCGGCGTCGAACGCGATGTCCGGCATGCCCCGAAAAGCGCGCCCCTTGAGCGCCGGAACATTCGACTGCCACGATGGAATCGGCTCGATACCGCTAATGCCGCCCCCACTGGAATCCCAGGCCGTCTCGCCTGCATAGCTGCCGTTCCCGTTCGTATAGAGCGTCGTGCCGCCAACGGCCACTACATACGGTGACGTTGCGGGATATTGCACCGATGTGCCACTGCAGCCGTATGCCACGCTGCCTGAATCGCCGGAGCTGACCGAAAAAGTCTGCCCCTGCGCGACGGCGAGTTGGAACAACGTGTCGATGACCGCCGTCGGCGCCCAGTTCTCGCACCCGCCGATCGACATGTTGATGACCCGAGCAGTGTTGTCGGTCACGGCGCGATTGATCGCCAGCGCCATATCGCTCCAGGCAAACGACCGCGCAACGTAGAAATTCAGTTGCTTGAGGCCGCCGGACATCCCGACGATGGTCTGGCTATCGAGCGACCATTCCGTGGTTGCGCTCGTGTCCCCACTCGACAGCCCGGCATGAATCACGGAAACGGGTACGGCAGGCAGGTGGTTATTGCTTTCGAACGTCGCCAAGTCGATGACGGACTGCGTCACGTCTCCTTCGGCAATGATGCCTACTGTGGTGTTCACCGCCGCCGGGGCACTGCCTACGGAATAGATGCGGGGAAAATCCGTCGGATTGTGACCCACCGCGACGGCGGAAGTCGTCGGCGATGCGTTCGCGGTCGGCGCGACGGCGGCATCGGAAGCGCGTACGAAATTGGGGTGCAGACGGGTCGCGGTATCGAGCCCGAGCACCCCTTGAACGACACCGCCGATCGCATTGGGCACCGTCTCCGGGGCGGTATTGATATGCGTGCTGGTGCCGTCCGCCATCGCGACCGGTACGAGCGTCGTCTGAAACACGCCCGATATCACGCCGGCCGGGGCATCGGCTTCGACGATCATGTTGTTGCCGGCCACGCTGATGTTCGTGAAGCCCTTACTTGCCAAGTAAGTCTTCACGGTGGCAACCTGGCCTGCGCTGGGTGCGTATTGTGCGGCGATCTGCGCGGAGGTCAGCACGGCCCCAAAACTCGCGCTTCCCGGAGTTCGCGCTTGCTGCAGAAAGCGGTTCAACCCGGCTTCGTCATTCAACTTGAGCACCAGCACAACATGGACCGGCGCCGTCGCGCTCATCGGCGCGGCGCTCACCACGTTGCCCGTGGCTCGCAGCGCCGATAGTTTGACCGCCTGCGCAGAAGTCGCAGCCGGACCAGCGTCGCCGCCGCCGCAGCCTGCCAGCGCGAGCACCATGAGCGCCGCGCCTATTCCCCTGACAAGTTGTTCCGTTTTCATCGAATTGGTATGGACCGTAGAGCCTCGTATTTGGCTGTTCGCCTTTTTTCTTTACGGCAATCGCACGGCTACCTTGAGGAAAACATAGGAAGGAATCGGTCGGTAGTCAATTGAATGCAGCCGGGTGGAACGCGGGGTGGAATAGAACAGGATGATCCGTACCCGAAATGGATGGCAACGCCGCGCGTGCATCCGCCGACGCCGAGATACAACCGGCGATCGGCATTCCGACACCCGGCGGCGCAGACCCGCCGCATTCCCCTGATCACTACGCACATGAGTCGATCTTGCCCGCCGCTAGTCGACCGAGTCATTCGACACTTTCCGCGGCGCACGATCCGGAGTTTGGCAGCCGGTGTGCGGGTCGCCGTATGGTTTCACTCCAGACGCAGTTGGTGGGAATTCGATCCCGATCGTGTAAGCGAAAAAACGGGAGACGGATCAGGGCCCACCCGAGATCCGCGATCTCGAACGGCTCACTCATATCGAGGACAGCCGCTGCGGCCCGTCTGCGATGCTGGTATTGTGGCAGCCGCATTTCGTTGTCGATAAACTGACGCCCGAACATAGCCGCGCCTGTGGATCGATATGCCCCGCCGGCCTTGTACTTATCGCGAGTCATCGTGAAGAAACCGCCTCTCCAAGGCGATCATCGATAGATCATCTTCGACTAAATCGTGTTCGACTATTTCACTACGCCCAGATTTCAAAACGAGCCGCGCAACGGCGAGAAGTCGCTTGCGGTCATGCATATCCCGAAAACGGCAGGCACATCAGTAGTCACCGGCATATCGCAAACCTTGCAAACGAATGACGAAGTTCGAGGAATCGATCGACTACTGCTCGGCGCATTCGATCGACTTTCGGAGTTCGATGATGAGGTTGCACGCACGATTCATCTTGATGAAAGCAAGATGCCGGAATCGAAGCTGATCATGGGCCACTTCTCTTATCACACTTTGACGAGTCGATACCCTCGCGCCCAATTACTGACTTTCCTTCGTGAGCCGTTATCCCGCCTGATGTCTCATTGGGTGTACTGGCGATGTATGTCGGACGAATATCTTGTGCGGTGGGGAAGTTGGCGAGATTGCATCAAACTATCGCGCGGCACCCTTAAAGACTTCCTGACGGATCCACGCATTGCGTGCCAAACGGACAATCTGGCCACACGCATGCTATTGTGGCCGGACGAGCGTATCGGCAATGATTCGTTCATCGCCCGCGATCAGGAGCCCAGATTACTGAAAGATGCACTGAACCGGCTCAACTCAGTCGCTTATAGCGATATTATCGAGAATCCTCAGTTCCATCAAAATTTGAGTCGATGGTTTAACACCGATCTGCCGATGATGCATCTTAATCCAACTGCACGCGTGCCGGAAAATATGCGAATTCGTCTCGACAAGGAACTCGATCAAGAGACTCTGTCATTGCTGGATGACCGGTGCAGGCTCGATGCGAAACTCTGGTCCCTGCTGGCGATACGTCGACTCCCCAAGGGCGCGAATATACCGTCGCTCCAGCGTCAAATCACCATGCGAGCAATTGCACGATACGGGGCACTACTAGCACCGTAACGCCAGGTTGCATCATGTGTTCGATGCATGTCGCCTTCCTCCAGGAACGATTGCAAAAATGGATACGGTGGCGGTCGTGCGTGGAGGTATGCGCGGTCGCTATCCTCGCGCGACGGACTTCGGCGGGAACAACGCTGATACGGTTTGAAGGGCAGGACTTGCGGCCGCCTGATATTCCGGCACCCAGCGCCGCAGATCGCGCCGCACCTCGTCGTCGCTCAGCACGCGATTCTGCATCAGCCACGGCAGCAATTCATCGAGCAGATGATCCGGCACTTCGCGTGCGCGCGCAATCCGCAGCTTCGGATGCGGCGTACGCGTCGTCGTTTCATCATCCGCGAGCAGTTCCTCATAAAGCTTCTCGCCCGGCCGCAGGCCCGTGAATTCGATCCGGATCTGCCCTTCCGAAAGCCCATACAGGCGGATCAGATCACGTGCGAGATCGACGATCTTTACCGGCTCGCCCATGTCGAGAATGAAGATTTCTCCGCCATGCCCCATGCTCGATGCCTGCAGCACGAGTTGCGATGCTTCAGGGATCGTCATGAAAAATCGCGTGATCTCGGGATGCGTGACCGTCACCGGCCCCCCCTTCGCGATCTGTTGCTGGAACTTCGGAATCACGCTGCCGGCACTGCCGAGCACGTTACCGAAACGCACGGTCTCGAACTGCGTGCCGCCGCTCGTCTGCTGCAGCGCTTGGCAGGCCATCTCGGCGAGACGCTTGCTCGCGCCCATCACATTGGTCGGATTGACCGCCTTGTCGGTCGAGATCAGCACGAAATGACGCACGCCGTGACGAATCGCCGCGCGCCCGACGCGATACGTACCGAGCACGTTATTGCGCAGCGCCTGCCACGCGTTGTGCTCTTCCATCAGCGGCACATGCTTATACGCTGCCGCATGGAACACGATGTGCGGCGCATGACGCGACATCACTTGATCGAGCAACAGCGAATCCTTCGCGTCGCCGATGATCGGCACCACTGGCTGATCGGGAAAACGCTCGCGCAACTCTTCTGTCAGCCTATACATCGCGTATTCGGACAGGTCGAACGCGACGAGTTGCGCCGGCGCAAAACGGAGAATCTGCCGGCATAGCTCCGAGCCGATCGACCCGCCCGCACCCGTCACCATCACGACGCGGCCGCGCAGCAACGCCTCGACGTGCGGTGTGTCGATCGTCACCGCGTCGCGGCCGAGCAGATCCTCGAGATCGATGCTCCGTACCTGTGACAGGAAGCCCTGCCCCGGCATCAGCGCGGTCAGCGACGGCAGCACCATCGCTTTCACACCGGCGCGCACGCACAGTGTCGCAACCCTGCGCTGCGTCTCGACCGATGCCGACGGAATCGCGATGATCGCGTATTCGACCTTCAGCGCGTCTGTCCAGTGCTTCAGGTCATTGAAAGAGCCGAGCACCTTGTAACCGTAGATCTCGCGCCCCTGCTTGGTGACGTCGTCGTCGAGCAAGCCCACCAGACGCCATTCGCCCGAACGCGACAGTTCACGCGCGAGGCTCGCGCCGGCGGTACCGGCGCCGAGCACCAGCACGGGCTTGCCCTGCCCGACCAGCCCGCCGTACAGGTAGAACTCCTTCGTCGCGCGGTACAGCGCGCGCGCGCCGCCCATCGCGAGAAACAGCATCAGCGGCGAGACGAGCAACACCGAGCGCGGAATGATTGGCGACGGCTGGAACATCACAGCCCCGATCATCACGATAACGCCACCGCCGACGACCGCTTTCGAAATGCGCATCAGGTCGGGCAGGCTCGCAAATACCCACAGCCCACGGTACAGGCCAAACAGGTGGAACATCAGCGCGTAGACCGGCAACACCCACACGAGCGCCATCAGCGCGCCGCTCAGGAAATCAGGCGGAACGCTGCCGTTGAAACGAATGAGATAAGCGAACAACCACGACGCGACGACCGCCGTCAGGTCAAACAGGAAAGCGCTCAGCGAAAGCCATGATGCTTTGGATCGCAACATCGGCGGGAGACCTCAAGAGTTATTTTCGGCGGCGGACTGAAACCGGCGCCAACGCATGTCGATCACCAATCCGAGACATGCCAGGACGCCGTACCACGCGAAGAACGACAGCCACTGCTGCAGTTCCGCGCGGTCCTTTGCCCACACGGCGACGATTATGCCTGCGAGCATGATGAGGTACCAATAAAGAGCGGTCCGGCGGTGACCTACGCCCGCCCGGACCATCCTTTGATAATAGTGCTCGCGGTGGGCTTGCCAGAACTTTTCGCCACGTAACAGACGTCTCAAAAGTGTTACAGATGCGTCAGCAATAAAGGGCGCGAACACTAGGGCTGGAAACCAGATCGGCCAGACGCTCGTACGCCAGCCCCAGTAGCCGAGCGCGCCGGCCAGGAAACCGAGCGGAATGGAGCCTGCATCGCCGAGAAACAGCCTCGCCGGATGGAAGTTAAGTAGCAGAAAACCGAACGCGGCGCCTGCGACCGCCGCGCCCGTCAAGGCGAGATCGGGGGACGGATGCGCGCCGGTCGCTGCAGCGGCCGCGTACGCGCCAAAGCCGAACAGCGCCATGCCCCCCGCGAGGCCGTCGGCGCCGTCCATGAAGTTGTACAGGTTCGTGAGCCAGACCATCACGAAGCCGACGCCGACGAGCAGCCACCACGGCGCCTCGGCCGGATAGACCGCGATCAGCACGACGACGGCCGCCAGGTGCACCGAGAACCGCACGCGGGCCGGTAGCCCGCGTCGATCGTCGATCTGCGACATCGCGGCAAGCGCGGCGGCGGAGACTGCGATCAGCCACAGATGCGGCGCCACCGCCAGCAGCGCGACGATGCAAACCGGCACGATGCCCCAGCCGCCGACGCGCGGCGTCGGAAGCGTATGGAGCGAACGGTCGTTCGGGATGTCGGTGGCGAGGCGCCAAGCGAGGCCGGTCGCGAGCAGCACGCGCAGGATGGCCGTCGATGCGATGGCGGCGGCCAACGCCACCGTAACCGCCAGGGGGCACGCGAATATCGGGAAAGGCATATCGGCTATTGTTGTGTATCGCGCGAACGATACCATGCAGCGGTCGCTTCGAGGCCCTCGCGAATCGTATAAGGCGGTTGCCAGCCAAGCACGCGCTTGATCCGGCCCGTATCGAGCTGCAGGCTGCCGGTCAGGCGGTCTATCGCCGCGCTGCGGCCGGTCAGCTTGCCGAGCGCACGCAGCAACGCAGCCGGAACCGGCAGAAGCCGCGCCGGCTTGCCAAGAGCGTCGCCGACCAGACGCAACAGGCCCGTGACGGACGGTGCGTCGTCGTCGGCGACGTGGAAGCATTCGCCGGCCGCGCGCGGGTCCGTCGCGCATTGCAGCATCGCATCGGCGAGATTGTCCACGTAGACGATGCTGCGACGCGAGGCGACGGAACCGAGCGGCAGCGGCATCCCGCGCGCCACCGCGTCCATCATACGCAGAAAATTGGCACGGACGGACGGGCCGTAGACGAGCGGCGGTCGCACGACGACGACATCGAGCCCGGCCGATGCGCCGAACAGCGCGAGTTGCTGCTCCGCGCGCAGCTTCGAGCGGCCGTATGCGTCCTGTGGGTTCGGGCGAGTGCTTTCGGACAGCGGTGTGCCGCCGTCGCTTTCGCCCACCGCCTTGATGCTGCTCGCGTACACGATCCGACGCACGCCATGCTTGCGCGCGGCTTCGGCGAGACGCAGCGTGCCGGCGACGTTGGTCGCGTCGAATGCGGCGTCGGGATCGGGCGACTCGTCGCGCATGACGTGCACGCGCGCGGCGAGGTGGATCACGCAATCGGCGGTTAGGTCGGCCGGCCATCCTTCGGCGAGGCCATCGAAATCGGCGCCGCCATGCACCCACTCGCGTACGCCGTCGACACATCCGCCCGGCCGCCGCACCAGTGCGGTGACAGCGTGCCCGGCGGCTAGCGCGCGACGGCAAACCGCGCGGCCGACGAAACCGTTCGCGCCGGTGACAACGAGATGCGTCATGGTCGCCTCCAACTCAACCGACGGACATCGCTACATAACCGCCCGATGCCACTGCCGATGACCACGCACGAAATCGAAGCGACAGGCTCGCGCTTTACAACGCCACGCGCTGCATGGCACGCGGGACTGCCGGTGCCCAACGGGCGCGCGCATACGGGAAGGGGGCCAAAGACGAACACAGATGGCTCTCGAAAACGAGGGGGATATCGATCGTGGACACCGTCATCTATTCGCATCACCGCGCAGGCGGCCGTGGCGAGGCCGATACGAATCGATACGTGTCTCCGAATCGGACGTCAATGCTGCGTCGCTGATGTGACCGGGACCGCTCTCTCCCCGGACGCGGCATCGTGAAAAAAGACGCCACCGGCATCGGCATCCGATCGGACGCGTGCCAAATTGTAACCGCGCCGGCTCATGACCTCCAAGCGGGCGCGTCGAACAGCCGGGCCGATGGCACTCGAACCGCTACTTGCAAGCGAGCCGTGCGCGCATCGGCCACGACAATCTTGGGCACGACAGCGATCAAGCCAGCAATGCGTTCACCTTTTCGACGAGCGGCGCAATCATTCGCTCCCACCCATGCTCACGTTCGACGAAGGTTCGCGCTCGCGCCGCCATCTCTGCCGACGCGGCCTCGTCGGCAACGAGCTGTTCGATGCAATCGACAAATTCCTCCGGAGTGTCGGCAATCAACAGTTCCCGGCCTCCTTCCGCGCCCAAGCCCTCATGACCCAGCGGCGTGGTGACGACGGGCAACCCGAGCGCCATGTACTCGAGAATCTTGTTCTGCACCCCGGCGCCGATGCGCATCGGACATACGCCGATTGCGCCGTCGGACGCAGCTTGCGCAACCGACTCGACCCGACCGGTTACTTCGACGCCCTCGTATGCGCGAAATCGTTCGGCGAGTGCAGGTACGATCGACCCCACGATCCGGAAACGGTAGTCGGCACGCTTGCGCAGCAATGGCAACACGGCCCCGGCGAAAAAGTGACACATATCCTGGTTCTGGACCGTGCGCATGTCGCCGATGAAAATCACGAGCCGGCTTGCCATGCTGCGCGCCGTGTACGGCAGGTCCGACAGATCCACACCGTTCGAGCACACCATCACGTTCTTGCCTGACGCGTCGGGAAACAGGTAGTCGCGATCGGTCCTGGAAACCAGCACCGAGAGATCGAAGTCGTCGACGATCGTGCGCTCGTAGTCGAGCAGGCGCTTTGCCTCGATACCGAACACGCGCGACTTCAGCCCGCGTGCATTCTTCAACTGCTTCACGCGACTGTAGTTGAGCGAGATCGCGTCCGTCATTTCCAGGATGCGCGGCTTGTCCGACTTGCGTACATATTCGGCACAGCGCACGAGATGCACGAATACGCCATCATGTGACGGCAGCAATCTCGCCACCGCCACCGCAAACTCGCGGCTCCGGTAATACGCGACCTGCAACGGCGTGCGAGTCGGCAACGCGAGCAGTGTATTGACGTACGATCGCCGGCGCGACAGGAAGACCCGTTCGACGCGGTCGAACACCCCGTCGTCCGGCAACGCGGCATGCATTTCTTCGTCGGTCTCGCACATGCTCAGCAGCGTCAGTGAGTAATGGCGGGACAGCACGCGACAAAGATGGTAGATCCGTAGCTTGTCGCCGCCGATCACCGGATAGGGAAACCGCGGCGTCAGCACCAGCAGTTTCTTCTTGTTCTGGCTCATGACAGACGGGCCCAGAAATCCTGAATCAATGGGCTAACGGCAGACGCCGAAAAGGTGCGCGCCCGGTCCATGCCGGCACCGACCGCCACGTCGAATCGCGTGCTGTCGCCCCATACGTTGCGGATCTGTTCGGCCATGTCCTCGACCGAATAAGGATCGAACTGCAGGCCGCAATCGCCGACGATCTCGGGCATCGACGTCGTGTTGCTGCATGCGACAGGCGTACCGGACGCCATCGCCTCCAGCAATGGAATCCCGAACCCTTCGAACAACGACGCAAAGACGAACGCGCGGGCTTGGCGGTACTGATGCCGCAGATCCTCTCGCGACACGTAGCCCAGCAGTTCGACGACGCCTCCCAGCCCGAGCGCTTCCGCTCTCCCGAGAAAGTGCGCGTGATGATCGGACTTGATTCCCGCGATCCTGAGCCGTGCGTCATCGCCCAGCTCGGGCCTCGCCATCGCGAACGCCTGCAGCAAGCGGTCAACATTCTTGCTGGGCACTTCGCCCGCCACCGTGAACAGATACGGCTGGCGGGCAGACCGACTGACCGGCGGCGCGAACCAGTCGTCCGAAATTGTGCACGGAATGACAGGAACGTCCGCCTCGCGCAGCCCGAACCGCTCCATCAACTCTCGCTGCGTGAAGCGTGAGATGGTGAGCACGGCGTCGGCCCGGCGAACCAGCCGCGGCACCACTTGACGACGGTAGACTCGCCCAACAGTCTGATACAGCGACCGCGCCGGCGGCAACACATGCCACGGCTTCATGTAGATCAGGTCATGGACAACCGCGATCACCCGGGTGTTGCCCGTTGACCGCAGGGGTCCCGTGTTATACGGGCATAGCAGGTAGTCGAGCTTCTGTTCACGGCACAAGCGTGGCAACTCGACCTGCTCCCACCACGGGAAGAAACCGTGTCCGTCACTGACGAATGGCCATTCCTCGGCACTCACGCCACTCGGTGCCAGACCCAGCACCGACGCGCTGACCGGTTCCACCAGTTGTCGGGCGAATCGCCCCATGCCGCGGTAGTTGCCCACCATCCAGGTGATATCCACCCCCAACTTCACGTGCTGCTC
This sequence comes from Burkholderia sp. AU45388, assembly GCF_030481585.1. Lineage (NCBI taxonomy): Bacteria > Pseudomonadati > Pseudomonadota > Betaproteobacteria > Burkholderiales > Burkholderiaceae > Burkholderia > Burkholderia sp. AU45388. The sequence goes on along the minus strand of NZ_JAUJPV010000004.1, from coordinate 340,531 downwards.
CTCATCCGAGCCGACTCATCAGCAACGCGAACGCGGCCACCGAACGCAGAGAATCGTACAATCCGGCTGAACGAGGTCGATACCTCGTCGCACCCTGCACGTTCAACAAACTGCCGACACGCGCCCGGCAAGACGACGTACGCTTCACGCGAGACCGACGCAACCATAGCGAAACCAATTCTCACCCACGCCCCGCTTCGAACATCCAGCGCAACGTACTCTCCAGCGGAATGTCGCCGAGCGGCCCGATAGCGGCCTGCAACCGCGTACCATCGCCCTGCAGTCGGCGCACTTCGTTCGCACGTACGAATGCGGGATTGACCTGGACGTCGATCGTATAGCCGGCGATCTGCTCCATCATCGCGATCACCGCCTTCAGCGACACCGCGCGGCCCGAACAAACGTTGAACACGCCACCAGCCGGTGCCTGTTCCAGCAGGCGCCGATAGGCATCCGCCACGCGCCGCACGTCGGAAAAATCTCGCTCGACATCGATATTGCCGAGTTCGATCGCACGCTCGCCGCGCTGAAAATGCCCGACTATCTTCGGCAGTAGAAACTGCGGCGACTGCCCGACGCCCGTGTAGTTGAACGGACGCGCAACGACGATCGGCAGCTTGTCTTGCCACAGGCGCGCCAGGTATTCCATCGCCAGTTTGCTAACCGCGTAATCGTTCGCGGGATTCGGCTCGACCGATTCGTCAATGGACTCGACCGCCGCGTTGCCATAGATATTGGCGCTGCTCGCCAGCAGAATCGCTCGCGGACGATTCGCCAGATTCGCGAGCGCTTCCAGCAGGTTCCGCGAGCCAACCACATTCGTGCGATAGATTGCGTCCGTATCACCGTGCGCGACGAACGAGACTGCGGCGAGATGCGCGACCACGTCCGGCTGCACGTCCGCGACGACCTTTGCCAGCGCCGCCCGGTCGCACAGATCGACCCGGTACATGCCGGCTCCGGTCGCCTCGGAGCCGTGCGTCGTGCCGAACACGCGATAGCCGGCCGCCTGCAACGACTTCGCGAGATAGTCGCCGGTAAAGCCGCCGAGCCCCGTCACCAGGGCGCGCGGGGCATCAGAACGAGAAGCCGCGTTCATTTCGGCGCAGATCCGCTTCGACCATCATTGCGCACAGCTGCTCGAGCGTCGTCTCCGGTTCCCAGCCGAGCTTCTGCTTGGCCTTCTCCGGATTGCCGATCAGCAGATCGACTTCGGCCGGTCGATGGAACTTCGGATTGACCCGGACCACCGTCTTGCCAGTGGCGACATCGACGGCGATTTCCTGCTCGTCGCTGCCCTTGAACTCGAGGTCGATGCCAGCTGCCTTGAACGCCATGCTCACGAAATCACGCACGGTCTCGGTACGGTTCGTGGCCAACACGTACGTATCCGGCTCGTCGGCCTGCAGCATGCGCCACATACCTTCAACATACTCCTTCGCGAAACCCCAGTCGCGCTTCGCATCCATGTTGCCCAGTTCGAGTACGTCGAGCTGGCCGAGCTTGATCTTGGCGACGGAATCCGTAATCTTGCGCGTAACGAATTCGCGGCCGCGCAGCGGCGATTCGTGGTTGAACAGGATCCCGCTGCAACCGAAGATGTCGTAGCTCTCGCGATAGTTCACCGTGATCCAATGCGCATACAGCTTGGCCACGCCATACGGGCTGCGCGGATAGAACGGCGTCGATTCGATCTGCGGGATCGCCTGCACCTTGCCGAACATTTCGGACGTACTTGCCTGATAGAAGCGGATCTTCGGATTGACGATGCGGATCGCCTCGAGCAGGTTCAGCGGGCCGATGCCGGTGATCTCGGCGGTTGTGACCGGCTGGTCGAAGGACACGCCGACGAAGCTCTGCGCCGCCAGGTTGTAAACCTCCGTCGCGCCGGTCGTCTGCAGCAGCCGGATACTCGCCGACAAATCGGTCAGATCGTATTCGACCAGATGCAGGTTCGGGTGCTTACCAATGCCCAGCTCTTCGATGCGCCAGAAATTCACCGAGCTAGTGCGGCGGTAAGTGCCGTAAACCGTGTAGCCCTTGTCGAGCAGCAACTGGGCCAGATAAGCGCCGTCTTGTCCGGTAATGCCGGTGATGATGGAAATTTTGTTAGACATAGTCGTCCTACTTTAAGAATACGCTTCAGTGCGCGTGAGAATTTTTGCCAAATGGCGGGCACTTTGCGCCCAAGTCAAGAACGGCATGCCACGAGACGAAGGCTCTTGCTGCTTCGCTCGAAGCTCGAGCCATGCCTTGAGCTCGGTCGCCAGATCATGCCCTTCTTGCGCGGAAAAATAAAATGCGTGCTCACCAGCCACTTCACGAAACACCGGCAGATCGCGCGCAATGATCGGCAATCCGTGCTGCGCGGCTTCAATCAGCGGCAAACCAAAGCCTTCACCATAAGACGCCGCGATCAGACACGAACTCGCCCCGTAGATTTTCTCCAGGTAATCGTCAGAGGCGTTTTCCAGCCAGAACAAATGGCGTCCCTGCTCGGTATGCGCCCGCAACCGCCCGACCAGATCCTCGACCATCCATCCCTGCCGCCCCACGATGACCAGATTGACGTTCTGATTCTCGCGCCACAGCCGGTCGAACGCCTCTAGAACCTGAGCGTGTCCCTTGCGAGGTTCCAGGGTCCCGACCATCAGAAACGTCGGGCAATTACGCAGTTGTTGAAGTACCTTGCCTCCGTCGCGCGGGATTTTCGAAGTCGTCGGGGAATTTTCGATATCCGCACCCAAATGGAACCAGTCGATCTCGAACGAGCCCGCCCGCTCGGGAGCGTGCGTCGCGATCCATGACGAAAGGTCCGTGGCCACCGCTTGCGAAATGCACAATGCGCCGTCATTCTCCGCCACGACGTCCAGCCAGCCCGTAAAACCCTCGGCGGCGCCAGGAACAAAGTATTGGGGGAGCAGCACACACAGCAAATCGTAGACGACAAACTTGACTTGCACGCCCTGCAATCGCAGATTTCGATAAAACGCTCGCTGCGCGGGGACGACCCGGGGTTGCAGATCCAGGCCGACAAACACGTCTCCTGCCGCATAGTCGATCGGCTCGTCCTGCAGATAGCCATCGTCGAATCCCATCAACCTCATCGTGAAACCACGCGCATAGCGATAGGAATCCTTGGTCGTGGCATACACCGGTTCCACCCGAAAGCCGTCGGGTGGAGAATCCAGCCATTCCCTCAGTAGATTGCGCACCACACGCTGGATCCCGCTCCTGGCATCCACCTGCACGAGCTCCGAGATATCTACCAGCAATTGCCGCTTGTTGTTGCGCGGAACGAAACTCTTCGCCACGCTCAGCGCCCATGTGCGCAACTCGTCGTCGCTTGCCGGGCCCACCCGACGCGCGATTGCGCGAGACAATACGGTCGGATTCGCGTCGGCCCGGAGATAGAATCGCTCGATGGCATCGCGATACTGCTCGGCACAGACGTCAGGTGCATGAGCGCTCAAGATAATGTCCCGTGCGCGCGCGCCCATTCGTTGTCGGCGCGACGGATCCGAACGCAACGTCTCCAGTGCGTCGATCAGTTGCTCGTCGGAGAACTCGTCCGGCAACATCCACACGGCCTCGAGATCCAGGTCCGCCATGCTTCCGTTTGCATTGACGATCGTTGCCTTGCCGTAATTCATGCAGTCCAGCACGGTTCCCGACGTCTCGCCACGTGACAGCGTCCGCAACTGGACGCCGACATCAACCGCCGCCAGATACCGACGGAACATCTGCGCATCGGCCCACCCGGTAATCCGGATTCTGCCTTTCTGGCCTGTTTGCCGGATGCTGCGCGCGAGTTCCTCGCCATATTCGGTCGGTTGATTCTCCCCGACAAAGACCAGATGACAAGCCGGATCACGCGCAAGGGACGATCGATTCCATGCGCGAAGCAACCGATGATTCAGCTTGGATGGCCCGAGCCCGCCGAACGCGCACACCAGGAAGTCGTTCCTGCCGATTCCCAGCGCATCGCGCGCATCGTCGCTGCTCAATACGGTAGTCGCATCGCGCATATGCGGAATGACGGTCCAGTCGACCGCATCCCCGCCGTACCAGTGGCGCGCCAATCGCAGCGAATTGGGCGAGTGAACAATCAGGCCCAAGCTCTTCTGAATCACGCCCAGGCTGCACGGATATTCCCAGACGACATCCGCGATGTCCTCTTTCAGATGCCGCGCCCTCAGACCGACATACCCGTGTGCGTCATACAGCGCCTTGGACCAGCAGTCGGAACGATTTCCGTGAACGGCCATGTGCGCGAGAATGCCCGACAGAAAGAAATCGTGCAGCACGACCACACCCGGGACGGTTTCCAGCAGCGGAAACATGTACTCGTGGAACGACGAGTTTCCGAAATGATAGAGGACACGATCGTAGGAATCCGCATGCTTGCGCAGCCACGCCGGTGTTTTCACCGAAACGTGCGCAAGCTGACCGGACGGAATTTGCCCCGCTTTATCCGTGTCAACGATGACATCGATATCGTAAAAGCGGGCCAACTCCGGCAGCAATTCCGCGCTGTAGTCGGCAATCCCCGTGCGGGCCGGCGGCAACGGCGACACGTAAGCCAGCCTGGGACGTTGCGCCTGAACCTCCGGCTCGTGCGATTCGGTCAGCCATGCCTCGCGCCTCCGCTCCATTGCATCGAGCGCGCAACGCCCGCTGCGATCCCACGAGAACTTCGCGGCCTGGCGCTTTCCCTGTTCGATCAGGGCCTGACGATAGTCCTCGTCGGTCAGACCGCGCTGCATGTGTTGCGCAATCGCTTCATCGGATCGGGGATCGAACAGCGCATCCTCCCATCCAATCACTTCCGGAACGCTCGATGTATTCGCGCCGATCACAGGCGCGCCGCAGCGCATCGCCTCCAGCACCGGCAAACCGAAACCCTCGTGCCATGAAGGAAAGACGAACAAACGGCACAAATTGTAAAGCGACAGCAGATCCTCGTCGGGCACGAACCCCGTGCACACGACATCGGCCGCGTCCAGTCCGACTTGCCGGGCCAGACGCGTCAGCGCGTCACGACTGGCCGGCTGAATCGAGCAAACGATCGCCAACTGGTACGACTTCCGCAACGCGGGTGGCAACAACGCGAATGCGCGAATCATGCCCTCGACGTTCTTGCGATGGTCGATACCGCCCGTATACAACACGAACGGCTTCGCCAGCCCGTACTTGCTCCGCAATGCCGCTTCACGCTCGGCAGCAATCTGCTCCGGACGAAACCACGCGTCGACGTCGGCGGACATGTTGACCGACCACTCGGCCGCAAGACCGAGATGTTCGATCCCCTCCGAACGCGACGATTCGGATATCGCGAGCCACAAATCTGCGCGTCGAAGATGTTCGATTTTCCCCAGGTACCAATCCTTGAATAGAGGATTCTCCAGATAAGGCTTGGCATAGAGGTATGGAATCAGGTCGTACAGCGTGACCGCGACCGGAACGCTGTTTTGAAGCGCATGAATGCTGGTAATCGAATCGTCGCCGAATCCTTCGAAGTGGCTGGCGATATAAATGAAATCCGGCCGCAGGCTCGTCAGAAACGCTTCATAGGTCAATTCGCTTGACTCGCGGCGCCAACGATTCGCTTTATCTGCATGGGCGACCGGAGCCACCGCATGCCAGACGTGAATGTCACGCTTCGGAAGTAATGCTTCAAATTCCTCACGCAGAATCCGGGCGGACTCCTCGAACGCGCCATTCAGGGCAAGTACGATTTCATGGTTACCACGATTCCGAATCATCGCCTTGACGATGGACTCAGTGTAACGGCCCACGCCGCGATTACGCGAATTGAGGCTCTGCGCCCCTTGCATGTCAACAACAATACGCATTATTCAATATCCCCAGTTTCGGGCGCGAGGACTGACTTCAAAGCCATGTACGCTTCGCGCGCGCGGGGCGTCAAACCATCATCATCGATCGGCTTCCTCTGCACCGACTGCGTAGGGGCCCCAACGACAATCCGAACGAGTCGCTGCTTCATTCCGGGCATCGCGCCCAACACTCGCACGGCCAATCGTCGCAGACGGGGATTGCGATTGACGTACGCGACGCTTCTGAACAGCACGCGCCTCATGCCGGATTTGCACACCCCTTTCGCGCTACGGGCGTACGTTACGGCACTTCGCATGGGCGCGGTGACACGCCATGACGTGCTGCCATAAACGGCCTGCAATTCCCCTGCAGTGTGCCGCGCCTCATCGGCCACCCGCTTCAAATCGCCGCTCACTTGATCCAGGTCGCCCCGGATCCGCCCCCAATCGCCCCGAATTCGCCCCAATTCATCGACGACTTGCATCAGCTCGCCGCGGGTGCGCGTCAATTCGTCATGGACCAGGCCCAGTTCGCCTTGAAGTCGCGCCACTTCGTCTTGGGTTCGTTGTGTCTGTTCGGCGATGGCTTTCTGCTCCCCGGCCCGTCCCTCCTCGAAACGAGCGGCAAGTTCGGCCAAGGACAGTCCGTAGTCGGCATCGAAGGCTTCGTCAAACAATCGAGCTTCTTCTTCACTGCAGGATGTCTGGGCAACAATGGCGTAATCCGGACTTACGCCGCCCAGCACATCAAGAAGATGAACCCGCACGCTCCCATCCTGCAACGAAGGGGGTTCCTGCAATCGAAGCCGCTTGACTCTGGCAAATCCGGCATGTTCGCCAAGGAAACTCAGCAGTTCGGAAGGAATCGGTTGTTTGTGGCTGGGGTCCAGATAGAAGTTGCAGCCTGCAACGACGATATTTTCCGGGTTCGGTGTTTCGAGAATCAACAGCCCGCCAGGCTTCAGTACGCGCAAAGCTTCGGTCACGATTCTTCGAACTTGCTCAAAGGACACGTGCTCAACGACGTGGAAAGCTGAAATAAGGGCGTGACTATTCGAATCGAGCGCGGCAAGGTACTCGATAGCGTCACCCAGAAATACTGGCAGACCGCGCCTCCGACACGCTTCGAGCATATCGGCATCGAGGTCCACACCTACCGGGGTGAACCCTGCTTCGACCATCAACTCCAACCATTCACCGCGGCCGCAACCCAGATCGAGTGTCTTCCCGCCCGGATGAAGCGTCGCCAAGGGCGCAATAAACGGCTGGTACTTCGCCAGTCGACTTTTGATCAGCCCCCTTGAGCCGCGATGCTGATCTTCGAACGCACGATAAAAGCTATCCACTACGGCAAACTCCTCACCGTCGCCTGCAGCCACGCCACACCGACGAATCTATCCATCACAGGCAAGCGGAGCCGGGGGAACCTCAGCTGCTTGACCAGGTTGACGCTATCGATGAGCGCATTCCGGGTGCGACTGACGATTTCCACGAACATGTTGCACGGCAACATGCGTGCATACAGGTGGATGCTGTACACGAAGCCGTTGTCGGCAACAAGCAACCGGGCACCCGTGCCCGCCGCGACGATCGTCGTCCGGCGAAGATGGCCCAGGCCGCGTCCGGCAGGGAATTCCAGTACCTGAGCCGGAATTCCCGCTTGACGCTTCCCACAACAAAGCCCTGAAGAATTCGAAGGACTGCCAGCCTGCCCGACGTTAAGCACGCCCGTACACATCTTCGAAGCGAACGATGTCGTCTTCTCCCAGATATTCGCCACTCTGCACCTCGATCATCACGAGGTCCAGCACGCCGGGGTTCTCGAGGCGGTGCTTGTGACCGGCAGGAATATAAGTGGATTCATTGGTGCGAACGAAGATTTCCCGATCGCCGTTGACGACCTTGGCCATCCCGCACACGACGATCCAGTGCTCGCTGCGATGATGGTGCATCTGCAGACTGAGGCTCGCGCCCGGCTTGACTTCGATGCGTTTGATCTTGAAGCGCGGCCCCTCCTCCAGCACCGTGTAGGTACCCCACGGGCGGCTCACGGTGCGATGCAGTTTGTACGCATCGTGATTCTGCTTTTTCAGGCGAGCGACAACCTGCTTCACGTCCTGCGCGCGATCGGGACTCGCGACCAGCAATGCGTCCGGCGTATCGATGATCATCAGATCGGCGACGCCGACCGCCGCCACGACACGATCCTGGCTCTGCACGTAGGTGTTCCGGCTATCGACGAAGATCGCTTCGCCAACGGCGCGGTTGCTGTCCTGATCCGGCACGGTCAGGTCTCGCACAGCGCCCCACGAGCCGATATCGCTCCAGCCGAAACTGGACGGCACCACCACAACCTTCGACGAACGCTCCATCACCGCATAGTCGATCGAGATGTCGGGCATCTTCTGGAACGACTCGGCAGGAATCTCGAGCATCTGCGCGGATTCCTTGTCCGATTGCAGCGAAGCCCAACATGCGTCGGCGGCTGTCGCGACGTCCGGAGCATGACGCGCCATCTCATCGAGAATGACGCCGGCCTTGAAGCAGAACATGCCCGAATTCCACAGATAGTTGCCCGCTGCAAGATATTCGGCAGCCTTCACCGCATCGGGTTTCTCGACGAAGCGCAGCGCAGCGCGGCCACTCCCGACCCTTTCTCCGGCCTCGATGTAGCCGAAGCCGGTATCCGGACTCGTCGGCACGATGCCGAACGTGACCACCTTGTCCTGCTTCGCCAGTTCGACCGCGCTCGCGACGGCGGCCGAGAAACCTTGCTGGTCTTGCACCAGATGATCGGCTGCGAGCACCAGCATCAGCGCATCGCGCCCGTACTTGCCAGCCACGTGATGCGCCGCCATCGCAATCGCAGGCGCGGTGTTGCGACCGGCCGGCTCGAGCATGAATACACCGGACTGCTGATTTCCGAGCGCGGCATAACCGAACTCATCCTTGCTCATGAAGTAGTAGTCGCGGTTCGTGACCGTCAACAGTTCTCCACGCTCCGATTCCGTGTTGTCACCAACTACCGCTGCTGCACGGCGGTAGGTTTTCACGAGCAGGCTCTCGCCGTCGGCAAGCTTCATGAACGGTTTGGGATGCCCTTCGCGGGAAACTGGCCAAAGTCGGGTGCCAGCACCACCGGACAGGATGACGGGGATTAACATCGCATTCACTCCAGAAATTTAGTATCCGTTGGCAAGGTCAAGGCCTTCGCCATTTGCATCAATACACCGCCGGCATCGGTGACAGCCGGGTCGCACCGGACCGGGCCGAAAGAGGAATTATAGCCGGCGAACCACCTTCCCCGGAAACGGTCGAGGCGCCCGGAACAACCTCCGGAGAGGGCCGGGACATTCGCGCGAGCGCCGACAACACGTCTCGGACGGTGTCGTGACCCCTCATTCGCTCAAGCACAGTTGCAATGCATCGCGCCAATCCGGCATCTGCAATCCGAATGCTGTCGTCAGCTTCCCCAACGCCATTCGCGAGTTGGCCGGCCGCCTTGCGGCCGTCGGATAGTCGTCCGAGGAAATCGGCACCACCCTCGGCGCACGTGAAGCCATCGCGATACCCAAGATCGCTTCGGCAAAGCCGCTCCAGGAGGTCGCTCCGGCAGACGTAAAGTGGTAGATACCGGACCGGCGCGCCCACCAGTCGGCGTCAACCGATGCAGCGCCCTGGGCGACGATGTGCGATGTCGCGGCGGCAATAGTCCTGGCCCAGGTCGGCGCGCCGATCTGATCCGCGACGACCCGCAACTCGGAGCGCTCGGCACCCAGCCGCAGCATCGTCAGCAGGAAGTTGCTGCCGCGCCGGCCATATACCCAGCTCGTTCGCAAGATCAAATGCGCACATCCGGTCGCGGCGATCGCCTGTTCCCCCTCGAGCTTCGTCGCTCCGTATACATTCAGGGGATTCGTCGGGTCGGTTTCTACATACGCTGCCGCTTTCGCACCGTCGAACACATAATCGGTCGAGTAGTGAATCAGGGCGCCGCCGCTACGCGCCGCCTCCTCGGCAAATACGCGCGGCACGTCGACATTCAAGCGTCGCGCGAGCTCGATTTCGGTCTCTGCCCTGTCCACCGCCGTATAAGCGGCCGGATTCACGATCAGGGACGGCTTCAGCTCCCGTACGAAAGCCCGCACACGATCGAGATCGGAAAGATCGAGCATTGACCGGTCACACGGCACCACTCGACCAAGCCCCTGGAGCGTCCGCAACAATTCGAAACCGATCTGGCCGGTTACCCCGGTCACGAGAATCGTCGACTGCTGCCTCGTATCCTGTCTCAAATGTAGACCTCGGCTTCGCTAAGTCGTGAGCCTGCGGCATCCTTGGCCGCCAGCAACGGTTCTACATCGACCGGCCATTCGATCCCGATCTCCGGATCGTTCCACACGATACAGCGCTCGTGCTCCGGGTACCAGTAATCGGTCGTCTTGTACAGGAATTGCGCTGCGTCGGACAGCACGACGAAGCCGTGCGCAAAACCGGGCGGAATCCATACCTGCCGATGATTCTCGGCCGACAGCACGACGCCGACCCACTTGCCGAAATTCGGTGAGTGCTTGCGGATGTCGACCGCGACGTCGAATACCTCGCCCTCCACGACGCGCACGAGCTTTCCCTGCGCGTGCCGAATCTGGTAGTGGAGGCCGCGCAGCACGCCTTTTGTCGAGCGTGAATGATTGTCCTGAGGGAATTCGACGCCCGCCGCCACGTGTTCCGCAAAGTCGCGCGCGTTGAAGCTTTCATAGAAATGGCCACGCGCATCGCCGAACACCTTCGGCTCGATAATCTTGACTTCCGGCAGCGCCGTCGCCGTTACTTGAATTGCCATGCAACCTGATCCAAAAGAACGTGTTCGAGATAGCGCCCGTAGCCGTTCTTCGCCAGCGGCACGGCAAGCTTGCGCAACTGCTCCGCGTCGATCCACTGTCTTCGATAGGCGATCTCTTCAGGACAGGCAACAACGAGCCCCTGACGCTTCTGCAACGTCGCGATGAACGTCGCTGCATCGATCAACGAATCGTGGGTGCCGGTATCGAGCCATGCATAGCCGCGCCCCATGATCTCGACGTCGAGCTTGCCGTCAGCGAGATAGCGCGAATTCACGTCAGTGATCTCGAGTTCACCGCGCGCGGATGGCTTGATATCCGCGGCGATGTCGCACACCTGATTGTCGTAGAAGTACAAGCCTGTCACCGCATAATTCGAGCGCGGCGCGGCCGGCTTTTCCTCGATCGACAGCGCATGGAATTGCTTGTCGAATTCGACGACGCCGTAGCGCTCGGGATCCTGCACGTGATACGCGAACACAGTCGCGCCCGACTCCTTCGCGTCCGCACGCTCCAGTTTTTTCGCCAGATCGTGCCCGTAGAAAATGTTGTCACCGAGAATCAGCGCCGACGGATCGTTGCCGACGAATTCCCTGCCGATGATGAACGCCTGCGCGAGCCCGTCCGGTGACGGCTGCACCGCGTAGCGGATATTCATCCCCCACTGACTACCATCGCCAAGCATCGCCTCGAAGCGCGGCGTGTCCTGCGGTGTCGAAATGATGAGTACGTCGCGGATCCCGGCCACCATCAACGTGGACAGCGGATAGTAGATCATCGGCTTGTCGTAGACCGGCAGGAGCTGCTTCGATACGACGTGCGTGATCGGATACAGTCGAGTGCCGGACCCGCCCGCGAGAATGATGCCTTTACGTGCCATCGACCATGCCCTCAAGTGCGTTGCGCGTAATTCGTCTCGACCCACTTGCGATATTCGCCAGACACGACGTCGTCAACCCAAGCCTGATTGTCGAGATACCAGCGTACGGTCTTCGCCAGCCCCGTTTCGAACGTCTCCACCGGCTTCCACCCCAGTTCTCGTTCAAGCTTGTGCGCGTCGATCGCATAGCGGCGATCGTGGCCCGGACGATCCGTCACATAGGTGATCTGGTCACGATACGAGCCAGTGGCCTTCGGACACGCGCTGTCGAGCAGGTCGCACAATGTATGCACGACGTCGAGATTCTTCTTCTCGTTCCAGCCACCGACGTTGTACGTCTCGCCCGGTACGCCGCGCGCAAGTATCTCGCGGATAGCACCGCAATGATCGCCGACGTACAGCCAGTCGCGCACATTCTGGCCGTCGCCGTAGATGGGCAGCGGCTTGCCCGCAAGCGCGTTCGCAATCATCAGCGGAATCAGCTTCTCGGGAAACTGATATGGGCCATAGTTGTTCGAGCAGTTCGTCGTCAGCGTCGGGAGGCCGTACGTATGGTGGTAGGCACGCACCAGGTGATCGGATCCGGCCTTTGTCGCCGAGTATGGGCTGTTCGGCGCGTATGGCGTCGTTTCCGAGAATTGCGGATCAGTCGGGGATAGCGAGCCGAATACCTCGTCGGTCGACACGTGCAGGAAGCGGAATCCGGCCTTGTCGGCATCACTCAGGCCACTCCAGTGCGCGCGCGCCGCATCGAGCAGCGTAAACGTGCCGACGACATTGGTCTGCACGAAATCGGCAGGACCATGGATCGAACGATCAACGTGGCTTTCGGCGGCGAAGTGCACGACGGCACGCGGCTTGTGGTCCGAAAACAGTGCGTCGAGCGCGGCGCGATCGCAGATATCGACCCGCGCAAATACGTGCTTCGGATTGTCAGTCAGCGACTGCAGCGTGCGCAGATTGCCCGCATAGGTCAGCTTGTCGACATTGAGCACGGCTTCGTCGTTGCGGTGTAGCCAGTCGAGAACAAAGTTGGCGCCGATAAAACCCGCACCGCCCGTCACCAGGATCATGAGACTCCCTCTAGAAATGTGCGGCACGCCCCGGTCGGGCGCTCGTCGCATGACATATCACGGGTGGCAACGCCCGAGCCACGTCAGGCCCGAATTTTAACCGGTCACCATGGTCGTCAATGTCACGAAGTGCTAATTTCTGCAAGAAAAAGGTAATTATAGGAAATCGCACCAAGCAAGAGTCATGCCTGTAACAAATTGATACTCCCGGGCGCCGGAAAAGTCCACCGGTTAAAGTGGTATCTAGCTCGCCCGCGATATAGCGCTCCCCCTTCTACCAGCGCGCCTTGCTTCCATCTACCTTCGCGACATTGCGGAACCCCGTCTCGTGGATTTACTACGTCCGAAAGATCCAACAGGGCGAGCATCAAAATCAAGCGCTCATCGCACCCTCACGGCGACACTGCGATGTTCTGCTCGCCATGCCGCGTAGCAGCACCATTTACCGACCCGAGTCGGCCCCGAGCGCTTGACGAAACACATCCCTCTATCGGGTGAGCGGGAATTCGCGAGGCATACACCCGCCGTCGCGTTGTGAAACACGACCAAGCGCCCCCCTGCTAAAGTCGCGCCATCCAGTTTCGATAGGCCGATGCACGCGTCAGAAAGTACGGCCCAATCGCGTAGCCCAAGGTATCAAAAACTCTTCGATGCCTTCTGTAGATGCGAATGGCGTCTTGAGGGACAATCAAACGGCGCCAGAGCCCCGGGCTTCCCTGCCACCCGTGCCGGTTCGGCGTCGCCCGCATCTTCTCGATACTGAGATGCGCCAGCCAGGGAACGACATCCTGTGCACTACCTCCCAATGCAGCGATCTGATTGCCCAGCACCACTTCCGGGTTCGCGACGGCATCTTCGTATCGAAGGCGAAGCACCTCTGGATCGTTCCACCATTGATAGGTGATCGACAGCAGATCCTCCGCTCCCATGCCGAGAGCGTACTCAAGAAATTCGGCCGAGGACGGGCTGGCGCTCGCCAATTTCCCGGGCAACTTCACATTCCCCTCAAGCCATCGGCTCGTTCCCGGTTCGTATCGAATGTAGTGCAGCGCCGACACAAGAACGTCGAGTGGATGTCTTGCTACCGTCAATACGCGAAATTGGTTCGCACGAAGCCAAGCTTGAAAGTTCGGCTCGCGATACCAATGGATCTGAAGAAAACACCTCGCCGGCAAAACGGCAGGGGCATCGAGATAATTGTGAACCGCGATCTCCTGCATGGACAGTGCGCCGGCGAGCGTTGATCTGATCCATGAATTACCGCTCCGCGGGGAACTCACCACCGCGATACGCAAAATTTCGCTAGTTGGGCAATCCTGAGCGTTGGTGGACAAACTATCTCCTGTAACTCACATATAAATTCTAGATAACGACAGGGCTCGCGCAGTGGCCTCAATCGGCGGCGTACCTTTCCATCTCATTCTGCCGCGCGACAGCGTACTGGCGGCGAAAGTCATGGCCCCACTCTCGAGAGTTGCATCGCCCCCCCACGCTCGTATCGCCTGCCCGTGTGGAATCAAACGTCCCACGGCATCCGACAATCTGCCGATAGGCCGTAGCAATTCGACTGACCAGCGATACATCTTACGGTGCGGCACCGTCAGTTCTGATATAGCGTCGCGCTTAGGGCGCAAGTCACCTCATAGTTCTGGCGCACTTGTCGCGCAGACGCACCAGCTTTGTCATGCGCACCAGCACTTGCTTGTTGGCCCCATATGTTTTCCATCAGACGCAACGACCAAGCCCGGCGCGCACTCCACGCTCCGCATGCCCTCGGCGCCACACGCAAAGCAGACATTCAGTGACGTGCGGACTCACCCTCTTCTGCGGAACAGAAAACCAGTTCAATGTCAGGATTCATGTACGACACTGCTGTCGACACATTGCTGACAATGTGGAGAAGCACATTGCAATATGCCATGGTCATCGCATCGCGAATGACTTCCCAAGCCATCCTAATGTTCCAGTTATCCGGATTTGCAGCGACCAAGTGCTGCACCTGGAAGCCTTCTGCACGACGCTCATCCGCCCCCAACTGGTCGTAGCGCGCGTCTTCGGCCTCCGTCGTTCGGCGGACATCCTCGTAGAAAAAGACCTTGTCGCCAAACTCTCCCTTGAAGACATTAATTACTCGATCCTGATCCGTCGCGAGAAATATCGCCCAGTCTGGTGAATCCTTTTTGAGCCCACGAGCATCAAGCTGACGCTTAATACCGTCTATATACGATTGGATGTGCGCGATTTTTCCACTCGGCTGCTCGATCACGTGACTCGGATGCTTGACGTGAGCCGCGATCATAAACTTCCCGGCAAATTTCTCCCGGAATTCATCCAATTCTTGCTGGTATCGAGGGCGCAAATGCACATGATCCTTGAATACCCTGTTGTATTGCGAGCGAATGCGTGAAAATTGACCGCTCTTATACAGCTTATACGCATGGACATAAGTAAGCTGCGGCTCACGCTCGTGATTGAACACCGCGACAGGAGGACGCCCCTTTGCGTACAGGAAGCTCTCGTCGTCCATGTCTGCGTCGCTGAGGCCATAGAGCGGTTCGAACAGCTTGGACCAGACATTTCCCTCATTTGGGCGCCCATAGCAAAAGCTCATGAACTGAGCCGTACCTGCGCGCTTGATCATGCGATCCACGTTCCAGTCAGGCAAGACCATATGACACCGCTTATCACGCTGATCCCACACCAAATGGCTCATGAATGCATTGAAGACGGAGAAGAAGCCGCCGTCATGAGATTGCACGACGGTGCGATCAACACCAGGAAGTGATGCTGAACGATGGCCCAGAAACCGCTCCACGGTCGCTGGCAATTCGGCCGGCAATCTGGCAAAACGCGAACCGCATTGCCGAGGCCGGAATGACCGAAGCTTGGTATCGATCAACTCACCGTAATTCAACTCCAGAGCAGTAAAACTGAACTCGGCAGCGAGTTGGCGCCGCGCGTGTACCGTCGTCGCGCTTATGCCGGACGAAACATATTCGAAAGCGTCCGTGAGCGCAGTGCCAATGTCGTCGATGTCCGCAGCAAATTGCCGACCGACTACAAGGTTATCGATTTCCGGGTAGCGTGCCGGCATCGCAATAGTAGCCGGTATAGAAAAAACGCCAGGCGCAGAAATTAGATCGTTATGACCACCGACAGCCGTTATTGCAAGCACTTTCCCTAATGCCAGGGCTTCTCGCGGTCCGATGGAATATCCTTCACCACGAGAGCAATTCACGAAAACATCACATTCCTCGATCAGTGAATTTTTTTCTTGATCAGTCAGGGGAGCACAGCTGATTACAATATTCGTTGCCTTTCTCGAGTCGACCAGTTTTTTGACGCGCTCAAAACTTGAGCCGATAGCTAGATTTGAATGTATCGTGAGCTCCACGTCCTGTCGATCACCGAAAGCACGAATGAACCCCTCGACAAGCGCCTCAACACCTTTACGCGCGTGAAATGCTGCAATCGAACAGAATTTGATCTTGCCATCGGACGATGCTCTATAGGGACGACTCAACAGTCCCTCAATGTCCAAGGCGAGTGGCAGTGTACCCACCCCTATCTCGACACCCGATCTCCGAGCCACGCCTTCCAAGTGATGGCTCATGAAGAGAGCGAAATCGAAGTGCTCGTTAAGCACTTTGACCCATTGAGACGGTAGTTCATCGGAATCGTAAGCGATATGAGCAAATCGCAACACCCCGGGCGGAACCAGGGTGTAATTCAAGTCATATGCTCCGTTCCAGAGCACGTCCGCATAGAAGACAACCTTTGCCTGCGAAAGATCAGTGCAAACGGGGATCACCGTCCCGTTCGGCAGTACGATTTCGCGCTCAGTACGGAAATGCGGCTCAGTCGGGAAAATGGAAACAGCATAAAATCGGCTCAACATCTCACACGCTGCATAAGTCACAGCGCCGATTCCAGTGCCGAAAGTACAGCGACCAATGACGCAAATCGAATTCGATACCAAAACTTGCTCCATTAATACTAGGATCGGCGACGCATCATGCGCTTTATGCATCTCATCGGGCCGGTCAATTTCCACGATGTGCTCTGGAACACCGCTTGCAGCGCGGCCGAAACACGCTCCTCTTGCAAGCGGAGCGTATCGACCATGTGTTCAAGCTCGTCGACCTTCCCCTGCAAGCGTCCCCGTTCCTGATTCACCCAAACAGCATGTCTGGATGACTCGTCGATCCTTTCCTGCAAGCGCACTCTTTCCTGGCTCAGCCAAGCAGCATGCCTGGATGACTCGAATAGTTCCTGGTAGGCGGTGTCACGCTCGACGCTGAGCGCTTGTCCGGACTTTTCACTCTCGGTCAATCGGGCGCGCAACTCGGCCAATTGGACCTGATGATTCTCGAGGTCTCCCGCACTTCCCGCAGGTCGCGCCTTGAGTTGATCGATTTCCTCGTGCGAGATCTCGGGATTCTTCATCGCGGGATCTTGGCTTGCGTCTTGCAAAACACCCTGCGACGCCTGCTCGTCATGCACCCGATCAGTCATGTGGTGATATGCACTGTTCAATCGCACCTCTAATTCTTCTCGTGCGCCCTTTTCCAAAGACCATCCGTCACGAGCCTCCTGCAGCTGCCGCTGCGACTCAACGAGTTGCTGCTCCAGATCCGTCGCACGCTGAATCATGTCGAATTCCGATGCTCGAATGAATCCGTCAAACCAGTTTGGCGGAACCATAAAGGCATGTTTCAATTCATCCATCTTTTCTGCCGACACGTAGAAGCGGTTCAATCCATCGAAATAGACGAAATGATATTCCGCTTCCTGCAAGAGACCTTCCCAGTCGTCATGGGACGGTATCTGGGAATTCGGCTCCGTGGCCTCGACCAGGATGATCCAAGGGCGAAAGGTATTGAAATCGGCACTCGCCAGCACCTCTTTTTCGTTACCTTCCACATCGATCTTGAGGAAATGGACTGGCCTCTCGCCGACATACGTTTCGCATATATCGCGCAATGTCGTGACCGCAACCGTTACCTGACTGATGTCCCAGTTCGCGTTCCTATACCCTTCGGCAAGCTTTTGAATACCCGTCGAAATCCCGTTACCGCCATCCACTGCGAAATACCGGGCGACCGTCTGCTTGTTCTCCACGGCGACTTGTAGATTGACGTCTTGAGGTCGGGCCTGGGCCAGCCTATTGAACGGCCCAGGCATCGGCTCGATATTTACGCCACGCCAGCCCCGCTCGTAGAATGCCGCCGTTACCGAATCTGCATACGGCTCGGCGGCGCCAACATCTATGTAGAATCCGCGATCGACTTTAGCGAGCGCGCGCCGGAGCATCACATCTTCATAGTTCTGCGCGTACGATACAAATTTCATCGATCAAACAACTCGAATGACCACACGTTAGAAAGATGGTGTGCAGCCTCTTTACATGCAAGCACACCAGAGGCAATACCATGCAATTACTTTCTGGCGGACGCTACATTCTTGCAATACCAGTCATAAGTAATCGCCAACGCTTCGTCGAACGAGAGTCTTGGTTTGAAACCCAACGCCGTCAGACGAGAGATATCGTATGCGCGCAATTTTTGGCCATCCGGCTTTGTCGCATCCCATTCGACGCTGCCACTGAAGCCCGAAATCTTGCAAAGCGTGTCGACCGTATGTCGAATCGTGTGCGATTGACCGGTCGCCAGATTGATTGCACCCGAGTGATTTTCGGCGATAAGGCGAAGCGCATACGCTGCGTCGCCGCTGAAGAGAAAATCCCGTTCAGCCTTCCCAGACCCCCAGACGGAGATGGGCTGCCCTAGAACAGATGCACGATAGAATTTCGACACAAGCGACGGAATGACGTGTCCGAACTTCTCGTCGAATTTATCGTGAGGACCGAAGAGATTGGTGGATACGCAAAATGCGTAGTCCATTCCGTATTGATCTTTGTAGGCCTCGAGCTGCGCAAGCATACCGCGCTTGCTGTGTGCGTACGGAGCCTCGGAATGATGCGGCGCCCCAACCCAGATTTCCTCCTCCGACATCGGGAGACGCACTTGATCAGAGTAAATAGCTGTCGAGCCCATGGCGACAAACTTCTTGCAGCCTGTTTGACGCGCAGCCTCGACTACGTTGGTATTGATTCGAACGTTGTCCAGATACGCGATGCCCCGATTGGACATATTCCCCATGATGCCGTACACCCGCGCCGCCATATGGAAAACGATAGTCGGGCGCAATTCATCGAACATTTTTTCAGTCGCATTTTGATCTCTAAGATCAACGTCACTGCTCGTGATTGCGACGACGTTCGAATACCCCGAGTCCGCCAATTCCCGCTTTAATGCATGGCCGATCACCCCACCGGCACCCGTGATCAAGACTCGCTCTTCAGATTCCGCCATTCCTAACCTCTCCAAATTTTAACCATTCACTTTCCCGTCAAACACCTCGCGACTGCATCGAGTTCAACGTTGGAAGAGCATATGGTGCAGCAAACGTTACAAACCGCAACAATTATACAGACACTACCCTACCGACTACCCTGAACCTCCGAAGGAGACGACAGCCGGTACGACAGGCCGTGGATTCCTCATCGCAATTGCTCGACGCGCTGTGGCTGGGGGCAGGAAGACGAAGTCGTCAAGCTCCCAAGAAAGATGCAAGCTGCAAGCAGGATGGTCCGCTACGAGCATAACTCAGCGCTTATGCATGTGGGCAATTTCGGGGACAGTGCGCGCCTGCCTTTCCAGGTTGTCCTCGCAGGCGCGGAGTGGACGTGCAATGATAAAGCCTCAAATTTCGCCCACAAGTTTCAATTGCCCCTCTCGGGCACGACCAACACAATTTCACGTCGTCGCACGCGACGATCAACCTCGCCTCGTCGAGCCCGCGCACTTCCTCATCAGTCGCTTTCGGATCAGCAAAAACCAGCATCACGACCCAAAAACCACAAATTACTGCGTCTTCGCGACAATGCTGTGGATGCAACGACGAATCAACTGCAGGGCGCAGCGTTGGAATGGTCAGGCTCACGAGAGATGGCACGGGCTGCGGCGGGTACCGGACACCGCAGATTCGCACCGTCTATTCGACGGCATCCAGATGCCGCGCGACCGGCAGCATCGAGCTGCTCGATGCTGCGCAATGCAATGCCGTAATCCCGCGAACCTTCAAAGCCGATATGGAGTCCGCCCAGCGCACGGCCAAGATCGCCTTCTTGCGCGGCCAGTTGCTCGCTGATCGTTGCCCGATCCAGAGTTTCGGGGACTAGTTGCTTGATCAGTGTCGGGTCTCGGTTCGAGCTCTTGCTCGGTTCAATCGTCACTTCTTCCTTGCGCGTGCGTGGCATAAAAGCGGCTCCTTGGCCGTCAGTTTATGCCTCGCACACAGAGTTTCGGATGGGCCGCGCCCCGTCTCCGCGAGCCCTTTGTGAAGTGCCCCCAAGCGGCAAAACATGCTCTGTGCATAGAAAAAACGTGAGTCCCAAGCGCATTCGAAATACGGATAGCGATGAACGCCAGACGCGTCGATCCTGTCTTCGTCAGAGCAAATAATGCGAACCTACGGCTTCGCCACAGTCGCCCCCGCGACGGTCGCGCGACAACATCGTCACGCAGTGCCGCCTTGCGGAGGACGTACATCGAATG
Source organism: Burkholderia sp. AU45388 (assembly GCF_030481585.1). Lineage (NCBI taxonomy): Bacteria > Pseudomonadati > Pseudomonadota > Betaproteobacteria > Burkholderiales > Burkholderiaceae > Burkholderia > Burkholderia sp. AU45388. The sequence goes on along the minus strand of NZ_JAUJPV010000004.1, from coordinate 320,281 downwards.
GATGAACTGTACCGAATGAATCGGGCCACGCTGTCTGGCAACCCGCGACCGATTGTGTCGCTGGCCCATTCCACGATTCGGCGACACGCGTATCGCACTGCAATCCGCCAACGATCACTAAGTCAAAACACGCTGCATGCGCAAGATCACACACTCGGCCTCGGCACATCACGCGTCGGTTATGGCTCGGGAATCGCCGTGTGGACGGTTTGTAAAGGTGAGGCGTCGCCGCAACCTATGACGTTGCGCGCACTTCCGAAGTACATCGCTCGGATCACGAGCAATTCGCTGTTCTGAACGCAGATGTCGGGCAGCATGACCGGCCCAACACGATAAGACGCAAGCAGTCGATCGCACTCGGCCAGGAGCGATTCCGTCACGGGACATCTTTCCGCCGTGTGCTGCAAATCCCGCACGCGATCAAGCATGATCTCCTGGCCGGTCGACGCGTTCAGCCTGTTGTCGCCTCGTAAGCCGATACGATCTCTTCCGTAGGCCCGAACGCGCGCACGCGCCCATGCTCCATCCAGAGCACCTTGTTGCACACCTTGCGAATTTCCGAGTTCGAGTGCATCGCGAGTACGACTATTTCCGCCCGACTGTGCAGATCCGCCAGCCGTGCCTCCGCCTTGTGCATGAACAATGCATCTCCGACCCCCATCACTTCGTCCAGCAACAGGATTTCCGCATCCACCGCCGTTGACACCGCAAACGCAAGCCGTACTTTCATCCCGCTGGAATACGTCCGAATCGGCAGGTCCAGGCTATCCCCGAGCTCGCAGAAGTCAGCAATTTCGCGCTGCTTTGCCCGGATCTCCGCATCGGACATGCCGAGCAGTAACCCGCGGAGCCGGATGTTCTGGATACCGGTCGAATTTTCGTCCATGCCAAGGCCGATATCGAGCAACGGCACGACTTTCCCCTCCCGCGAAAGCGCGCCAGAAGTCGGAGGATAAATCCCTGCCATCGCCCGCAACAGAGTCGATTTGCCCGCGCCGTTATATCCGATCAATCCAACACGATCGCCGCGCTCGAAACGCAGATTCACGTCGTCCAGCGCGCGTACGACGATCACTCCATCGTTCCCTTCTGCGATCCTGTTGCGCCGCCCCATGCGGAGCACCTGCTTCTTAAGCGAACGCCCCTGCACGTCGAAGATCGGCAGATCAAGCGTGACATTCTTCAATTCAATATATGCCATAGCGCCTCCTCAAACCCAATACGGAATGCGCTTCAGGTAGCGCCCTGTCATGTATAGCGCGACAGGCCATCCGATTACCGCCATGCCGATCGCTACCGCCCAGCTCGTGCCGCTCGGAATCTGCCCGATCAGGGGGCTGCGCACAACGTCAATCAGGTAAGCGAGCGGATTCCATTCCACGATGAACGAGAACCGATTCAACGCATCTGGGCGGAAAATAATCGGCGTTACGTAGAACGCGACCTGGAGTAACGCGCCCACGATCTGCGGCAAGTCACGGAAGCGGGCCGACAGCAGGCCGATCACCATTGCAATCCACGTGGCATTGGCGACAAACAGCAGTAGCGCCGGAATGAACATCGGCAGCGTCTCCCAGCGCTTCACGCCGAAAATTGCCATCAGCGCGATGACTATCACGAAGTTGTGTGCGAGGACGATCAGGTTCCGCCAGACCACCTGCAGGATGTAGATCAACTTCGGAGTGGCCATCTGACGGATGTATGGCGCACTGTTGATGTACGCGACACTGCCTTCCTGGATGGTCGCTGAAAATGTCCCCCAAAGCACGAGGCTGCACGCTAGAAACGGCAGATATTCGTTGATCTTCTGCCCGAACAACGTGCCGTAGACGACGCCCAGCGACGTAATCATCACACCCATACTAATCGTCAGCCAGAACGGCCCCAACCGCGAACGCGCATAGCGTTGCCGAATTTCAAGCCAGCCGAGCAGTGTCCACAACCGCCACGCCGTTATGCTTTTCTTTAGGTCAGCCAGTGAGAGGGTAAGCATGCAAGCTTTCAAAAATGAAGAAATAGGATCACAAGACAAATATCGTCGACCATGTCAGAGCGCTCCAGCACGGTCAATGAGCCCATGCCGAACCCGCAGCCACCGCCGCAAAGGTCGGGCGAGACCACAGATGATGTGGCTCCGCGCCGGCAGTACACGGCGAGCGCCGCCTAGGCCCACTGTCACGTCAGATGTTGCGAGCGGCAACATCATCTGCTGCCACCTTAGGCCCGGCATTTTACCCGGTCACCACGCCTGCCAGAGTCATCTGATGGTAATTTTCACGGGGAAACCGGTGATTATAGAAAGCCTTCCCACGCGAAAGCTATGCTGCTAACAACTTGAAACAGCGGCGGAAACCCGCATCGATTGCGAAAAAAGCCTACGTAATCAGCCTCGTTCGGGTGAGATGGTAATCTTGAAAGCGGCCCATTTTGTCGAACTTCTTCCTACGGTACGCCCAGATTTGCGCCCCCTCGATCCCATGACCTCCCCCCCCCTCGCCATCGGCGACATCCAAGGCTGCCATTCCGCATTCCAGTCGCTGCTCGACCAGCTCGCGCCTCCCGCCGACACGCCCCTCTGGATCGCCGGCGACGTCGTCAACCGCGGCCCGGGCTCCCTCGCCGCGCTGCGCGCGGTCGTCGGCCTCGGCCCGCGCGCGACCGTCGTGCTCGGCAATCACGACGTGCACCTGCTCGCGGTCTCCGCCGGCCTGCGCACCGAACGCCCGGGCGACACCATCGGCGAGATCCTCGACGCGCCCGACGCCGACGCGCTGCTCGACTGGGTGCGCCACCGCCCGTTCGTGCATGTCGAAGACGGAAAGCTGCTCGTGCACGCGGGCGTGCTACCGCAATGGGACGCCACGCTCGCGCTCGAACTCGCCGACGAACTCCAGCGCGCACTCCGTGCCCCCGACTGGCGCGACACGTTGCAAGGCCTGTACGGCAACGAGCCGAATCAATGGAGCCCGAACCTGAAAAAACGCGACCGGATGCGCGTCGCGTTCAACGCGTTCACGCGCCTGCGCTTCTGCACGCCCGATGGCGCAATGGAATTCAAGGCGAACGGCGGCCCCGACAGCGCGCCGCTCGGCTACCTGCCGTGGTTCGACGTGCCGGGGCGCCGCACCGAGGACGTGACGGTCGTGTTCGGGCACTGGGCCGCGCTCGGCCTGATGCTGCGCGACAACGTCGTCGCGCTCGATTCGGGATGCGTATGGGGAAACCAGTTGTCGGCCGTTCGGCTGACGGCCGATCCGGCACAGCGCACGGTCACGCAGGTGCAGTGCGAGGCGTGCCGCACGCCGGGCGGCGAGTGACGACACGCTGATTCACGCGCCCCCTCGGCGCGTCAGCCCTCGCGCCCCGGCACGGGCGCATCGGTCGTCGCGTCGCCCGCCGCGTCGGCGCCGAGTTCGGTCGCCGGATACGCATGCTTCTGCAACTCGGCGAGCGACTCGGCCGTCGGCTTGCCGACCTTCTCCTGCAGCGTCGCCAGCGCGGCCACGATCGCATCGCGCGCCGCGGCGGACGTCGCCCGGCGGTCGCCGCCCGGCGCGATCGGTTCGCACACGTACAGATGCGCGACGAGCGGGCCGCCGCGCAGCACCATGTCGAGCGACTTGCCGAGCGACAAATCGCCCGTGTAGGCCGGCGCGACCGACTGCCGCCCGTACGCGTCCTCATACATCAGGCAGATCGGCTGCACCGCGCAGCCGGCCGATACCGCGGCCTGGAACAGGTTCGCATGGAACGGCAGCAGATCCTGGCCGTCGGACGTCGTCCCTTCCGGAAACACGCACATCACACCGCCGGTGCGCAGGCGCTCGGCCATCTCGTGCATGATCCGCATCGCCTCGGTACGCTTCTCGCGCTGGAGGAACACCGTGTCGAGCTTCTCGGCGAGCCAACCGACGACCGGCCACTGCCGCACCTCCGCCTTCGACACGAACGGCGTCGGCCGCCACGCATTGACCGCATAGATGTCGAGCCACGACACGTGGTTGCCCACGACGAGCGCGCTCGCGTCGAGCCGCGCGCCGTCGTTGTGGACGACGAGGCGCATCCCGCAGATGCGCAGCATCTTGACCGACCAGCGGCGTATCAGTTCGGCGCGGCGCGCGGGCGTGACGTGCGAAAAGCGCAGCGCGACGATCGCCATGCCGCGCAGCAGGTGAAAGACGAGACGCAGCTTGCGAAGAGCGGTCATGGCGAAGATCCGGCGTGGTTCAGTGGCGCTCGAACGCGACCTGCCCGGCCACGAGCGTCGCGCGCACGGTGGCCGGCAGTTCGTAGCCGAGGAACGGCGAGTTGTGGCCCTGGCTCTTCAGCGCACGCGGCTCGACGCGCCAGTGCGCGCGCGGATCGAACACGCACAAGTCGGCCGCGCCGCCTTCGGCGAGGCGCCCCGCCGGCAGTTGCAGCACGTCGGCCGGCGCGGACGTGATGCGGCGCAGCGCCTGCGCGAGCGGCGTACGCGTCTCGTCCGCCCACTTCAGCGTCAGCGACAGCAGCAGTTCGAGCCCCGTCGCGCCCGGCGTCGCTTCGCCGAACGGCAGCAGCTTCTCGTCGTCGTCGACTGGCGTGTGATCCGAGCAGATCGCGTCGATCGTGCCGTCGGCGAGCGCCACGCGGATCGCTTCGCGGTCGCGCTCGCTGCGCAGCGGCGGGTCGAGCCGGAACTGCGAATCGAAGTAGCCGATGTCGACGTCGATCAGATGGACATGGTTCACGCCGACGTCGCAGGTCACGGGCAGCCCCTCGACCTTCGCTTCACGCACGAGCGCCAGCCCGGCCGCCGACGACAGCCGCGCGAGGTGCACGCGCGCGCCCGTCACGCGCATCAGTTCGAAAATCGTGTGCAGCGCGATCGTCTCGGCCGCGACCGGCACGCCGGACAGCCCGAGCCGCGACGCGAGCGCGCCACTCGCGGCCACGCCGCCGCGGCCGATGAACGCATCGAGCGGACGCAGCCACGTCGTGTAGCCGTAGGTGCTCGCGTATTGCAGCGCGCGCAGCAGCACCTGCGTGTCGCGCACCGGCACGTTCGCATGCGTGAAGCCGACGCAGCCGGATTCGGTCAGCGCGACCATCTCGGTGATCACCTCGCCCTTGAGGCCGACCGTCAGCGCGCCGAGCGGATGCACGTTCGCCTGGTGCAGGTTGCGCGCGCGGAACTTGAGCATTTCGACGAGGCCGGGCTCGTCGAGCACGGGATCGGTGTCGGGCGGGCACACGAGGGTCGTGACGCCGCCCGCGACGGCCGCGGCCATCTCGGACGCGAGCGTCGCCTTGTGTTCGTAGCCGGGCTCGCGCAGCCGCGCGCACAGGTCGACGAGGCCGGGCGCGACGATCAGGCCCGATGCGTCGATCGTCTTGTCCGCGTTGAAACCGGCGGGCGCGCTGCCCAGCGCGGCGATCTTGCCGTCCACGACGAATACGTCGGCCTGGCGTTCGGTGCCGGCGACCGGGTCGATCAGCGTGCCGCCTTGGATATGAATCTTCATGCGCTGTCTGTGAATGCGTTGAATACGTTGAATGCCTGAACGAGGATGCGCGAAAGCGGGCTCAGTCGCTGTTGCCGGCGACGATGCCCATCACCGCCATCCGCACGGCGATGCCGAACGTGACCTGGTTGAGGATCACCGATTGCGGGCCGTCGGCGACCTGCGAATCGATCTCGACGCCGCGGTTCATCGGGCCCGGGTGCATCACGATCGCGTCGGGCGCGGCGAGCGCGAGGCGCTCGGGCGTCAGGCCCCACGTCTTGAAATACTCCTGCGCGGACGGCAGCAGCGCGCCGCTCATCCGTTCGTTCTGCAGGCGCAGCATGATGATCACGTCGACGCCCTTCAGCCCCTCGTCGAGGTTGTGGAACACCTTCACGCCCATCTGCTCCAGGCCGCCCGGCAGCAGCGTACGCGGGCCGATCGCGCGCACTTCCGGCACGCCGAGCGTGGTCAGCGCATGGATGTCGGAGCGCGCGACGCGCGAATGCAGGATGTCGCCGACGATCGCCACCCGCAGCTTCGTGAAGTCGCGCTTGTAGTGACGGATCGTGTACATGTCGAGCAGGCCCTGCGTCGGGTGCGCGTGGCGGCCGTCGCCGGCGTTGATCACGTGCACGTGCGGCGCGCAGTGCTCGGCGATCAGGTACGGCGCGCCGCTCGACGCGTGGCGCACGACGAACAGGTCGGCATGCATCGCCGACAGGTTGTTGATCGTGTCGAGCAGCGATTCGCCCTTGCTCGTCGACGACGCATTGATGTTCAGGTTCAGCACGTCGGCCGACAGGCGCGTCGCGGCGATCTCGAAGGTCGTGCGGGTGCGCGTCGAGTTCTCGAAGAACAGGTTGAACACGGACTTGCCGCGCAGCAGCGGCACCTTCTTCACTTCACGGTCCGTCACGCTGACGAACTGCTCGGCCGTATCGAGGATGTGATTGACGATCGAGCGCGGCAGGCCCTCGATCGACAGCAGGTGCTTCAGCTCGCCGTTTTTCGTGAGCTGCGGGTTGCCCTTCAGGAAACCGTAGCGAAACCGGTCGGGGCTCGCGGCCGCCGCGGGATTGCCGGTGCGGCCAGTGGTGTCGGTGGTCATGGTGTGCGTGATTCCAACTATGCAAACGGGCCGCGGTGCGAACCAGCGGCCCGGGATACGGTTCGCGTGTCGTTCAGGCGCCGTGCGACTCGCCGTGGGCCTCGATACGCAGCGTGAAGCGCGCATCGTCGCGCGCGAGCACGAGCGTCGCGTCGGGCGGCACGTCGAGCGTGCCGCCCGCGAAGCGCGCGGCGACCGGCAGCTCGCGGCCGCCGCGATCCGCGAGCACCGCGAGCTCGACCGCGGCCGGACGGCCATAGTCGAACAGCTCGTTGAGCGCCGCGCGCACGGTGCGCCCGGTGTACAGCACGTCGTCGACGAGCACGATGCGCGCGCCGTCGATCTCGAACGGCAGCGAGGTCGGGCTGGCCTGGCTGTGCAGCCCCTTCTTCGCGTAGTCGTCGCGATGCAGCGCGACGTTGACGACGCCGAATGCCGTTGCGCCGAGATCGCGCGCGAGGCGCTCGGCGAGCCACGCGCCGCCGCTGTAAATGCCGGCGAGCCGCGGGCCGCCCGGTTCGGCGAACGCCGTGCCGTACGCGGCGCGGATCTGGTCGAGCAGGACGCGGTAAAGCGCCTCGGCGTCAATGGTGCTCATGGTCGGACAATTGATCGAGATACTGTTGAAGGATGACGCGCGCGGCTTCGGCATCGAGCATGTCGGTGCGGGCGCGGCCGCGCACGTTGCGCTCGCGCAGCCCGGCCTCGGCCTCGACCGACGAATAACGCTCGTCGACCCACGTGACGGGCAGCCCGAAGCGGCCGTTCAGCTGGTTGCCGAAGCGCTTCGCCTGCTGCGTCATGTCGTGCGGCGTGCCGTCCGGATGCATCGGCAGGCCCACGACGAGCGCGTCCGGCCGCCATTCGGCCAGCAGGTCGCCGACCGCCTTGAAGCGGTGTTCGCGGTTCAGGTTCTGGATCACGAGGAGCGCACGGGCCGAGCGCGTCAGCGCATTGCCGATCGCGACGCCGATCCGTTTTTCGCCGTAGTCGAACGCCAGGAGCGTCGCATCGCGCGCGCTCGCGCCACTCATGCGTGCCCTGCTTCGCCGGACAGCATCGACGAACTGACGCCGAGCAGGCCGAGCGCGGCTTCGAAGCGCTCTTCGGCCGGCGTGTCGAACACGATGCGCGGATCGGCGGCGACCGTCAGCCAGCCGTTGCGGGAAATTTCTTCCTCGAGCTGGCCGGCGCCCCAGCCCGCATGGCCGAGCGTCAGCAGGAAACGCTTCGGGCCGGTGCCCGTCGCGACCGCCTCGAGCACGTCCTTCGACGTCGTCATCTCGAGCCCGCCGTCGACGGACATCGACGAGTTGTAGCTCGCGCCCTCGACCGGCTCGTGCAGCACGAAGCCGCGCTCGGTCTGGACGGGGCCGCCGAAGTACACCGGAATGTGCAGCAGCGGCTCGATGTCGAGCTTCAGGTCGATGCGGTTGAACAGCGACTCGAGGTCGATGTCGGTAGGACGGTTGATGACGAGGCCGAGCGCACCGCGCTCGCTGTGATCGCAAAGATAGACCACCGTTCCCGAGAACGTCGGATCGGCCATGTTCGGCATGGCGATCAGGAACTGGTTGGTGAGATTGATGCGATCGGAAGGCTTTGACATGGTTTGAATTTTAGCAAAGACGCCGCGACCTGACCGGGCCGCGATCAACAAGCAACGCCGCGCCGCGCTGGCAACGGCGCGCGCGGATTACACGGCACTCTAACACGCGCGCGGGCGCTGTCGGCAGCGTGTTGCAGGCCCGCGCGACAAGGGCCGCCGTCGCGTGTCCGTCCCCTTGTCCGTCAGGTCCGGCCGAGGGCCGCGCCGAGTGCTTCGGAAGCCGCGGTGAGATCCGGCGGCGCGACGCCGGCCGCGATCTTCAGGAGCGCCGCACGCAGCATGTCGGACGCGTGGCGGTGCGCATCGAGGCCGCCGTCGGCGAGCGGCACGCCGTGCGCCGCACGACGCCATGCCAGGCCAAGCGTGTCGGCCAGTAGCGCCGCGTGGCCGAGCCCGAGCGCGCAGGCGGCCGTGCCGACCCGGTAGGCGGCGGCGGACGCGTGCCATGCGGCGCTGGCGTCGGCCGTGGCCGGGTTGGCGGCAAGGTCGGCCATCGATGCATCGGCGGTCTGCAGGAAATCCTCATAGGCATGCGCGTTGACGGTCACGACGCCGAGCGCACGAGTGGGCGCGGCAGCGACCGCGTCGTGCTCGGCCCGCGCGGCATCGGCCTCCCACAACGCTTCGGATGCGGGCGTGCCGGCGACGTGCCAGTCGACCGTCAACCCGTAGTCATGCAGCACGTCGACGAACGCGACGTCCTCGGCTGCGGCGCCGAACAGCGCGAAATCGCGCCACAGCAGCGCCACCGTCTCGCGCACCAGTTCGGGCGGCGCGCTGCGCCGGCCCTGCGCGTGTTCGCCGAGCAGCAGGTTGATCCGCGCGAGAAAGTGCTTCAGCTCGGGCGCGCCGCTTGCGCGCAGCGCGCGTACGCATGCGGCCGCGAGCCGCCAGAAATCGTAGGGCCCGTCGTCGGTGAGCGCGGCCAGCATCGCGTCGAGTTCGTCGAGCGCCGCGCCCGGCGCGCCGTGTCCGGCCCGCAGCACGCCGAGCAGCGCCTGCTCGTAGCGGGCGCGAATCCGGGCCGCGACTGCATCGGGCAGTGCGCGCAACGTGGCAGGCGGGACCGCACGGCCGGCCAGCGCGAGCGCATCGAGCGGCACGCTCGCGCGCAGGTCGGCGGCGCCTTGCGCGCGCAACGCACGGAAATGCTCGAAGAGAACGGGCGAACACGCGAGCTCGCGCAGGTTGTGGCGCCCGACGGCCGCACGAAAATCGCGCAGCGCCGCCCGCCAGCCCGCCGAAGTCGGCTCGGTGGCGAGGAGCGGCACGTCGGCCGCCAGTTGCCCGGCGAAACGCGCGGCCGGCAGCCAGCCGGCTTCGGCCAGCACGGCCGCGGCCGCCGCAAGCGGCGCCGCGGCGTCGTCGCGCCGCTCGAATGCGTCGGCGGCCGCCGCCAGCCACGCGTCGGCCGCGCGCACGGCCCCGCCGCGCGGGTTGGGCAATGCGTCAGGTTGGGGAACGTTCGCCGGATCGGACGTCATGGACACGCGCGCCTGTCATCGTCAAGTCGCTCGCGCGAACCGCGGTGCGCGAGCACCGGGCCGGGGCGAGGCCTGAGCAGAGTGTCCGTGGGCCAGCGGTCCGATCAGATCTGGACCATCTCGAAGTCTTCCTTGCGGGCGCCGCATTCGGGACACGTCCAGTTGATCGGGACGTCTTCCCAGCGCGTGCCCGGGGCAATGCCCTCTTCCGGCAGCCCGGCTTCTTCGTCGTAAATCCAGCCACAAATCAGGCACATCCAGCTCTTGTATTCCATCTTAAGCCGCGTCGGGGAAAAGTCGGTAAATTCGGGAGCCATGATGGTACCGTGTCGGGGCCGGACTGCCTAGCAATCGCGCTGGAGGACGGCAACTACGTTGCGCTGCGCTAAAAAATCCGTCGTCCCGGCCGGATTCCACCGCATAATGGTCGAAAAGTGCGGCCTGCCGGGCAACACGGGGCCGAACCAGCCCATTCGCCTCGCCGTCCGCATTTCCGTCGCTTGTCCGTTTTTCTCTTGCCCCATTTCTACATGTCCAGCAACGCCCCTCCGATCGTCCTTACCTTCGGCCTGTCCGATCCCACCGGCGGCTCCGGCCTCCAAGCCGATCTGATGACCCTGGCGAGCATGGGCTGTCACGGCGTGTCCGTCCTGACCGGCTATACCGTGCGCGACTCGGCCGCCTGCGAAGAAGTGACCGGCCTCGACCCCGACGTCGTCGCCGCACAGGCGCGCATGCTGCTCGAGGACATGCCGGTTGCCGCGTTCAAGATCGGCGCGGCGACGCGCGCGGAAGTCGTGAGCGCGATCGCCGAAGTCGTCGCCGACTACGACGGCGTGCCGCTCGTGCTCGCGCCGGACTTCACGCTCGACGACGAGCACGTGCTCGCCGCCGACGACCTGCGCGAATCGATCGCCGACCTGCTCGCGCCGCAAACCACGTTGCTGGTGGCCGACCACGCGACGCTGATCGCGCTCGCGCAGCCGGACGGCGATGCCGAGGCGCCGAATCTCGACGCGGCCGTGTCGCATCTACTGTCGCAGGGCTGCGAATACATCCTGTCGTCGGAAACGGGCTCGCACCGGCTCGTCAATACGCTGTACGGCGAGGAAGGCCAGCTTCGCGAAGACATGTGGGATCGCTCGCCGCACCGGCTGATGGGCATCACCGATACGCTCGGCGCGGCCATCGCGGCGCTGCTTGCGAACGGCCAGGAGCCGCCCGAAGCCGTGCGCGAGGCGCAGGAATACCTGTACCAGGCCGTGCGCGACGCGTTCCGGCCCGGCATGGGCGCGTATCTGCCCGACCGGTTCTTCTGGGCGCGCAGCAACGACGAGTCGGACTCGCCGCCGGCCGTGAAGGCCGACCTGGTGTCGAGGACGTCCCACCGGCATTGAGTCGCGACGCGGCGGGCAGATTCCGCCGCCGTACGCCGCGCCGCCTTGGCGCGTGACGGATCCGGCCGCCCCGCGCACGCATCAAACCGCGCGCATAAAAAAGACCCGCATCGCTGCGGGTCTTTTCTTTTGGCTGGAGCGCGCATCGCTGCGCGCTCCGGACACCGTCGACCGAAGTCGATTACATGTCCATGCCCATGCCGCCCATGCCGCCCGGCATGCCGCCCGGCATCGGTGCGTCTTCCTTCGGCAGTTCCGCGACGGCTGCGTCCGTCGTCAGCAGCAGGCCTGCGACCGAAGCTGCGTTCTGCAGCGCGGTGCGCGTGACCTTGGTCGGGTCGACGACGCCGGCTTCAACCATGTCGACGTACTCGCCCGTTGCTGCGTTGTAGCCGTAGTTGCCCTGGCCTGCAGCAACCGCCGCCACCACGACGCTGGCTTCTTCGCCGCCGTTCGTGACGATCTGGCGCAGCGGCTCTTCCATTGCGCGCAGCACGATCTTGATGCCGGCGTTCTGGTCGGCGTTCGCGCCGGTCAGGCCTGCGATCGCGGTGCGTGCGCGGATCAGCGCGACGCCGCCACCGGCCACGATGCCTTCTTCCACAGCTGCGCGCGTCGCGTGCAGTGCGTCTTCGACACGTGCCTTCTTTTCCTTCATTTCGACTTCGGTCGCAGCACCGACCTTGATCACTGCAACGCCGCCTGCCAGCTTGGCCACGCGCTCTTGCAGCTTTTCACGGTCGTAGTCCGACGTCGCTTCTTCGATTTGCGCGCGCACTTGCTTCACGCGTGCTTCGATGTTCACGGCTTCGCCTGCGCCGTCGATGATCGTCGTGTTTTCCTTGCCCACTTCGATGCGCTTCGCCTGGCCCAGTTCTGCCAGCGTTGCCTTTTCGAGCGTCAGGCCGGTTTCTTCCGCGACGACTTGACCGCCGGTCAGGATCGCGATGTCTTCCAGCATCGCCTTGCGACGATCGCCGAAGCCCGGCGCCTTGACCGCAACGGTCTTCAGGATGCCGCGGATGTTGTTGACGACCAGCGTGGCCAGTGCCTCGCCTTCGACGTCTTCAGCGATGATCAGCAGCGGACGGCCAGCCTTCGCGACTTGCTCGAGCACCGGCAGCAGATCACGGATGTTCGACACCTTCTTGTCGTGCAGCAGCACGAACGGGTTGTCGAGGACGGCGACTTGCTTGTCCGGGTTATTGATGAAGTACGGCGACAGGTAGCCGCGGTCGAACTGCATGCCTTCGACGACGTCGAGCTCGTCGGCCAGCGACTTGCCGTCTTCGACGGTGATCACGCCTTCCTTGCCGACCTTGTCCATCGCTTCAGCGATGCGATCGCCGATCGACGAATCGCTGTTCGCCGAGATCGAGCCAACCTGGGCGATTTCCTTGTTGGTCGTGCACGGCTTGCTGATCTTCTTCAGCTCTTCGACAGCCGCTGCGACTGCCTTGTCGATGCCGCGCTTCAGGTCCATCGGGTTCATGCCCGATGCGACGTACTTCATGCCTTCGCGAACGATCGATTGCGCGAGGACGGTTGCCGTCGTCGTGCCGTCGCCTGCGTTGTCGCTGGTCTTGGAAGCGACTTCCTTGACCATTTGCGCGCCCATGTTCTGGAGCTTGTCCTTCAGCTCGATTTCCTTCGCGACCGACACACCGTCCTTGGTGACCGTCGGGCCGCCGAAGCTGCGCTCGAGCACGACGTTGCGGCCCTTCGGACCCAGCGTGACCTTGACTGCGTTGGCGAGAATGTTCACGCCTTCGACCATCTTCGAACGGGCGGAATCGCCGAATACGACGTCTTTAGCTGCCATCTTCTAACTCCTTGAATTCTTGGGAATATGTACCGTCGGAGGACGCTTACTTGGCGTTGACCACGGCCATGATGTCTTCTTCGCGCATGACCAGCAGTTCCTGGCCGTCGACCTTCACGGTCTGACCTGCGTACTTGCCGAACAGGACACGATCGCCGACCTTCACGTCGAGCGCGATCGGGGCGCCCTTGTCGTCGCGCTTGCCCGGGCCGATCGCCAGGACTTCGCCCTGATCCGGCTTTTCAGCAGCGGCGTCGGGGATCACGATGCCCGAGGCGGTCTTGGTTTCCTGATCCAGGCGCTTGACGATCACGCGATCGTGCAAAGGACGAAGGTTCATATTCACTCCTCTCTTGACTGAGATTGAAGAACGCTTAGGGAATCTGCCCGGCTGGGTGCCCGGCAGAGAATTGTTAGCACTCTCGTGCAGCGAGTGCTAATTATATGGACGGGTTTTGACAAATTCAAGAAGGAGAACCGGAGGAATTTTCGGGGAGGCGACGCGGCGGGAAAAACACGCAAAAACAACAAAAACCCCTTTTTAAACAAAGACATGCGGCATTCATCCAACCCGAACGACGGCGCCGTGCGGCCCGCCGAACCCATCCAGCCCCGTTTGGACACCGGGTAAGCCCGGAGTTCCTGAGACCGGCGACATCGCATCAAAAAAACCGTGCGGGCGCCGATTTCGTCCGCCGCGACGTGCTCGCCCGCCGGCGTCGCCCGGCCGATTTCACGCGTCGGCGCAGTCCGCGCCGGACAGCGGCCGGAAGGTCCGGCCGTCCGTTTCGACGGTCGCGCCCAGCCGGCGCGCGAGCCCCTTCGCGCCTTCGCGCATCACGACGTCGTGATTCCATCGGAACAGCGGCCGCGCGAGCGGCTCCAGCCAGTTCATCCAGCCGTGCGTGCGGATGTGCCAGTCGTAGCGCACGACGGTGCGCGCGCCGTCGGCGGCGAACGACCAGCGGCCGTCGCCCTCGATCGCGCCGCTCGCATGGCCTTCGAGCGCATGCGGCCGCTCGACGCGCCGCACGCGCATGTCGAAGGTCAGCCGGTACGGCAGCGCGCCCTTCCAGGTATACCGGTGCAATGCGCCGACGCCGCGCGCGTCGCCGGGCTCGAGCTCGACGGTGCGCACGGCGCCCTTCCACCAGTCGGGCCAGCGATCGGCCTGGTAAATCGCGTCCCAGACCGCCGCGAGCGGCGCATCCACCCGCCAGGTCGTCGAAAACCGGTACTCCGCCATGCAGCCTCCGGCATGCGCGTTCAGGAACACGGCGCGCCGTCAGGGCGCGAAGAAACGCTCGGGAAACGCGACGTCGATTTCCACGTCGTCGAGCGTCACGGTTTCGAGCGGCACGTCGTCGTCGCCGGCATAGCTGACGACTTTCAGCGGAAAACCGTCCGCGGCGTCGAGCCACAACCGGTAGCGATGCACGCCGTCGACCGCGTGCGCGGGCGCGCCCGTGACCAGCACGCGTTGCGCGGTCCGGCCGCCGACGGCCTCCTCGCCTTCGGTCACCGTCGCGCCGCCCTGCTGCAGCGCATGGACGTTGCGCAGCAGTTCGCCGACGTCGGAGCGGTCGACCCGGTGGCCGGCGCGGTCGCGCACGAGCGGATTGGACGGCGACAGCGTCAGCGCGGGCGGCGCATGCGTGCCGAACGGGCGCAGCGTGACCTTGCCGTCGCCGGGATCGTATGCGAGCACCGCGCCGCGATGCGGCGACACGAAATCCATCCGGACGAAGCCGGGTTTCAGGTACGCGTAGCGGATTTCGGTGTGCTCGCCGTCGCGCGCCGACGAGCGGATCGTCGCGCGGTACGAGCGGACGTGGTCGAAATGCGCCTGCGCGGCGGTCACGGGATCGGCTGTCATGCTCGCTCCTATCAGGCTCGCGGCCAGCAACGCGGCGATCACGGCGCCGCCTCGACTTCGAGCACGCCTTCCATCCCGCGCTCGCGATGGCTTCTGAAAAACAGCAGCCGGTGCGTGCAATAGTAGGCGAATCGCCCGGGCTGCACCGGCGTGAAACGGAACGTCTTCGGCGTCGTATCGAGTTCGGTGCGTACCGCGATGCCGGCCTGCGGCGCGTCGATTTCGAAACTGTGCGGCACCACGCCGGGCTCGGCCGATACCGTGAGCTCGACCGGCGGGTGCGCGCGGACGATCACATGATTCGGCCGGAAGAAATAGCTGCCGCCGACGATCGTCACGCGCTGCACGCCATCGGCATCAACCGGCACGCGCACGGGCGGGTCGCCGTCCGCGTGCGCAAGCATCGTGCCCGCGAGGCACGCCGTCAGCACGAGCCCCTTCATCATCGCCATCTTCATCGCCTGCTCCCCGCGGGCGCCGCGCGTCACCCCTTCCACGCATCGGTCGGCCCGCCCAGCGCACCGCATGCGTCGATCGCCAGCTCGCGCAGACGCCGTTCGTCGCCACGGCCGGACAGCGCATAACCCATGCCGCGATCCGACCAGAAATACGTGTAGCGGCCGTCGGCCGACAGCGCCTGCGGCGCGAGACGCCGCGCGTCGTATGCGGTCATGTACAGCGTCACGCGCGCGCCGTCCGCGCGCTGGTACATGAGCTGCGCGGCCGGCCCCGCGTCGCCGGGCAGCAACCGGCCGCCCAGCAGCGCGTAGCCGTATTCGTCGAGCGACGGTGCGCGCACCGGCCGACCGACGCGCGCGGACAACCACGCGGCGAGACGCCCGGGATCGGCCGCGCCGACTTCCACCGGATGTTCGCGGTCGGCCGCGTACACCGCGTACGCGACATCGGCGCGCGCGGCGAACGCCGGTTCGCGGCCGAACGCCGCCCAGCCCGCATGCAGCGCGACACCGATCAGCAGCCCGGCCGCCAGCCCCGCGAACGCATGCGCGACGGCGCGCCAGCGCGACGCGCGGCGCTGCACGAACAACGCGGGCGCCGCGCCCGGCAACGGGAACAGCGCCTTCAGCGCATCGCGCTGTGCGCGGTAATGCGCGAATCGTTCGGCTTCCTGCGGATCGGCCTGCAGGCGCGCGAGGACCTCGCGCCGCTCATGCCCGGACAGTTCGCCGTCCAGCAGCGCGGACAGCAGTTGCGCCGACGCATCGTCTTCCTGCTCGTTCGAAGGCTTGCGCGGATCGTCCATCATGGCTTCCCGATCACCCGTAACGTGGCCGCGCCGTGCGTCGACGGCGCGTCCGACAGCAGCGCGCGCATCTGGGCGCGCGCCCGCGCGAGCCGCGACATCACGGTGCCCACCGGCACGCCGAGCACCTGCGCGGCATCGCGATAGCTCAACTCCTCGAGCGCGACCAGCAGCAGCACCTCGCGCTGTTCGACCGGCAGCCGGTACAGCGCGCGCTGCACGTCGCGCAACTCCAGCCCGCCGACCTCGCCGACCGGCGCGGCCATCGTCTGCCAGGGCGCCGTCGCGTCGTCGACCGCGATCTCGTGCCGCGCGCGCAACTGGTCGATGAATCGGTGCCGCAACAGCGTCAGCAGCCATGCGCGCAGGTTACTGCCGTCGCGCGGCGGCCGGTTCAGCGCACGCTCGAGCGTGTCCTGCACGAGATCGTCGGCCCACGCGCGCTCGCCCGTCAGCGCGCGCGCATAGCGCGTGAGATGCGGAAGCCACACCAGCAGGTCCGATTCATAGCTCATCGGGGCGCCTCGCGCGTCGTCGCGCACTCACGGTCACGGCCGCGCGACGTGCCACATGCCGCCGATTCCGTCGCCGCCCGCGTCGCCGGCCTGGTGGTCCATCTTCCAGCGATACAGCGGACGGCCGCGGTATGCCCATTGCTTTTTGCCGTCGTCGCGGGCGACGAGGCTCAGCGCGCCCGACGCCTTGTCGTACGCGTCGGCGAGCGCGGGCGGCCAGTTGGCCGCGCACGTGCCGTCGCACATGCTCTTGCCCGGCGCATCGCGATCGAACACATACAGCGTCATGTGGGCTTCGTCGACCAGTTTCCCGTCGCCGACCTGGGGCGGTTCCGCGGCCGCCGGCCGCACGATCGCCGCCGTCAACGCGGCAGCGAAGAGCATCCGTTTCATTCCCGTTCTCCTTGGCGTCGTGTCGCGACACGCTGCCGCCGGGCGGGACGATCGGCTTCGTCGCGATCATTATCCCGCCGGGCGGCCGTGCCGGAACTCGGTATGTAAACGGACGGCGGTGGTCGGTTATTCCATGCGGCGGCGCGACGAGCGGCGACGCATCATTCATACGACGTAAGCACGCGGGAAGCCGGAAATGACAAAGCGTCGTGCGGTTGCTGCCGGTTACCTCGGCAATGCGCCGGTCGGCGACCGGAGCAGCGTCGTCACCGGTGCGAGCGGGCTCCCTGCGCCGCCGACGTTGCCAAACGTGCCGGTGACCTGGTTCACGACGTCCTGCGCGTGCCGGCGGCCAAAACCGCATCTGCGCGCCCCAAGTTCAGCCGAAACGTGCAGGCCGATACGGATGGGGATCGATATAAGTCGGCGCGCCCGTCATCATTTCGGCGAGCAGGCGGCCGGTGGCGGGCCCAAGCGTGAGCCCGTGATGGCAGTGGCCGAACGCGAACCACAAATGACGGTGGCGCGGCGCCGGCCCGATCACCGGACGCATGTCGGGCGTGCACGGCCGCATCCCGAGCCACGGTTCCGGATCGAGCCGCTCGCCGATGCCGAACGCGTCGCGCGCCAGCGGTTCGGCGCGCGCGAGCTGCACGCCGGTCGGCGGCGCGTCGCGCGGCGCGATCTCGACGCCCGTCGTGAGCCGCAGGCGGCCGCCCTCCATCGGCGCGACGACGAAACCCGCCTCGGTATCGCACACGGGCACGTTCAGCGGCGCGCGTGTCGGCCGGTAATGCATGTGATAGCCGCGCTTCGCGCGCAGCGGAATCCGGTAGCCGAGCGGCGCGAATACCTGATCGGACCACGGCCCGAGCGCGATCACGGCCGAGCGCGCCGAGATCGGCCCGTGTTCGGACCGGACCTGCCAGCCGTCGTCCACCTGCACGAGCGTCGTCGCGTCGCCGTGCACGAACGTGCCGCCGTCGCGCTCGAACAGCCGCGCATAGGCCTGGGTCAGCCCGCCCGGGCTCGACACGGTCTTCGGATCCTGCCAGTGGAATGCGCCGCAGAATGCGTCGCCGATACCGGGCTCGCGCGCACGCAACGCATGCGCGTCGAGCACGGTCATCCGCAGCCCGTGCGCGGCGGCGACCTGCTGCTGCACGCGCGCTTGCGCGTCGAACAGCGCGGGCGAACGGAACGCCTCGATCCATCCGCCGTCGTGCACGAGCGGCTGCGCGTCGGTGCGCGCGAGCAGCGCATCGTGCTCGACGACGCTCGCCGCGACGAGCGGCAGCAGGTCGCGCGCGGCGGCCGCGAGCCGCTGGGGCGACGATTCGCGCCAGAAGCGCGCGAGCCAGCCCGCATACGCAGGCAGCGCGCGGTAATCCCAATAGAGATCGACCGAACGGTTGCGCGCGTAGCGCAGCAGCGTGCCGAGCCGGCGCGGAAACGCATACGGCACGACCGACGAGCGCTCGATCAGCCCCGCGTTGCCGTGGCTGGTTTCCTCGCCGGGCGCGCGCCGGTCGACGAGCGCGACGCGCAGCCCGCGATCCTGCAGATGCAGCGCCGACGACACGCCGACGATGCCGGCCCCCAGAACGATGACGTCGAAATCCATGGTCCCCCGCACTGCGTCGAGATGGGATGCGCGGTGTGCCGGCCCGCGGCCGGCACGCGGCGGCGCTCACTTCGCGATGATGTCGCGCTTGAAGTACTTCTGCGACAGCGCGCTCAGCGTGCCGTCCTTTTTCAGCGCGTCGAGCGCGCCGACGATCTTCGCCTGCAGCGCCTTGTCGTTCTTGCGCAGCCCGAAGCCGGTGCCTTCGCCGAGGGTCGCCGGATCCTTCAGCGGCTCGCCGACGATCTGGTAGTCGCGACCGGCCGGCTTGTCGAGGAACCCGTCCTGCGCGGTCTGCGCTTCCTGCACGGCCGCGTCGAGACGGCCCGCGACGAGATCGGCGTAGATCTGGTCCTGATCCGGATACGACACGACGGCCACGCCCGCATTCGCCCAGTGTGCCTTCAGGAAATCCTCCTGCGACGAGCCCTGCAGCACGCCGACGTGCTTGCCGCGCAGGCTCGCGACGTCGGGCTTCAGCGGCGAGCCGCGCTTCGCGACCATCACGATCGGCACCACGTAGATCGCCGGCGTGAAGTCGATGCTTTGCTTGCGCTTCGCGGTGATGTTCATCGCCGAATTGATCGCGTCGAACTTGCGCGCCTGCAGCGCCGGGATCAGCCCGTCGAACGCATTCTCGACCCACACGCACTTCATGTTCAGCTTCGCGCATACCGCGTTGCCGACATCGACGTCGAACCCCTGCAGTTGACCGGCCGGCGTCTTGCTCTCGAACGGCGGATAGGCGGCTTCGATCCCGAAGCGCAACGTGGTCTGTTCGGCATGGGCCGTGACGGCCGCGCACGCGAGCGCCGCGGCGGCGCAGAGGGAAAATTTCCAGTTCATGACGGTCCTTCTGTTCCGGAGTGAGGCGATGAAGATCGGTCGTGCGCCGGGTCGGCATTCGACGCAGGCCGCCGCCGCATCGCGACGTGTCGGGTCCTGCACGTGAAATATAGACTATAAGTCTACTATAGACTACAGTGGATACGAGGAGATCACCGCGTTGCTCGACGTCGAAATTTCGTTGTCCATGCGTAAATACCGTTGATTTCATGGTGTTTTTCACGATCCCGGCACCGCCATGACATCTCGAAAAGAAAAAATCATCCCGATTTTGTTTGTCTATATTAGACTTTCAAGTCCATAAAATCCGCCGGACACCGTCTTTCGAGACTTTCTGTCCAGCGCGCACCGGAGATGTCCCGATGACGCAAACCGTTCCCACCCTGCCGCTGACCGTCGACGAAGCCGCGGTGCGCGCGGCGCTGCCGTCGCTCGACGTGCTCGGCACGCTGCGCCGCACGTTCGCGTCGCTCGCCGCGGCGCGCGCGGTGCAGCCGCCGCAGACGCTCACGCTGTTTCCCGACCAGGCCGGCGACTTCATCACGTATCTCGGCGCGCTCGCCGACGAGCAGGTGTTCGGCGCGAAGCTGTCGCCGTATGTCGTGACGGGCGGTAAACCCGGCGGGAAACCGATCGTCACCGCATGGACCGCACTGATGTCGATGCAAACCGGCCAGCCGCTGATGTGGTGCGACGCGGGGCTGCTGACCGTCGAACGCACGGCCGGCACGACGGCGCTCGCGGTCGACTGCCTCGCGCCGCGCGACGCGCGCCATCTGGCGATCGTCGGCGCGGGCGCGGTCGGCCTCGCGCACCTGCGGCACACGGCGGCGCTGCGCGACTGGGCCACGATCCGCGTGTACTCGCCCGCGCTGGCCGGCGATGCGGCGCTGCAGGCAAGCCTCGCCGCGCTCGACCCGCGCGCACGCGCGGCGGCGAGCGTCGAGGCGTGCGTGCGCGACGCGGACGTGGTGATGCTGTGCACGTCGTCGGGCACACCGGTGCTCGGCGACGGGATGCTCACGCGCCCCGCGCTCGTCACGTCGATCAGCACGAACGTCGCCCGTGCGCACGAAATTCCGCCCGCATGGCTGCCCGACATGGACGTCTACTGCGACTACCGGCACACGACGCCCGCGAGCGCCGGCGAGATGCTGATCGCGGCGGCCGAGCACGGCTGGGATGCCGGCCGGATCGTCGGCGACCTGCCCGCGCTCGTCGCCGGCACCTGCGCGGCGCCGTCGCGCACGCGTCACTCACTGTTCCGCTCGATCGGCCTCGGGCTGGAGGACATCGCGATCGCGCACGCGCTGTACATGCATCTGACGCGCGGATGAGCGCCCCGCGCGCGCGGGGCCGATACAATGGCGCAACCGCCGCGGCGGCCGCGCGCGGGCGCACGGGCATGCCGGCCGACGATGCGCCGGCCCGCCGGCCCGACACGCTGCCCGGCTCCCGCCCACCCGAGATCGCGACACCGATGCGCAAGAAGAAATCTCCCGTCAAAGACCTGCTGCTCACCCGCTATGCGCCGATCGCCGACGGTATCGCCGCGCTGTTCTTCCCGTACGCGGAAGTCGTGATCCACGACCTGCACGACCAGACCGTGCTGTATCTGGCGAACAACCTGTCCAAGCGCGAGGTCGGCGACGATTCCGCGCTCGAGGAAATCGATCATTCGGCGCGCGAGCGCGTGATCGGCCCGTACGAGAAGCTGAACTGGGACGGCCGGCGCATGCGCTGCGTGAGCAACGTGTTGTTCGACGACGAAGGCCGCCCGGCCGGGATGATGTGCATCAACTTCAACATCGCGGTGTTCGACGAGGTGCGCGCGACGCTGGACCTGTTCATCAAGGGCGCGGGCGTCGTCGCGCAGCCCGACGAGCTGTTCCGCGACGACTGGCAGGAGCGCATCAACACGTTCCTGCACGGCTGGCTGCGCGAACGGCAGGTCGGGTTGAACGGGCTCACGCGCGAGCACCGCCGCGAACTCGTCGAGGCGCTGTACGCGGAAGGCGCGTTTCGCGGCAAGAGCGCGGCGAACTACGTCGCGAACGTGCTCGGGATGGGGCGCGCAACGGTCTACAAGCATCTGAAGCACCTGAAGGAAACGCAGGGCGACGCCTGAGCGCGATGCGGCGGGCGTCATGACGGCCGGGCCCGGCCATCGGTGCCGGGCGGCCGTTTCCGCGTCCAGGCTCGCGATACGCGGGCGCGGCTGCATGCCGCACGGGCCAGCGGACGACAGAGCCTGGAAACCTAAAGTGATATAGTCTCGGTTACATTTTTTTGCCGTCCCGAACCGCCCATGACGACCGCTCCCGCCCCGACCGCCCGCCCGACCCTCACCGTCGAAATCTGGTCCGACCTGATCTGCCCGTGGTGCTGGATCGGCAAGCGCCGCTTCGACGAAGCGCTGGCCGCGTTCGCGCACGCCGAGCGCGTCGACGTCGCGCTGCGCGCATACCGGCTGATGCCCGGCCAGCCCGTCGAGCCGGTCGAGGCGATGCTCGCGGGCAAATACCGGATGGCGCCCGCGCAGGTCGACCAGATGCTGCGGCAGGTGACCGAGGCGGCCGCGAGCGTCGGGCTGCGCTACGACCTGCCCGGCACGCTGGTCGGCGACACGCTCGACGGCCACCGGCTCGTGAAGCTCGCGCAAGCGTCGGGCCGCGCGCACGCGCTGACCGAGCGCCTGTATCGCGCGTATTTCTGCGAGCACGGCTCGCTGTTCGATCATGCCGCGCTGACCGCATTCGCGGTCGAAGCCGGGCTCGAGCGCTCGGCCGTCGAAGCGGTGCTGCGCAGCGACGCGTACCGCGACGAAGTCGACGCCGACATCGCGCGCGCCGCACAGATCGGCGGGCGCGGCGTGCCGCTGTTCGTGTTCGGCGGCCGCTACGCGGTATCGGGCGCGCAGCCGGCCGACGCGTTCGCGCAAGCACTCGACCAGGCGTGGCGCGACGGCGTCGTCGAACTGGGCGGCGACGACGCGGCCGCCTGCGGCCCCGACGGCTGCGACCTGCCGGCGCGCGCGTAACGCGCATCCCGCTTCACGCGCGCCGGGGCCAAATGCGCCATTGCGCGCCACTACGCGACGCTCCTGCCATGAACCGACAGGAAGCCCGCGCCGGCGGCGTCTACAATGCATCCTTCCCTATAACGACGAGAAGGCTGCGCGCCCATGACCCACGGGATTCACGGCGAGAAGCGCTGGTACGCGCTGATCGTGCTCTGCCTCGGCGTGCTGATGATCGTGCTCGACAGCACGATCGTGAACGTTGCGCTGCCGTCGATCAGCACCGACCTCCACTTCACCGAAACGGCCCTCGTGTGGGTCGTCAATGCCTACCTGCTGACGTTCGGCGGCTGCCTGCTGCTCGGCGGCCGGCTCGGCGACCTGTACGGCCAGCGGCGCATGTTCCTCGCGGGCCTCGTCGTGTTCACGCTCGCGTCGCTCGCGTGCGGGCTCGCGCAATCGCAGGCGATGCTGATCGCCGCACGCGCGGTGCAGGGGCTCGGCGGCGCGGTCGTGTCGGCCGTCTCGCTGTCGCTGATCATGAACCTGTTCACCGAGCCCGGCGAACGCGCGCGCGCGATGGGCGTCTACGGCTTCGTGTGCGCGGGCGGCGGCAGCATCGGCGTGCTGCTCGGGGGGCTGCTGACGAGCTCGCTGTCGTGGCACTGGATCTTCCTCGTCAACCTGCCGATCGGCGTCGCGGTCTACGCGATGTGCGCCGCGCTGCTGCCGCGCGTGCGCGCGCCGGCCGGCGCCGCGCGGCTCGACGTCGCCGGCGCGATCACGGTGACGGCCTCGCTGATGCTGGCCGTCTACGGGATCGTCGGCGGCAACGAGGCAGGCTGGCTGTCGACGCAGACCGTCGCGTTGATCGGCGCGGCCGTCGTGCTGCTCGCGCTGTTCATCGCGATCGAGTCGCGCGCCGCGCATCCGCTGATGCCGCTTACGCTATTCGCCGCGCGCAACGTCGCGCTCGCGAACGCGATCGCCGTGCTGTGGGCGGCCGCGATGTTCGCGTGGTTCTTTCTGTCCGCGCTGTACATGCAGCGCGTGCTCGGCTACGGGCCGCTGCAGGTCGGCCTCGCGTTCCTGCCGGCGAACCTGATCATGGCCGCGTTCTCGCTCGGGCTGTCGGCGCGGATCGTGATGCGCTTCGGCATCCGCGGCCCGATCGCCGCCGGCCTGCTGATCGCGGCGTGCGGCCTCGCGCTGTTCTCGCGCGCACCGGTCGACGGCGGTTTCGCGTGGCACGTGCTGCCCGGCATGACGCTGCTCGGCATCGGTGCAGGCGTCGCGTTCAATCCGGTGCTGCTCGCCGCGATGAACGATGTCGACCCGGCCGATTCCGGGCTCGCGTCGGGCATCGTCAACACCGCGTTCATGATGGGCGGCGCGCTCGGGCTCGCGGTCCTCGCGAGTCTCGCCGGCGCCCGTACCGACGCGCTCGCAGCGGCACGAGCGACGCCGCTCGACGCGCTGAACGGCGGCTACCACGCGGCCTTCGCGTTCGGCGCGGCGTTTGCGGCCGTGGCAGCGCTGGCCGGTTTGGCGCTGCGCATCCGGCCGCCACGCGCGGTCGAAGGCACCGGGCCCGCGATGCACTGACCGTCGACGGGCGGGCCGGGAACCGGCATCGAGCCAGGGCGCGCATTGTCGCGCCCTTTTTTATGCGCGCCGGATATGCGTCATCTGCCCCCGATTCTCCATCGCTTTCAGGTCGATCACTCTCGTCGGCCGCGCTCGTGTTCAAACGCCCGTCTCATGTCCCGTCGGCCGTATGCAGTGCGGATCTCCCGGCGATTTTTAACGCAGTCGTACATTGACGCGCCACTTTTGCGACAATGGCGGACTTTGACGCGCGCAGCGCCGCCGCCGCGCACCGCCGCCGAACGCCATATAACCGCCTGCCTCCGATGTCGCTTCCCCATATCGATCTGCTGTACTCGCTGTCCGGCCTGTTCGTCGGCATTCTCGTCGGCCTGACGGGCGTCGGCGGCGGTTCGTTGATGACGCCGATCCTCGTGCTGCTGTTCGGCGTCCACCCGGCGACGGCGGTGGGCACGGACCTGCTGTACGCGGCCGCGACCAAGGCCACCGGCACGCTCGTCCACGGCCTGAAAGGCACGGTCGACTGGCGCATCACGGGCCGGCTCGCGGCGGGCAGCGTACCGGCCGCGACGCTCACGCTGTGGTGGCTGCACACGCACGGGATGAACACGCCCGGCACCGCGCGGATGATCCAGCTCGTGCTCGGAGTCGCGCTGCTGCTCACGTCGCTCGCGCTGATCTTTCGCCCTCAGCTCACGGCGTTCGCCGCGCGCAACCCGCTCGCGCCGAGCCCCGCGCGCACGCTGTGGTCGACCGTGCTGACGGGCGCCGTGCTCGGCGTGCTCGTGTCGATGACGTCGGTCGGCGCCGGCGCGATCGGCGTGACCGTGCTCCTGCTGCTGTATCCGCTGCTCGCGACGACCCGCATCGTCGGTTCCGACATCGCGCATGCGGTGCCGCTCACGCTGGTCGCGGGCATGGGCCACTGGCTGCTCGGCTCCGTCGACTGGTCGATGCTGCTGTCGCTGCTGCTCGGTTCGCTGCCCGGCATCGTGATCGGCAGCCTGCTGTCGGCGCGCGCGCCCGAACGGCTGCTGCGCAACCTGCTCGCGTCGACCCTGGTCGCGGTCGGCGTGCGGCTCGTGCTGGCGTAAGCGGGCGCCTCGCGCCTGATGACAAACGCCGCCGCCGGCGCATGCCCATCCTCGATAGAGGGATTTCCATCCCTGTTTTGAGGATTAGGGAAGCCGTCACCTGCGACCTCCGGGGCGACGCCCCCTCCGACACAAAAAAATGCCCCCGGGAGTCCATGACTCTCGAGGGCATCTCGAGGAACGGCAGCGCCGCCATCGACGCACACGACCCGCAGCGCCGGGACGCATGCGCGAGTGCATTTTTTCGTCGCGGCGGCCGGCGGGCGGCGTGACCGCCCTCGCCGCTTACTGCCCCTGCTGCCGCAGCTTCTGCTGCTTCATCTGCTGCGTGCGCGCCTGCAGCTTCAGCACGCGTTGCAGTGCGGTGCGATTCGCGAGGATGCCGTCGTAGAAGTTGGCGAGATCGCCCTTCAGCGCGGTCCGCGACGCGTCGTTCAGGTAGATCATGTGGCCCGACGGGTAGTTCTTGATCGTCAGGTTCTGCGCCTTCAGCGTCGGATCGAGCGGCATCTGCGCGAGCGTCAGCTCCGTCTGGTGGAACGGCGTGACGGCGTCGAAATAGCCGTTCGCCGACAGCACCTTCAGGTCCGGGTTCACGCTCATCGTCGACGCCAGGTCGCCGGCCGTGTACAGCGTGTTGCCGCCGCCCTTGTTCGCGCCAGTCGGGTCCGTGTGGCTGAAGTCCCAGTTGTTGAAGACCTGGTCGTTCAGGTCCACGAACGACGACGTCGACGTGTACTTGAGGTCGGTGTTGATGTAGCTGTTCCACAGCACCGTGTACGCGCCGCCGACGTTCGTGATCGACGGATCGTTGCTGCCCGAGTTCGGCAGGATGTACGGCGCGATGCCCTTGCCCGTGAAGTTCGCGCGACCGTCGTACTGGCCGATCTGCGTGCCCGGCACGAGCGTCAGGAAGAACGTGTACGGCGGGTTGTCGTCCGAGGACGGCACGTTGCCGAGCGCGGCCGGGTTGCCGAAGGTCTGGATCAGCGACGTCGGGTCCGTGCCGATGTACGCGCCCATCTGCTGCGCGGTCTGCAGGTTCAGGTTCAGCCGCACGTTCACGAAGCCGCCGTCCTGCGGGTTCGGCTTCTGCGCGAGCGGCGCGAGCGTGTTGTCCGCGTAGTTGCGGGCCTGCACCATGTACGCATCGAGATCGGTCGGCGTCGGGTTGAGCGTCGTCTTCTTCCAGTAGAACGCGTCGGCCGCGAGCGTCGGGAACGTGCCCGGTGCGGACAACGCGTTCGCGTAGTCGAGGATCGACGACTGCAGCGTGATCCCGTTCAGGTCGATGCCGTCCTCGTGCAGCACCCACGACACGACCGCGCTGCGCGCGGTGCCGTACGACTCGCCGTACAGGAACTTCGGCGAATTCCAGCGCGAGTACTTGGTCAGGTAGCGCTGGATGAAGCGGTCGATCGAGCGTGCGTCCTGGTCGGTGCCCCAGAAGTCCTTGTTCTTCGCCGGCGCGATCGCGGTCGAGTAACCGGTGCCGACCGGGTTGATGAACACGAGGTCGGTGCGGTCGAGCAGGCTGTCCGGGTTGTCGAGCAGCTTGTACGGCGCGGGCGGCGTGAAGTTCGGGAACGACGACTGCAGGCGCTTCGGCCCGTACGAGCCGAGCAGCAGGTAGACCGACGACGAGCCCGGGCCGCCGTTGTAGAAGAACGTGACCGGGCGCGGCTTCGACGGGTCGGGATTGTCCTGCGTGTACGCGACGTAGAACATCTTCGCGTTCGGCGCCGACGTGACCGGATCGATCGTCGTCAGGTGGCCGGTGGTGGCCGTGTACTTGATCGTCTTGCCGCCGATCGTGACCTGGCGGTGCACGACCGCCGCGCCTTCCGTCGAATCCGTGACCGCATCGTTCGGCCCGGTGCCGTACACGTCGGTGTCGACGTACGGCTGGTCGGCCGCGGTGGCGGCCGTTGCGTCGGTGCTGGCCGACGTGCTGCCGCTGGACGTCGCGGCCGCGGTGGCGGCCGACGCCGTCGGGCTCGGCCCGTCGTCGCCGCCGCACCCCGTGACGAGCAGCGCCGCGGCCGCCGCGGCGGCGAGCGGTACGCTCAAGGTCGTTCCGAATAGCGCGAAACCGTCTTTCAAGGACTTCCGTGTCGTCATTATTGCCTCTCGAACAGAACGATAAATACCGCCGGTCGCAAAGGATCATTTGCGCCGACGCTCCGCACCGGGAATGCATACGTTATGCGACGCATTCCGAGTTTTTTACCGAATCGGCGAATACCGATCGGCACGATTTACCCCACCCATGTTTTTTGCAACCGCACAATGGCATCAATTCCATTGCCAACGACAATTCAACGATCCGCCGCAATACGGATTCATTCCCGCGGATTTGCCGGCACGGCAAAAGCGACGGACAAAAGAACGCCTCGCAAAGCCCGACCGGCAAAGCGCCTTCACTTCGAACAGACGAACGATCCCCGTCGGCGAGATATCGATTAATCGCGAAGCGGCGATCAATCGCGACTCGAGCCGATTGAATAAAATCGAAAGGATCGATTAACTAAATGGAAAGAAATATTCTCGTAATCTGATTTATTAAATTAAGTTAAAATACCGGCGCATAATAAGTTCCGGATTTATTGCCGTAAAGTAAGAATTTGTTACAGCACTCGCCATTCGGATAAAAGGCAGTCCGGGACCGATTCCAGAGACGCGCATAAAAAAAGCCGGACGGCTGTCCGGCTCGTGGGAGGCGGGTGACAGCCGCCGTCAGAGCGGCACGTCGATCGTGCCGGCGCCGACGGAAATCGCGTTCGCGCCCGGCGCGCCCGAGATCGGCGGCAGGTTCGCGCTCGTCAGCGCGGGCGCGGCGCCCGGCGTGCCGCCGCGCGGCACCGTGCGGATCACCTGCGACGGCGGCAGCGGCGCGCCGTTCTTCAGGTGCCGCCACATCAGGTTCAGCGCCTGCACGTTGTAGTAGTGAACCGGCACGAAGCGGGTATCGAAGCCCGGAACCGACAGGAACGCGTCGAAGTGCTGGCCGTTCGTCACTTCGTAGAACACCAGCTGGCTGCGCCCGGCTTCGCTGATGCCGTTCTGCGCGACGTACGCGCGCGACGCGTGGTTCACGGGCACGAGCGCGTCGCTGCGGCCCTGCACGATGATCGCCGGCTTGCCGTGCAGGTTCGCGTTCACGCGCACCGCGTCGACGTTCGCGGGCATGCCGAGCATCCCGTTCGTCCACAGCTGGCGCAGGCACAGCGCGCCCGCGAAGCTTGCATCGGGCGTCGCGAGCCGGTGGTCGACGCCCGCGCCGTTGTTGAACACGAGATTGATGCCGGCCGTCGGCGGTACGCCGTTGCCGACGCCGAATACGGCCGGCATCGGCGACGCGGCGGGCGCCGCGACCGCGCCCGCCGCGTTCGTGGTCGCGAAGCTGAAGTTGCACAGGTTGTCGGTGACGCGCGAGCGCGTGTACGCGTTCGCATAGGTGACCGCGATCGCGGGAATCGCCTGCGAATCCCACATCGGCGCCTGCAGCAGGTCGGAATCGGCCAGATAGCCGGCCGCGTGGAGCTGCGCGAGCGCGTCGGCCGCCTGGCTCTGCGTGTCGGCGCCCGCCACCAGCCCGGCCGCGGCGAGCGTCGCGCAGCGCTGCGTGCGGATCGACTGCGTGGTCGCGGCCGGCAGCGCGCTCAGGTACGGCGCGCCGGCGAGCGACGCCGACGCGGCCGCGCACGGTTCCAGCAGGTTCGCGAGCGTCGCGTAATCGGCCAGCGGCCGGCCGAACGACGGCGCCGGCTGGCCGCCCGCGCGGACGACCGCATTCGGCGCCATCCGCACGTTGATCTGCGGCTCGCCGACCACGACCGCGGTAATCCACCCGCGGTTGTCCTGCTCGGCCGCCGCGAGCGACGCGCCGCCGCCGTTGCTGACCGACGCGGCGATCGTCGTGATGTCGCCCGCGCGATAGCGCACGCCGTGATGCGTGCCGTCGATCAGCGGGCCGAACTGCTCGTTGAGCGCCCAGTACGCGAATTCGACCGCCTGCAGCGTCATGCGCCCCCAGTCCTGCTCGGGATTCTGTTGCGAATGCGCGTGCTTGAACGCATAGCGGTTCGGGAAGCGGCTGTTGAACGCGGCGAGATCGCCGCTCGTCACGTTCGCGGTGAACAGGCTCGCGGCGCCGGCCAGCACCGCGTCGGCGAGCGTGCCGTCGATCAGCGTGACGGTGTCGGAGCCGAGCTCGTGCGCGCCGTTGCCGCCGCCCTTGTCGTTGTAGGCCACCGCGCAGCCGCGCTTGAGCGCCCATTCGCCGGCCGCGGAAATCGCGCCGTACACGCCGCGCGAGCCGGACGACGTTGCCGTGACGATGCAGGGCTGCGCGGGATTGAAGCCGGCAGGCACCTGTACGAGCAGCGTCACGTTCTTGCTGCCGCTGCCGTCATCGGAATACGCAAGATATTCGGTGCCGGGGATCTTGCCTTCGCCGAGCGTGTCGTTGCCGTCGAGATCGACGTTCGGCCCCCAGAAGCGGCCGTAGCCGCCGTTCGCGCTCATGTCGACGAGCGCGCGGTAATTCGACCAGATGGCGAGGCGGCGCAATTCGGCGCTGGTCGGCCGCGACGGATTCGCGAAGCCCGGCGCGCTCGCCGCCGCGAGGCCCGTCTTGCCGAGGCCGGCCGTCAGCAGATCGTCGCTCGCGCCGTCGTAGGCCGTCGTGCGCACGCTGCCGGACACGAAGCCGGGCAACCGGTTGCGCTCGGCCGACTCGTCGCCGTTGCAGGCGCCGAGCATCGCGACCGCGGCCAGCGCCGCGCCCCCCACCACCCGCCTGCCCCACCCGAACTTCGTCATCGCCGCCCCCTCGATATCGTTATCGGCCCGCCGCCGCGCCGCGCGCGGTTGTCGGCCTCTGAAGCGCAAACGGGCCCCGGCATGCCGGGGCCCGCCTGGAAACGGGCGCGCGCGGCGCTCGCGCGCCGCCGCCCGGCGTTACTGCTGCTGAACCGTCAGCTTGTTCGTGACCGACGTCACGCCCTTCACGCTCTTGGCTGCCTCTTCCGCCTTGTCGATCTGTGCCTGATCGGGCACCGTGCCCTCCAGCGAGATCGCGCCGCCCTTCGAACGCACGGTGATGTTCGCCACGTCGATGCCGCCTGCCTTCGTAATGGCCTTGCGCACCGCGTAGCCGAGCTTGCGGTTCGCCTTCTTCGCGGTTTTCGCGGCGGCCTTCGGCGCGCTCGTCGCGGCCGCCGGCGCTTCCGTCGCCGCTGCGTCGCTCGACTGCGCATATACGCTGCCCGACAGACAGGCCGCCACGGCGGCGACACCCAACGCTCTCAACACGATCGACTTCATGCTATCTCCTTATCACTCCGGAACGGCCGTGCACAGTACGGCCGGATACCCCCAAAAACAGCCGGCCCGCGCGCGAACGGGCGGGACAGCCGGTGTTTTCCACGGCGATACGAGAGAGGCGTCACGGGCCGGCGGCCGGCGCACGCGAAAGCGGGCCGGCCGGGCCGGGCAGCCGCCGGCCGGACGCGCCCGGTCTGATGACGTGCCGGGTCGCGCGCGAATCGGGCGCGGCTGCGTCGCACAATGTAATCCAGCGCCCGCCGAAGCGCAAAGCTTTTGACGCGCCGGCGCCCGCCGCCGTCGCCGCGCCGCCGCGCGAGCCCGCCGGATTCGCGCATGCGCGGCGAAACCGGGTACCATCGCCGCGAGAATCCGCGTCGTCCCGCGACGACCGTCATCGATGCGTCACGCCAGCGTCATCCGCCGATCCCATGAAGCCTGCCCGCCCTCGCCCGCCGCGCCGCATCCTCGCCCGCTTCGTCGCCGTCTCGTGGCGCGACCTCGCGCTGTCGATCGGCCCGACCGTGCTGCTCGCCGGCGCGGCGGTCTGGCTCGCGGTCAAGCTGATCCAGCCGGCCCCGCCGTCCACGCTCGTGATCTCGGCCGGCCCGCCCGGCAGCACGTACTGGAACGCCGCGCAGAAATACAAGACGATCCTCGCGAAAAACGGCGTCACGCTCGACGTTCAATCGTCCGAGGGTTCCGCGCAGAACCTCGCGCGGCTGTCGAACCCGAACGCGCCGGTCGACGTCGGCTTCGTGCAGAGCGGCATCGGCCCGAAGGCGCGCGACGAGCACCTGGTGTCGCTCGGCAGCATCGGCTACGTGCCGCTCGCGATCATGTACCGCGGCCCGGTCGTCGCGCGCCTGTCCGACTTCAAGGGCAAGCGGCTCGCGCTCGGCGTCGAAGGCAGCGGCGCGCGCGAATTGAGCCTCGCGTTGCTGAAGATGAACGGCATCGTGCCGGGCGGCCCGACCGCGCTCCTGCCGACCGCCGGCGAGGACGCCGCGACCGCGCTGCTCGACGGCAAGATCGACGCCGCCTTCCTGTCCGGCGACTCGACGCAGATCCCGGTGATGGCGAAGCTGTTCCGCGCGCCCGGCGTGCACGTGTATTCGTTCACGCAGGCCGAGGCGTACGCGCGGCGCTTTCCGTACCTGACCGCGATCACGCTGCCGATGGGCGTCTACGATCTCGGCCGCAACCTGCCGCCCGCCGACATCCACACGGTCGCGCCGACGATCGAACTCGTCGCGCGCGACTCGCTGCACCCGGCGCTGTCCGACCTGCTGATCGAGGCCGCGCGCGAAGTGCACGGCCACGCGACGATCCTGCAGCACGCGGGCGAATTCCCGTCGTCCGTCACGCGCGGCTTTCCGCTGTCCGACGACGCCGCGCGCTACTACAAATCCGGCAAGAGCTTCCTGTACCGGCGGCTGCCGTTCTGGGTCGCGAGCCTCGTCGACCGGTTGCTGGTGGTGGTCGTGCCGCTGATCGTCGTACTGATCCCCGGGTTGCGGCTCGTGCCGTCGCTGTACGGCTGGCGCGTGCGCTCGCGCATCTACCGCTGGTACGGCGCGCTGATCGCGCTCGAGCGCAGCGCGCTCGGCGAGCATACGGCCGAGGAGCGCGTGCAGTTGCTCGACCAGCTCGACGACATCGAGGAGGCCGTGAACCGGATGAAGATGCCGCTCGCGTACGCCGGGCAGTTCTACGTGCTGCGCGAGCACATCGGCTTCGTGCGCGAGCGGCTCACGTCGCACGACCCGGATGCGCCGGCGGGCCCGCCCGGCGCCGGCAACCCGCCGGCGCGCGCGGAAACCGGCCCGCCGCCGGCCGGCGACGCCCCCCGGGCGACTCCCGGTTCCGCGTGAGCGAACGATCCGCGATCATTGCTGCATGCGCGCGCTGCCGCGTAACATGGAGGCCGCCGCCAGGCGCCGCACGCCCCACCCTCTGGAGAACGACATGACAACCGGCCTCGATACCGCCCAACCCGCCTGGTTCTTCGACTTCGTGTCGCCGTTCTCGTATCTGCTGCTCGAGCAGCACGACAAATGGCCCGACGTGCCGTTCCAGCCCGTGGCCGTGTCGCTGACCGACCTCCAGCGCCACTGGGGCCAGCGCGCGACCGCCGACGTGCCGGCCAAGCGTGTATTCACGTACCGTCACGCGCTGTTCCGCGCGGAACAGCTCGGCATCCGCTTCAAGATGCCGCCCGCGCACCCGTTCGATTCCGACAAGGTGCTGCGCCTCGCGATCGCGCTGCGCGCCGATATCGCGACGGTGCTGGAAATGTTCCGCTTCATCTGGCGCGAAGGCAACGATCCGTCGACGCCGGAAGGCTTCGCGGCGCTGTGCGAACGCGTCGGCGTGAGCCACGGCGACGAGCTGATCGAATTCGAGGAAACCGCCGCGCAGCTGGCGCGCAACACGGCCGACGCGATCGCGCTCGGCGTGTTCGGCGTGCCGACGTTCTGGATGAACCAGCAACTGTTCTGGGGCGAGGACGCGCTGCCGATGGTGCTGTACTGCGCGCGCACGCCGAACTGGCTCGAATCGCGCGAGGTCAAGCGGATCAGCACGCTGCCGAAGGGCCGCGCGTGATGGCGTGCGTGATGGCCGGTATCACGCACGGCAACGCACGGCTGCGGTAAGGTTACGCGTCACTGGAATCACCCCCCATCGATGGAAGACGACGACCGTACCGCCTCGCTCGACATCTGGCTCGTGCGCGTGCTGCGCACGCTGCTGCTCGAGCGCAGCGTCACGCAGGCCGCGCTGCGGCTGAACCAGACCCAGCCCGCGATCAGCACCGCGCTGCGCAAGCTGCGCGAGACGCTGAACGATCCGATCCTCGTGCGCGGCAAATCCGGCATGGTGCCGACCGAATACGGCGCGTCGCTGCTCGAAGCCGCGTCGCGCGCGCTGCGCGAGGTCGACTTCATCGCGACGCCGCACGGCGACTTCGATCCGTCGTCCGCGCGGCGCACGTTCCGCGTCGCCGCGCCCGACTACCTGAACGATTTCTTCATGCCGACGCTGATCGAGCGCTTTCGCGACGCCGCGCCGCATGCGCGTCTGGAAATCGATTCGCTGAATCCCGCGCTCGATCACGCGGGCGCGCTCGAATCGGGCGCGCTCGATCTCGTGATCGGCAACTGGCCGAAGCCCGACCCGCAGTTCGCGCGCCAGGACCTGTTCTCCGACACGATCGTGTGCCTGATGCGCGACGCGCATCCGCTCGCCCGCGAGCCGCTCACGCGCGACGCGTATGCGGCGGCCGCGCACGTCGCGCCGACGCCGTACACCGGCGACAAGCGCAACGCGATCGAGATCGGCCTGGCACGTGCGCGCCTCACGCGGCGCATCGTGACGACGCTGCCGTACTTCGGCATCGTGCCGCAGGTGCTGCTGCAGTCGGACCTGATCTTCACGACGACGCGCCGCTTCGCGACGCACTATGCGCAACTGTTGCCGCTCGTCGTCGTCACGCCGCCCGTGCCGTTCCCGCGCATCAAGAGCTACCTGCTCACCCATCCGCAACCCGATCGGCCGACCGACATCGCGTGGCTGTGCGCGCTGATGCAGAGCGTGTCCGACGAGCTGACGGTCGCCCGCACCCGCAAGCGCTGACGCGCGGCCAAAGCGTCGCGCGACTGGTCAGGCAACGCGGCCGCTCAGGCCGTGCAGAAGGTTTCCTGCAGATGGGCCCAGCGCACGACGCCCGCCGCGTCGCGCGCGAACACGGCGGTCGCGCGACGCGCCGGCAGTTCGCCCGATGTCGCGTGCTGTGCTTCGAGATAGGTGATCACCGCATGCGTCGCGTCGGCCGCGCGCACGCGGATCTCCGACAGCGTGATGCGCAGCCCCGGCTTCGAGCCGGCCAGCTTCGCGAACAGCGCGCGCATGCCGTCACGGTCGACCATGCGGCCGTCGGTCAGGATCATCGTGAAGTCGGCGGAAAACGCGGCAAGCAGCGCATCGAGCGCCGCCGGCACGGTATCGACGCCGGACAGCCAGCGCTCGATGGCGACGAGGCTCGCATCGAGCGCGTCGAGATAGACGGAGTGATCGGACATGGGTGCGTGCGCGGTGACATGAAGCGCGGCCCGCTGCCGCGCGTTGTCGTGCAGTGTAGGCAAAAACGCGCGGCCGTGCGCCGGCCGCGCGGCATGACCGTTTTGCCGCGGCTTTATCGCACGCAGGACACGTCGTCGCGGGCGCGCCCGGCCGCGGCCGCCTTCGCATCGGCCACCGGCATGCCCGAGCGGGCCTGCAGCAGCTCCGCGCAGACAGCCACCGCGATCGCGCCCGGCGCCTTGTCGACGATGCCCGCGACGCCGATCGGGCACACCATCTCGACGAGCCGCGCCGGATCGACGCCGCGCGCGGCGAGCCGGCGCTCGAACTTCACGCGTTTCGTGCGCGAGCCGATCATCCCGAAGTACGCGTAGTCGCGCCGCCGCATGATCTGCGCGGCGAGCGCGAAGTCGAGCGCGTGGTTGTGCGTCATCACGAGGAAGTACGTGCCGGGCGGCGCCGCGTCGACGACGGCCTCCGGCGTGTCGGTCGGCTCCGGCTGCACGTTCGGCGGACATTCGTCGGGGAACAGCTCGTCGCGCGTGTCGACCCACTGCACGACGCACGGCAGCGCGCCGAGCAGCGTGACGAGCGCGTGGCCGACGTGCCCGGCGCCGAACAGCACGACGTGCATCGGCCGCGGTGCCGCGGTCGCGCGGTTGCGCTGGCCGGTGCCCGGCGCGAACGGTTGCGGCTGCGACGGCGTGCTGCCGCACGCACCGTCGTATCCGGCGGCGGGCGTGGGCGACGCGGCACGCGGCGAACGAGCGGGGCCGTTCATGCGCGCCTCCACCGGGCCGTCCCGACGACGCTGACCGCCCCGTCAGGGCCGGCGCACGACGCGAGCGTGGAGCGGCGGTTCATCTCAGCCCGCCCGCGCGGCGCTCGCCGCACGCACCGCATTCACCGCGCGCAGGATCGACTCGCCGGTGGCCGGTGCGTCGAGCGGCGGGTTCACCTGATAGTCGCCGACCGCGGCCACCGCGTCGCGCACCGCGAAGAACACCGAGAACGGCAGCAGCAGCGGCGGCTCGCCGACGGCCTTCGAACGGTGGATGCTGTCCTCCACGTTGCGGTTCCGGAACAGCCGCACGTTGAACTCGGGCGGCGTGTCGTTCACCGTCGGAATCTTGTACGTGGACGGCGCATGCGTCATCAGCTTGCCGCCCGCGTTCCACCACAGCTCCTCGGTGGTGAGCCAGCCCATCCCCTGGATGAACGCGCCTTCGACCTGGCCGATGTCGAGCGCCGGGTTCAGCGACGCGCCGACGTCGTGCAGCGCATCGACGCGCAGCGTACGCATCTCGCCCGTCAGCGTGTCGATCACGACTTCCGACACGGCCGCGCCGTACGAGTAGTAGTAGAACGGCCGG
Source organism: Burkholderia sp. AU45388 (assembly GCF_030481585.1). NCBI lineage: Bacteria > Pseudomonadati > Pseudomonadota > Betaproteobacteria > Burkholderiales > Burkholderiaceae > Burkholderia > Burkholderia sp. AU45388. The sequence goes on along the minus strand of NZ_JAUJPV010000004.1, from coordinate 284,349 downwards.
CCCTGCAGCCTCGATTGATCCCAGTGCAGCTTCGGCGTCGCATAGAAGCCGTCGGACCACAGCTGCACCCGCGCGAGATACGCCTTCGCGACCACTTCGCCGAACGGCACGCCATGGCCGCCGACCCACACGACGTCGTTGCCGAACTTCACGTCGGCCGCATCGACCTTGCCGTCGCCGAACTGCTTCGCCGCGAACGCCGCGAGCCGCTCGCGCAACTGGCGCGCCGCATCCTGCGCGGCCTTGCCGTTCAGGTCGGAGCCCGTCGACGCGGCGGTCGCGGACGTGTTCGCGACCTTGCTCGTGTCGGTCGCCGTCACGCGGATCCGGCCGAAACGGATGCCGAGCTCGTGCGCGACGACCTGCGCGACTTTCGTGTTGAGCCCCTGCCCCATCTCCGTGCCGCCGTGGTTCACGAGCACCGAGCCGTCGGTGTAGATGTGCACCAGCGCGCCGGCCTGGTTGAAGTGCGTGACGTTGAACGCGATGCCGAATTTCACCGGCGTGAGCGCGATGCCTTTCTTCAGCACCGTGTTGCGTGCGTTGAACGCGCGCACGCCCGCGCGCCGCGCGCGGTAGTCGCTCGTGGTCTCGAGTTCGCCGAGCAGTTCCCGCAGCACGTTGTCCTCGACGGTCTGTCCGTACGGCGTCACGTTGCGTTCGGTCTTGCCGTACAGGTTCGCGTAGCGGACGTCGAGCGAATCGCGGCCGAGCGAACGCGCGATGTCGTCGAGGATGTATTCGATCGCGAATGCGCCCTGTGGGCCGCCGAAGCCGCGGAACGCGGTGTTCGACTGCGTGTTGGTCTTGCCGCAGTAGCCGGCGATGTCGACGTCGCCGAGCCAGTACGCGTTGTCGAAGTGGCACACCGCGCGCGTCATCACCGGGCCCGACAGGTCGGCCGAGAAGCCGCAGCGCGACGTCATGTCGAGCGCGACGCCGTCGATGCGGCCGTCGTCGTCGTAGCCGACGTCGAAGCGGTAATGGAAGTCGTGCCGCTTGCCGGTGATCATCATGTCGTCGTCACGGTCCGGCCGCAGCTTCACCGGGCACAGCAGCTTCCATGCGGCGAGCGCCGCGCAGCACGCGAACAGGCCCGACTGCGACTCCTTGCCGCCGAAGCCGCCGCCCATCCGGCGGCATTCGACCAGCACGTTGTGCGACGCGACGCCGAGCACGTGCGCGACCAGGTGCTGCATCTCGCTCGGGTGCTGCGTCGAGCAGTACACGTGCATCCCGTCGTCGTCCTTCGGCACCGCGTACGCGATCTGCCCTTCCAGGTAGAACTGCTCCTGCCCGCCGAGCAGCATCTCGCCCGACTCGCGGTGCGGCGCGACGGCGAGCCGCGCGGCCGCGTCGCCACGCGCGAGCTTCAGCGGCGGGATCACGTAGGTTTCGGCCTTGCGCGCGTCCTGCGCGGTCAGGATCGCGGGCAGTTCCTCGTAGTCGACCTGCGCGCGGCGCGCGGCAAGCCGCGCGGTTTCGTGCGACGTCGCGACGACGATGAACATCGGCTGGCCGACGAACTGCACGATGCCTTTGGCCAGGACCGGATCGTCGTGGATGATCGGGCCGCAATCGTTGACGCCGGGAATGTCGTCGGCCGTGAACACGGCGACCACGCCCGGCGTCGCGCGCACCGCGTCGAAATTCATCGACACGATCTTCGCGTGCGGCTTCGCCGACAGCCCGAGCGCCGCGTGCAGCGTGCCGGCGACGAGCGGAATGTCGTCGGTGTAGGTGGCGCGGCCGCTCACGTGCAGGTGGGCGGATTCGTGCGCGCGCGACACGTGCACCTGCGAGGCGTCGGCCTGCGGGTCGAGGGTGCTGAGGAACGGTTCTGCTTGCTGGTTCATGTTCGGTTTTCTCCGTCGTCAGACGCGCGCCGCGTCGTCGGCAACTTCGGCGCCTGCTTCGGCGGCCACTTCGCGCACGTTCAGCGCCTGCGGCGGCAGCGGGTCGTGCGCACGCGTCTCCAGCCAGAATCGGAACATCAGGTTCTTCGCGGTATCGAGGCGATACGCGCTGGTTGCGCGCATGTCGGACAGCGGCTGGTAGTCGCGCTCGAGCGCCCGCATCGCGGCCTGCGCGGTGGCTTCGTGCCACTGCGCGCCGTCGAGCACGGCTTCCGTATGGGCAGCGCGCTTCGGCGTCGCGGCCATCCCGCCGAATGCGATGCGCGGCTCGCGGATCGTGTCGCCGTCCGCGATGAACGCGAACGCGGCGCACACGGCCGAGATGTCCGAATCGAACCGCTTCGACAGCTTGTACGTGCGGAATTGCAGTTTTTCGCGCGCGCCGGTGCGGGTCGGCACCTTCACGCCGACGACGAATTCGTGCGGCGCCATGTCCTTTTGCTGATAGCCGGTGTACAGCGCCTCGAGCGGCAGCTCGCGCACCGTGTCGCCGCCGCGCAGCACGACGCGCGCGCCGAGCGCGATCAGGCCCGGCATCGAATCGCCGATCGGGGAGCCGTTCGCGACGTTGCCGCCGAGCGTGCCCGCGTTGCGGATCGGCAGCGACGCGAAGCGCTTCCACATCTCGGTCAGCTCCGGATACGTGCCGGCCAGCGCCGCATAGGCCTTCTCGACCGTCACGCCCGCGCCGATCGCGATCCAGTCGTCGCCGTGCACGACCTGCTGCAGTTCGGCGATCTGGCCGACGTAGATCAGGTCGTCGAGGCGGCGCATCTGCTTGGTGACCCACAGGCCGATGTCGGTGCTGCCCGCAAGGATGCGCGCGTCGGGACGCTCGGCCTTCAGCGCGGCCAGCGCGTCGAGCGTGCGCGGCGCCGCGAAGCGCGCGCCGTTGACCGTCGTGTAGTCGAACGTGTCGTCGCGCTTGAGCGACGCGAGCGTGCGGGCGAGCGCGGCCGTGTCGACCGGCGAGGCCGGGTGCGGCGCGGATTCTCCGGTCGCGCCTTCGCCGGTCGCACCTTCGCCGGTCGCATCGAACATCCGCACCGCCGCATCGACGATCGGACGATAGCCGGTGCAGCGGCACAGGTTGCCCGTCAGCGCATCGGCGATCTCGGTGCGCGTCGGCACGTCCTTCGCCTTCGCGCACGCGTTGCCGCAGCCTTCGTGGCCGTGCTTCTCGTACAGCGCCCACATCGACATCACGAAACCCGGCGTGCAGAACCCGCATTGCGAACCGTGGCAATCGACCATCGCCTGCTGCACCGGGTGCAGCGAGCCGTCCGGCCGGCGCAGGTCCTCGACCGTGAGCAGCGCCTTGCCGTCGAGCGTGGGCAGGAACTGGATGCATGCGTTGACGGCCTTGAATTCGACCGTGCCGGCGTCGGTCAGCTCGCCGACGACGACCGTGCACGCGCCGCAGTCGCCTTCCGCGCAGCCTTCCTTGGTGCCGGTGCAATGCGCGTCCTCGCGCAGGTATTGCAGCACGGTGCGGGTCACGTCCGCGCCGCTGACTTCGCGGATCGCGTGACGATGGTAGAAGCGGATCGGCTCACTCATGTCTCGGTGTTTCTTCAAATTTGGGGGCAAGGCGGCTGGCGCGGAGCGCTCGACCGACGTTTTTCTGACAGTTTGCACGCTATCACCGTCAAATTCCGCAACCCATAGCCCATCACGCATGCGGCTCATATAACTGCAGCGATATGCGCGCCCGACCGGCCGAGGCCCTTGCGGCACGGGCCGCTCCGTCCGTTCCAGGCCCCCGTGACCCATCGATCCGCTTCACGAACGGGGCGCGTTTAACTAAATGGTACCTGCGGGAAAACCGGTTCCATGGGAAAATCCCGATTCCCTTTTCTGCCGTTTTCCGTTCGCTCCGTCATTCGTTCCGACCCCATGTCATCCGATTCCGCCACACCGCCGCGCAGCGGGTTTGCGCTCACGCTGCAAATCGTGTCCGTCGTCTGCTTCACGTTCATCTGCTACCTGACCATCGGCCTGCCGCTCGCGGTGCTGCCGGGCTTCGTCCACGACGACCTCGGCTTTTCCGCGATCGTCGCGGGCGGCGCGATCAGCGTCCAGTATTTCGCGACGCTCGCGTCGCGGCCGCTCGCCGGTCGCCTCGCCGATACGCTCGGGCCGAAGCAGACGGTGCTGCGCGGGCTGGTCGGCTGCGGCGTGTCGGGCGTGCTGCTGCTCGTCGCGCTGCTGCTCGCGCACTGGCCGGTCGCGAGCCTCGTGCTGCTGGTCGCGAGCCGGCTCGTGCTCGGCGTCGGCGAAAGCCTGTGCGGCACCGGCGCGATCCTGTGGGGCATCGGCCGGGTCGGCGTCGCGCACAACGCGAAGGTGATCTCGTGGAACGGCATCGCGACCTACGGCGCGCTCGCGCTCGGCGCGCCGGTCGGCGTCGCGATCGCGCATACGCTGAATCCGGCGCTGATCGGCGTGATCGTGATCGCGCTCGCCGCGCTCGGCTTCTACCTCGCCCGCCTGATCGCGCCGGTGCCGCTCGTGCACGGCGAACGGATGTCGTATGCGAGCGTGTTCACGCGCGTGCTGCCGCACGGCCTCGGCCTCGCGCTCGGTTCGGCCGGCTTCGGCTCGATCGCCACGTTCGTCACGCTGTACTACGCGGCGCGCCACTGGCCGAACGCCGCGCTGTCGCTGACCGTGTTCGGCACGCTGTTCATCGGCGCGCGCCTGCTGTTCGCGAACACGATCAAGACCTACGGCGGCTTCCGCGTCGCGATCGTGTCGTTCGCGTTCGAATCCGCGGGCCTTTTGCTGCTGTGGCTCGCGCCGGTGCCGCACGTCGCGCTCGTCGGCGCGGCGCTGACGGGCTTCGGTTTCGCGCTGATTTTCCCGGCGCTCGGCGTCGAGGCCGTCGCGCTCGTGCCGCCGGCAAGCCGCGGCGCGGCGCTGTCCGCGTATTCGGTGTTCCTCGACCTGTCGCTCGGCATCACCGGGCCGCTCGCCGGCTATGTCGCGGGCGCGTTCGGCTATCCGCAGGTGTTCCTGTTCGCGGCAGTGGCCGCCGCCGCGGGCGTCGCGCTGTCGATGGTGCTGTACCAGCGGCAGGCGCGCGTGGCGGGGAGCGGCGCGGCAGCGTGAGGGATGATGCGCTGATGCGCGTCGGCGCCCCCGCCACGCGCGTCAACGCCGCAGTACGTTGAAGTCCCGCAATACGCGGGCCGCATCGGGATGACGCCTGAACGGAACGGCGCGCCCGAGCGAGAGCTTCGGTTCGGCACGATCGAACAGCACGAGCGCTTCCGACGTGTTGAGATGGCGCGACATGTACAAGAACCCGTCGACGCGACGGGGATGCCGGTGGACGGCAAGCGACCACCGTTGCGCAACGTCGTATGGTGCGGTGGTCGACAACGCCCCCGTCGCCACCGAGATTTTTCAGCGGCAAGCCGTGCAGGACAGCGACGGTCAATGGCGCGCCGTCAAATGAAAGGACGTAGCGATCGAGTTCGGTGGTCACGAGCGGAAAACCGCCCAGCGCCAGATCGGCGACTTCGTCGTGCAGCACCGTCTCGGCGAATGCGCAATGCAGATTGAAGCCGAAATAGCTCGTGCCGTACCGCCGCCGCTTGCGCGGATCGTCGAAGCGATTGCCGCCCGATTTCCCGAAGTAAGGCTCGCCGGTTGCATATCGCGAGATACGCACCAGCGCCGTCGGCGCGATCTCGCGCGTCACGAGTGTCGCGCTCGCGAAATGCTCCCCCGGCGCCGTCAGCAAACGGGCCGCCTAGCGCTCGGCGAACGCCGTGGCAGCGCGCTCGACTTCATCCACCTTCCCGCGCGACAGCGCGACGAGCGGCGTGACGTTGCCGAGGGATGCCTTCGGCGTCGTGAAGAACTGCCATTTGCTCCATCCCGGCAAATCGCCCAGACATTGGGTCACCCTGCCCAAGGTCTTGCGATCGATATCCCCCGCCAGGTAGAAGGCCGGATAGTACTGTGCGGCGCCGACATCGACCGCGAAGATCCGGCCGGACGCCACGGCCTTGCTGAGCGCCTGCCGCGTCATGCCGAGGCCGGCCCATGTCTGCCCGGCGGGCAGCAGCTTGCCGTCGGCGACCAGCATGCGCCGTTCCGCCTGCACCTGCCGCTCCGGATCGGCAGTGGCGCTCGCCGCCCGCCTCTTCCCGCCGGCCGGTTTCCTGTCGCGCGTCGCCGCAGCGGCGATACCGAACGTGATCGTGCCGGCCAGATCGATGACCTGCGCGATGCCGACCTTGAACAGGTGCCCCAATTGCTCGTCGGACAGGCTGAGCAGCGCCCGCGCGCGATCGGGGCCGAGCATGGTCGCCGCACCGACAGCGCTGCGCAGCGCTTCCTCCGTCTCGACATCGAGAACGACGGCCCCTTCCAGCGTATGAGCTCGCGCAATCATCATCACCTCCCGTCACGACCGGAATGATCGAGCGTAGCGTCGAATCGAAACCAAGTCAACCGTGTCAACCAAATTGGCCGTTCGCCGGTTTCCTCGATCGCGGGTTCGCGCAACCGTGAACGTCGTCAGGCCGTCCGCAGAAACAACCTTCGCGTGAGATCGAACGCAACGAGATTGCCGGCCACCACGAGCAACAGCCCGATCACCGCGAGCGGCGACCATTGGTAACCCTCGAACACCGTCGACACGGCCAGCGCGACGATCGGGAACAGCACCGTGCAGTACGCGGCGCGCTCCGGCCCGATCCGGCCGACGAGCGTCAGGTACGCGGTGAAGCCGATCACCGAGCCCGGCACGGCGAGATAGACGAGCGCGCCGAGATAGCGCGGGCTCGTGTCGAGCGTGAACGGCATCCCGGCCACCGCGGCGCCGACGGTCAGGATCGCCGCGCCGATCAGCATCGCCCAGCCGTTGGTCGCGAGCGGGTGCAGCCCCATCGACTGCATCCGGCTCGACAGCAGGTTGCCCGCCGAGAAGCATATCGTGCCGGCCAACGCGATCGCGAGCCCCGTCCACGTCGCGTGGTCGTCGAGATGGCCGGCCATCTGCTGCCAGAACAGGCATGCGATGCCGGTCAGGCCGAGCAGCGCGCCGGCGATCGCCGACGGCCGCAGCGGGCGGCCCATGAACAGCCGGCCGTTGATCGAGTTCAGCAACGGCGCGGTCGAGAAGATCACCGCGACGAGCCCGCTCGGCACGACCTGCTCCGCATAGTAAAAACACAGGAAATTCAGGCAGAACAGCGCGAAGCCCTGCGCGACGAGAAAGCGCCACGCTTCGCGCGGCGGACGCACCGGGCGGCGCATCACGCGCAGCAGCGCGAACAGCACGGCGGCCGCGAGCCAGAAGCGCCATGCGATCGACACGGGCGGCGGCACCGAGCCGAGCTGCCACTTGATCGCGATCCAGGTGGTGCCCCAGATCAGCACGGTGACGAAATAAAGCGACAGGTTCATGGCGGCATTCCGGACAATCGAGTGAATCGGGATCCCGACTATGCCGTCGCCCCGCGCGTGCCGATTGTCCGGAATTGCGGTCTTTTTCGGGACGCCGCACGCGGCGCCGCGCGCCCGCTTATACTCGGCGCATCATGAGTCTCTCCCTCTGCGCCCCGCCCGTCGACCGCGCCGCCGCCCTGGCCGGCGGCGATCTGCCGTTCGGCCTGCAGTCGGTCTGCCGCACGCTCGCCGACGCGAACGCGACGCTCGAGCGCTTCGCGTGGCTCGGCGACCACCTCGCGATCGCCGAGTGGACGCGGATCACCGACGAAAGCGAGACGGTCTACGAGCAGCCCGGCCACCACACGCTGTCGTGCTACCTCGACGGCGGCTACCGGACCGAGCGCCAGCGCGTGCCCCGCTACGGCGCGCCGAGCCTGCTGTGCGCGTTGCCGGGCGACCATGAATCGCGCTGGTGGGTGCGCGGCGAAATGCATTTCATCCACCTGTATTTCCTGCCCGAGCACTTCACACAGCGCGCGATCCGCGAGCTCGACCGCGAGCCGCGCGAGCTGAAGCTCGCCGATCGCACCTATTTCGAGGATGCGCGCGTCGCCGCGCTGCTGCGCTCGCTCGCGCTCGACGGGTGGGAAGATGCCGACGAGCGGCTGCGCGTGAACGAGACCGCGCACGACGTGCTGAGCCTGCTGCTGCGCGGGCAGAGCACGACGCGCACCGACACGTCGTTCCGCGGCGGCCTCGCGCCGGCCGTGCGCCGCCGCGTGCGCGACTACATCGACACGTATCTCACGCAGCCGCTGACGCTCGGCGAACTCGCCGAGGTTGCCGCGCTGTCCGAATACCATTTCTCGCGGATGTTCCGGCTGTCGTTCGGCCGCGCGCCGCACGCGTGGGTGGCCGAGCAACGGCTCGCCCGCGCCCGCGAGCTGCTGCGCACGACGACACTGCCGCTCGCGCAGATCGCGGCCGACTGCGGCTACGCGAACGCCGGCCACTTCAGCCATCGCTTTCGCGACGCGCACGGCACGACGCCGAATACGTACCGGCGCGCGATGCAGGGCCGCTGAGCACGGCCCGTTTCCTCGTCTCCTCGCTTCTTCCCGCTTACGCGCCGCGCCGCGACAGCTCCTGTTCGAGCGCCGCGACGCCGGCCGGCAGGTCGACCGGCACCTTCAGGTCGACCATCGTGCGGCCGAACGCATGCAGCGTGCGGAACAGATTGTGTTCACGGCACTGCTCGCCCATCTGCCCGATCCGCACGATCGGCAACCCGAACGAACCGGAAATCTCGACCTGGTACTGCTTCGAGATATGGCCACAGACCATCCCGGGCGTGAGCTCCTCCGGCGTCTCGATCCCGACCACCGAATTGAGCCGGCAGTCCTTCGGCGCATAGAGCTTGAGCCCCATCGATTCGACGCCCGCCTGCAGCGCCAGCGAGCAGCGCAGGTGGCGCGCGAAGCGGCTTTCGAGCGTCTCCGCGCAAACGAGCCGCAGCGCCTCGTGCAGCGCGAGCACGCCCGACACGGGCGCCGTGTAGTGATAGCCGGCGTTGTGCCAGAAGTTCTCCGCGAGCGCCATGTCGAGGCACCAGTGCGCATTCGGCTCGGGGCGATGCTTCATGCGGTCCCACGCGGCATCGGAGAACGCGATCAGCGACACGCCCGGGATCGACGACAGCCCCTTCTGGCCGCCGGTGATCACCGCGTCGATGCCCCACGCATCCATCTCGAGCGGCATCGTCGACAGCGTGCACACCGCGTCGACGACCACCAGCGCGCCGGCCGCCTTCGCCAGCGCGGCGATGTCGCGCAGGTCGCGGTTCCACACGGTGTTGGACGTCTCGCCCTGCACGATCGTGACGATCTCGGGCCGCTCGCGCGCGATCGCGTCGGCGATCTCGTCGAGGCTCGCGACCGCGCGGTCGGCCACTTCGAGCGTCGCGACGTCGGCGCCGACGCGCGTGGCCATCTCGGCCATCCGCGCGCTGAAGAAGCCGTTGCGGATCGACAGCACGCGCGTGCCGCGCCAGGCGAGGTTCGAGATCGCCATTTCCATCGCGGCCGAGCCGGGGCCCGCGACGCCGAGCACCCACTTCGTGCGGGTCTGGAACACGTAGCGCGCCATCTCCTTCACCTGCTCGATGATCTTCGCCATCGTCGCGCCGAGGTGGTTGATCACGACCGTGTTCGCCTTGGCCACCGCGGCCGGGATCGGCACCGGGCCGGCCCCCATCATCAGCAGCGGTTCTTCGGGCAGGATCGCGTCGAGCGGCACGACGACGGGACAGGGAATCGGCGAATAATCGATGGACATGGCTGGAAAAGGATGAGGAAAGGAAGTGCCCGGACGCCCGCGGCACGGGGCCCACGGCACGGCGCGACCAACTGATCGATCATTCCGTGTTCCGCCGCCTCGCGCAAGAGGCACGCACGTCCGGACAGCGCGACGGTGGCCCGGTCGCCGGACCGGGCCAGCCGGCCGCACGCCGCGCCCCCGATGGCCGGCCGGATTGAAAAGGGATTGCCCGCGGGCCGCGAAACGGTTCCACTCAGGGTTCCGAACGCGCGATTTTCTCCCCCAATATCGAGATGATTCGTCGGAAACGGCGGTTCAACCTCATTCGCCGGCCGAACGGAATGAACCGGCTACCTGATACAAATCGCGGAACGAATGCGATACACAAAATCCGAACGTGGAAAAAACATCCATTATTGCAGCATGTATTGGGGAGCGACGCCGAAACCGATGCGTCCCGGCTTGCTCATATTTCACACAAACCACTGATTAAACAGAGAATTTTTCAATTCTCCGCGCATACCACAATACTCCACCGGTTTTGCCGGCCCGCGCTTGCTGCATTGCAGCGTTAAACGGGTACTCGCGATTTCGATTTTACGCAAGCCGCCCGTTTTCTCAGGTTGACGGATATCCGCTCTGTATTGAACAATCATCTGCGGAATCGAAAATTCTATTTTCGAGACGAGGGAGAGCTAGGGCCGCGCAATGCGCTTCGACGTTGCGCGGCGATTAACCACAACCAAAATCAATCAACCGGGCCAGAAATACGCAAGCCATGAACCAGATTCAGACCATGCGTGTATTCGTCTGCGTCGCCGAGCAGCAAAGCTTCCGGCGCGCGGCGCACCATCTCGGCGTGTCCAATGCGCTCGTCACGCGTTCGATCGCGATGCTCGAGGGCCACCTGAACACACGGCTGATCCATCGCACCACGCGCAACCTGTCGCTTACCGAGGCCGGCGTGCGCTACCTCGACGGTTGCCGTGCGCTGCTCGAGGAATTCGACCACCTCGAATCGTCCGTCGCGCATGCCGTGCGCGAACCGGCCGGCACGCTGCGCGTCGTCGCGTCGGGGCTGCTGTCGCCGCTCGCGCTGACGCCGCTCGTCAGCAGCTTCCGGCACCGCTACCCGGAGCTGCGCGTGCAGCTGACCGTCGCCGAAGGGCCGCTCGACGTGCTCGATTCGGGCTACGACGTCGGCATCGTCACGGGCACCCGGCTCGACGGCAACCCGTCGCTGATCGGTCATGCGCTCGCGCCGAACCCGTTCGTCGCGTGCGCGGCGCCGGCCTATCTCGACCGCCGCGGCGAGCCGCGCGTGCCCGACGATCTGCCAGGCCACGACTGGGTCACGCTCGCGGCGCACCAGCACGCGCCGACGTGGCAACTGGTCGGTCACGACGGCGTCGCCCATTCGGTCACGGTGCGCCCGGCCTGCACGGTCAATCAGCTCGCGCTCGTGCAGGCGGCGGCCGTGGCCGGCGCCGGCATCGCGGTGCTGCCCGCGCCGTGCGTAGCCGACGCGCTCAACCACGGCACGCTCGTGCGGCTGATGGCCGGCTACCGGATCGACGATCCCGACGCGCAGTTGTCGCTCGTCTATCCGAACCGCCAGTACGTGCCGGCCCGTACACGCAGCTTCGTCGAGCACGCGCTCGAGCACTTCGGCGCGCCGGCCGCCCGCGGGCAGACGGACTACGACTTCCTGCGGCCGGTGCGCGGCCCCGAACGCTCCGACATCGTCACGGGCCTGCAGTAAACTGCGCGCGTCAGCCCTCGGAGGTGCAGCGTGCGCGTGATCCTGTTCAGCAGCCGGCAGTACGACGACGATTCGTTCACCGCCGCCAACCGGCAGTTCGGCTATCGGCTGCACTTCCAGCCGTCGCACCTCGACGCGGAAACGGCGATCCTCGCGCACGGCTATGACGTCGTCTGCCCGTTCGTCAACGACACCGTCGACGCGGCCGTGCTCGAACGGCTCGCCGACGGCGGCACGCGGCTGATCGCGCTGCGCTCGGCGGGCTTCAACCATGTCGACCTCGCCGCCGCCGAACGGCTCGGCATCACGGTCGTGCGCGTGCCCGCGTATTCGCCGCATGCGGTGGCCGAGCACGCGGTCGCGCTGATCCTCGCGCTCAACCGCCGCCTGCCGCGCGCAGTCGCCCGCACCCGCGAAGGCGATTTCTCGCTGAACGGCCTGCTCGGCTTCGACCTGCACGGCAAGACCGTCGGCGTGATCGGCACCGGCCTCATCGGCAGCGTGTTCGCGAAGATCATGATGGGCTTCGGGATGCACGTGCTCGCGCACTCGGTGCCGCCGTACGACGACGAGCTGATCGCATTCGGCGCGCGCTACGTCGAACTCGACGAGCTGCTGCATCACGCCGACATCGTGAGCCTGCATTGCCCGCTGCTGCCGTCGACGCACCACCTGATCAACGAACGCACGCTCGCGCGGATGAAGCACGGCGCGATGCTGATCAACACGGGGCGCGGCGGCCTCGTCGATGCGCAGGCGCTGGTCGACGCGCTCAAGAGCGGCCGGCTCGGCCATCTCGGGCTGGACGTATACGAGGAAGAAAGCGGGCTGTTCTTCGAGGATCACTCCGACCTGCCGCTGCAGGACGACGTGCTCGCGCGCTTGCTGACGTTCCCGAACGTGATCATCACGTCGCACCAGGCGTTCTTCACGCGCGAGGCGCTGGCCGAGATCGCGCACACCACGCTGCTGAACATCGAGGCGTGGCATGCACGGACGCCGCGGAACGTCGTAATGGCAAATCGCTGAAAAACCGCCCATTCAGGGGCCTGTCGCGCATCCGCAATCGTTTGCTCCTGCCTCCCGCCGCGAACCGCAGTCACCCCCGTCAACAATTCAACGCATTGTTTCGTTTGAAGTAACGTTTCGAGCGCGCCGTCTGCTATCGTTGCGCCGACGTCCTTCCCTGCCTTTGCCGCTCATGCGTTTCGACGATTCCGACATCGCCGCTGTCTACCGCGCCATCTTCGAACGGCGCGACATGCGCCACTTCACGCCGGCGCCCGTCGATCCGGCCGTGCTCGCGCGCCTGCTGCGTGCAGCGCACCACGCACCGAGCGTGGGCTTCATGCAGCCGTGGCGCTTCATCCGTATTACCGATTCCGCATTGCGCACCGCCATTCACGCGCTGGTCGAGGCCGAGCGCCGCGCGACCGCCGACGCGCTCGGCGAGCGCCAGGACGAATTCATGCGGCTGAAGGTCGAAGGCGTGCGCGAATGCGGCGAGTTGCTGGTCGTCGCGCTCGCCGATGGCCGCGAACGCCATGTGTTCGGCCGCCGCACGCTGCCGGAAATGGATCTGGCATCCGCCGCGTGCGCGATCCAGAACATGTGGCTCGCGGCGCGCGCGGAAGGGCTCGGGATGGGCTGGGTGTCGCTGTTCGACGTCGATGCGCTGCGCACGCTGCTGCGGATGCCCGACGGCGCGAAGCCGATCGCCGTGCTGTGCGTCGGGCACGTCGATGCGTTCTATGCGAAGCCGATGCTGGAAGAAGAACGCTGGGCCGCGCGGATGCCGATCGAAGCGTGCCTGTTCGAGAACGGCTGGGACGAGCCGGCGACAATCGATGGGGCCTGATCGGCGGCGTCGCCCGCAGAGACCGAAATGTCGGGCGCGCTGCTCGGCGGGGCCACGGAACCCGCTGCCTGACCTGGTTCGGCAGCCGCCTCACCCGCCGCCGAACCGCCGTAAATCCCACAGTCTGAGCACCCCGCCCGCCGCCCCGTCGCACGGCGGCAACACCCATTTTGGCGGCAAGCATCAGGGTTTTCACTGAAGTAGAATCGCGGCTGACTCTCGCCTCACCGACCGCCCGCCCCGCGCATCCTGCGCCCGGCTCGAGCGGCCTCCTTTCCCGAGCCTACCGCGATGCCCCTGCCTCTTTTCGCCCTTGCCGTCGCCGCATTTGGAATCGGTACCACCGAATTCGTGATCATGGGGCTGCTGCCCAACGTCGCGCGCGACCTCGGCGTGTCGATCCCGGCCGCCGGGATGCTGGTGTCGGGCTACGCGCTCGGCGTGACGATCGGCGCGCCGATCCTCGCGATCGTCACCGCGAAGATGCCGCGCAAGCGTGCGCTGATGGGCCTGATCGGGCTGTTCATCGCCGGCAACCTGTTCTGCGCGATCGCGCCCGGCTACGCGGTGCTGATGGCCGCGCGCGTCGTCACCGCGTTCTGCCACGGGGCGTTCTTCGGCATCGGTTCGGTGGTCGCGAGCAACCTCGTCGCGCCGAACCGCCGCGCGCAGGCGATCGCGCTGATGTTCACCGGCCTCACGCTCGCGAACGTGCTCGGCGTGCCGCTCGGCACCGCGCTCGGCCAGGCGTTCGGCTGGCGCGCGACGTTCTGGGCCGTCACCGGCATCGGCATCGCCGCGGCCGCCGCGCTCGCGGTGTGCCTGCCGAAGAACCTCGCGATGCCCGACACCAGCATCACACGCGAATTCAGCGTGCTGAAGCACCCGCAGGTGCTGATGGTGCTCGGCATCAGCGTGCTCGCGTCCGCGAGCCTGTTCAGCGTGTTCACGTACATCACGCCGATCCTCGAGGACGTGACGGGCTTCTCGCCGCATCAGGTCACCTACGTGCTGCTGCTGTTCGGCCTCGGCCTGACGGTCGGCGGCACGCTCGGCGGCAGGCTCGCCGACTGGCGCCGGATGCCGTCGCTGATCGCGACGCTCGCGCTGATCGGCATCGTGCTCGCGCTGTTCGCCGGCACGATGCATCTGCCGTTCGCCGCGCTCGCGACGGTTTTCGTGTGGGGCATCCTCGCGTTCGCGATCGTGCCGCCGCTGCAGATCATGATCGTCGATCGCGCGAGCGACGCGCCGAACCTCGCGTCGACGCTGAACCAGGGCGCGTTCAACCTCGGCAACGCGACCGGCGCATGGCTCGGCGGGATGGCGATCGGCTCGGGCGTGTCGCTCGTGAGCCTGCCGTGGGTCGGCGTCGCGATGGCCGTCGCGGCGCTCGCGCTCACGCTGTGGTCGGCGTCGCTTGAGCGCCGGCCGGTGGCCGTGCCGACCGAGTACGTGTGACGAGAACCTGCTGCGTTCGTTGCGTACGCAACTCCTATAGGGCCTGTTCACGCTAATAACGCACGTTCCCCTGTTTGGAAAAATGCATTCGTGGGGCCAGCGCAAGCCCGTTATTAGCGTGAACAGGCCCTAGCCTGACGGCCTTCATGGACCTTTCACCGGTCGCGGTGTAGCATCGCGGCCGATGAAAGCCATTCTCAATCGCGATTTCCTCGCGCTGATCCTGAGCGTCGCGGTCGTCGGCCTCGGCACCGGCGCCACACTGCCGCTCACCGCACTTGCACTGACCGAAGCCGGGCACGGCACCAACGTCGTCGGCATGCTCACCGCCGCGCAGGCCCTCGGCGGCCTCGCGATCGTCCCGTTCGTCACCGCGCTCGCACGGCATATCGGCGCGCGCCGCGCGATCGTCGTGTCGGTCGTGCTGCTCGCGGCCGCCACCGCGATGATGCAGTTCACGTCGAACCTGTTCCTGTGGGGCGTGCTGCGCGTGCTGTGCGGCGCCGCGCTGATGCTGCTGTTCACGATCGGCGAGGCGTGGGTCAACCAGCTCGCCGACGATTCGACGCGCGGCCGCGTGGTCGCGATCTACGCGACCAATTTCACGCTGTTCCAGATGGCCGGCCCCGTGCTCGTCAGCCAGATCGCCGGCGCGACGAGCATCCGCTTCGCGCTGTGCGGCGCGCTGTTCCTGCTCGCGTTGCCCACGCTCGCGACGATCCGCCGTGCGCCGCTCGCCGGCGACGACGCGCATCACGAAGCGCACGGCCGCTGGCTCGACGTGCTGCCGCGCATGCCCGCGCTGATCATCGGCACCGGCTTCTTCGCGCTGTTCGACACGCTCGCGCTGTCGCTGCTGCCGCTCTATGCGATGGATCACGGCGTCGCCAGCGCGACCGCCGTGCTGCTCGCGTCGATCATGCTGTTCGGCGATACCGCGATGCAGTTCCCGATCGGCTGGCTCGCGGACAAGCTCGGCCGCGAACGCGTGCACCTCGGCGCGGGCTGGATCGTGCTGGCCGGGCTGCCGCTGCTGCCGTTCGTGATCGCGAATCCGTGGCTGTGCTGGCCGCTGCTGTTCGTGCTCGGCGCGGCGGCCGGCAGCATCTACACGCTGTCGCTCGTCGCGTGCGGCGAGCGTTTCCGCGGCGCGGCGCTCGTCACCGCGAGCTCGCTCGTGTCGGCGTCGTGGAGCGCCGCGAGCTTCGGCGGCCCGCTCGTGGCTGGTGCGTTGATGGAGCAACTGGGCAGCAACGCGCTGGTCGGCGTGCTGATCACCTGCGTCGCCTCGTTCGTCGCGGCTGCGTCGTGGGAACGACGCTCGGCGGTGCAGCGCGCGATCTGATGCAGATGGGCGTTGGCGTCGGCGCGCGGCATCATGCACCGATACGCCTCGGCCCGCTCACGTCCCTCCCGCGGTAAACGAAAACGGCCCGCGCGATGCGGGCCGCCCTGTCCTTCCGGCCGACGCATGGCCTACACGTAACCTACACGCAACGCCCGGCGTCGCGATCCGTCATGCGCCGCGCGCCGGCAAAATCTTGCCCGCACACGTGCCGAAGCCGACGCGATAGCCGTCGCCCTGGCACCAACCGGCGAGCGTGAGCTCGTCGCCGTCCTCGATGAACGTCCTGGCGCCGCCGCCATCCAGCGCGACCGGCTCCTTGCCGTTCCACGTCAGTTCGAGCAGGCTGCCGAACGAATCCTTGGTCGGCCCGCTGATCGTGCCCGAACCCATCAGGTCGCCCACGCGGGTGTTGCAGCCCGCCACCGTGTGATGCGCGAGCTGCTGCGCCATCGTCCAGTACATGTACTTGAAGTTGGTGCGGCAGATCGACGTCGCTTCGGCCGCGCCCTCGGCCCGCAGCGTCACTTCCAGCGCGATGTCGAACGCATGCTTGCCCGCATGCCGCAGATACGCGAGCGGCTGCGGCGACTGCTCCGGCTGCGCGACGCGGAACGGTTCGAGCGCATCGAGCGTGACGATCCACGGCGAGATCGTCGTCGCGAACCCCTTCGAGTTGAACGGGCCGAGCGGCACGTATTCCCACTGCTGGATGTCGCGCGCGCTCCAGTCGTTCAGCAGCACCATCCCGAAGATATGCGCTTCCGCGTCCTCGCACGCGATCGGCTCGCCGAGCGCGTTGCCCTTGCCGACGATGAAGCCCGTTTCCAGTTCGATGTCGAGCTTGCGGCACGCGCCGAACACCGGACGCTCGTGGTCGGGCAGCTTCAGTTGCCCGTTCGGGCGCCGCACCGGCGTGCCGCTCACGACCACCGACGATGCGCGGCCGTTGTAGCCGATCGGCATCTCGGACCAGTTCGGCAGCAGCGCATTCTTCGGATCGCGGAACATCGAGCCGACGTTGGTCGCATGCTCCTTCGACGAATAGAAATCGGTGTAGCCGGGGATATCGAGCGGCAGATGCAGCGTCGCGTCGCGCTGCGCGACGAGCACCTGTGCGCGCAGTGCCGCGTCGTCGCGCAGCGTCGCGTTGTCGCGCGAGAACAGTGCCGACAGTTGCACACGCACGCTGCGCCACGCGTCGCGGCCGAGCGCGATGAACGCGTTGAGCGTCGGCGCGGCGAACACATCGGCGCCGGCCGGCAGCGTCACCAGGCCCGCGCGCGCGAGCGCCGCGAGATCGACGATCTGGTCGCCGAGCGCGACGCCCGCACGGCGCGCGCCCTGCTTCGCATCGCTGAAGATCCCGAACGGCAGGTTCTGGATCGGGAAATCGCAGGCGGGATCGTTCGCCGTGTCGACCCAGCTCTTGCGAGCCGGGTCGAGCGTCGCGCGCCAGTCTTGGATATCGCTCACTTTTGCTCCGGATTGAAGTGTTTCCTGATGCCTTGCCAGCATTCGAAGTAATCGGCCTGCAACTGCGCGGTGTCGAGCGCATAGCGCGTCGGCCGGATCAGCGTGCGGGTTTCGAACATGAACGCCATCGTCGCGTCGACCTTGTGCGGCTTCGTCGTGTCGCTCGCCGACGCCTTCTCGAACGTGTCCGCGTCGGGCCCGTGGCCCGACATGCAGTTGTGCAGGCTCGCGCCGCCCGGCACGAAGCCTTCGGCCTTCGCGTCGTACGCGCCGTGCACGAGCCCCATGAACTCGCTCGCGACGTTGCGGTGGAACCAGGGCGGGCGGAACGTATCCTCGGCCGCGAGCCAGCGCGGCGGGAAGATCACGAAGTCGATCGTGTCGACGCCCGGCGTATCGCTCTGCGCCTGCAGCACGAGGAAGATCGACGGATCGGGATGGTCGAAGCTGATCGAGCCGATCGTGTTGAACAGGCGCAGGTCGTATTTATACGGTGCGTAGTTGCCGTGCCACGCGACGACGTCGAGCGGCGAATGGCCGATGTCCGCGCGCCAGAGGCGCCCGTTCAGCTTCGCGATCAGTTCGAACGCGCCTTCGCGATCCTCGTACGCGG
This sequence comes from Burkholderia sp. AU45388, assembly GCF_030481585.1. Taxonomy (NCBI): domain Bacteria; kingdom Pseudomonadati; phylum Pseudomonadota; class Betaproteobacteria; order Burkholderiales; family Burkholderiaceae; genus Burkholderia; species Burkholderia sp. AU45388. Next base: position 266,196 of record NZ_JAUJPV010000004.1, on the reverse strand, counting down.
CCTGCGGCGTCAGGAAGTCGCGCGGGTTCGCGAGCCCGTTCGAGCCGATCGGGCCGAGATCCGGCAGGCGCAGCAGCGCGCCGAAGTTCTCGCAGATGTAGCCGCGCGCGTCGCCGTCCGGCAGCGCGACGGCAAAACGCACGCCGCGCGGAATCACCGCGATCTCGAACGGCTCGACGTCGAGCCGGCCGAATTCCGTCGCGATGAACAGCCGCCCCTGCTGCGGCACGATCAGCAGCTCGCCGTCCGCGCTGTAGAAGAAGCGGTCCTGCATCGAGCGGTTCGCCGCGTACAGGTGGATCGCGCAGCCGTTCATCGACGCGGCCGACCCGTTGCCGGCCATCGTCACGAGGCCGTCGACGAAATCGGTCGGCTCGACCGGCATCGGCAGCGGATCCCAGCGCAACTGGTTCGGCGGCGTCGGCGGCACGTCGGCCGAATCGCCGAACTCCGACACGAGCCGCGGCGCTCCCGCGTACGGCTCGAACGGCCGGTGCACCGCGGCCGGGCGAATCCGGTACAGCCACGCGCGGCGGTTGTGGCCGCGCGGCGCGGTGAACGCGGTGCCCGACAGTTGCTCCGCGTACAGCCCGTACGGCGCGCGCTGCGGCGAATTGCGGCCGTGCGGCAGCGCGCCGGGCAGCGCCTCGGTCGCGAATTCGTTCGCGAAACCGCTCAGGTAGCCGGCGGTCGCCGGTTTCGACAGGTCAAGCGTCATCGTTTTCCTTTCTCCATCAATTCAGGGCGGCGTTCGGCGCCTGCGCGCCGCTGCGCCGCGTGACACCGGCCAAGCCCAGCACGAACAGCGCCGAGCACAGCACGGGCACCGCGGCCGCGTGGAACAGCGCGCCGTTGCTCCAGTTGAGCGCAATCAGTTGCCCGCCGACGAGCGGCCCGAGCACCGAGCCGATCCGGCCGATGCCGAGGCTCCAGCCGATGCCCGTCGAGCGCAGCGACGTCGGGTAATACTGGCCCGCGAGCGCGTTCACGGCCGGCTGTCCGCCGACCACGCAGAACCCGCCCGCGAACACGACCACCAGCAGCCACGGCAGCGCATGCGCGACCGAGCCGATCAGCCCCACCGACACGGCCGCGCACGCGAAGCACGCGAACAGCACGCGCACGAAGCCGTAACGTTCGATGAACCAGCCGAGCGACAGCGTGCCGATCACGCCGCCCGTCTGCAGCACCGTGCCGACGATCACCGCCGTGCCCGGCGAATAGCCGGCCTCACGCATCACGGTCGGCAGCCAGTTCGACAGGAAGTACAGATCGATCAGGTTCATGAAGCTGATCGCCCACAGCAGCAGCGTGACCGGCAGGCGGCCATGGCTGAACAGCTCGGCGACCGGCGCGCCGCTCGCCGCGCGCTCGCGCACGACGAGCCGCGTATTCGCATCGATGCCGGCTTGCGGCGCGAACCGCGCGAGCCAGTCGCGCGCCTGCGCGACGCGCCCTTTCAGCACCAGGAACTGCAGCGACTCCGGCAACCGCGCGACCATCGCGATCGTCAGCACGAGCGGCACCGCGCCGCCGACGAAGAACACCGCGCGCCAGCCGAGCGCCGGAATCAGCGCGGCGCTGATGAAGCCGCCGATCGCCGCGCCGAGCGTGAAGCCGCACGACACGATCATCATCCGCTTCACGCGATGCGCGGCCGGGCTGAACTCGCCGACCAGCGCCATCGCGTTCGGCATGATGCAGCCGAGGCCGAGGCCCGTGACGAAGCGCAGCGCCATCAGCACGGGGATCGAGTTCGCGAACGGCGTCGCGAGCATCGTCACCGCGAAGAACAGCGTCGAGCCGATCAACACCGGGCGCCGCCCGATCCGGTCGGCCAGCACCGACAGCCCGAGCGCGCCGAGCAGCATCCCGAACAGGCTCGCGCTGAACACGGGCCCGAGCGCCTGCTTCGGCACGCCCCATTCCGCGATCACGCTCGGCGCGACGTAGCCCATTGCCTGCGCATCGAAACCGTCGATCACGAGGCACAGCCCGCATAGCGCGAGCAGCATCGCGTGAAAACCCGGGCGATGAGTCTCGTCGATCACGCGCTCCACTTCGAGCACACGCGCATCGGCCGCCGCGCTCATTGCGCGACCTCGGCGGCCGGATGCACGGGCGACGTCACGCCCTGGCGCGCGAGCGCCATCGCTTCGCGCAGCACGTCGGCGTCGCCGACCTGGTTCGCGAGCAACAGGATCAGCTTCGCGTTGACGAGCTGGCTGTCCGCGTCCGACAGGTCGCGATGCATGTCGATCAGCGCTTCGTAGAACGCGTCGGGGTCGGCCAGGCGCGGGCGGGTATCGAGTGGGGGCATGACGGTGTCTCCGGTGTCTTTATCGTATTCAGCGTGCGCAGCTCGCGCGCGCCAGTGCGTCGGCGATCGCCTGACGGTCGAGCGTGCGCGTGCGTGCGCACACGTGCTGGTCGGGACGCAGCAGGTAGAACGTGCCGGGCTGCGCGTCGTAACGCCGCGCGGCGAGGCCGTCGACGTCCTCCACAACGTCGACGCCGGCCACCGGCTGCGCGTGCCCGGCCGGCACGACGAGCACCGGCCGCACCGGCAGCGCGAGACCGTCGACGGCCTGCGCGAGCGCGGCCGCATCGCCCGGCAAGCCGAACAGCACGCCGCTGAAGCCGCCGCGCAGATGCTGCAGCAGCCAGCCCGGCGCATCCTGCACGCGCACCGGCGCATCGGCCGCCGCCGCGCCCGGCCGCATCGCGCATGCAAATGTGTCGCCGCCGCGGTCCGGCGTGTTGAGCGGCGAATCGACCAGCACGGCCGGCACCGACAGGCGCCCGCTGTTCACCAGCTTGCGCGCGAACTCGCAGTCGCGCGCAAGCTTCAGCGTCGCGTCGCGGAACACGCGCGACACCGCGCTCTTGGGCGTGATGAAGTCGGTCGAGCGCGTCGAGTTGCGGATGTTCTCGTCGGCCGCGAACTCGCGCTCGCTCGCATACGTGTCGAGCAGGCGGTCGTGCGCGCGGCCGTCGAGCACCAGCTTCAGCTTCCACGCGAGGTTGTCCGCATCCTGCACGCCGCTGTTCGCGCCGCGCGCGCCGAACGGCGACACGCCGTGCGCGGAATCGCCCGCGAACAGCACGCGGCCGTGGCGGAACGTATCCATCCGCTGGCAGCGGAACGTGTAGACGCTCACCCACTCGAGCTCGAACTCGACGTCCGGCCCGAGCAGCGCACGCACGCGCGGGATCACGCGCTCCGGTTGCTTCTCCGCGACCGGATCGGCATCCCAGCCGAGCTGGAAGTCGATGCGCCACACGTTGTCCGGCTGGCGATGCAGCAGCACCGACTGGTTGCGGTGAAACGGCGGATCGAACCAGAACCAGCGCTCGGTCGGAAACTCCGCCTTCATCTTCACGTCGGCGATCAGGAAGCGGTCCTTGAACGTGCGGCCGCGGCTTTCGAGGCCCATCATCGTGCGCATCGGGCTGCGCGAGCCGTCGGCCGCGATCACGTATTGCGCGCGCAGCGTCGCGATGCCGTCCGGCGTCTCGATCGTCAGCGCCGCGTGTTCGGCCGACTGGTCGACGCCCGTCACCTTGTGCTTCCAGCGGATGTCGATGTTCGGCAGCTCGAACGCGCGATCGGCCAGATAGCCTTCGACGTAGTACTGCTGCAGGTTGACGAACGCCGGGCGCGCATGCCCTTCCTCGGGCAGCAGGTCGAACGCGTAAAGCTGCTCGTCCTGCAGGAACACCTTGCCGACGTGCCAGCTCACGCCCTTGTCGACGAAGCGCTCGCCGCAGCCGAGCCGGTCGAAGATCTCGAGCGTGCGCTTCGCGAAGCAGATCGCGCGCGAGCCGGTCGAGAGCGTGTCGTCGTCGTCGAGCAGCACGACCGGCACGCCTTGCTGCGCGAGATCGATCGCGGCCGCGAGGCCCACCGGGCCCGCGCCGACGACGATCACCGGGTGGACGGCCGCGTCGTGCGCGCGGGCGCGGTACTCGAACTTCAGCGTCTGGTAATCGATGCTCATGGTCGCCATCCGCGCCTCAACGCCGCCGTGCGCGCACCACTGCGCCCGTCGTCCCGTTCGTCTCCTGCCGGCGCGCGTGCCCGCCTGTCCTGTCAACCGCCACGTCTCGCTCCTTGCTCCTGTTGATTCTTGAATGGCGCCGTTTCGCGACGCCTGCGTGCCGCATTTCTGATCGACGACACACCCCTGGATTTACGAATAGTAAAACCAATTACGTATAGTGAAATCAACGTAAACCCTAGTCGTTCGCTCGGGAACGGGATAACCATATGAGTGAAACGCCAAGCCGAGCGCGGCGCGCGCTGCTAATATCAAGTCACGAGGCGGCCCTTTCGGCCGCCATTTTTCCTTCTCACGCCGATGATTCCGCCTACCATCCCCGAGCTGGTGACCCGTGCCGGGCAACTCCCGTATCTGCGGGAGCACCTCGCGCTTGCCGAAGGCGGCACCGCGTGCGCGAATCTGCCCGAGCGCACGCTCGCCAGTGCGTACGAGCCGATCTACGACGTGACGATGCCCGGCTCGCCGCAATCGACGTCGTTCGCTGACGCGATCGAGCGCTACGGCGACGAACTCGGCTTCCAGGCCGTCACGCTGGTCACGGGTGCGCAGCACGATCCGGTCGATGCCGCCGTCGACGACCAGACGCTGGTCGCGATCGACCGCCTGTCGCGCGCGCTGCACGCAATCAATTTCTTCGGCGCGCAGCGCCACGGGCTGTTGTTCCTGCGCGTGCACGAGCGGCTGCTCAAGAGCGTGAAGTACGACCACGGCAAGCATTTCTCGTCGGTGCTGCAGCGCTTCGGGCTACCGACCGAGCGGATCGTGATCGAGCTGCCGGCGGTCGCGGTCGCCCACAAGACGTTCCTCGGCTACCTGACGCGCAGTTACCAGCATCATGGCTTCAAGGTCGCGGACAAGCTGCCCGACCCCGGCCGCATCCTCGCGGTCGAATCGGACATGGCACGCCCCGACTACATCAAGATGGATGCCGGCATCGCGTTGCGCGACGGGATGGTGAAGGCGCTCGTCGCCTATGCGCAGCGCGTGCGGATTCCGCTGATCTTCGACGGCGTCGTGGACGAGACGCAGTGCGAGCTGCTGCGCCAGCACGACGTGCGGTTCATGCAGGGGCCGGTGTTCGCGAAGGTCGTGACGGTCTGAGCGATCGGCGGGGAAGGCGCGCCGGAGCGGCGCGCCGGAGGGCGGACTCCGGTGTCGTGTCGCTGCAAGGATCGGGTTTCAGCACGCAGCGTCGCTCGGCGCCGGTCGGTTCCCGGTTCGTTCACGCAGAAAGGTCGAACGTGCTTGTGCGCGCGTTCGACGCCAATGTGCGGCCTATTCTCGTCCGCCGTCGTCGTACTTCGGTAGATCGTCGTCGATCTCGATGCCCGGGAAACGATCCCCGTACCAGACGTGCCACGCCGGACGCAGCCTCGACGGTTCGTCGAGCGTCGCGTAATTGATCTCGACCGTCCGCGGCGCGTCGGCGCGCCGGTATTCGAGCTGCGCGCCGCAACGGCCGCAGAAGCGCCGCTCGCCCCACGCGCTCGACGCATAGATGGTCGGTTCGCCCTGCAGGTATTCAAATGCGGCGATCGGCACCGAGGCCGATGCGACGACCGCCGCGCCGGTCGTGCGCTGGCAGAGCCGACAGTGGCAGAAGCCGGCATCGGTTGGAACGTCGGCGATGCGGTAGCGGATCGCGCCGCACGCGCATCCGCCTTCCATCGGTTCGGGGTGCGCCATGGCAAGCCTCGTCGTCGGGAAACAGGCGAACGATGATGAGCGCGGTTCGCCCGTCGCGCAATACGCGACGGCGACGCCTCCGCTCCCCGCATCCGCCGCGAACGAACCGGTTGGCGCGCGACGGCACCCTCCGCGCGCGCGTTGCTCAAACGGTCTGCCCGAGCCGCTGCGCGAGTGCCTTCAGCCGCGGCCCGACTTGCGTGCGAAACACGTCCTCGTCCATCGACGACGCGGGGCCGCTGCAGCTCAGGATCAGCCAGCGCCCCTCGCGCGGCTCGCGAAACGGCACGGCCGCCGCGTTCACGTCCGTATGCCACGCGCGAAACGAATAGCAGCATCCGCCTTCGGAGAACTCGGCCACCGCGTGCTGCGCGGCCGCGACGAGCGCATCGGCGTCGGCCGCGCCGCCGGCCGCGCGGTGCAGTTCGGCATAGAGCGCGCGGCGCACGTCCTCCGGCTGCACGGCCAGGTACGCGCGCCCCATCGAGCTCGTCAGCATCGACAGCCGCGAGCCGGGCGCGAGCCCGAGCGTCAGCGCGGTCTCGCTGCGGATCGTCTCCAGATAGATCATGTCGAGCCCGTCGCGGCAGCCGAGCGACACGGCCGCGCCGATCTCCCGCGCGAGCGCCTGCATGTGCGGCCGCGCGAGATCGATCGTCCCCGAGCCCGACAGCAGCGCATAGCCGAGCGACAGCACGCCGGCGTCCAGCGCATACTTTCCGAGCGTCTCGTCGTAGCGCAGATAGCCGAGCACGGTCAGCGTATAGGCGAGCCGGTTCACCGTCGCCTTCGGCAGGCCCGTGCGTTCCGCGAAGTCGCGGTTGCCCAGCATCGTCTCGCCGGGCCGGAAGGCGCGCAGCAGGTCGAGGCCGCGCGCCAGCGCGACGACGAACTTGCGCTCGTCGATGGGGGTGTCGTCGATGGTTGAAAGTGTCATCCAGTGCTACACTGAGGTCAATTTGCAAAACATTGTTCCGCACAGCGGAACGCAAGTCAAGCGAACTTCAGGTATCCGCCCGGAGCAAGCGCCGAAGCCCGACCACTGCCGACCGACGCGCACGGCGGGAGTCGGCGTCGAGGCGCCCGCCCGATCGACCGCAAAGCATGGAACCGAGTGAGCGTTGGCTCGGGCCGACCGCGAAGCATGGGGCCCGAGTAAGCGCTAAAGCGCTAACTCGGGCCGACAGGAGATGAGACGATGAGTGCTGCAACTTTTCATTGGGACGATCCGCTGCTGCTCGACCAGCAACTGACCGAAGAAGAGCGGATGGTCCGCGATGCCGCGCAGGCGTACGCACAGGACAAGCTCGCGCCGCGCGTCACCGAAGCGTTCCGCCACGAACGCACCGACGCGGCCATCTTTCGCGAGATGGGCGAGGTCGGCCTGCTCGGCCCGACGATTCCCGAGGCATACGGCGGCCCCGGCCTCAACTACGTGAGCTACGGGCTGATCGCACGCGAGGTCGAGCGCGTCGATTCGGGCTACCGGTCGATGATGTCCGTGCAGTCGTCGCTCGTGATGGTGCCGATCTTCGAATTCGGCTCCGACGCGCAGAAGCAGAAATACCTGCCGAAGCTCGCGACCGGCGAATGGATCGGCTGCTTCGGCCTGACCGAGCCGAATCACGGCTCCGATCCCGGCAGCATGGTCACGCGCGCGAAGAAGGTGCCGGGCGGCTACGCGCTGTCCGGCGCGAAGATGTGGATCACCAACTCGCCGATCGCCGACGTGTTCGTCGTGTGGGCGAAGCTGGAGGAGAACGGCAAGGACGCGATCCGCGGCTTCATCCTGGAGAAGGGCTGGAAGGGCCTGTCGGCGCCGGCGATCCACGGCAAGGTCGGGCTGCGCGCGTCGATCACCGGCGAGATCGTCCTCGACGAGGTGTTCGTGCCCGAAGAGAACCTGATGCCGAACGTGAGCGGCCTGCGCGGCCCGTTCACCTGCCTGAACTCGGCGCGTTACGGGATCGCGTGGGGTGCGCTCGGTGCGGCCGAGTCCTGCTGGCACACCGCGCGCCAGTACGTGCTCGACCGCCAGCAGTTCGGCCGGCCGCTCGCCGCGAACCAGTTGATCCAGAAGAAGCTCGCCGACATGCAGACCGAAATCACGCTCGGCCTGCAAGGCGTGCTGCGCCTCGGCCGGATGAAGGACGAAGGCACGGCCGCCGTCGAGATCACGTCGATCATGAAGCGCAATTCATGCGGCAAGGCGCTCGACATCGCGCGGCTCGCCCGCGACATGCTCGGCGGCAACGGCATCTCCGACGAATTCGGCGTCGCACGTCACCTCGTGAACCTCGAAGTGGTCAACACGTACGAAGGCACGCACGACATCCACGCGCTGATCCTCGGCCGCGCGCAGACGGGCATCCAGGCATTCTTCTGACGATGCGGCCATGACATGGGCGGCGGCGATGCCGCGCACGCGCATGCCGCCACGCAAAAGCCCGCCCGGCATCGCTGCCGGGCGGGCTTGTTTTCATCGGAGCCGCGGCTCCGGGCCGCCGATGCTTACTTGTTCGGCTGCGGCGTCAGGCGCAGATACGGACGCACCGCGTTGAAGCCCTTCGGGAAGCGCTTCTTCAGCTCTTCCGGGTCCTGCAGCGACGGCACGATCACGACGTCGTCGCCGTCCTTCCAGTTGCCGGGCGTCGCGACCTTGTAATTGTCGGTCAGTTGCAGCGAGTCGATCACGCGCAGCACTTCGTCGAAGTTGCGCCCCGTGCTGGCCGGATAGGTGATCGTGAGCCGCACCTTCTTGTTCGGGTCGATCACGAACAGCGAACGCACCGTCAGCGTTTCGTTCGCGTTCGGGTGAATCATGTCGTACAGCTGCGACACCTTGCGATCGGCGTCGGCGATGATCGGGAAGCCCACGACCGTCGACTGCGTTTCGTTGATGTCGTTGATCCAGCCCTTGTGCGATTCGACGCCGTCGACCGACAGCGCGATCACCTTCACGTTGCGTTTCTCGAATTCGCCCTTCAGCTTCGAGGTCAACCCGAGTTCGGTCGTGCACACCGGCGTGTAGTCGGCCGGATGGGAGAACAGGACACCCCAGCTGTTGCCGAGCCACTCGTGAAACTTGATCGTGCCCAGGCTCGATTCCTGCTCGAAATCCGGTGCGATGTCGCCAAGACGCAGACTCATGATGTTCCCTCCTCGAACGATACTGGTTGAAACCGCGCGCCGGACAGCGCGGGGCGGTCCATCAGCTTACGGGAAGCCATGGGCCGTGCGAACGAATATTCCGTTTGATATTCATGCTTTTTTGTCATTTTTACCCGACGTCGCGGCAGGACGGTGGGCGGCGAGGGAAACTTTTCAATCCTTTGTCGCTCTGTTCATGATTACAAGTCGTTTACCATGCAGTCTTGCGCTGCCGCCGTGTGTCTTCCCGGCTCGCCAGCAGGCAGGGGTTTCGCTACGATGTGAACCTGCAGCATGACAGCACGAAGGGAGTTGCAATGTCGGAAATCAACAAGGAGAAACTGATGTCGGATATCAAAACCGTTCTCTCGGACGCCGAAGACCTGCTCAAGCAAGCGGCGAGCAGCACGGGCGACCGTGCGGCCGAGCTGCGCGAGAAGGCCATGTCTCGCCTGAAGCAGGCCAAGGAAAAGGCTGCCGACGTTCAGGTCGTGGTGGTCGAGAAAGGCAAGAAGGCCGCGCGCGCGACCGACGACTACGTGCACGAGCACCCGTGGACGTCGATCGGCGTGGCTGCCGGCGTCGGCGTGCTGATCGGCCTGCTGATCAACCGCAAGTAACGCGCTCTGCGCCGTTTCGTCCCGCAGGCAGCGTCGCGCGGCCGGCGGGCGTCGAACGCCGAAGCCCGCCGGCTCGCGCCGGCGGCTTTGTCCTAGCTGCTTACTGCACGCGCAAGCCTCTTATCCATGACGACAGACACCCCCTCGCAGCCGTCCGGTCAAGGACCGCTGCGCCGCCTCGTCGGCTCCGCGATCGGCCTTCTGCAGACGCGCCTCGAACTGGTGGGCATCGAGCTTGCCGAGGAGAAGGAGCGCCTGATGAGCGTGCTGTTCCTCGGACTCGCCGCGATGATGCTCGCGACGATGGCGCTCATCAGCCTCACCGTGCTGATCGCGATCGCGTTCTGGGATACCTACCGCTGGCAGGCGCTCGCCGCGATCACCGCGCTGTATGCCATTGGCGGCATCACGTGCGCGCTGAAAGCGCGCTCGGGCCTGCGCGACGCGCCCACAGTGTTCGAGGCCACGCTCGCCGAACTCGAGAAAGACCGCGACCTGTTCCGCGGCAAGCCGTGAGCGCGCTCGCGCTCGTCCCTCCCACCTACTTCGCCGACGCGCCATGAGCCAGAACATCACGGGCAACCCCTCCCGCTCCCATTCGTCGCGATCGAACTGGAGCGCGTCGCAGCACCGCGCGCTCCGCAAGGAATTGCTGATCCTGCGATCCGAAGTCGAGCGGCTCGAACTTGCGGAGGCCGCCGCCGAAATGCGCCAGGCCGTCACGCGCTTCAGCTGGCTCAAGGTGTTCATCCCCGGGCTGTCGACCAGCAGGTTCGGCCAGTCGGCCAAGAACCTGAACGCAAGCCTCGGCCAGCTCGTCAACCAGTATCCGATGCTGAGCTCGCTCGCGTCGCTCGTGCTGGCGAAACCCGTTCGCTCGCTGCTGCGCGCGAGCACGGGCCCCGCGCTGAAGTGGGGCACGCTCGGCTTCGCCGCATGGGAGGTCTACCGGATCTGGAAGCAGTCCCGCGAGGAGCGCGGGCTCGACCCACGCGACGACTGACCGTTAGCATCCCGCGCGCGGCCATACGCCGCCGCGCCCGCCTGACGAATTCAGCGCACGCCCCAGCAGACAGCGCCCGACTCGTCGACACCCTCGCCTCCCGCATTGCCTTTCGTGCCGTCCGAGCGCAGCGTGAACGTGCCGCATGCATCGTCGCGCATCGGCCCGGTGTCGAGCGGCGTCGCCGCCAGTTCATAGCCCACCGGCGAATCGTCGCCATCCGGCCGCCCGAGCGTCAATCGATACACGGCATGCCCGTCCGGCGGCGCCTGCGCGAGCGCGTCAGGCAACGCCGCAGGCGGCGCACCGTCCAGTGTTTCAAGATATTGGGCCGCACGGTACAGCGCGGACACCGCCGACGCACGGTGAACCCGCACGACATGCCCGCGATACGACGGGATACCCCACGCGGCCAGCACCGCGACGATCGCGAGCACGATCATCAGCTCGATCAGCGTGAATCCGGCCGCTCGGCGCCGGGGCAGACGGCCGTTCATCGAAGCACCGCCGCGACACGACGCCAGCGCAACACGACGATGCGGCCGGCGCGTATCGCGACCTGGTGTTGCAGCCACACGGCGCTCGATGCGTGTGCGCCAACGCCACGCGCGGTGACAAGGTAAGCGCGGTCGCCGGCCTGCGCCGACGGAGGCCGCCATGCCTCGATCAGGCACCGCGGCGGTTGCGCGGCCATCGGCCAATCGGCGAAAGGCGCGAACGCTTCGGCAGCCGCCAGCGGCGGCATACGCCGCCAGGTGTCCGGCTCCGCGCGCGAGTCGCTTTCGCTCACGTACGGTGCCGAGCCGTGCAGCAATCGCGCGGTGCACGCGGCCAGCGCGGCATCGGCCGCGTGAAATGCGATCAACCGATCCGACAACGCGCGGGTGCGGCGCGACTCCGTCAATGCGGCGTCGAACCACGTGCCGGTCAGTGCCGCGACTGCTGCGCCGACCGCGATCACCGCTGGCAACGCAAGGCCTGCCTCGCGACGCCACGCGCGGCGGACGAGCCGGCAGCGCATGTGCGGCTCGCGCGGGCTCGCAGGCGGAGCGCCGGCACATGCGGTCGGCTGCGGGTTGTCATCATGTGCGACGGCGTGCGCTTGGGCGTGGGCTGTCTTCACGCGTCGCGAGATGTCGTCCCGCGCGCACCGCGCTGCGCCGCTCATCGCGCCACCTCGCTTGCGCGAGTTGCGTCATGTAAAGCAGCGTCGGATGCGGGCGCGACGTTTCGCAACGCGACGATGCGTTCGAGCGTCAAACGTGCGCGGCCGTCCGGTGCAACGGCGGCGCGGCCGTCGCAGTCGACATGCCGCGTCGGTTCGCGCATCGGCTCGCCGCGCGCCCGCACGCAGACATGCACGGCCACGACCTCGCGCCAGTCGTCGGCACGCATCGCATCGGCGTCGACGAACTGCGTGGCCCCTCGACGCAAATAGCGCATACGCAACTGATCGATTCCCGCCGCGACAGGTTGCGGCGTGCCTGGACGGCCGCTTCCTTCACAATACAGTTCGGGCTCGCCCGTCGATGGGCTGACATGCGCATCGAAACGATTCTCCACCGCCGCAGCTTCGCCCGGCTCGCCGACACCCTGCCCGAGGCAATCCGATGCGTGGCCGCTCACCGTCGGCCACGTCGACACGGCATCGTCGACATACCGGACCAGCACCGCGTCCGACGACAGGCGCGCGGGCTCGCAGCGCACCTGTGCGCCGCTACCCCGCACGCGCGCCGCCGAACACCCGAACACCGGCGGCAACGACGATCCCGCGTCGGCATCGAGCGGCCGGAATCCCGCCATCTGGATCTGCTGACCGATCAGCATCAGCGCGGTCGACGCCGCGTCGCGCATCCTGAACCCATCTTCCGCGCGACGCTGCGCAATGCGCTGCGCGTGGTACAGCGCACCGGCCGCCGCGAGCACGAGGAGCCCGACGGTCATCGCGATCAGCACTTCGAGCAGCGTATGGCCGCGCGTACGGCGATCAGCGTGCATCGCGCGCCCTCTCCCGAAATGGAATGCGGACACACGACGGCGGCTGCGTCGACATTGCCGCGGCATCGCAACGCACCGACGCGAGTCCATCGCCGCCACGCCAGCGGACGACCGCGTAGCGGACGCCTGCCGGGCCGCCATCGAGCGTCATCGCGCCACCCGGCAACGATGCGGCCGCCAGCGCCTCGAGGCCATCGCCGGCCGCCGCGGCAGCATGCAGACGTTCGATACGCGCATCGGCCAGCCACAGCGCGCGTTCGCGCCAGATCGTCGCGCGCTGCGCACGCGCCATCGCGAGCTGGCTGCCGGCCACTGCCAGCATTACGGTGGCGAGCAGCGCGATGGCCAGCGTCGCCTCGATCAACGACGTCCCGCGCATGGCATTGCGCATCGCGATCACGCCGCGTCGCAGCGCCCGGCGACCAGCCGCGCGCGACCGCCTGCCGCAATCCGCACGCAACGCGATACGCGCGCGTCGTCGGCGCCGGACACGCTGCGCCGCGGACGCACCTCGAAACGCCGGATGCCGCCGATCGACTGACCGACCGGCGGTGCAAACGCGAGCTCATGCGCGGCGCCCGCGACGGCCACTTCGGCATCGCGCGGGTAGCGTCGCAGCACACGCGACTGCCCGTCGACTTGCCCGCTGACGATCCAGTCGCATGACCATTCGGCCGTATCGCATCGCTCGCCGGCACGCAGACAGGCGCCGTCGCGCCCGGCGCGGCACAGCGTGACGCGCGCGCCGAGACGCGTTGCCTCGGCACGCGCAAACGACAGCGCACCGAGCAGCGCGCGCGAGCGGGCATCCACGCGTTCGCGCATGCGCCACTGGTCGAACGTGGGCACCGCATAGAGCGCGAGCCCCGCCGCCAGCGACATGGCGACCATCAGCTCGACCAGCGTGAATCCGCCCGGCCGTTGCACCACATTCTTCAAGGGTTGAGCGCCCCGTTCCATCGCAATCGTCCTCCGCCACGGTGATGCGACGACTGTAGCGGCGCGTGCGGATGCGCGCCATTGGCCGAACGGCCGACTGGCGACATGCGATCGCAACCGACACAATCGGCGCGAATCGAACCAATGGAGCAGACAATGAACGGACGCAGCGCGTCAGCGCTTACGTGGGGTCTTGGTGGGAGAGGCGCGACGGAACTCTTCGATCACGTCGGCAAATTCGGAAACGTCCTCGAACTGGCGATACACCGAGGCGAAGCGCACATAGGCGATCGTATCGAGGCCGCGCAACTCGTTCATCACGAGTTCGCCCAGCTTCTCGCTACGCACTTCGCGCTCGCCAGTCGCGAGCAGTTGATACTCGATGCGGGCGACCGCCGCGTCGATCGCGTCGGCGGCAACCGGCCGCTTGCGCAGCGCGAGTTGCATGCTGGCGACGATCTTGCGACGGTCGAATTCCGTGCGGCTGCCGTCCTTCTTCACGACGAACGGCAGGGACAACTCGACCCGCTCGTACGTCGTGAAACGCTTGTCGCAAGCCGAGCAGCGACGGCGCCGCCGAATCGCGGCGCCATCTTCGGACACGCGCGAGTCCACGACCTGCGTATCGTCATGCCGGCAGAACGGGCAACGCATCGGCGATCAGCGATAGACCGGGAAACGCTTGGTCAGCTCGGCGACCTGCGCGCGCACGCGGTCGATCGTCGCTGCGTCTTCCGGATTCTCGAGCACGTCGGCGATCAGGTTGCCCACCTGCTCGGCTTCCACCGGCCCGAAACCGCGCGTCGTCATCGCGGGCGAGCCCAGGCGCACGCCGCTCGTCACGAACGGCTTTTCCGGGTCGTTCGGGATCGCGTTCTTGTTCACCGTGATGTGCGCCGCGCCGAGCGCCGCTTCCGCCGCCTTGCCCGTGATGTTCTTCGCGCGCAGGTCGACCAGCATCACGTGGCTTTCCGTGCGGCCCGAGACGATCCGCAGCCCGCGCTTCACCAGCGTTTCGGCCAGCACGCGCGCATTCTCGACGACCTTCTGCTGATATTCCTTGAACTCCGGCGACAGCGCTTCCTTGAACGCCACGGCCTTCGCCGCGATCACGTGCATCAGCGGGCCGCCCTGGATCCCCGGGAAGATCGCCGAGTTGATCGGCTTCTCGTATTCGGCCTTCATCAGGATCACGCCGCCGCGCGGGCCGCGCAGGCTCTTGTGCGTCGTCGTCGTCACGAAGTCCGCGTGCGGCACCGGGTTCGGATACACGCCCGCCGCGATCAGACCGGCGTAGTGCGCCATGTCGACCATCAGGTACGCGCCCACCGACTTCGCGATCTTCGCCAGACGCTCGAAGTCGATCTTCAGCGCAAACGCCGACGCGCCCGCGACGATCAGCTTCGGCTTGTGTTCCTGCGCCAGCTTCTCGGCTGCGTCGTAGTCGATGTCTTCGTTTTCGTTCAGGCCGTAGCTCACCACGTTGAACCACTTGCCCGACATGTTCACCGGCGAGCCGTGCGTCAGGTGGCCGCCATGCGCGAGGCTCATGCCCATGATCGTGTCGCCCGGCTTGAGCATCGCGAAGAACACGCCTTGGTTCGCCTGCGAACCAGAGTTCGGCTGCACGTTCGCGGCTTCCGCGCCGAACAGTTGCTTCACACGGTCGATCGCCAGTTGCTCGACCACGTCGACGTACTCGCAGCCACCGTAGTAGCGCTTGCCCGGATACCCTTCCGCGTACTTGTTCGTGAGCTGCGAGCCTTGGGCGGCCATCACGGCCGGGCTCGTGTAGTTTTCCGACGCGATCAGCTCGATGTGATCTTCCTGGCGGCGGTTTTCCTGCTCGATCGCTGCAAAGATTTCGGGATCGACGTTCGCAATGGTGCTTTGGGCTCTGTCAAACATACGGGTTCCGTTAAGTGTGTACAGGTTGACCGGAGCGGCCGAGTACGGTGCGCTGCTGGCGAGACCAGCTCGACGTGGCGGAAGAATCCGTATAACGCGAGGCAGGACAGCTACCGGCGATGCACGCGACGGCGCACAACGGCTGCCCAGGCGAACGGCAAAAACGGCGCCCCGCGCTTCACGGTGGGATGCTCCACCTTGAACCCGAAGGGTTCTATCGCCAGTCACGCAGGGGTGATGAGCGCATTAGTGTATTGGATGCGTCATGAATAGGCAACCGCACGGCAGCGGCCTCCAAACAATAAGGGCCGGACTCTACGCGCCCGTGCCGAAACACTTCGCCGTCTTGCCGCGGTGCGGCATTCTCAGTAGGCTTGCGGGATTCCACCCGCTATTCCGTTACCGACCAGGAGCAGCAATGATCGTGTTCGTCACAGGTGCGTCCGCCGGCTTCGGCGCCGCCATCTCCCGCGCCTTCGTCAAGGGCGGCCATCGTGTCGTCGCCACCGCGCGCCGCAAGGATCGCCTCGACGCGCTCGCGGCCGAACTCGGCGACGCACTGCTGCCGTTCGAGCTCGACGTGCGCGACCGCGCGGCCGTCGAAGCCGTGCCGGCCTCCCTTCCCGCCGAATTCGCCGCGCTCGACGTGCTCGTCAACAACGCCGGCCTCGCGCTCGGCGTCGAGCCTGCCCAGAAGGCGAGCCTCGACGAATGGCAGACCATGATCGACACGAACTGCTCGGGCCTCGTGACCGTCACGCACGCGTTGCTGCCCGGCATGATCGCGCGTGGTCGCGGCCATATCTTCAATCTGGGCTCGGTGGCCGGCACCTATCCGTATCCAGGCGGGAACGTATACGGCGCGACCAAGGCTTTCGTCAGACAATTCAGCCTGAACCTGCGTACCGACCTGATCGGCACGCCGTTGCGCGTCACCGACATCGAGCCGGGTCTGTGCGGCGGCACGGAATTCTCGAACGTCCGCTTCCGCGGCGACGATGCAAAGGCGGCGAACGTCTACGAGAATGTCCAGCCGCTCACGGCCGAGGACATCGCCGACACGATCTACTGGATCGCCACGCGTCCCGCGCACGTCAACATCAATACGATCGAAATGATGCCGGTCGCGCAAGCGCCGGCCGGCCTCACGATCCATCGCGGCTGACGCGTCGCCCGCCGCCGCAGGCCCGCCTGCGGCCGGCCCGCGGTGTGCTACGACGCACTACATTCCGTTACGAATCGGTTACGAATCCCGTCTTTGCCTTCCGGTAGAATGCGCGCCATGACTCAGCCTACCCGCTCCCCGGAAGCGCCGTCCGGCTTTACCTGGCCGGTGCGCGTGTACTACGAGGATACCGATGCAGGCGGCATCGTCTTCTATGCCAACTACCTGAAGTTCTTCGAGCGCGCCCGCACCGAGTGGCTTCGCGCATGCGGCGTCGACCAGCGTCGGCTCGCCGACGATACCGATGCGATCTTCATCGTGCGCAGCACGTCGCTCGACTACCGCGCGCCGGCGCGACTCGACGACACGCTGACGATCACGAGCCGGCCCGGACGCATCGGCCGCGCATCGGTGGAATTCACGCAGGAAGCCTGGTGTGGCGACACGCTGCTCGTGGCCGGGCAGATCCGCCTCGGCTGCGTCGACCGTCACGGCATCCGGCCCGCGGCCATCCCGCCGGCCGTGCTCGACGCGCTGCAACGCGGGCCCGTCATCGACACCGGGCAGACTGGTCTGTCAACGAAGCTCGCATGAGCGCCGTTTAGATACAGCCTATGAACTTGCCGTTCTGATTCGATACTAAGCAAGGTTCGGCGTCAGGCATCGCCGGCGCGCCGCGCCGCACGCACACCGGACGCCCTTGCCGGGCATTCCCGAAGGGACGTTACTCAAACCTCTATGAATACTGTTCAAGACCTGTCGATCATTTCCCTCGTCCTCAACGCGAGCGTGCTGGCCCAGGCCGTGATGGGGCTGTTGCTGCTGCTGTCGCTGATGTCGTGGACCTTCATCTTCCGCAAGTGGTTCGCGATCCGCCACGCACGCGCGCAGACCGAACGCTTCGAGAAGGATTTCTGGTCGGGCGGAGACCTGCAGGCTCTGTATCAAAGCGCGGCCAACAACCGTCACACGATCGGTGCGCTCGAGCGGATTTTCGAATCCGGGATGCGCGAATTCCTGAAGGCGAAGGAAAAGCGCCTCAGCGATCCGGGCCTCGTGCTCGACGGTGCGCGCCGCGCGATGCGCGCGTCGTTCCAGCGTGAAATGGACGTGCTCGAAGCCAATCTCGCATTCCTCGCGTCGGTCGGCTCGGTCAGCCCGTACATCGGTCTGTTCGGCACGGTCTGGGGGATCATGAACTCCTTCCGCGGCCTCGCGAACGTGCAGCAGGCCACGCTCGCGAACGTCGCGCCGGGCATCGCCGAGGCGCTCGTCGCCACCGCGATCGGCCTGTTCGCCGCGATTCCGGCGGTGGTCGCGTACAACCGCTACGCGCACGACATCGACCGCCTCGCGATCCGCTTCGAGACCTTCATCGAAGAGTTCTCGAACATCCTGCAGCGTCAGGCCCAGTAAGGAGCGCGCCATGGCAGGAAGCCCCATCCGATCCAGCATGCGCGGCGGCCGCTCGCGCCGCGCAATGGCCGACATCAACGTCGTGCCGTACATCGACGTGATGCTGGTGCTGCTCGTGATCTTCATGGTCACCGCACCGCTCGTCGCGCCGTCGATCATCAACCTGCCGACCGTCGGCAATGCCGCGCCGCAGGAGCAGACGCCGCCCGTCGTCGTCAACATCAAGGCCGACCGCACGATGAGCGTCAAGTACAAGGGCGATTCGGGCGCGACCCAGGAAGACACGATGACGAAGGCCGAACTCGACAGCTTCATCTCGGCCCGTCAGGCCGATCATCCTGACCAGCCGGTCGTGATCGCAGCCGACAAGACCGTGCAGTACGATGCCGTCATGACCGTGATGTCCGATCTGAAGGCGCGCGGCGTCAAGCGCGTCGGCCTCCTCGTCAAATCGCAATGAACCGGCAGCAATCCACGCGCAGGTCCGCCTACCCGCTCCAGCCTCCTCGCGAGCGCGGGACGTGGCGCGCGTTCGCGCTCGCCGCGCTGATGCACGTGCTGCTCGCACTGTTCCTCTATCACGGCGTGCAGTGGCAGAACAGCACGCCGGCCGGCGCCGAGGCCGAGCTGTGGACCGAAGTGCCCGACGTCCCCGCGCCGCGGCCCGTCGTCACGCCCACGCCGCCCGTGAAAGTCGCGCCGCCCCCTCCGCCGGTGCGCGACGAGCAGGCCGACATCGCGCTGCAGCAAAAGAAGCGTCAGCAGGAAGCGGCCGCGCGCGAAGCGCAGCTCGAGCAGCAGCGCCGTGCGCAGCAACTGAAGGCCCAGCAGGAAGAGGAAGCCCGGCGCGCGCAGCTTGCCGCGCAGCAGGCCGCCGCGCTCGCCGCCCAGAAGGCCACGGAACGCGAAAAACAGAAACAGGCCGAGAAGCTCAAGCAACAGCAGCTCGCCGAGCAGCAGAAGCTCGAACAGCAGAAACTCCAGCAGCAAAAGCAGGCGCAGCTCGAAGCGCAGCAGGCGGCGAAGGCGAAGGCCGAAGCAGCCGCGAAGGCAAAGGCGGAAGCCCAGGCCAAGGCGAAGGCCGAAGCCGCGGCGCACGCGAAGGCCACTGCGGCGGCGAACGCGAAGCTCGACCGCGAGCGCAACGCGCGCCTCGCGCAAATGCAGGGGCTGTCCGGCGCCGGCGAAGGCGGCGGCGACGGCCTCGCGAAAAGCGGCACAGGCACGGGCTCCGGCGGCAATGCCGCGACGCCAGGCTATGCCGACAAGGTGCGCCGCCGCGTCAAGCCGAACATCGTTTGGGGCGGCGAGCGGGCAGGCCTGACCACCGTCGTCAAGATTCGGTGCACGCCGTCCGGTGACGTATTGAGCGCATCGGTCTCCCGCTCGAGCGGGAATTCGGGGTGGGATCAAGCCGTGGTCAACGCGATCCACGCATCGGTCCCGTTGCCGCCCGATTCTAACGGTCGTACCCCGTCCGACATTACGATTACCTTCAAGGCGGCGGAGTGAAACGAAATGCGCTTACACTCCGGGCGTCGCTGTCGGACGGGAACGAATCGGGTATTTTTACTGTCTCTGCGGTTGCGCAGCGATCCAAGCCATACGGGAAGCAAGAAGCATGAGTTTGATGACAAAGCTAGGTTTCAGGGCACTCGTGGCCTCGTGTCTGATTACGGCGGGCAGCGCCGCTAACGCCCAGGTCAACGTGCTGATCACCGGTGTCGGGTCGACCCAGTTCCCCATTGCCACCGCGAATTTCACGAACGAGGCGAGCCTGCCGCAGCAGGTCACGTCGATCGTGCGCGCCGACCTCGCCCGCAGCGGCAAATTCACCAACATCGACGCGGGCAGCACGCCCGTGCCCGAGACCGCATCGGTCGATCTCGGCGCGTGGAAGGCCAAGGGCGCGAATGCATTCGTCGCCGGCAGCGTGAACCGCGAGGCAAACGGCCAGTACAAGGTCAACTTCATCCTGTACGACACCGTGAAGCAGCAAAGCCTCGGCGGCCTGTCGCTGACGGCCACCGACACCACGCTGCGCACGGCCGGCCACAAGATCGCCGACTACATCTACCAGAAGCTGCTCGGCGTGCGCGGCGTGTTCGCCACGCGCCTGTCGTACGTGATCAAGACCGGCAACCGCTACCAGCTGCAGATTTCGGATTCGGACGGCCAGAACGCGCGCATCGCGCTGTCGAGCACCGAACCGATCATCTCGCCGGCCTGGTCGCCGAGCGGCACGAAGGTCGCGTACGTGTCGTTCGAGCGCAAGAAACCGATCGTCTACATCCATGACCTGCCGACCGGCCGCCGCTACATGGTCTCCGACCAGAAGGGCAACAACAGCGCACCGGCGTGGTCGCCGGACGGCAACACGCTGGCCGTCGCGCTGTCGCTGACGGGCAATACGCAAATCTATACAGTCAACGCGAACGGCGGCGGCCTGCGCCGTCTCACGCAGAGCAGCTCGATCGACACCGAACCGTTCTACTCGCCGGACGGCCGCTGGATCTACTTCACGAGCGACCGCGGCGGCGCGCCGCAAATCTACCGGATGCCCGCACAGGGCGAGAGCGCCGGCGCCGCGCAGCGCGTGACCTTCACCGGCAGCTACAACACGAGCCCGCGCGTGAGCCCGGACGGCAAGCTGCTCGCTTACATCTCCCGCACGGGCGGGGGCTTCAAGCTGTACGTTCAGGATCTGCAGACTGGCGCGGCGAACGCCATCACGAATACCAATCGCGACGAATCGCCGAGCTTCGCGGCAAACGGCCAGTACCTTCTGTACGCTACCCAGTCGGGTGGCCGCAATGTGCTGGCTGCAGTGCCTTCCGACGGCAGCGCGCCGCCGCAGATCCTGTCCGTCCAGGGCGGCTCCGTTCGCGAGCCGTCGTGGGGGCCCTTCATGCAATGACCACAAGGAGAGTAACCATGATGTCGAATAAAGCTCGTCTGGCCCTGGCCGTGATGATGATCAGCGCGCTCGCAGCGTGCAAGTCGGGCGTGAAGCTCGACGACAAGGCGAACGCCGGCGCAATCGGCACGCAGCCGAACGCCGACAACGTCGCGCAAGTGAACGTCGATCCGCTGAACGACCCGAACAGCCCGCTCGCGAAGCGCAGCATCTACTTCGACTTCGACAGCTATTCGGTGAAGGACGAGTACCAGCCGCTGATGCAGCAGCACGCGCAGTACCTGAAGAGCCACCCGCAGCGCCACGTGCTGATCCAGGGCAACACCGACGAACGCGGCACGAGCGAGTACAACCTCGCGCTCGGCCAGAAGCGTGCGGAAGCCGTCCGCCGCGCGATGGCCCTGCTTGGCGTGAACGACTCGCAAATGGAAGCCGTGAGCCTCGGCAAGGAAAAGCCGCAGGCAACGGGTCACGACGAAGCATCGTGGGCGCAGAACCGTCGCGCCGACCTCGTCTACCAACAGTAAGTAACGGAAGAATCGCCGTATGACGCACCGTTCAACCTGGCTGCGCGTTGCCGCAGCATTCTGCGTCGCGGGCGCGGCGTGGTCGGCCGCGCCGGCGCACGCCGGCATGTTCGACGACAACGAAGCGCGCCGTGCCGTACTCGATCTGCGCAGCAAGAGCGACAACCTGTCGAGCCAGTTGTCGGCCGCCCAGCGTACGATCCTCGATCAATCCGGCCGTCTCGACCAGCTGAGCCAGCAGGTCGCGACGCTGCGCGGCGAGAACGAGGATCTGACGAACCGGCTGACGACGCTCGAGCGGCAGCAGAAGGAGTACTACCAGGATCTCGACACGCGGCTCAAGAAGTTCGAGCCGCAGCAGGCGACGATCGATGGTGTCGAAGGCACCGTGCAGCCGGGTGAAACGGATGCGCTCAGCGCGGCGCAGCAGCAGTTCCGCAACGGCAACTTCAAGGCGGCCGCGGCTTCGTTCCGCGCGTTCATCGCGAAGTATCCGCAAAGTCCCTATCAGCCGACCGCGCAGTACTGGTACGGCAACGCGCAATACGCGCTGCGCGACTACCGCGGTTCGACCGCGACGTGGCAAGGGATCGTCAGCAAGTTCCCGCAACACCCGCGCGCGGCCGACGCCCTCGTGGCGATCGGTACGAACCAGCTCGAACAAGGCCAGAAGGCGGCCGCGAAGAAGACGTTCGAGCAGGTCGTGTCGCAGTACGCCGGGTCGAACGCGGCGCAGACGGCGCAGGGCAAGCTCGAAACCATCAAATAATTATCGTGACGGGTTGTTGACAGCCTTGTAGCCCGCCGCTATAATTTTTTGCTCTTTAGGTCGTTGCCCAGTTTATTGAAGCAACGAACCGACAGGTTTCAAGAATGTGGGGTGGTAACTCAGTTGGTTAGAGTATCTGACTTTTAATCAGAGAGTCGAGGGTTCGAGTCCCTCCCACCCTACCAACTATCTTCGATAGTGTAAAAAAGCCTCCCTCGCGGAGGCTTTTTTGCGTCTGTCGCCGCGCCGTTGGAGCAGGATTCTCGACGATGCTCGCCACGCTCGGTCTCCGGCCGATCACCGCACACTCACGTCCCGCAGTACCGCAACATATAGGTGCTTGAGCCCAGTCGTCGGCCGGCTGGCAATCGGCATCGCCGAATACGACGATGTCGCAGCGATCGGCATCGACGCGATCGAAGCCGTCGTTCTTCGCGTCGTAGTAGCCGGTGCTCGCGCCGATCTCGACGAAGTCGATCGGGCGGCCGGCCAGCGCGGTGATGTCCGCGCACGCGTCGGCGGGCAGGCCGTCGTGCGTGATGATCCATTGCGCAAGTTCCGCCGGCGGCACGGTCTGTTTCGCCAGCGCCGCCATGACGCGCTTCAGGCTGTCGACGGCCTGCGCGAGCGCCGCGCCGCCGCGCAGGTTGTTGGTCTCCAGCACAAACGCAGCCCGCGCGGCCACGGAACGGGCGGCCGTGCGCGTCCGCGCTGCGGTGTCGGTGAAGTTCGGCATCCGGAATATCTCCATCGTCATGCGCGACGGCATGGACAAAACGAAAGGACATCGGGCCCGCGGCACGCCGGCGAATGCGGGTACCACGAACGGCGTCGCGCAGCGGGCGGCCTCGGCGGGCGCCCGCTGCACGTGCGGTCACTCCTGGATCGACGGCGCGGAATCGGCGTCGGTATAGCGCGGCTTCGCGTTCTGCAAGTCGCGCGTGTTCTTCTGCACGGCCACCGAGCCGAACAGCGCGAGCACGAACGACATCGCGTAAAAGCCCTTCTCGCTCAATTGCAGCGTCGCGTTGAAGAGGCCGACGATCAGCAGCGCGATCGACAGCAGCAGCGCGATCCAGCTGAGGCCGTAGTAGATGCCGGTGACGGGGATGCCTTCCGCGCGGTCGCGCACGCTCTTCTGCAGCGAAATCGCCGCATAGAGGCCGAACACCAGCACGGTGAAGTAATAACCCTTCTCGTTGAGCTGCATGCCGGCGTTCCAGAGCCCGATCAGGAAGGCCGCGAAACCGGCGATCAGTGCGGCCCACGACGCGGCCACGAACGCGAACGACGGTTGCTGGATGGTGGTCTGGTTCATTGCTTTGCCCTCTCTTTCTTGTTGTTCGAAATCGTTGTCATCGAACTGCGTTTTGCGCATGGTAGCAGCTTTGGCGCGCGTCACGACGGCCCGTCGCGCATCCGCCGCGAGCGTGAGCCACGGTTGACGCAATGCATCCACGAGACGATTGCGCTGAAAATCGACGCCTCAACGTATCCAAACCCTCATCGATAGCGATCAGAATAGCCTTGCATCGCCGGAGTTCGCGGCACCCGCCGCCCTCCTCACTCTTTTCGACAAGGACGCATCATGCTGAACTGGAACGAATACCGGAAGGAACTCTCGACGCGTATCGGCGACATCGCCAAGCTGTCGCCCGATACGCTGGCCGGCTACAAGGCGCTGTCCGGCGCGGGCGCCAAAACCGGCCATCTCGACGCGAAAACGCGCGAGCTGATCGCGCTCGCGGTGGCCGTCACGACGCGCTGCGACGGCTGTATCGCCGTGCATACGGCAGAAGCGGCCAAGCATGGCGCGACCAAGGAGGAAGTGGCGGAAGCGCTCGGCGTAGCGATCGCGTTGAATGCCGGTGCGGCGCTCGTCTATTCGGCGCGCGTGATGGACGCGCTCGGCGACTGAGCCCGCGCGGTGCGGCACGCTCGTCGTGCCGCACCGCGTCGTTGCGTGGCGTGGCGCGCGACCGCATGGCCGGGCGGTTGCGCATCGCGCGAACGAGCCTGCCGTGCGTGACGAATATGGGCGACTCGCTTCGACGCGTAAGCGTCGTGGAGTCGGCTACCATGCGCGAACGATACATCGTGAAGGAGCGCTCCATGTGCCGTTGGCTCGCCTATACGGGCAATCCGATTCATCTGGAAACCGTGCTGTTCCGCGCGAAGCATTCGCTGATCGACCAGAGCCTGCATTCGGAGCTGGGCGCGACGACCACCAACGGCGACGGCTTCGGCATCGGCTGGTACGGGCACCCCGACGAACTCCCGTTCCGCTATCGCTCCGTGCATCCCGCATGGAACGACCGCAACCTGCGCGAAGCCGCGCGTGCGATCCGCTCGCGGATGTTCGTCGCGCACATTCGCGCGGCGACCGACACGCCCGTGCAGGAAACCAACTGCCATCCGTTCCGCCACGGCCGCTGGCTGTTCGCGCACAACGGGCTGATCCGCGATTTCCACAAGCTGCGCCGCGACCTGACGATGAAGGTCGATCCCGCGCTGTTCCCGACGCTCGAAGGCTCGACCGACTCCGAACTGATGTTCCGCCTCGCGCTGACGTACGGTCTCGAGCAGGCGCCGCTGCCGGCGCTCGAACGCATGGTCGGCGTGGTGGAGGAAACCGCCGCGCGGCATCGCGTCGCCGATCCGCTCAACATGACGATCTGCGCGACGGACGGCGAACGGATCGTCGCGGTGCGCTATTCGAGCGAACGGCAATCGCGCTCGCTGTTCCATAGCACGTCGTTCAAGCACCTGCACGAGCTGTATCCGCATAACCCGCGCATCGCCGAAGCCGGCGACGAGGCGTTCATGGTCGTGTCGGAGCCGCTCGTCGACCTGCGCGGCGCGTGGGAGGAAGTGCCGGAGGGCATGGCGATCGTCGCGCACGGCGCCGATGTGCAGCAGCGGCCGTTCGGGCCGCGGCACAAGTGACGTGCCGCGGTCCTGACGAAATCGGGCGAATTCGGGTAGCGACGACCTCAGCGTGACGGGGTAATCGCGGCGATCCCGCTTTTAAGGGGCCCGACGCTCGGTCATGCCGACCCAATCGGAAGGGATGCCAATCGTCGCCGGGCAAAAATACGTCGAGGCAACAGGCGTCGGATAATTCGCCATTCGATAATAAGTGACGGAATCGCATCACGAAAGCAGCCCCGTGCGGACTGTTGTGGTTTTCGTCGAATAAAAATTAATTCAGTTGTGATTTCAATAATAGATCCACGATCGAAAATCCTGTCGACGACGCCTACTTATTTCGAATTATTACGACGAACCGGCAATCATTACCGGGCAGATGCGGTTCGCACACCGTCTCGCCGCCTGAAGGCGAAAGCTTATTCCCGAGCAAAATATTCAACTTACAAATTTTAAAAAGCACCGTTACAATTCGACGACGACTGAATTCGCATCAATAAAGTACGACGCAGTTACCGGCACATCGAATCCGAGATGACTCAAGATCTCCCTCATTCCCGCCCTGTCATGCTCACGGGCAATCAATCCGTGCTTTCCAGCATGAAGCAGGACCATGCTTTCGTGGTATGGCTCACCGGCGTGTCCGGTGCCGGTAAATCGACGCTCTCGAATCTTCTCAAGGAACACCTCGATGCGCGCGGCCTTCGGACTTTTCTGCTGGATGGCGACCAGCTTCGCGAAGGATTGAATCAGGACCTGGGATTCAGCGACGCAGACCGCCACGAGAACATTCGTCGGACGGCCGAGGTCGCGCGCCTGATGGTGGATGCCGGGCTCGTCGTCATCGTCGCGTTGATCTCGCCTTTTCAGGAGGCCCGCGCCAAAGCGCGCGCACGTTTTCCGCAGGGCATGTTTTTCGAAGTCTTCGTCGACGCTGCGCTGGACGTGGCGGAAGCGCGCGACCCCAAAGGGCTCTACGCGCGGGCAAGGCAAGGGACCCTTCGGCAGTTCACCGGCATCGAATCGACCTATGAAAAACCGGTATCGCCCGACGTGCACGTGCGCACGGGCGAAGCAGGTCCGCTGGAATGCGTGCACGCGATCATGCAGAAATTGCCGTTGAACGGTTGACGCACGTCGCCGTCCGTCGTGAACCTCCATCACCGCGCGAACCGGGCCATCGTCGGCCACCGCGACACGATCTGACCGAAAACCGGTCGACCTCCCATTCCGCCCGGCGCGGCGCACCCACGTCCTGCCCGCTTTTCATTACGTCAACCAATGTCAGCCCGGTTGCCCGGCGCTCAAAGGTCAGGTTATAAAAGCGCCTCCCATCCCGGTGCATGCGCCGCCCTTTTACCCTCGACTTCGGAGAACGCATGATCGATCTCGCCACCGCCCAGCAATTCCTGATGACTCGCGGCCTCGACTTCGGCCTCAACCTCCTCGCCGCGATCGTGTTGTGGTTCGTCGGCCGCTGGGCGATCCGCATCGGTACGCGCCTGCTCGGCAAGGTCGTTCGCCGCAGCGGCAAGGTCGACCCGACGCTCACCGACTACCTGACCTCCGTCGTCGGCGTGCTGCTCACGATCCTGCTGATCCTCGCGATCCTGCAGATCTTCGGCGTACAGACGACCTCGTTCGCCGCACTGCTCGCCGGCCTCGGCCTCGCGATCGGCACCGCCTGGGGCGGCCTGCTCGCGCATTTCGCCGCCGGCGTGTTCATGCAGGTGCTGCGCCCGTTCAAGATCGGCGACGTGATCAGCGCGGGCGGCGTCACGGGCACCGTGAAGGAGCTCGGCCTGTTCGGCACGACGATCGTCACCGCCGACAACATCGTGACGATCGTCGGCAACAACAAGATCTTCTCGGACAACATCGCGAACTACAGCGCGACGCCGCACCGCCGCGTCGACCTCACCGCGAAGATCGCGAACAGCGTCGACGCCGCCGATGCGATCAACCGCCTGAAAACGCAGATCCAGCTGGTGCCGAACGTGCTGAAAGTGCCGGCGCCGGACGTCGGCGTGCTGCAGTTCACGCCGGAAGGCCCGCTGCTGTTCGTGCGCCCGTCGACCCAACCGGAGAACTACTGGCAGGTGTATTGCGACACCAACCGCGTGATTCTCGATACGTTCCGCGAAGCCGGCTATCCGACGCCCGAAACGCCGGTCTCGCATCGCAACGCGTGACGAAAGCCGCGGCCGAACCGCACGGACGAAAAAAAGCGTGGCACTCGCCACGCTTTTCTATTGCGTCGAAACCCGTCGCATCGCGTCAGCGCCCGCCCGCCTTCGGCGCCTCGTCCGAGCGCCGCCCGCGCACGAGCTTCCACACCGCGCCGAGCGCGACCGGCACGATCGCCGCGCCGATCCCGACCAGCACGATCACGTTCAGGTACTGGCGGATGAACGGGATGTTGCCGAAGAAATAGCCGAGCAGCACGAGCAGCAGCACCCACACCAGCGCGCCGATCACGTTGAACAACTGGAAGCGCGCGACGCTCATCGACGACGCCCCCGCGACGAACGGCGCGAACGTGCGCACGACCGGAATGAAGCGCGCGAGCACGATCGTCTTGCCGCCGTGCTTGTCGTAGAACGAGTGGGTCTTCTGCAGCGCGGCGCGATCGAGGAACCGCTCGAGCACCGGGATATGCGTATTGAACACCTTCGGGCCGACCCAGCGGCCGATCAGGTAGTTCACGGTGTTGCCGGAAATCGCCGCGACGAGCAGCAGCACGATCAGCAGGCCGACGTTCATTTCGCCCGTCGCCGCGAACGCGCCGCCGATGAACAGCAGCGAATCGCCGGGCAGGAACGGGAACACGACGAGGCCCGTCTCGCAGAACACGATCAGGAACAGCACGAGATAGACCCACGCACCGTACTGCCGGATGAAATCGCCGAGGAAAGCGTCGATATGCAGGACAAGGTTGACGAAATGCAGCAGCGTATCCAAATGCGATTCCTCGAAGGCGATGGGGCCGGAACGGCCGGAACAGGCCAGACATGGCCGAGGCGGCCGCCAGCCAAGGCTGGCGCGCGCAACGCAGTGATGATACCGAAACTACCTTAAGGCGCCGTGAAAAAACGTAACCGCCGGCCGCCCCGGCACGCGTTCGCGGCCTCGCTATAATTCGGCCATGTCCGATATCACCGAAACGGCCGCGGGCGCCGCGCCCGCCCCCGCCGCGCGCCCCCTGCGCGCGATCCAGCCCCTGCCCGACCAGCTGATCAGCCAGATCGCCGCCGGCGAGGTCGTCGAACGCCCGGCGTCGGTCGTCAAGGAGTTGCTCGAGAACGCGATGGACGCCGGCGCGACGACGCTGCGCATCGTGCTGGAAGAAGGCGGCGTCAAGCGCATCTCGATCACCGACGACGGCTGCGGGATTCCGCCGGACGAACTGGCGCTCGCGCTGATGCGCCACGCGACCAGCAAGATCCGCTCGCTCGAGGAGCTCGAGGCGGTCGCGACGCTGGGTTTTCGCGGCGAAGCGCTCGCGTCGATCGCATCGGTCGCCGAGATGTCGATCACGAGCCGGACGGCCGATGCCGCGCATGCGATGAAGATCGATGCGCAGACGGGCGTGCTGTCGCCCGCCGCCGGCTCGATCGGCACGACGATCGAGGTGCGCGAGCTGTACTTCAACACGCCCGCGCGACGCAAGTTCCTGAAGAGCGAGCAGACCGAATTCGGCCACTGCCTCGAAATGATCCGCCGCGCCGCGCTCGCGCGGCCGGACGTCGCGATCTCGGTGCTGCACAACGGCAAGGCCGTCGAGCACTGGAACGCGACCGAGCCGGCGCAGCGCGTCGCGAAGATCCTCGGCGACGGCTTCGCGACCGCGCACCTGCCGCTCGACGAGCAGGCCGGCCCGCTCGCCGTGTACGGCTGCGCCGGCCTGCCGACCGCGAGCCGCGGGCGCGCCGACCAGCAGTATTTCTTCGTGAACGGCCGTTTCGTGCGCGACAAGCTGCTGACGCACGCGGTGCGCGCGGCGTACGAGGATGTGCTGCACGGCGACCGCTACCCGTCGTACGTGCTGTTCCTCGACCTGCCGCCCGAAGCCGTCGACGTGAACGTGCATCCGTCGAAGATCGAAGTGCGGTTCCGCGATTCGCGCTCGATCCACCAGTACGTGTTCCACGCGGTCCAGCGGGCGCTCGCGCGCCATGCGGGCGCATCGCCGGAAACCACGGCGGGGGGCCATGCCGCGCATATCGAGCCCGCGCCGCGCGGGCCGGCATCGTTCCTCGATACGCCGCTCGGCCAAAGCCAGGGCCATGCGACAGGCGGCGGCGGTGGAATCGGCGGCGGTGGAATCGGCGGCAGCGGCTTCTCGTCGCCGTCGTCGTCTTCGTCGTCCGGCAACACCTGGATGCGTCAGGCGCGAATGACGCAAGGCACGCTGCCCGTCGCGCAGCCGCTCGCGCTCTACGACGCGCTGTTCGGCCGCAAGGACAGCGGCGCGGGCACGCCGGACGGCACGACACTCATCGCCCGCGATGCGGCCGATTCGACCGACGCACCGGCCGCGCCGCTGCCGGGCTTCGCTGCGTCGCCGCTCGCCGCCGGCACGCACGACGAGCAGCCGCTCGGCTTCGCGCTCGGCCAGATCCACGGGATCTACGTGCTGGCACAGAACGCGTACGGCCTCGTGATCGTCGACATGCACGCGGCGCACGAGCGGATCCTGTACGAGCAGTTCAAGAACGCGCTCGCCGACCGTACGGTCGCCGTGCAGTCGCTGCTGCTGCCGATCTCGATGACGGCCACGCCGGTCGAGATCGGCACGGTCGAGGAAGAGCGCGACACGCTCGAATCGCTCGGCTTCGACCTCGCGGTGCTGTCGCCGACCACGCTCGCGATCCGCGCGGTGCCGGCGCTGCTGAAGGACGCCGACCTGCAGTCGCTCGCGCGCGCGGTGCTCGCCGACCTGCACGCGTTCGGCGGCTCGCGCGTGCTCACCGAGCGCCAGCACGAACTGCTCGGCACGCTCGCGTGCCATCACGCGGTGCGTGCGAACCGGCGCCTGACGCTCGACGAGATGAACGCGCTGCTGCGCCAGATGGAGGCGACCGAGCGCGCGGACCAGTGCAATCACGGCCGGCCGACCTGGTATCAGCTCACGCTGAACGATCTCGACCGTCTCTTCATGCGCGGCCAATGAGCGCTGCTTCGCCGTCCCGCCCGATGACGATCGCCTGCCTGCTCGGCCCCACCGCTTCGGGGAAGACCGCCGCGGCGCTGGCGCTCGCCGCGCGCCGCCCGATCGAGATCGTCAGCGTCGATTCGGCGCTCGTCTACCGCGACATGGATATCGGCACCGCGAAACCGTCGCGCGACGAGCGCGCGAGCGTGCCGCATCACCTGATCGACATCATCGACCCGGCCGACGCGTATTCGGCCGCGGAATTCCGCGCGGACACGCTGCGGCTGATCGGCGAGATCGTCGCGCGCGGCCGCACGCCGCTGCTCGCGGGCGGCACGATGCTGTACTACAAGGCGCTGACGCAAGGGCTCAACGACCTGCCGGGCGCCGATCCGGAGATCCGCGCGGCACTCGACGCCGACGCCGCGCGCGACGGCTGGCCGGCGCTGCACGCGCGGCTCGCGCAGGTCGATCCCGACACGGCCGCGCGGCTCGCGCCGAACGATTCTCAGCGGATTCAGCGGGCGCTCGAAGTCTTCATGCTGAGCGGGCAGCCGATGTCGGCGCTGCTCGCCGCGCCGCGCCGCACGGACGATGCCGCCGCCGCGTACCGCTTCGTGCCGGTCGCGCTCGAGCCGTCGGACCGCGCGGTGCTGCACGCACGGATCGCGCGGCGCTTCGACGCGATGCTCGACGCAGGCTTCATCGACGAAGTCGAACGGCTGCGGCGCCGCGACGATCTCCATCCCGACCTGCCGTCGATGCGTTGCGTCGGCTACCGGCAGGCATGGGAATTCCTCGACGGCGACACCGACTACCGGACGATGCGCGACAAGGGCATTTTCGCGACACGCCAGCTCTGCAAGCGCCAGATCACGTGGCTGCGCGCGATGCCGGAGCGGATCGTCGTCGATTGCATCGCGCCGGATTCGACGGCCCGCGCCCTTGACGCGCTCGAACGGGTGCTCGACGGGCGCACGCCGGACTGATTACCGGCGGATCTCCAGCGTCGGCGGCAGGCTGGCGGAAGCGTCGCCGACGAACGCGTCCTGCCCGTCGCCCACTTGCCGGACCGCAGCGCACCGCCCGAAAAAAAAGCCGCCCGGATCGACTCCGGGCGGCTTTTCCTGCTGCATCTGCTTGCGACGCGTCAGACCACGACCGTCTGCGCCTCGCCTTCGCGGGTCGCACGCACGGTACCGATCTTCCACACCTGTTCGCCGGCGGCGGTCAAGTCGGCGATCGCTGCGTCGGCATCGGCCGCCGAGACGATCACGGCCATCCCGATCCCGCAGTTGAACACGCGGTGCATTTCCGCATCGGCGACGCCGCCGTGCTCCTGCAGCCACTTGAACAGCGGCGGCAGCGGCCATGCGTGCTGGTCGAGCTCGGCGGTGAGGCCTTCGCGCAGCACGCGCGGGATGTTCTCGACGAGGCCGCCACCGGTGATGTGCGCCATGCCCTTCACCGACAGCTTCTGCATCAGCGCGAGCAGCGGCTTCACGTAGATGCGCGTGGGCGCCATCAGCGCGTCGGCCAGCGAGCGGCCGTGGAAATCGGCCGACAGATCGGGATTCGCGCGCTCGATGATCTTGCGCACGAGCGAGAAGCCGTTCGAGTGGATGCCGCTCGATGCGAGGCCCAGCACGACGTCGCCTTCGGCGATCGTGCCGCCGTCGATGATCTTGCTCTTTTCGACCGCGCCGACCGCGAAGCCGGCCAGGTCGTATTCGCCGTCCGGGTACATGCCCGGCATTTCGGCCGTTTCGCCGCCGATCAGCGCGCAGCCCGACAGTTCGCAGCCCTGCGCGATGCCCTTGACGACGGTTGCAGCCGTGTCGACGTCGAGCTTGCCGCAGGCGAAATAGTCGAGGAAGAACAGCGGCTCGGCACCCTGCACGAGGATGTCGTTCACGCTCATCGCGACGAGATCCTGGCCGACGGTGTCGTGTTTGTTCAGATGAAAGGCCAGCTTGAGCTTGGTGCCCACGCCGTCGGTGCCGGACACGAGCACGGGCTCCTTGTACTTCTTCGGCACTTCGAACAGCGCGCCGAACCCGCCGATGCCGCCGAGCACGCCGTCGCGCAGGGTTTTCTTCGCAAAAGGCTTGATCTTGTCGATGAGCGCGTCGCCTGCGTCGATGTCGACACCTGCGTCGCGATAGGACAGACCCTGAGCGTCGGGAGCGGATTTCGGAGGATTCATGGGGGAATGCGAGAAGGTCGGTAAAATGCGATTTTACCCGAAGCCGGCCCGTTGGCCGGAATTCCCAGCACCGAATCGTCAGGGATTGCATCTTGGTCAACACGTCCCCGTTTTCATCGCCGGGCGAGGCGCGCCGAAACCCGCGCCGCGCCGCCGTGCGTACGGTCGCGCGTGAAGCCAGCCGAGGCGCCTTCCCTCACGCGTGCCCGGCGTACGGCACGCGTTTTTTCAACCGATCCGCATTGTGACTGCTGTGTCCCGTCAACTGACGCTCGATCTCGGCACGCCGCCGCCCGCCACGTTCGACAACTTCATCATGAGCGACGAGAACGACGAGCTCGTCACGCGCCTGCAGAAGCTCGATCTCGCACTCGCGGCCGGCCCCGTGCCGGACCGGTCGTTCTACATCTGGGGCGAGCCGGGCAGCGGCCGCACCCACCTGCTGCAGGCGCTCGTGAGCGACGCGTCGTACGGCTATGCGCGCTACTTGACGCCGCAAAGCCCGCTCGGCGCGTTCACGTTCGACCCGCGCATCGGCATCTACGCGATCGACGACTGCGACCGGATGAGCGACACGCAGCAGGTCGCGCTGTTCAACCTGTTCAACGAAGTGCGCGCGCACCCGTCGAGCGCGTTCGTCGCGGCGGGCCCGGCGGCGCCGCTCGCGCTCGACGTGCGCGAGGATCTGCGCACGCGCCTCGGCTGGGGGCTCGTGTTCCACCTGTCGCCGCCGTCCGACGCCGGCAAGATCGCGGTGCTCAAGCTCGCGGCGAAGGAGCGCGGCATCGCGCTCACCGACGACATCGCCGCGTACCTGCTGACCCATTTCCGCCGCGACATGCCGAGCCTGATGGCGTTGCTCGACGCGCTCGACCGCTTCTCGCTCGAGCAGAAACGCGCGGTCACGCTGCCGCTGCTGCGCCGGATGCTCGCGCGCCCCGGCGACGACATCACACCACCGGGCACGGGCCCGAACCGCTTCGAGTAAAATGCGCTTCCATGACTAATCTGGCACTCTTTGACCTCGATCACACGCTGATCCCGACCGATAGCGACCACGAATGGGGTCGCTTCATGGTGAAGCTCGGCATCGTCGACGCGGAAAGCTTTTCGCGTCAGAACGACCAGTTCTTCGCCGACTACAAGGCCGGCCGGCTCGACATCCACGCGTACCTCACGGCGATGCTCACGCCGCTCGCGAAGTATTCGCGCGCGCAGCTCGCCGAGTGGCACGAGCAGTACATGCACGAGGTGATCCGCCCCGCGATGACGCCCGCCGCGCTCGAACTCGTGCGCCAGCACCTCGATGCCGGCGACCTGTGCTGCGTCGTGACGGCGACCAACGAATTCATCACGCGCCCGATCGCGACCGCGTTCGGCGTCGACACGCTGATCGCGTGCGAGGTCGAAACGACCGACGGGCATCCCGATTCGCCGTACACGGGCCGGCCGACCGGCACGCCGAGCTATCGCGAAGGCAAGATCGTGCGCACCGAAGCGTGGCTCGCATCGCTCGGCAAGCACTGGGACGACTTCGCGCACAGCTACTTCTACAGCGACTCGCACAACGACATCCCGCTGCTCGAGAAAGTCACCGACCCGATCGCGACCAACCCTGACGACACACTGCGTGCGCATGCAAGCACCCGCGGCTGGCGTATCCTCGATCTCTTCTGAACGTCGTGATCAAAAAATTCATTCGAAAGCTGCTCGGCCAGGACGAAACCGAGCAAACGCCTTCCGCAGCGGCCCCGGCCGACGAAGCGGCCCCTGCTGCCCCGCGTGCCCCGAAGGGCGCCCGAGGCGGCGGCGCGAAAAAACCGCGCAGCAACCATGAGCCGACCGTCGTGCCGGCCAGCGTGCACGGCATCAACCCGGCGCTGATCTCGAAGAACGCGGTGCGCGTGACCGACACGCTGCAGCAGGCGGGTTTTCGTGCATTCATCGTCGGCGGCGCGGTGCGCGACCTGCTGCTCGGCATCGCGCCGAAGGACTTCGACGTCGCGACCGACGCGACGCCGACCGAGGTGCAGCGCCTGTTCCGCCGCGCGCGCCTGATCGGCCGCCGCTTCCAGATCGTCCACGTGCAGTTCGGCCAGGAACTGATCGAGGTATCGACGTTCCGCGCGCTGGTCGACGCGCCGCCCGAAGCCGCCGCGGCCACGGCCGAGCCGCCGCGGCGCCTGAAGCGCGACGAACTCGATCGCCGCACGCACGCGGTCGACGCGAGCGGCCGCGTGCTGCGCGACAACGTGTGGGGCGAGCAGCACGAGGACGCCGCGCGCCGCGACTTCACGATCAATGCGATGTACTACGACCCGTCGACGCAGACGGTGCTCGACTATCACGACGGGATGGCCGACGTACGCGCCCGCCTGTTGCGGATGATCGGCGATCCGGCCACCCGCTTCCGCGAGGATCCGGTGCGGATGCTGCGCGTCGTGCGTTTCGCGGCGAAGCTCGGCTTCGAGATCGAGCCGCATACGCGCGAGCCGATCCACGCGCTCGCCGACCTGATCAACAACGTGCCGGCCGCGCGCCTGTTCGACGAAATGCTGAAACTGCTGCTGTCGGGGCACGCGCTCGCATGCCTGCAGCGGCTGCGCAGGGAAGGGCTGCACCACGGGCTGCTGCCGCTGCTCGACGTCGTGCTCGAACAGCCGCAGGGCGAGAAGTTCATCACGCTCGCGCTGAACAACACCGACGCGCGCGTGCGTGCCGGCAAGCCGGTGTCGCCGGGCTTCCTGTTCGCGACGCTGCTGTGGCACGACATGCGCCAGCGCTTCGAGCAATACACGGCCGCGGGCGAAATCCCGGTGCCGGCGCTCCATCGCGCGATGGACGACGTGCTCGACATGCAAACCGAGAAACTCGCGATCCACAAGCGCTACTCGGCCGACATGCGCGAGATCTGGGGCCTGCAGCTGCGCCTGGAGAAACGCTCGGGCCGCAGCGCGATGCGGCTGCTGGAACACCAAAGGTTTAGAGCGGGGTATGATTTCCTCCTGTTACGCTGCGAATCCGGCGAGCTCGATACGGAAGTCGGACAGTGGTGGACGGATTTCATCGAAGGCGACGCGGCCGCTCGCGAGGCCTTGCTGACGCAGGGCGGCTCGAAGGAAAAATCGCCCCGCAAGCGGCGCCGCCGCGGCGGGGCGCGAAACCGCCAGCAGGGCGAAGGCGCCGCCGAGCAGGCGCCGGATACCGCGAGCGATACCGCGAGCGGTTCCGACGACTGACGCGTGCGCCGGCGAACGACGTAGGAAGTGATGCCATGACGGTTGCATATATCGGACTGGGGGCGAATCTCGGCGATGCGCGCCAGACCCTGAAGGACGCGGTGGTGTGCCTCGCGCAGCAGCGCACCATCTCGATCCTCGGCAAATCGAGCCTGTATCGCACGGCGCCGTTCGAAGCGGGCGGCGACGACTACTACAACTGCGTCGTCAAGCTCGACACGACGCTGTCGGCCCGCGAGCTGCTCGCGCTCTGCCAGAAGATCGAACATCACTTCGGCCGCGAGCGCCCGTATCGCAATGCGCCGCGCACGCTCGACCTCGACATCCTGCTGTTCGGCGCCGATTCGATCGACGAACCCGACCTGATCGTCCCGCACCCG
This sequence comes from Burkholderia sp. AU45388, assembly GCF_030481585.1. Taxonomy (NCBI): domain Bacteria; kingdom Pseudomonadati; phylum Pseudomonadota; class Betaproteobacteria; order Burkholderiales; family Burkholderiaceae; genus Burkholderia; species Burkholderia sp. AU45388. The sequence goes on along the minus strand of NZ_JAUJPV010000004.1, from coordinate 230,126 downwards.
CGCCTCACCGACCGCGCCTTCGCGCTCGTGCCGCTCGTCGAGATCGAGCCGGCGCTCGACATCCCCGCGCGCGGCCGAGCCGACGCCTTTCTCGCCGCCGTCGCGGATCAGCGCGTCGAAAAGGTGCAAACCTGCCAGTGCCCGATGCAAAAGGCGCTCGCTGCCGGCGAAGACGCCGACAAGACCCGCTGCCGATGAACTCGACTCCGCTGACCGTCACCGCGCCCGACCTGCGCGCCCCGCACCGCTATCTCGTGATCGAAGGCCCGATCGGCGTCGGCAAGACGACGCTCGCGCGCCTGCTCGGCGAGCGCTGGTCGATGCAGACGCTGCTCGAGCGCCCGCAGGACAACCCGTTCCTCGAACGTTTCTATCGCGACACCGCGCGCTACGCGCTGCCCGTGCAGCTGTCGTTCGCGCTGCAGCGCGCGCAGCAGGCGCGGGAGCTGATCGGCGCGCTCGACACGGGCCGCCCCGTCATCGCCGATTTCATGCCGCAGAAGAACGACATCTTCGCGCGGCTGAACCTGCCGGAAGACGAGTGGCAGCTGTACCGCTCGGTCGCCACGCACGTCGACGTGCCGCAGGCGCCGTCGCCCGATCTCGTCGTGTACCTGCAGGCCAGCCCCGAAGTGCTGTTCTCGCGCATCCAGAAGCGCGGGACGCCGATGGAGCTGCAGATCAGCGATGCGTACCTGCGCTCGCTCGTCGACGCGTACAACGAATTCTTCTACCACTACGACCGCACGCCGGTCCTGACGGTCGCGGCCGAACACCTGAACCCGCTGGATTCCCCCGACGATCTCGCCCTGCTGGTCGAGCGCATCGAGACGATGCGCGGCCGCAAGGAATTCTTCGTGAAGGGCGAGACGACGCGCTGACGCGTCCTCGCCTGTCGTTCCTCACCCATCGACCCGGATTTCCCATGACCTATCTCCAGGAATCGAGCCGGCCTGCCGTGACGGTACCCAAGCTGCAGGCAATGCGCGACGCCGGCGAGAAGATCGCGATGCTCACGTGCTACGACGCGAGCTTTTCCGCGCTGCTCGATCGCGCGGGCACCGACGTGCTGCTGATCGGCGATTCGCTTGGCAACGTGCTGCAGGGCCACGCGACCACGCTGCCCGTGTCGATCGACGACATCGCGTACCACACCGCGTGTGTCGCCCGGGCGCAGCCGCGCGCGCTCGTCGTCGCCGATCTGCCGTTCGGCACGTACGGCACGCCGGTCGACGCATTCGCGAACGCGGTCAAGCTGATGCGCGCGGGCGCGCAGATGGTCAAGCTCGAAGGCGGCGAATGGCTCGCCGATACGATCCGCTTCCTCGTCGAACGCTCGGTGCCCGTGTGCGCGCACCTCGGCCTCACGCCGCAGTCGGTGCATGCGTTCGGCGGCTTCAAGGTGCAGGGCAAGACCGAGGCCGGCGCCGCGCAACTGCTGCGCGACGCGCGCGCGATCGAGGACGCCGGTGCGCAGCTCGTCGTGCTCGAAGCGGTGCCGACGCTCGTCGCGGCCGAAGTCACGCACATGCTGAAGATTCCGACGATCGGCATCGGCGCCGGCGTCGACTGCTCGGGGCAGGTGCTCGTGCTGCACGACATGCTCGGCGTTTTTCCCGGCAAGCGGCCGCGCTTCGTGAAGGATTTCATGCACGGACAGCCGACTATTCAGGCGGCCGTCGAAGCGTATGTGAGCGCGGTGAAGAATCGGTCGTTTCCAGGCCCGGAACACTCGTTCTGACGTCGCCGGCTGGATGTAAAAAAGCGCGACGCCCTTTACAGGGCGCCGCGCTTTTTCGTTTGTGCGCTGCTTGGATCACCGAGTTCGTGACACTGGAGCAAGCATACGGCGCCCGCTCCATCACATCGTCACTTCAGCAGCGCATCGAGCGCCCCACGTAATGCATTGGTCAGCAACAGCGCTTGCGCGCGTGCCAGATCGCCAAGCGTGACGACGCGCTCCACTGCCCCGAATGCCGGATCGTCGAGCAGCACGCCGCGCATCACGCCCGGCAGCACGCCGCACGCCAGCGGTGGCGTCACCCACTGGCCGTCGAGCTTCACGAACAGGTTCGAGCGCCCGCCTTCCGTCACCTCGCCGCGCTCGTTGACGAACAGCATGTCGAACCCGCCGAGCGCCTCCGCCGCCTGCCACGCGCGGTCGTATTCGGCGCGGCGCGTGGTCTTGTGCAGCAGCAGTGCATCGTCGGCTCGAGTCGGCGCGAAGCCGTGCGCGGAAGCCAGCAGCACACCGACCGGCCCCGCCGGCAGCGGCTTGAGCGGCGCCGCGACGATCTCGATCGTACCGTCCTTCGCGAGCGCAAGCTTCATCCGGTACGCGCCGTCGCCGTCGAGCGCCGCGCAGCGGGCGTGGATCTCGCGGCGTAGCGCGTCAGCGTCGAAACGGAAGCCGAACGCGTCCGCGCTGCGTTGCAGCCGCGCGAGATGGCGTTCGAGATGGCGGATGCCGTCCGCCCGCGTGGCGGCCGTCGTTTCGAACAACTGGAAGCCGGGATCGGCGTCCGTCAGGAATCGCGCTTTCAATTCGCACTCCGCATATTCGTCGGCCGCGACGCTGTCGAGCACGATGCCCGCGCCGACGCCCATCGTGCCGCGTCGCCGGCTGGCTGCCGTGGTGGCGGTGCCCGGACTGTCCGTGTCGTTGCCGATGCCGTCCGCATCGAGCGTCAGCGTCCGGATCGCCACCGACAGGCAGAAATCGCCGCAACCGGCCGCCGCGCCGTGCAGCGCATCGTCCGCGCCCTTCGTCGGCGCGTCGAGCCAGCCGATCGCCCCCGTATAGAGCCCGCGCGGTGTCGACTCGATCGTGTCGATCAACTGCATCGTCTTGTACTTCGGCGCGCCCGTGATCGACCCGCAAGGGAACAGCGCGCGCAGCATCTGCGCGAACGTGGTGCCGTCGCGCCAGCCGGCCTCGATAGTCGACGTCATCTGCCACACAGATGCATACGGCTCGACCGAGAACAGCGCCGGCACCTCGACGGTGCCCGTGCGCGCGATCCGCGACACGTCGTTGCGCAGCAAGTCGACGATCATCACGTTTTCCGCGCGATTCTTCGGATCACTCGCGAGGAATGCGGCGGCCGCCGCGTCTTCACGTGGATCGGCCGAACGCGGCGCCGTACCCTTCATCGGCCGCGCGCGCAGCACGTCGCCGTGCTTCTCGACGAACAGCTCGGGCGAGCACGATACGACCCATGCGCCGTCGGGCAGCGCGATCAGCGCGCCGTACCGCACCGGCTGGCGCGCGCGCAGCCGCCGGTACAGCGCGAGCGGCGTGCCGAACACGTCGAAATTCAGCCGGTACGTGTAATTGACCTGATACGAATCGCCCACGCGCAACGCGTCGTGCACCGCGGCGATCGCCGCGTCGAACGCATCGCGCGACACGCTCTTCGAGACATGTGCGACACCCGCGATCGACGGCGTGCCGCCGCCGTCCTGCCGCGCGAGCCACGCGTCGACTTCGTCGCGCGACAGCCGCTCGCAGCGCGCGAACAGCAAAAAGCGCAGCGGGGCATGGCCCGGCTGCGCTTTTTGCAGGTTGCGTCCGAATTCGTAATCGCCGACGACGACCGCATGCAGCCCGTCGCGCAGATCCTGCGCCACCGCCGCATCGATGGCGTCGAGCTGCGCCGGGTCCGTGCACACGCGTTCGCGCACGAAGCCCGAATACAAACGACTCGACCGCGCGGACGCGGTCGAGTCGCAATCGTCCAAGAGCGCGAACGACGCGCTCTCGTTGCCTTCAGTCATGCCGTTACTCGAAGAAGCTCTTCACACGGTCGAACCAGCTCTTGCTCTGCGGGCTGTGACGCGCGCCGCCCTCGGCCAGCGACTTCTCGAACTGCTTGAGCAGGTCGCGCTGGGTGTCGGTCAGCTTCACGGGCGTCTCGACCTGCACGTGCACGTACAGATCGCCCGCGATGCTCGAACGCAGCCCCTTGATGCCCTTGCCGCGCAAGCGGAACGTCTTGCCCGACTGCGTGCCTTCCGGCACCGGGAACGACGCGCGGCCCGCCAGCGTCGGCACCTCGATCTCGCCGCCGAGTGCGGCGGTCGTGAACGGAATCGGCATCTGGCAGTGGAGATCGTCGCCGTCGCGCTCGAACACCGCGTGCGGCTTGATGTGGATCTCGACGTACAGGTCGCCCGGCGGCCCGCCGTTGATGCCCGGCTCGCCGTTGCCGGCCGAGCGGATCCGCATCCCGTCGTCGATCCCGGCCGGGATCTTCACTTCGAGCGTCTTGGTTTCCTTCACCTTGCCCGACCCGTGGCAATGCGCGCACGGCTCGGGGATGTAGGTGCCCGTGCCATGGCACTTCGGGCAGGTCTGCTGGATGCTGAAGAAGCCTTGCGACATCCGCACCGTGCCCTGGCCGTGACAGGTCGGGCAGGTTTCCGGCTTCGTGCCGGGCTTCGCGCCCGACCCGTGGCAGACGTCGCACGACACCCAGCTCGGCACGCGGATCTGCGTGTCGTAACCGTGCGCGGCCTGCTCGAGCGTGATTTCCATGCTGTAGCGCAGGTCGGCGCCGCGGTACACCTGCGGGCCGCCGCGGCCGCCGCGCGCGGCGCCGCCCGCGGCCTGACCGAAGATGTCGCCGAAGATGTCGCCGAACGCATCCGCGAAGCCGCCGAAGCCTTGTGCACCCGCACCGCCCATGTTCGGATCGACGCCCGCGTGCCCGTACTGGTCGTACGCGGCCCGCTTCTGACCATCCGACAGCATTTCATAGGCTTCCTTCACCTCCTTGAAATGCTCTTCCGCATCCTTGCTGTCCGGATTGCGGTCAGGGTGATACTTCATCGCAAGCTTGCGATATGCCTTCTTGATTTCGTCGTCGCTCGCATTCTTCGCGACGCCCAGAACCTCGTAGTAATCCCGTTTCGCCATATCGATTCACTGTGCCGCCACGCATCGCGCACGCGGCGGCTCCTTTCGCCCGCAGTAAAGTCTCTCGACTCGTCTGGCGCTGCACCGTCCGCGGACGGCTCGCGCAGCACCCGCCAAAAAACAAATGTGCCCGGAGGGCCGCAAGGCCCGCCAGGCGTGGAGTCGATCCGGCCATCCGGAAGGAAAGACAGACCGCTTTTCAGCCGCTGGTCGGTCGCGCCGCGCGCGTTTTTGCGCGCGGCGTACGGTGCCATTGCTACCCGGCTTAGTCCTTCTTCACTTCCTTGAACTCGGCGTCGACGACGTCGTCGGCAGCCTGTTGCGCACCACCTGCATGGGCCGCGCCTTCCGTCGCACCGGCTGCGCCTGCCGCACCCGCTTGCTGGGCCTGCATGTCGGCGTACATCTTCTCGCCGAGCTTCTGCGAGACCTTGCCGAGCTCCTCGACCTTCGCGTCGATCGCCGCCTTGTCGGCCGACGTGTCCTTCAGCGCGTCCTCGAGCGACTTCAGCGCCGCTTCGATCGCTTCCTTCTCGCCCGCGTCCAGCTTGTCGCCGTACTCGGTCAGCGCCTTCTTCGTGCTGTGGACCAGCGCGTCGCCCTGGTTGCGCGAATCGGCCAGCTCGCGCAGCTTGTGGTCTTCCGCTGCGTTCGCTTCCGCGTCCTTGATCATCTGGTCGATTTCAGCCTCGGACAGGCCCGAGTTCGCCTTGATCGTGATCTTGTTTTCCTTGCCGGTCGCCTTGTCCTTCGCGCCGACGTGCAGGATGCCGTTCGCGTCGATGTCGAAGGTCACTTCGATCTGCGGCACGCCGCGCGGTGCCGGCGGGATGCCTTCGAGGTTGAACTCGCCGAGCAGCTTGTTGCCCGCCGCCATTTCGCGTTCGCCCTGGAACACCTTGATCGTCACGGCGCCCTGGTTGTCGTCGGCCGTCGAGTACACCTGAGCGTGCTTCGTCGGGATCGTCGTGTTCTTGTTGATCATCTTCGTCATCACGCCGCCGAGCGTCTCGATACCGAGCGACAGCGGGGTCACGTCGAGCAGCAGCACGTCCTTGCGGTCGCCCGACAGCACCTGGCCCTGGATCGCCGCGCCGACCGCGACGGCTTCGTCCGGGTTCACGTCACGGCGCGGATCCTTGCCGAAGAACTCCTTCACCTTCTCCATGACCTTCGGCATGCGCGTCTGGCCGCCGACCAGGATCACGTCGTCGATGTCCGACACCTTGACGCCTGCGTCCTTGATCGCGATGCGGCACGGTTCGATCGTGCGCTCGACGAGGTCTTCCACCAGCGCTTCCAGCTTCGCGCGGGTGATCTTCAGGTTCAAGTGCTTCGGGCCCGATGCGTCCGCCGTGATGTACGGCAGGTTGATTTCGGTCTGCTGGCCCGACGACAGCTCGATCTTCGCCTTTTCGGCGGCTTCCTTCAGGCGCTGCAGCGCGAGCACGTCCTTCGACAGGTCGACGCCCTGCTCCTTCTTGAACTCGCCGATGATGTAATCGATGATGCGCTGGTCGAAGTCTTCGCCGCCGAGGAACGTGTCGCCGTTGGTCGACAGCACTTCGAACTGCATTTCGCCGTCGACGTCCGCGATCTCGATGATCGACACGTCGAACGTGCCGCCGCCGAGGTCGTACACGGCGATCTTGCGGTCGCCCTTCTCGACCTTGTCGAGACCGAACGCGAGCGCGGCCGCCGTCGGCTCGTTGATGATCCGCTTGACTTCGAGGCCCGCGATGCGGCCGGCGTCCTTGGTCGCCTGGCGCTGGCTGTCGTTGAAGTACGCCGGCACCGTGATCACGGCTTCCGTGACCGGCTCGCCGAGGTAGTCTTCGGCCGTCTTCTTCATCTTGCGCAGCACTTCGGCCGACACTTGCGGCGGCGCGAGCTTTTCGCCGTGCGCCTCGACCCATGCATCGCCGTTGTCGGCCTTGATGATCGAGTACGGCATCAGGCCGATGTCCTTCTGGACTTCCTTCTCTTCGAAGCGGCGGCCGATCAGGCGCTTCACCGCGAACAGCGTGTTCTTCGGGTTGGTCACCGACTGGCGCTTGGCCGGCGCGCCGACGAGCACTTCGTTGTCGTCCATGTACGCGATGATCGACGGCGTGGTGCGCGTGCCTTCCGAGTTCTCGATGACCTTGACCTGGTTGCCTTCCATGATGGCGACGCACGAGTTCGTGGTGCCAAGGTCAATACCGATGATCTTTCCCATTTTTTCCTAATCTCCAGAAATGCTTGTTTGCTGCACGAAACCCCGCGTTTTTGGGCGGTTTCGCACGCCAGAATTCAACTCTGTTCCCGAAATGCGTCCGTCCGATCCGTTTTCAAGACCCGACGAGCGATGCGGATATTAAATTTTTTCAATCGCCGCCGGCTAGCGGATCGCACCCGACGGATCGCCGCCCGACGGATCGCCGCCCGACGGATCGCCGCCCGATACGATCTTCGCGCGTGCCGCCGCGACGGCGGCCTGGAACTGCGCGAGGCCATGCCAGCCGGTCGCGCGGCCCAGCCGCTTGCCGCGGTGGAAGAAGAACCACGTCGGCACGCCGTGCAGCCCGAAGCGGCGCCCCAGTTGAGGGTGTTCGTACACGTTGCAATGGAACCACTTCAAATCCAGCGCGCGGATCGGGGCCGGCTGGGCAAGCATCGCCTTCTTCGCGATCTCGCAGTTGAAGCAGTCGACGCCCCAGAAGAACACCACCGCCAGCGCATCGCCCGCGCCGTCGATGGCCGCGTCGAACGTGCCGGCGTCGAGCGCCTGCATGTCGAACGCGTCGAACGCGGCCGGATCGACGCCGGCGGGCACCATCTCCGCTGCCTTACTTCGACTGCGCGACGGTGACGAGCGCGGGGCGCAGCACGCGGTCGGCGATCATGTAGCCCTTTTGCAGCACCGTGACGACGGTGTTCGGCTCCTGCTCGGCCGGCACCATCGAAATGGCCTGGTGCTGATGCGGATCGAACTTCTCGCCAACCGGGTTGATCGCGACGACGCGGCCCTTCTCGAGCGCGCTCGTCAGTTGGCGCAGCGTCAGCTCGACGCCTTCGCGCACCTTCGCGATGTCGCCGGAGGTATCGCCGACGGCCGCTTCCAGGCTGTCCAGCACCGGCAGCAGGTGTTCCGCGAAGCTCTCGATCGCGAACTTGTGTGCCTTCGACACGTCGTCCTGCGCGCGGCGGCGCACGTTCTCGGTTTCGGCCTTCGCCCGCAGGAAGCTTTCCTGGAGCTCGGCGACCTTGGCTTGAGCCTCCGCGAGCGCCGCGTCGGCAGCTTCGGCGGCGGGTGCGGCGCCTTGCGCCGCCTGCTTCTCGCTGCCGATGTCTTCGCCCGATTGGGTAGCCGGATTCTCTTGCGTGTTTTCCATGTCGCTGAAAGTCGATTAGAGGTTGAAGCCAAATCGGCGACCGCCGGACGTATACTCGGCGGCACCGCACATTACTGGTGCAAATAAGGGCGAAAACTGCGATTTCAAGAGGGTCTTTCGCCGGCATTCGCCAATGCCGCGAAACAACCGAGCGTTTTCGGGTGCAGGCGTCGCATAGTCCGCCCGATCGGGCGAAACGGCCTGTAACAACGCTTACCCGCCCAGTACTAGCTCCGCACAGGCCGGCTGCACTACACTCCATTCAGGCGTCGTAAAGCGTGTTTACCCTTAGCCGACCGTCGCCCGACATCCACCTGCCGCCGTTTTCACCCTTGTTCTCGAGGGGAGTACCGTGAAACTGACCTTTGCGATATCGGTGGTCGCGCTGGTACTCATTGCCGGCACCACCACCATCTGCCTGTCGGGAGCCGTCACCGATCGCACGACCGAATACGGAAGCGTGCGGGCGACGTTCGACCAGATGTTCAGCTCCCACCAGAAAATCTGTCGATGATGCGCCGGTCGCGTTTCGTCGGCCGGCCGTGCAACTCGGCCGCCGGCTCGCGATACGTGCGGCGCCGCTCCAGTTCGGCGAGCCGCGCGGCCCGCCCTGCTTCCGTTTCCGCATAGAGCGTCTGCGCGACGCTCGCGGGCCCGCGCACGTCGCACACGCCCAGCACGGCAATGTGCCAGACGATGCCGTCGATCGCAATCTCGACCTCGTCGCCCACCCGCACGTCCTTCGCCGGCTTGACCGCCGCGCCGCCGATCTTCACGTGCCCCTTGTCGACCGCATCGGTCGCGAGCGAGCGTGTCTTGAAGAACCGGGCCGCCCACAGCCATTTGTCGATGCGCAGCTTCGCACCTGGCTCCGTCGAAATCTTGTAGTTCATGTCGGCCTCCGCCGGGCCGCCCCAAGGGCGTAGCAGGGAATTCGCAGCGCATCGCTCCGCGCCTGCGTAGCCGGCCGGCTTTGCAAAGCCGGCCGTGGGCGGCGCACCGCTCTCTTGGGGAACAGCGGACGTAGCGAGCGTGGGAATCGTTTCATCTCAGCTTACCGTTTCAGCCTGCGCGGCCTTGACCGGCCAGCCCTGCAGGTTCTCCGCGACGATCTCGCCGAGCGCGCCGATCCACGCGGACGCGCCGTTCAGGCACGGAATCCGGTGGAAGGTCTTGCCGCCGCCGGCGAGGAATTCATCGCGCACTTCCATGCCGATTTCCTCGATCGTCTCCAGGCAGTCGGCCGTGAAGCCGGGACAGAACACGTCGGCCCGCCGCACGCCGGCCTCGCCGAATTCGCGCAGCGTCGGCGCGGTGTACGGCTGCAGCCATTCGGCCTTGCCGAAGCGCGACTGGAACGTGACGCGGCATTCGGTGCCCGACAGCCCGAGCGCGGCCGTCAGCAACGCGCCCGTCTGCTGGCACTGGTCGTGATACGGGTCGCCGAGATCGAGCGTGCGCTTCGGCACGCCGTGGAAACTCAGCACGAGTTTGTCGCCGGCCGCGAAATCGGGCCGGCCGTGCTGCGCCCAGTACTGGCGCACCTGCTCGGCCAGCGCGTGGATATAGGCCGGATGGTCGGCGTAGTGCCGCACCGTGCGCACTTCCGGCTGATTGCGCATGCGCGCGAGCGCGGCGAATGCGGCATCGAACGCGGTGGCCGTGGTCGACGCCGAGTATTGCGGATACATCGGCATCAGCAGCACGCGCTCGACGCCCGCGCGCTTGAACTGCGCGAGCGCGTGCGCAATGTTCGGGCTGCCGTAGCGCATCGCGTAATCGACCATCACGTGATAGCCGTTCGACACGAGCAGATGCCGCACGCTGTCGGTCTGGCGCTCGGTGTACACGCGCAGCGGCGAACCCTCGGGCATCCAGACGGCCGCGTATTTCTTCGCGGACGCACGGCCGCGCAGCGGCAGGATCAGCGTGCGCAGCAGCACCTGCCAGACGGCCTGCGGGATTTCGACGACCCGCGGATCCGACAGGAATTCGGCCAGGTAGCGCCGCACCGCGCGCGGCGTGGGCGCGTCGGGCGTGCCGAGATTGATCAGCAGCACACCGACGCGATGGGCGGCCGCGACGCTCGAAGGCGGCTCAAGATCGAAACGCATGGGCAAGAACGTGCTCGGGGCACGGGACCGGACGGCCCTCAATTATAGCGGGCCGTCTCGATCGGGTCGGCTGGCCGATCGGCCGACTGGCGGCGCGCACGACGCCGCGGCACGATGGCGGAACGGCGTCGGCTGCCGCGGTTACTGCTGGCTCAGCGTGAGCGACAGCAGCCGCGCGGTGATGTCGACGATCGGTATCACGCGGTTGTACGCCATCCGGGTCGGGCCGATCACGCCGAGCGTGCCGACGATCTGCCCGTTCACCTCGTACGGCGCGGTGACGACGCTCATTTCCTCGATCGGCACGAGCGTCGATTCGCCGCCGATGAAGATCTGCACGCCCTGGGCGTGGCTCGACACGTCGAGCAACTGCAGGAGGCCCGTCTTTTGGTCGAATACGTCGAACAGCTTGCGCAGCCGCGCCATGTCGGACGAAAGATCCGCCACTTCGAGCAGGTTGCGCTCGCCGGAAATCAGCACGGTGTCCTCCGTGTCGGGCACCTCGGTGCTGGCCGTCACGGCCGCGTGCATCAGCGTGGTCATGTCGCCGCGCAACTGGTCGATTTCGTCGCGCAGGCGGCGGCGCACCTCGTCGAACGACAGCCCGGCGAAATGCGCATTGATGTAGTTGGACGCCTCGGTCAGCTGCGACGGCGAATAGTCGCGCGGCGTCGCGAGCATGCGGTTCTGCACGTCGCCCTCGGGCGTGACGATGATCAGCAGGATGCGCTTGTCGGACAGGCGCATGAACTCGATCTGCTTGAACACGTGGCTGCGGCGCGGCGTCAGCACGACGCCCGCGAATTGCGACAGGTTCGACAGCACGCTCGCGGCGGCGGCGACCACCCGCTGCTGCGGCTCGCCGGCCTGCAGCGTGTTCTGCACCTGGCGGGCGACGGCCTCGGCGTCGATCGGCGCCTCGACCGTCAGCATCGTATCGACGAACAGCCGGTAGCCGCGCGGCGTCGGCACGCGGCCGGCCGACGTGTGCGGGCTCGACACGAGGCCGAGCTCCTCCAGGTCGGACATCACGTTGCGGATCGTCGCCGGGCTCAGCTCGAGCCCGGAGTAACGGGACAACGTGCGCGATCCGACCGGCTGACCGTCGGCGATATACCGTTCGATCAGGGTTTTCAGGAGGGTTCGTGCGCGAGGATCTAGCATGGTGGAAAATTTTAGCGCAACGGCGCGAGCGCGGCGAGTGGCGTCAACCACCGTTGCGCGGGCCGGCCCGATCCGGCCCCGCCGGCGCACTGCCGGTTCTTTTCGTCAACGAGCTATGGTGTAATGCCGGCATGAAAACCGGTAATCAGTTCAGTACTGTCGCGCTCGTCGGCCGGAGCAACACGCCCGGCATCGCCGAACCGCTCGCCACGCTGGCGGACAGCATCGCCAAGCTTGGCTTCGAAGTGGTCTTCGAAGGCGACACCGCTCGCGAAATCGGCATCGCCGGCTACCCGGCGCTCACCCCGGCCGAAATTGGGGCGCGAGCGGACGTGGCGATCGTGCTCGGCGGCGACGGCACGATGCTCGGCATCGGCCGCCAGCTTGCGCCATACCGGACACCGCTGATCGGGATCAACCACGGTCGGCTCGGCTTCATCACCGACATCGCGGCATCCGACATGCACGCGCTCGTTCCCGTGCTGCTGGCCGGCAAGTTCGAGCGCGAGGAGCGCTCGCTGCTCGAGGCGCGGATCATGCGCGACGGCGAACCGATCTACCACGCGCTCGCGTTCAACGACGTCGTCGTGAACCGCAGCGGCTTCTCAGGGATGGTCGAGTTGCGCGCGTCGGTCGACGGCCGCTACATGTACAACCAGCGTTCGGACGGCCTGATCGTCGCGACGCCCACCGGCTCGACCGCCTATGCGCTGTCGTCGGCCGGCCCGATCCTCCATCCGCAGTTGGCCGGCATCGTGCTCGTGCCGATCGCGCCGCACGCGCTGTCGAACCGGCCGATCGTGCTGCCCGACGATTCGAAGATCGCGATCCAGATCGTCGGCGGCCGCGACGTCAACGTGAACTTCGACATGCAGTCGTTCACGTCGCTCGAGCTGAACGACACGATCGAGGTGCGCCGCTCGAAACACACGGTGCCGTTCCTGCACCCGATCGGCTACAGTTACTTCACGACGCTGCGCAAGAAGCTGCACTGGAACGAACACGCATCGAACGAAGACGACAAGGCGTCCTGACGCCGCTCCGCCCGACACCATGCTCCGCCACCTCTCGATCCGCGACTTCGTCATCGTCGCCGCGCTCGATCTCGAATTCGACAGCGGCTTTTCCGTCTTTTCCGGCGAAACCGGCGCCGGCAAATCGATCCTGATCGACGCGCTCGCCCTCGCGCTCGGCGAACGCGCCGACGCGAGCGTCGTGCGCACCGGCTGCGGCCGCGCCGACATCACGGCCGAATTCACGCCGCACGACCGCGTCGCGCGCTGGCTCGACGAACACGCGTTCGACGCCGAGGACACCGTGATGCTGCGCCGCGTGATCGACGCGAACGGCCGGTCGCGGGCCTTCATCAACGGCACCAGCGCGACGCTCGCGCAACTGCGCGAACTCGGCGAGATGCTCGTCGACATCCATGGCCAGCACGCGCACCAGTTGCTGATGCGGCCCGACGCGCAGCGCGAGCTGTTCGACACGCACGCGGGGCTCGTCGCCGATGCCGCGAACGTCGCGCGCGCGTGGCGCGTGTGGCGCGACGCGACGCAGGCGATCGATGCGGCGAAGGCGCACGAGCGCGAATTGCAGCTCGAACGAGAAAAGCTCGCGTGGCAGCTCGCCGAACTCGACAAGCTCGCGCCGCAAGCCGGCGAATGGGACGAAGTCAGTAACGAACACAAGCGCCTGTCGCATTCGGCGAACCTGATCGAAGGCGTGCGCGGCGCGCTCAACGCGCTGTCCGAGTCCGACGACGCGATGCTCGCGCAGCTCGGCGCGATCGTGTCGAAGCTGCGCGGCCTGGCCGACTACGACACCGCGCTCGGCGATGCGCTCGCGTCGCTGGAGCCGGCCGAGATCCAGTTGCAGGAAGCCGTCTATTCGCTGTCGCACTATGCGCAGCGCGTCGATCTCGACCCGGAGCGGCTCGCGCAGGTCGAAACGCGGCTCGACGCGCTGCACTCGACCGCCCGCAAGTTCCGGCTGCCGCCCGACACGCTGCACGAAGAGCATGCGGCGCGCCGCGCCCAGCTCGCCGCGCTCGACGCGGCCGCCGATCTCGGCGCGCTCGAAGCCGCGCAGGCAAAGGCGCGGGAAGCCTATCTCGCCGACGCCAGGCGCCTGTCGAAGGCGCGCGCGCAGGCCGCGAAGGCGCTCGGCACGGCCGTCACGGCCGGCATGCAGGAGCTGTCGATGGCGGGCGGCAGCTTCGAAGTCGCGCTCGTGCCGCTCGCCGACGGCGGCCCGCACGGGCTCGAGCAGGTCGAATTCCGCGTGGCCGGGCACCCGGGCGTGCCGCTGCGACCGCTCGCGAAAGTCGCATCCGGCGGCGAACTCGCACGGATCAGCCTCGCGCTCGCGGTGATCGCCAGCGCGGCGAGCCCGACGCCGACCCTGATCTTCGACGAAGTCGACACGGGGATCGGCGGCGGCGTCGCCGAAGTGGTCGGCCGCCTGCTGCACCAGCTCGGGCGCGAGCGCCAGGTGTTGTGCGTGACGCACCTGCCGCAGGTCGCCGCGCGCGGCGACCATCATTTCCAGGTGGCGAAGGGCGCCGACGAACGCGGCGGCACCGTGTCGTCGGTCATCCCGCTCGACAAGGCGAGCCGCGTCGAGGAAGTCGCGCGGATGCTCGGCGGGCTCGAAATCACGGCCACCACGCGCAAGCACGCGAAGGAAATGCTGGCGGCCTGACCTCGACACCCCACGGCTGAATACAAAGAGACCGGCGCACGCACCGGTCTTTTTTTGCGAGAAGCGGCCTCCCGATCGCGCCCGCACTGCCCGTCGATTCGCACACCCGCCTCAAACACTCAACTCAAACGCCCGTTTCAACCGCCCCGAACACCCGCGCCCACAGCGCCGTCACGGCCGCGCGCTCTTCGGCCACCACCGCCGGATCGACGCGCGCCTTCTCCATCCCGTCGAGCCGCAGCTTGTGCTGCAGCTTCCGGTACGTGCGATACGCGGCGCCGACGCGCTCGGCCTCGTCCTCGCCCATCAGCCCGAAACGCGCGACCTCGCGCAGCAGCGCGATATTGCCGGTATTGCGGATCAGCTCGGCGTCGCTCGACGCATGCAGCAGCACCCAGTACTGGACGATGAACTCGATGTCGACCATTCCGCCGCGATCGTGCTTCAGGTCGAACAGTTCGGTGTGGTTCGGATGGCCGGCGAACACCTTGCCGCGCATGTCGACGATCTCCTTCGCGAGTACCGCCCCGTCGCGCGGCGTCGTCAGCACCTGCTGGCGGATCGCCTCGAAATCCGCGCCGATCTGCGCGTCGCCCGCGCTGTAGCGCGCGCGCGTCAGCGCCTGGTGCTCCCACACCCACGCGGTGTTCGCCGCATCGCCCTCGCGCAGTTGATAGCGGCGGAACGCGTCGAGATCGGTGACGAGCAGCCCGGCCTCGCCGTTCGGCCGCAGACGCAGGTCGATGTCGAACAGCGCGCCCGCGCCGGTCGCGGTCGTGAGCCAGGTGATCAGGCGCCGCGTGAAGGTCGTGTAGACGTCCGCCGCGCGCTCGTCCGGGTCGTCGTACAGGAAGATCAGGTCGAGATCCGACGCATAGCCGAGCTCCTTGCCGCCCAGCTTGCCGTACGCGATCACCGCGAACTTCGGCACGTCGCGATGGCGCTTCGCGAGCTGCGACCACACGACTTCGATCGTCACGTCGAGCACCGCGTCGGCCAGCTCGGACAGCCGGTCGCTCACGTGCTCGACCGACAGTTGCCCGGCCAGGTCGATCAGCAGGATCCGGAACACCTCCGCGTGCTGCGCGTGGCGCAGCAGGTCCATCTGCTGCTCGGGGCCGTCGGCTGCCGCGAGCCGCGCGCGCAGCGCATCCTTGAACGCGGGCCAGTCGAACGGGCTCGCGATCGCCTCGTCGTCGAGCAGCTCGTCGAGCAGTTGCGGGTGGCGGATCAGGTAGCCGCCGCCCCAGCGCGTCGCGCCGAGCACCGACAGCACGCGGTCGAGCGCGGCCGGATATTCGGTCAGCAGCGCCAGATAGACGCCGCGCCGGCTGACCGTCTCCAGCAGGTCGAACAGGCGCACGATCGTGTCGTCGCGGCGCGCGGCGTCGATCTTCGGCGCGGCATCGAGCGCCCGCTGCGCGACGCTGTCGAAGCGCTGCCGGCTCTTTTCCGGCAGCCCGGTATAACGCGACGATTGCCAGACCGCGCGCAGCCGCGCGAGCACGGCGGCCGGATCGGCGAAGCCCAGGCCGTCGAGGCGCGCGACCAGCGCGTCGTCCTCGCCGTCGTCGGCCAGCGCGCCGCTCCAGATCCACGCGGCCGCCGTGTCGTCACCCGCCGTGCAAGGGCCGCCGCCCTTCACCTTGTCCGCGAAGATCTGGTCGAACTGCGCCTCGACGAAGTTCCGGTGTTCGTCCAGCACCGTCATCAGCGCCGCATAGTCGGCAAAACCGAGCGACGCGGCCAGCGCCGCGCGCTCGTCGGGCTCGACCGGCATCGCGTGCGTCTGCGCGTCGTTGCGGTACTGCAGCCGGTGCTCGAGCGTGCGCAGGAAATTGTAGGCGTCGGCGAGGCGCGCGCGCACGTCGTCGCCGATCAGCCCGCGGGCCTGCGCATGCCGCAGCACCGCGAGCGTCGGCCGCACGCGGAATCCCGCATCCTGGCCGCCGCGGATCAGCTGGAACACCTGCGCGCTGAACTCGATCTCGCGGATCCCGCCGCGCCCGAGCTTGATGTCGTCGGCCTTGTCCGGGCGCATCGACGCGCGCCGCGCGGCTTCGTGCCGGATCTGCTGATGCAGCGAACGGATCGCGCCGATCACGCCGAAATCGAGATAGCGCCGGTAGACGAACGGCTTGACGATCGATTCGAGCTGCGCCGCGAGCCGCTGCGCGGCGTCGCTGTCGCCTTCCGACACGAGCCGCCCCTTGATCCACGCATAGCGCTCCCACTCGCGCCCCTGCACGTAGAAATATTCCTCGAGCATGCCGATGCTGCAGACGAGCGGCCCCGAATCGCCGTTCGGGCGCAACCGCATGTCGACGCGAAACACGTAGCCGTCGGCCGTGACCTCGGACAGCACGCCGATCAGGCGCCGGCCGAGCCGCGTGAAGTATTCCTGCGTGGACAGCGGCGAACGCGCGCCGCCGGTGGTCTCGCCGTCGTCCTCGTACACGAAGATCAGGTCGATGTCCGACGACACGTTCAGCTCGCGGCCGCCGAGCTTGCCCATCCCGACCACGCCGAGCACGACGCGCTGACCGTCGGCGCCGCGCGGCTCGCCGTACTGCGCCTCGAGTTCGGCCGACAGCAGCGCGAGCGAGCGCTGCACGGCCACTTCGGCGAGATCGGTCATCGCGCCCGTGACCTCGGCGACGTCCGCGAGCCCGCGCAGGTCGCGCTCGGCGACCGCGCCGAACGCCTCGGCGCGCAACTGCCGCAACGCGCGCTTCAGTTGCTCGTCGCCCGGCGCGGCGGCGCCGGCCGGCGTCGCGAGCAGCGCGGTGAGACGCGCGTCGAGCTGCGCGCGGCCGAGCGGCGCGGCCGCCCACGCGGCGATCTGCTCGGCCAGCGCGGGCCGGGCGGCCGCCGCGCGGGCAAGGTAGCGGGAATAGGACGTGCTGATCAGGGCGGAAGCGTCGGTCATCGAGAAACGGGCCTGGCGAAAAGGCCGGCGGCGGCGGGCCGGCGCGTACGCGCCCCGCTGCCGCCGGCCCCATGGACTCGGCGCGGCCTCGCCGGACGCGCATGCGCCCGTCGCGACACCGCGCGCCGGAAAGCCCGTGCCGCGCTGCCCCCAACGGCCGCCGGCACGAACCCCTGTGATACATTTCAACGTCAATCTGCAAAACTACCATATCGCCGCCCGTCCGCCGCATGTCCGACCGTCAGGAATCCGCCGTAGCTGCGCCCGAAGCGGGACCTCCGAAGCACGATCATCCGGTCCTGCGTCGCGTGTTCAAGGTGACGCTGGCAGCCGGGATCGGCACCTACTTCGTCGCGGCCGGCGCCTTCCTCGGGCTGCGCTACGTGCTGCTGCCCCGCATCGACGAATTCCGCCCGCGCATCGAGCGCGCCGTGTCCGACAAGCTCCATGCGCAGCTTTCGATCGGCAAGCTTTCCCCGAACTGGTCCGGCATGCAGCCGGGCGTCGAACTCACGAACCTGACGATCCGCGGCCGTGACGGCAAGGTCGCGCTGTCGGTGCCGCACGCGACGGCCGCGCTGTCGTGGATGTCGCTGCTGCGGCTGTCGCCCGCGCTGTCGAGCCTGATCGTCGACCAGCCCGACCTCGTCGTCGCGCGGGCGGCCGACGGCTCGCTGAGCGTCGCGGGCGTCGGCGTCGCGACCACCCACGGCGGCAACGACACGTTCGGCACCTGGCTGCTCAAGCAGGAGGCGATCGTGCTGCGCGGCGGCACGCTGCGCTGGCGCGACGCGCAGCACGACGCACCGGAGCTCGTGCTGTCGGGCATCCGGCTCGCGGTGCTCAACGACGGCCGCGTGCACAAGGCCGCGCTGCAGGCGCCCGCGAACGGCACGCTGCTGCTCGGTCCGCTCGATTTCCGCGCGCGCTTCAAGCACAAGCCGCTCGCGCCGATCGGCAAGCCGGCGAACTGGACCGGCGACGCGTACCTGTCGACCGGCCCCGTCGACCTGCAGACGCTCACGCGCTATCTCGACGTGCCGCTCACGATCCACGCGGGCCGGATCGACAACGCGATCTGGGCGACCTTCGGCGACGGCCACCTGCGTTCGGCGGGCGGCGACCTGCAAGGCGCCGACGTCGTGCTGCGCGTGCGCCCGACCCAGCCGCGGCTCGACGTGCCGACCGTCGGCTTCGGCTGGGACATGGTGCTCGATGCGGGCCACGACTACACGCTGCACCTGACGCGCTTCAATGCGGAGCTCGGCCAGCCGCCGCTGCCGGACGGCACGCCGCTCGCCCGCTCGCTCGCGCTGTCGACGCTGACGGCGCGCTACCGCGTGCCGACCGCGAACCAGGGGCAATTGCTCAGCGTGGTCGGCGACCGCGTCGATCTCGGCATCCTCAGCGAATTCATCCGCGGGTTGCCGCTGCCGGCACGCCTGCGCAACGAGCTGATCAAGATCGACCCGCGCGGGATGGTGTCGAACTATCACATCGAGGTCGAGCGCGCGAAACCCGCGCGCGCCGATCTCGCCGACGAGGAGCGGCGCATGGGCGCCGCGCCGATCGTCCGCTACCGCTTCCTCGGCGATCTGCAAGGCATCAGCTTCGCCGCGCAGGAGCCGCCGCCCGGGCTCTCGCCGCGCGGCCACCCGCGCGCCGGCTGGCCGGGCGTCGAGAACCTGTGGGGCCGCGTCGATGCGAACGAGACCGGCGGCGCCGCGCATATCGACACGGTCCACGCAGCCGTCACCGTGCCCGGCGAATTCGACGAGCCGCGCCTGACGTTCGACCGGCTGCGCGGCAACGCCAAATGGACGATCACGCCCGCGCCCGGCGACAAGCACGCGCGCGTCGACGTGTCGCTGCCCGACCTGTTCGTGTCGAACCCCGATGCCGAAATCGCGGTGTCGGGCTCGTACACGAACCCCGGCCACGGCCGCGGCTCGCTCGACCTGCGCGCCGATTTCGCGCGCGCGTCGGTCGCGCGCATTCCGCGCTACCTGCCGACCGGGATGTCCGAGCACCTGCGCGACTATCTCGGCCATGCACTGCAGGACGGCAACGTGACCAAGGGCGCGTCGATCGTCGCGCGCGGCCCGCTCGAGAAATTCCCGTTCGAACACGAGCCGGACGCCGGCGTGTTCCACATCGTCGCGCCGTTCACCGGCGGCCGCTTCGAGCCGACGCCGTACCCGCCGCGCAAGCTCGCGAACGGCACGCCGAGCGTCTGGCCGGCGCTCGACGGAATCGACGGCGTGTTCGAGCTCGCGCAGAACAAGCTGCGTTTCGACATCCGGCGCGCGCACTACAAGCGCGTCGCGCTGACGAAGGTCGCGGGCCGCATCGACGATCTCGGCAATCCGTCGCACTCGCCGCTGATCATCGACGGCCATGCGCGGGGCCCGCTCGCCGACCTGATCGACTATGCGGACCACAGCTCGCTCGGCACGATGAGCCACCACGTCGGCCAGCGGATCGACGCGCAGGGCACCGCGTCGCTCGCGCTCAAGATCACGATTCCGCAACACGTCCCCCATCCGCACACGCACGTCGAAGGCGCGCTCGCGTTCGGCGGCAACACGCTGTCGACCCGCGGCGTGCCGCCGCTGTCGGCCCTGCGCGGCAGCGTCCGCTTCACCGAGGCCGGTGCATCGCTGCACGACCTGTCGGGGCGCTTCCTCGGCGGCCCGGTGCGCGCGAACGGCACCTTCCGGTCGCACGGCCCGTACGCGGTGGACGTCGACGGTCGGCTCGCGCTCGACGCCGCGCGCGGCCTGAACCTGCACGGCGCGGCCGCCGCGCTGCTCGAACACGTGGTCGGCGACGCGCCGTACAAAGTCGCGGTGCGCGGCGCGCCGGGCCGGCTGCCCGACGTCAGCGCGCAATCCGACCTGACGGGCGTGGCGCTGAACTTCCCGGCGCCGTTCGCGAAACCGGCCGGCACGCCGATGCCGTTCCGCTTCACGCTGCAGCCGGCGCCGCAGGCGGACGGCAAACGTCTCGAACACGCCGACCTGACGCTCGGCCCGGTGACCGCGACCTACCTGCTCGACGCGACGCGCGGCCAGCCGCTGCGCGCGGTACGCGGCGCGATGGGCATTCACCGGATGCCCGACATGCCGCAGGAGGGTGTGAGCGCGGCCGTCGACGTCGCCGAGCTGGACGCCGACGCGTGGCTCGCCCTCGCCCACACGCTGAAGCCCGCCACGCCGCGCGCGCCGGAACCGCAGGCCGCGCCGCGCGTCGATTTCGCGAGCTTCGCGCCGAAGCGCTTCGCGTTCCATTTCGACACGCTGAAGCTGCTCAAGCGCAACTGGGAAAACGCGATCGTCGGCGCGTCGCACGTCGACGACCTCTGGCAGGCGAACATCGCGTCGAACCAGGTGTCGGGCTACCTGTCGTGGGCGCCGGGCGGCGGCCACAACGGCGCGGGCGTGCTCAACGCGCGGCTCGCGAAGCTCGTGATTCCGGATAGCGCGCAGCACGATCTCGTCGGCCGCGCGATGAACCTGCCGACGCCGACCGACCGCCCGATGCCGTCGATCGACCTGATCGTCGACCAGGTCGTCGCGCGCAATCACGACATCGGCCGGCTCGTCGTCAACGCGCGCAACATCGACGAAGACGGCACGCCCGTGTGGCAGCTCGACAAGCTGGAACTGTCGAACCCGGCCGCGACGCTCACGGCCACCGGCAACTGGCGCACGTCGCGCCGCGCGCTTGCCCGCGGTGCCGACGAAACCGATGCGCCGCGCCGCACCGTGTTCGACTTCAAGCTCGACATCGACAACGCGGGCGCGCTGCTCGACCGCGTCGGCCTGCCGCGCACGCTCGCGGACGGTCACGGCTCGGTCACGGGCAAGGTCGGCTGGCGCGGCGGCCCGACCGCGCTCGACTTTCCGTCGCTCGGCGGCCAGGTCGCGGTGGACCTCGAGCACGGGAAGATCCTGAAGGTCGATCCGGGCGCGGCCAAGCTGCTTGGCGTGCTGAGCCTACAGAGCCTCGCGCGCTTCCTGACGCTGAACTTCCGCGACGTGGTCGGCAAGGGGCTGCCGTTCGACAAGATCACCGGTACCGGCCGGATTTCGAACGGCATCGCGCGCACCGACGACTTCTCGATGATGACGGGCCCCGCGAACGTCACCGTGCGCGGCGCGGTCGATCTCGGCACCGAGACGCAGGACCTGCATGCCCACGTCGCGCCGAAGATCAGCGCGGGCGCGGCCGCGATCGGGGCCGCCGTCGTCAATCCGCTGCTCGGCATCGGCGTGCTGGCCGCGAACTACGCGCTGTCCGAGACGCTGTCGCACGCATTCGCGCTCGACTACGCGATCACCGGCTCGTGGGCGCACCCGCACATCGAGCGGGTGCGGAGCGATCAGGGTAAGATGAATCACGGTCCGGCCGATGCATCGAGCCATTGAGCGCGCATCGAGCCGCCAGGCGCCGGGCCGCACCCCATTTATGACGCAAGCGATTCCGCGATGACCGATCACGCCCGTTCCGCCACGCCCTTCCAGGTCGCCGCGCTGCAGATGGTGAGCGCGCCGGACGTCACCCGCAATCTCGCCGAAGCACGCCGCCTGATCGCGGAAGCCGCCGGCGAAGGTGCGCAGCTCGTGCTGCTGCCAGAATATTTCTGCTTCATGGGCCACCGCGACACCGACAAGCTCGCGCTCGCCGAACCGTACCGGGACGGCCCGATCCAGCAATTCCTCGCCGACGCCGCGCGCCGCCACGGCATCTGGGTGATCGGCGGCACGCTGCCGCTGAAGGCGCCGGAACCCGACCGCGTGCTGAACACGACGCTCGCGTTCGATCCGTCCGGCAACGAGGCCGCGCGCTACGACAAGATCCACCTGTTCAACTTCGAGAAAGGCGACGAATCGTTCGACGAGGCGCGCACGATCCGCGCGGGCGACACGGTCGTCGCGTTCGACGCCCCGTTCGGGCGGGTCGGCCTGTCGGTCTGTTACGATCTCCGCTTTCCGGAGCTGTATCGCCGCATGGGCGACTGCGCGCTGATGGTCGTGCCGTCGGCGTTTACGTATACGACGGGCCGCGCGCACTGGGAAACGCTGCTGCGCGCGCGGGCCGTCGAGAACCAGTGCTACGTGCTCGCGGCCGCGCAGGGCGGCAAGCACGAGAACGGCCGGCGCACGTGGGGCCACAGCATGCTGATCGACCCGTGGGGCGAGATCGTCGCGGTGCGCGACGAGGGCGCGAGCGTCGTGCTCGGCACGCTCGATCCGCAACGCATCGCCGACGTACGCCAGAGCCTGCCCGCGTGGCGGCACCGCGTGCTGAGCTGAATCCGCCGCACCGCTTGAAACGCCGCGCGGCCCACCCATCTGCCCGGCAGCACCCGACAACTTTTTGAGAATCCCGATATCCGCATGAACATCATCGAACCCGGCATCCGCAACCTCGCGCTGGCGAAGGACATCCTGCTCACGCCGTACGGCCTCGACGAAAGCCTGCTCACGCGCACGATCGCCGACATCTTTACGCATCGCGTCGACTACGCGGACCTGTACTTCCAGGCGACCCGCAGTGAAGCGTGGAGCCTCGAGGAAGGCATCGTCAAATCGGGCAGCTTCAGCATCGACCAGGGCGTCGGCGTGCGCGCGATCGCGGGCGACCGCACTGCGTTCGCGTACTCGGACGACCTGTCGCCGGAAGCGATCGCACAGGCCGCTGCCGCCACCAAGGCGATCGCGGCGGCCGGCGGCGGCCGCCAGAAGATCAAGGCCGCCTCGTCGCTGACGGGCATCTCGGGGCGCGACCTGTACCTGCCGTCCGACCCGCTCGCGTCGCTCGACGCGACGGCCAAGGTCAAGCTGCTCGAGCGCATCGAGCAGATGGCGCGCGGCCGCGACCCGCGCGTCACGCAGGTGATGGCGGGCCTCGCCGGCGAATACGACGTCGTGCTCGTCGCGCGCAGCGACGGCGCGCTCGCCGCCGACATCCGCCCGCTCGTGCGCGTGTCGGTCACGGTGATCGCCGAACAGAACGGCCGCCGCGAGATCGGCTCCGGCGGCGGCGGCGGCCGCTTCGACTACGGCTACTTCACCGACGAAGTGCTGTCGCGCTACGTCGACGACGCCGTGCATGCGGCGCTCGTGAACCTCGACGCGCGGCCGGCGCCGGCCGGCGCGATGACGGTCGTGCTCGGGCCGGGCTGGCCGGGCGTGCTGCTGCACGAGGCGATCGGCCACGGGCTCGAGGGCGACTTCAACCGCAAGGGCTCGTCCGCGTTCGCGGGCCGGATCGGCGAGCAGGTCGCCGCGAAGGGCGTGACGGTGGTCGACGACGGCACGCTGCCGAACCGCCGCGGCTCGCTGAACATCGACGACGAAGGCAATCCGACGCAGTGCACGACGCTGATCGAGGACGGCATCCTGAAGGGCTACATCCAGGACACGCTGAACGCGCGCCTGATGAAGATGCCGGTCACCGGCAACGCGCGGCGCGAGTCGTATGCGGCGCTGCCGATGCCGCGCATGACGAACACGTACATGCTGAACGGCGACAAGGATCCGCAGGAAATCATCGCGTCGGTGAAGAACGGCCTGTACGCGGTGAACTTCGGCGGCGGCCAGGTCGACATCACGAACGGCAAGTTCGTGTTCTCGGCGTCCGAGGCGTACATGATCGAGAACGGCAAGGTCACCTACCCGGTGAAGGGCGCGACGCTGATCGGCAGCGGCCCGGAATCGCTGAAATACGTGAGCATGATCGGCAACGACATGTCGCTCGACACGGGCGTCGGCGTATGCGGCAAGGAAGGCCAGAGCGTGCCGGTCGGCGTCGGCCAGCCGACCCTGCGAATCGACAAGATGACGGTCGGCGGTACGGCATAACCGCATCACGACGCAGACAATCCGCGCATTTTGAATAAAACGCGCGGATTATCCGCATTTTCGAGCCCCCCCGGTTGCCAGCCGCGCGGGGACCGGGTATAAATTCCGAATCAACTTTTTTGACGAGCCGAATTTCCGTCATGTCCGCCAAGTTTTACTTTTACTTTTTTTGGTATCTCAGACCGCTGGCGGATCGAGAGGGTTGATGGCGCGTAAAGCGCAACCGAAATTCCCGAAAAAACCGCCGGCGAACCCGGCGGTTTTTTTTCGCCCTTCGCCAGCCGGTCGCCGCCGCAGTGGGTCCCGCGGCCCCGACCGGAACCACTGAATTGCCCGAATTGATGAATCTGCCGCACGCGCATTGACCGAACGGCGCCCCGAAAAATTAGGAGAAACAGCATGCCCCCGCACAACACCGACGACGTCCGCATTCGCGAACTCAAGGAACTGACGCCGCCCGCCCACCTGATCCGCGAATTCGCGTGCTCCGAAGCCGCGTCCGAGCTGATCTATCACTCGCGCCAGTCGATGCATCGCATCCTGCACGGGATGGACGATCGGCTGATCGTCGTGATCGGGCCGTGTTCGATCCACGATACGAAGGCGGCGATCGAATACGCGGGCCGGCTCGTGAAGGAACGCGAGCGCTTCAAGGGCGAGCTGGAAATCGTGATGCGCGTGTACTTCGAGAAGCCGCGCACGACGGTCGGCTGGAAGGGGCTCATCAACGATCCGCACCTCGACAACAGCTTCAAGATCAACGAAGGGCTGCGCACCGCGCGCGAGCTGCTGCTGCAGATCAACGAAATGGGGCTGCCGGCCGCGACCGAATACCTCGACATGATCAGCCCGCAGTACATCGCCGACCTGATCTCGTGGGGCGCGATCGGCGCGCGCACGACCGAGTCGCAGGTGCACCGCGAGCTCGCGTCGGGGCTGTCGTGCCCGGTCGGCTTCAAGAACGGCACCGACGGCAACGTGAAGATCGCGGTCGACGCGATCAAGGCCGCGTCGCAGCCGCACCATTTCCTGTCGGTGACGAAGGGCGGCCATTCGGCGATCGTGTCGACGGCCGGCAACGAGGACTGCCACGTGATCCTGCGCGGCGGCAAGGCGCCGAACTACGACGCGGACAGCGTGAACGCCGCGTGCGCGGACATCGGCAAGGCCGGCCTCGCCGCGCGCCTGATGATCGACGCGAGCCACGCGAACAGCTCGAAGAAGCACGAGAATCAAATTCCCGTGTGCGCGGACATCGGCCGCCAGATCGCGGCCGGCGACGAGCGCATCGTCGGCGTGATGATCGAGTCGCACCTCGTCGAGGGCCGCCAGGACCTGAAGGAAGGCTGCGCGCTGACCTACGGCCAGAGCATCACCGATGCGTGCATCGCGTGGGACGACAGCGTGAAGGTGCTCGAAGGGCTCGCGGAATCGGTGAAGGCGCGACGCGTCGCGCGCGGCAGCGGGAACTGAAGGACGTTACTGGCTGACCGTATGGCCCCGCCTGCCGGCGAATTGGCCATGCGGCCAGCCTGCGGTCGGCGTGTCGCTCCGCTAGACCAGCTAACATCAGCTGGCTGACCAGAGGATCGGCCATGTCGACCGTCAACATGCACGATGCCAAGTCGCGGCTTTCCAGCCTCGTGGAAGCGCTTGAATCGGGGCGCGAGGCCGAAGTCGTGATCGCCCGCAATGGTCATCCGGTGGCCCGGATCGCTCCTTACGTCGCGCCGAAGCGGATCGGCGCAGCCCGTCAGTTGCTTGCCGGATTGAACATTCCAGCAAGCGTCGAGGCATTCAATGCCGGCGATGAATCGATCGCCGCCGACTTCGATGCCAGCTCGGACCAGGGCTTGCACCGTGAAGCTGCTGCTCGATACGCACATCGCGCTGTGGGTGGGCTGAAGGCGCGCCGCAGCTTTCGGCAACCGCGACCGCATTGATCGAACATCCCCAAAACACGCCGTACGTCAGCGCCGCGTCGATTTGGGAAATCGAGATCAAATACCGCCAAGGTATCTGCCCGTCCATCCGAGAGATGCGCGTCCGGCATTCGGCTTGCAGGTTTTGCGGAGTTGCCGATCAGCAGCGATCACGCAGAGGCAGTCGCCGCGTTGCCGGATTCCCGGACCACGCCGATCCGTTCGACCGCATGATGGTCGCGCAGGCACTCCATGAAGGGATGCCGCTCGTCAGTGCCGATCCGAAGGTGTGGCGCTACCACGCAACGCTGATGTTGCGCGCCTGCAGTCGCCCCCCACGGCGCCGCAACGACAAAGCCCGGCGCGAGCCGGGCTTTGTCGTTGCGTCATTGCATTGACCGAAATCGGCCGTCCTCCGTCCTCACTCGAGCGCACCCGACCCGAAGATCTCCGTGTTCACCCGTTCCGGCGCGACGCCGAGCGCGACGAGCGCGTCGCGCTGCGCCTTCATGAACGCGATCGGCCCACAGATGTAGTAATCGGCGTCCGGCACCAGCGCGTACTGCTGCACACGCTCCGGCGTAAGACGCCCTTCGAGATCGTGATCGATGCCGGCCCGATCGTTCGGGCCGACCACTTCGTACAGCACCGTGCGCTTCACGTTCGCATGCTCGCGCGCCGTGTCGTTCAGCCAGTCGCGGAACGCGTGCACCGCACCCGAACGGCATGCATGGATGAACCGCACGTCGCGCTGGCTGCCGGCGGCGATCAGCGTCGACGCCATCGACATCATCGGCGTGATGCCGACTCCGCCCGAAATCAGCACGACCGGCGTATCCACGTCGCGCTTCAGCGAGAAGTCGCCCATTGGCGCGGTCACCTCGACGATCGCGCCCGCTTCGACGCCATCGTGCAGCAGCGTCGACACCTTGCCGGCCGGGATCGCTTCCGGCTTGCCGGCCTCGCGCTTCACCGAGATGCGCAGCCATTTGCCGTGCGGCGCGTCGGACAGGCTGTACTGGCGCGGCTGGTTGACGCCGAGATCGCCGACGAAGCGCTTCACCGTGACGAACTGGCCCGGCTCGAACGTCGGCGCGTCGCCGCCGTCGGCCGGCGTCAGGTAGAACGACGTGATCTCGTCGCTTTCACGCACCTTGCGCGCAACCTTGAACGGGCGGAAGCCGCTCCATGCGGCGTTCGCGTACAGGTCGGCCTCCGCGCCGATCAGGATCCGCGCGAGCTGGCCGTAGGCCACGCGCCACGCTTCCAGCGTGTCGGCATCGACCGCGTCGCCGAGCACCTCGACGATCGACGCGAGCAGGTTCTCGCCGACGATCGGGTAATGCTCGGGACGGATGTTCAGGCTCGCGTGCTTGTGCGAGATGCGCGACACCGCGCCGCCCAGCACGCCGAGGTTGTCGATGTTGGCCGCATACGCATAGACGGCTTTCGCGAGCGTCTCGGGCTGGCTGCCGGTCTTCTGGTGCGTCTGGTTGAACAGGTTCTTCAGTTCCGGATGACGCGCGAACATGCGCTGATAGAAATGCTTCGTGATCGTCGCGCCGTGCTCGGCAAGGACGGGGGCGGTGGCCTTCACACGGGCCATCTGGTCAGCGGTGAGGTGGGTCATGTTCGTTCTCCGTTAAACATGCACGTACGATACATGTTTAACGGAGAACGCCCCCCGGGCAAATTGTCGCAGTGCGCAAAACCGCGACGGCGCGCTAGCGGACGCGCCCGCGCTCCCACAGCACGTCGGCGCCGCCGCCGGCGCGGTTCAGCACGCGCGCCAGCACGAACAGCAGGTCGGACAGCCGGTTCACGTACCGCCGCGGCGCATCGTTGAGCGCGTCGTCGCGCCCGAGCGCGACGATCGAGCGCTCCGCGCGGCGGCACACGGTTCGGCAGACGTGCGCGAGCGACGCCGCGCGCGAGCCGGCCGGCAGGATGAATTCCTTCAGCGGCGGCAGCGTCGCGTTGTAGTGGGCGAGCCACTGGTCGACGCGCGCGAGGTGCGTGTCGTCGATCACCGTATGGCCAGGAATGCACAGCTCGCCGCCGAGATCGAACAGGTCGTGCTGGATCGTGACGAGCGCGGTGCGCACGTCGTCGGGCAACGGCTCGGCCAGCAGCACGCCGAGATTCGAGTTCAGTTCGTCGACGTCGCCGATCGCGGCGATCCGCGCGTCGTCCTTGCCGATGCGCCGTCCGTCGCCGAGCCCGGTGGTGCCGTCGTCGCCCGTGCGCGTCGCGATCTTGCTCAAGCGGTTGCCCATGCGAATGTCCTCTCGTGCGCGGCCGCGACGCGGCCCGGTTGGCTGGAACGCGATTATCGCAGCCCGCGGCGGGAGGCGCAGCAGGCGTTACAGCGTAGAATGGGCCGACAGTACGACAAGCAGTCAGGAGACATTCGTGAACCACCCCGCCCCGCCGGCCGCCACGCGCCGCCCGCTGCCCCCCGCCATGCTCGATGCGCTGCGCGCCGCTTTCGGCGAGCGCGTGTCGACCGCCGACGCGGTTCGCGCCCATCACGGCCGCGACGAATCCCCGTTCGACCCGCAACTGCCCGACGCCGTCGTCTTCGCGCGCAGCACCGACGACGTGCGCGAAGTCGTGTCGCTGTGCTCGCTCTACAGCGTGCCGCTGATCCCGTACGGCGCCGGTTCGTCGCTCGAAGGCCACCTGCTCGCGGTGCGCGGCGGCGTGTCGCTCGACCTGTCTGAAATGAACCGCGTGCTGTCGATCAACGCCGAAGACCTGACCGTGACGGTCGAGCCGGGCATCACGCGCAAGGCGCTCAACGAAGCGCTGCGCGACACCGGCCTGTTCTTCCCGATCGATCCGGGCGCCGACGCCAGCATCGGCGGGATGACCGCGACGCGCGCATCCGGCACCAACGCGGTGCGCTACGGCACGATGCGCGAGAACGTGCTCGGCCTGACCGCGGTGCTCGCCGACGGCCGCGTGGTGAAAACCGGTTCGCGCGCGCGCAAGTCGTCGGCCGGCTACGATCTCACGCGGCTGTTCGTCGGGTCCGAAGGCACGCTCGGCGTTATCACCGAGATCACGCTGCGCCTGCACCCGCTGCCGGAAGCCGTGTCGGCAGCGATCTGCACGTTCCCGACGATGGCCGACGCGGTCCGCACGGTGATCGAGACGATTCAGATCGGTGTGCCGATCGCGCGCGTCGAGTTCGTCGACGCGCTCGCGGTGCGCTCGATCAACCGTCACTCGAACCTGACGCTGGCGGAAGCGCCGACGCTGTTCTTCGAATTCCATGGCACCGACGCCGGCGTGAAGGAACAGGCCGAACTCGTGCAGGCGCTCGCCGGCCAGAACGCCGGCCAGGGCTTCGAATGGGCGACGCGCCCCGAGGATCGCACGCGGCTCTGGTCCGCGCGCCACAACGCGTACTTCGCGATGCTGCAGTTGAAGCCCGGCTGCCGCGCGGTGACGACCGACGTGTGCGTGCCGATCTCGCAGCTCGCCGCATGCGTCGAGGAAACCGAGGTCGACCTGCGCGCGTCGTCGCTGCCCTGCCCGATCGTCGGCCACGTCGGCGACGGCAATTTCCACGTCGCGATCCTGATCGATCCCGACAAGCCCGAGGAGCTCGCCGAAGCCGAACGCATCAACGACCGGATCGTCGAGCGCGCGCTGCGCCTGGGCGGCACCTGCACGGGCGAGCACGGCGTCGGGCTGCACAAGATGCGCTTCCTGCCGAAGGAGCACGGCGACAACGCGATCGACACGATGCGCGCGATCAAGCTCGCGCTCGATCCGCGCAACCTGATGAATCCGGGCAAGATTTTCACGTGCTGACCCGGCGGCGCGAGCTCGCGCCCCCGTTGGAGACCTCATGAACGCTCCCGTCGAACTGTCGAGCGCCGCCCGCGCGCAGCGCCAGCGCGAAGTCGTGCAGGCGCTGATGGCCGTGCTGCCGACGCACTGCCTGCTGTACCGCGACGAGGACACGGCGCCGTACGAATGCGACGGCCTGTCCGCCTACCGGCGGCTGCCGCTCGCGGTCGCGTTGCCCGAGACGGAGTCGCAGGTGCAGCGGATCGTGCAGATCTGCCGCCGCATGGACGTGCCGATCGTGCCGCGCGGCGCCGGCACGAGCCTGTCCGGCGGCGCGCTGCCGATCGCGCTCGGCGTCGTGCTGTCGCTCGCGCGCTTCACGCGCATCGTCGAAGTCGACCCGTACGCGCGCACCGCGACCGTGCAGCCCGGCGTGCGCAACCTCGCGATCTCGGAGGCGGCCGCGCCGTACGGCCTGTATTACGCACCCGATCCGTCGTCGCAGATCGCATGCACGATCGGCGGCAACGTCGCGGAAAATTCCGGCGGCGTCCACTGCCTGAAATACGGGCTGACCGTGCACAACGTGATGCGCGTGCGCGCGGTGACGATCGACGGCGAGGTCGTCGAATTCGGCTCGCTCGCGCTCGACATGCCGGGCCTCGACCTGCTCGCGGTGATGATCGGCAGCGAAGGGATGTTCGCGATCGTCACCGAGGTCACGGTGCGGCTGATCCCGAAGCCGCAGACCGCGCAGCTCGTGATGGCGAGCTTCGACGACGTCGTCAAGGGCGGCGAGGCGGTGGCGGCGATCATCGCGTCGGGCATCATCCCGGCCGGGCTCGAGATGATGGACAAGCCGGCCACGCAAGCCGTCGAGGCGTTCACGCACGCGGGCTACGACCTCGACGCGAAGGCGATCCTGCTGTGCGAATCGGACGGCACGCCGGAAGAGGTGGCCGAGGAAATCGTGCGGATGACGGCCGTGCTGCGCGAACACGGCGCGACGCGCATCCAGGTGTCGCGCAACGAACAGGAGCGGCTGCGCTACTGGTCGGGCCGCAAGAACGCGTTCCCGGCCGCCGGCCGCATTTCCGCCGACTATTACTGCATGGACGGCACCGTGCCGCGCCGCGCGATCGGCCCGCTGCTCGCGCGCATCGAGCAGCTCGAAACGCGCTACGGGCTGCGCTGCATCAACGTGTTCCATGCGGGCGACGGCAACATGCATCCGCTGATCCTGTACAACGCGAACGATCCGGACGAGCTGCACCGCGCCGAGCAGTTCGGCGCGGAAATCCTCGAATGCTGCGTGGAATTCGGCGGCAGCGTGACGGGCGAGCACGGTGTCGGCATCGAAAAACTCAATTCGATGTGCGTGCAGTTCTCGCCGCAGGAGCGCGATGCGTTCTTCGCGGTCAAGCGCGCATTCGATCCGGCCGGGCTGCTGAACCCGGACAAGGGCATCCCGACCCGCGCGCGCTGCGCCGAATACGGTCGCCAGCACGTGCGCGGCGGGCTGCTGCCGCACCCCGACCTGCCGCGTTTCTGAGCGGCGCGCGGGTCGCGGCCCGCCACCGGCGGCCGCGGCGCGGGGCTCTGCCGGGCCGCACGGCGCGGCCCCGCACCGGCGCCGGCATGCCACACGCGAGACGGGGCTTAGGGATAGTCGCGATGTGGAATCGCGCCACCCCGGTACAATCGACCGAACAACAAGTCGAGGCAGCAACGGAACATGGAAGAGGACGACATCGTCGCCGGATGGGCCGAGCGCGTGCGCGCGGCCAGTGCCGACGGCCGGCCGCTGCGGATTCGCGGCGGCGGCACCAAGGACTGGTACGGCCAGGCGCTCGAGGGCGAAATACTCGACACGCGCGCGTTTCAGGGCATCGTGTCGTACGACCCGGCCGAACTCGTCGTCACGGTCCGCGCGGGCACGCCGCTCGCGCAGCTTGAAACCGTCCTCGCCGAGTGCGGCCAGATGCTGCCGTTCGAGCCGCCGCATTTCGGCCGCGCGGCCACCGTCGGCGGCTGCGTCGCGGCCGGCCTCGCGGGCCCGCGCCGCGCCACCTGCGGCGCACCGCGCGATTTCGTGCTCGGCGTCACGCTGATGAACGGCCGCGGCGAAATGCTGCGCTTCGGCGGGCAGGTCGTGAAGAACGTCGCCGGCTACGACGTGTCGCGGCTGATGGCCGGCGCGCTCGGCACGCTCGGGCTGATGCTCGACCTGTCGATCAAGGTGCTGCCGATGCCCGTCGCCGAGGTCACGCTGAAGTTCGAGATGACCGCGACCGACGCGGTGCGCAAGCTCAACGAATGGGGCGGCCATCCGCTGCCGGTCAGCGCGAGCGCGTGGCGCAACGGCACGCTGGTGCTGCGCCTGTCGGGCGCGGAAGCCGCCGTGAAATCCGCGAAAACGCTGCTCGGCGGCGAAGTCGTCGACGCGGTCGAGGCCGAGCGCTTCTGGGCCGGCCTGCGCGAGCACACCGACCCGTTCTTCAACGGCATCCCGCCCGGCTACGCGCTGTGGCGCCTGTCGCTGCCGTCGATCACCGAACCGATGCACCTGCCCGGCACCCAGTTGATGGAATGGGGCGGCGCGCAGCGCTGGTGGATCACCGACGCCGACGCGCAAACCGTGCGCATGAGCGCGAAGCAGGCCGGCGGCCATGCGACGCTGTTCCGCGCGGGCGACACCTACGACCGCAGCGCGGGCGTGTTCACGCCGCTGCCCGCGCCGATGATGAAGATCCACCGCGGGCTGAAAAGCGCGTTCGATCCCGCGCGCATCTTCAATCGCGGCCGGCTTTACCCTGATCTCTGAGGGCTGGATGCAAACGAATCTCGCCGATTTCATCCGCAACACGCCCGACGGCGACGAGGCCGACGCGATCCTGCGCAAGTGCGTGCACTGCGGGTTCTGCACCGCGACCTGCCCGACCTATCAACTGCTCGGCGACGAACTCGACGGCCCGCGCGGCCGCATCTACCTGATCAAGCAGATGGTCGAAGGCGCGGCCGTCACGCGCAGCACGCAACAGCACCTCGACCGCTGCCTCACGTGCCGCAGCTGCGAGACCACCTGCCCGTCCGGCGTCCAGTACGGCCGGCTCGTCGAGATCGGCCGCAAGCACGTCGAGGCGCGGGTGGAGCGCCCCGCGCAGCAGCGGCTGATGCGCCGCGTACTCGCG
The DNA here is from genome assembly GCF_030481585.1 of Burkholderia sp. AU45388. NCBI lineage: Bacteria > Pseudomonadati > Pseudomonadota > Betaproteobacteria > Burkholderiales > Burkholderiaceae > Burkholderia > Burkholderia sp. AU45388. Next base: position 197,141 of record NZ_JAUJPV010000004.1, on the reverse strand, counting down.
AGCGTCGTGCCGAACGCCGCGCTGTTCTCGCCGGTGATGCGCCTCGGCCAGCACGTGCGGCCGCTGCTGCCGAAGCGGCTGCGCGACAAGGTGCCGCCGCGCACGCGGCTGCTCGAATGGCCGCACCGCACGCATACGCGCAAGATGCTGATGCTCGGCGGCTGCGTGCAGCCGTCGATGCTGCCGAACATCAACATCGCGACCGCGCGCGTGCTCGACGCGCTCGGCATCGAGACGGTCGTCGCGCCCGACGCGGGCTGCTGCGGCGCGATCCGCCTGCACCTGAACTATCACGACGAAGCGCTCGACGACGCGCGCCGCAACATCGACGCGTGGTGGCCCCACGTCGAACAGGGCGCCGAGGCGATCGTGATGAACGCGTCGGGCTGCGGCGCGACGGTGCTCGAATACGCGCACCTGCTGCGCGACGATCCGGCCTACGCGGAGAAGGCGCAGCGCATCGTGTCGCTGACGCGCGACGTCTCCGACGTGCTGCTCGCGTTCGAGGCCGAACTCGCGACGATCGCGCGGCGCCGCGCGATCCATACGGTCGCGTACCACCCGCCGTGCACGCTGCAGCACGGCCAGCAGTCGCGCGGCAAGGTCGAGCGCCTGCTGGAGACGCTCGGCATCGACGTGCGGCTGCCGGCCGACAGCCACCTGTGCTGCGGCTCGGCCGGCACCTACTCGCTGACGCAGCCGTCGCTGTCGTACCGGTTGCGCAAGCAGAAGCTGCTGAAGCTGCAGGCGCTCGAACCGCAGATGATCGTGTCCGGCAACATCGGCTGCATCGCGCACCTGCAAAGCGGCACGCAGGTGCCGGTCGCCCACTGGATTCAGCTCGTCGAGCATTTGCTGTACGGCTAGACCCCGCCGTCCCTGCGCGCAACGGGCGGACGGGCGCACGCGCGGCGTCCGTATAATGAGCGGACCGATGCGCGGCGTGTCGCGGCGCATCGGCTTCATGTCCGCTTCCGTGCCTTCCGTGCCTGCTTTCGTGCCCGTCATGTCCGATCTCGCCGCCCGCCTCGACTCCGTTCACCGCCGCATCGCCGACGCCGCCCGCGCGGCCGGCCGCGATCCCGCCACCGTCTCGCTGCTCGCCGTGTCGAAGACGTTCCCGGCCGACGACGTGCGCGCCGCGCATGCGGCCGGGCAGCGCGCGTTCGGCGAAAACTACGTGCAGGAATCGATCGACAAGATCGACGCGCTCGCCGACCTGCGCGCGAGCCTCGAATGGCATTTCATCGGGCCGCTGCAATCGAACAAGACGCGCGCCGTCGCCGAGCGCTTCGACTGGGTCCATTCGGTCGACCGGCTGAAGATCGCGCAGCGCCTGTCGGAACAGCGCCCCGCGCACCTGCCGCCGCTCAACGTGTGCGTGCAGGTGAACATCAGCGGCGAGGCGTCGAAAAGCGGCGTCGCGCCGGCCGACGTGGCGGAAGTCGCGCGTGCGGTCGCCGCGCTGCCGTCGCTGCGGCTGCGCGGCCTGATGGCGATTCCCGAACCGGCCGGCGATACCGACGCGCAACGCGCGCCGCATCGCGCGCTGCGCGCGTTGTTCGACGCGTTGCGCGCCGAGGGCCTGCCGCTCGACACGCTGTCGATGGGCATGTCCGCCGATCTCGAAGCCGCGGTGCTCGAAGGCGCGACGATCGTGCGCGTCGGCACCGCGATCTTCGGCGCACGCGATTACGCGCACTGAACGCCGCGCCCTTTTCCGCCTTTCCGTTCACTCACTCGCTCATTCCCGACATCATGAAAATCGCATTCATCGGCGGCGGCAACATGGCCGCGGCCCTGATCGGCGGCCTGATCAAGCGCGGCGTCGCCGCGGACGGCCTGTACGCCATCGACGTCAACGAAGACGTCCGCGCGCGCGCCGCGCAGCAGTTCGGCATCCGTACCGGCGCGGCCATCGACGCGACGCTCGCCGACTACGACGCGATCGTGCTCGCGGTGAAGCCGCAGGTGCTGCACGACGTCGCGCAGGCGCTCGCGCCGCACCTGAAGTCGCAGCTCGTGATCAGCATCGCGGCCGGCATCCGCGGCACGGATCTCGCCCGCTGGCTCGGCGGCTACGCGCGCGTCGTGCGCACGATGCCGAACTCGCCCGCGCTGGTCGGCATGGGCGTGACGGGCCTGGCCGCGCTGCCGGGCGTCGACGCGGCCGGCCGCGAACTCGCGTCGAACGTGCTCGGCGCGGTCGGCGAGATCGTGTGGTTCGACGACGAATCGCAGCTCGACGCGGTCACCGCGATTTCGGGCAGCGGCCCCGCGTACGTGTTCTATTTCATCGAGGCGCTGCAGGAAGCCGCGCGCCGTCTCGGCATGAACGACGAGCAGGGCCACGCGCTCGCGGTCGCGACGTTCACGGGCGCCGCGCAACTCGCCGCGCAATCGGGCGAACCGGCGAGCGTGCTGCGCGAACGCGTGACGTCGAAGGGCGGCACGACGGCCGCCGCGCTTGCGGCGTTCGACGCGCAGGGCGTGAAGGAAGCGATCGTGCGCGGCGCGCTCGCGGCCGAAGCGCGGGCGAAGGAAATGGGCGACGAGCTCGGCCGCGCGTAAGCGTGACAGCGACGCCGGTTTGTCCGGCGCCGGGCGCAAAAAAGCGACCCTCGGGTCGCTTTTTCGTGGGCGCCGCGCGAAAAGACGCGCGCAGCGTCGTTCAGTTGCCAGCCAGCAGGTAATGCGCGGCAATCCCCGCGAACAGCGCGCCGCCGAGCCAGTTGTTGTGGCGGAACGCCGCGAAGCACGGCATCCGTTCGCGATCCTTGATCAGCGTGTAGTGATACAGCGCGCAACCGGCCGCCGCCGCCCAGCCCACCCAGTACGCGAGGCCGAAGCCGAGCGTCACGCCGATCCACACGTAGATGCCGAGCGTCGCCGCGTAGCACGCCATCACGGCCGCGACGTCGAAACGGCCGAACGTCAGCGCGGACGTGCGAATGCCGATCTTGATGTCGTCGTCGCGATCGACCATCGCATATTCGGTGTCGTACGCGACCGACCAGAAGATGTTCGCGACCAGCATCACCCACGCCAGCGCCGGCACCGTGTCCTGTACGGCCGCGAACGCCATCGGGATGCCGAAGCCGAACGCGATGCCGAGATACGCCTGCGGAATCGCGAAGAAGCGCTTCATGAACGGATAAGAGCCGGCGACGAACAGCGCGACGACCGACAATTCCTTCGTCAGCGTATTGAGCGGCAGGATCAGCAGGAACGCGATGAACGACAGCCCGACCGCGATCGCGACGGCTTCCCATGCGCGGATCTTGCCCGACGTCAGCGGCCGGTCGGCCGTGCGCTTCACGTGGCGGTCGAAATCGCGATCGGCGTAATCGTTCATCGCGCAACCGGCCGAGCGCATCAGCAGCGTGCCGAGCGTGAAGATCACGAGCAGCGGCCAGCGCGGGTGGCCGTCCGACGCGATCCACAACGCGTTGAGCGTCGGCCACAGCAGCAGCAGGCTGCCGATCGGCTTGTCCATCCGGACGAGCCGCAGATACAGGGGAAAGCGGGCAAGCATGGCGAAGCACCGGGAAGAGAATCCCGGCATTTTAGAGCCGACCGGTGTTCCGCGTCATGTCGGCGCGACCCGCGGCCGGCGTCCGCAACGAGCGGGCGGGCCGCCGCGGCACGCCGCGCGCGGCCGCGCCCCACCGCACGTCAATCCGGGGCCAGAGTCGGCCCAGCCCCGGAGCGGGCCAGCCCGCCGTCCCCGGCCGCGCCCGGGCTTACGCGAGCAGCGACCGCAGCATCCATGCGGTCTTTTCATGCGTCTGCAGGCGCTGCGTGAGCAGGTCGGCGGTCGGCTCGTCGCTCGCCGCGTCGGCGATCGGGAAGATTTCGCGCGCGGTGCGAACGACCGTCTCGTGCCCTTCGACGAGCTGGCGAATCATGTCCTCGGCGGCCGGCACGCCCTTCGCTTCCGGCACCGACGACAGTTTCGCGAATTCGGCGAACGTGCCGGGCGCGACGACACCCAGCGTCCGAATGCGCTCGGCAATGGAATCGACCGCGAGCCACAGTTCGTTGTACTGCTCCTCGAACATCAGGTGCAGCGTGTTGAACATCGGCCCGGTCACGTTCCAGTGGAAATTGTGGGTCTTCAGGTACAGCGAAAACGTATCGGCAAGCAGGCGCGACAGGCCATCCGCGATGTTCTTGCGGTCCTTGTCGCTGATACCGATGTTGATCTGCGTGGCGTTGCCTTTCTTGGCCATCTTCGGGACTCCTCATTCGACATGTTGAACCGGCGAAAATGCGTCGAGCAATCCGCATGCCGTGTCGTGCGGCACGCGTTCGCGACTCGCCATTCTAGCGTCGCGAAGCGATCGTCGCAGCGTTCAGCCGCCGGCGGCCGACACTATCGGCGCCAGCGCGTGCAGCGCCTGCGAGACCAGCTCCGCCGCCCCGCCGACGACGATCGCGAAGCCGGCCGCGTAGCGCGCCAGCTCCGCCGGCGAGCGCAGAATGGGCGACGCGGCCGCGCGCACGTTGAGCATCATTTGCGTCATGGTCGTCACTCCTTTGACAAGACATCGTTCAGAGAAGAAACGGCCGGTCGCCGGACCGGCCGTTTCACGTTGCTGCATTTACTGCATTACTGCGTTACTGCGTTACCGCATCGGCACGCGGCCGGGTTCATGCGAGGTCGAAGCGGTCGAGGTTCATCACCTTGTTCCAGGCCGCCACGAAATCGCGCGCGAACTTCTCCTTCGCATCCGCGCTGCCGTACACCTCGGCCAGCGCACGCAACTGCGAGTGCGAGCCGAAGATCAGGTCGACACGCGTGCCCGTCCACTTGACGGCGCCCGTCGCGCGGTCACGCCCTTCGAACACGTCGTTCGCGGCCGACACGGGCTTCCATTCGGTGCCCATGTCGAGCAGGTTCACGAAGAAGTCGTTCGTCAGCGTTTCCGGACGATCGGTGAACACGCCATGCTTCGCATCGCCGACATTCGCACCGAGCACGCGCAGGCCGCCGACGAGCACCGTCATCTCCGGCGCGTTCAGCGTCAGCAGCTGCGCCTTGTCGACCAGCAGCGCCTCGGCCGGCGTCGTGTACGCGTGCTTCAGATAGTTGCGGAACCCGTCCGCCACCGGCTCGAGCACGGCCATCGCGTCGACGTCGGTTTCTTCCTGCGACGCATCCGTGCGGCCCGGTGCGAACGGCACCGTGATCGCGATACCCGCGTGCTTCGCCGCCTGCTCGACGCCGGCCGCGCCGGCCAGCACGATCAGGTCGGCCAGCGACACCTTCTTGCCGCCCGTCTGCGCATCGTTGAACGCCTTCCGCACGCCTTCGAGCGTTTCGAGCACCGCCGCGAGCGCCGCCGGCTGGTTCACTTCCCAGTCCTTCTGCGGCGCGAGGCGGATGCGCGCACCGTTCGCGCCGCCGCGCTTGTCCGAGCCGCGGAACGTCGCCGCCGACGCCCATGCGGTCGACACGAGCTGCGACACCGACAGGCCCGTGGCCAGCACCTTCGCCTTCAGCGCGGCGATGTCAGCGTCGTCGATCAGCGGGTGATCGACGGCCGGGACCGGGTCCTGCCACAGCAGGTGTTCCGCCGGCACTTCCGGGCCGAGATAGCGGGAACGCGGGCCCATGTCGCGGTGCGTGAGCTTGAACCACGCGCGAGCGAACGCGTCGGCGAATTCGGCCGGGTTCTCGTAGAAGCGGCGCGAGATCTTTTCGTAGGCCGGGTCGAAACGCAGCGACAGATCGGTCGTCAGCATCGTCGGACGGTGCTTCTTCGACGCGTCGTACGCATCGGGAATCACTTCGCCGGCATCCTTCGCCACCCACTGGTGCGCGCCGGCCGGGCTCTTCGTGAGCTCCCACTCGTAGCTGAACAGGTGCTTGAAGAAGTCGTTGCTCCACTGCGTCGGCGTCGACGTCCACGTGACTTCGAGGCCGCTCGTGATCGTGTCCTTGCCCTTGCCCGTGCCGAACGTGCTCTTCCAGCCGAGGCCCTGCTGCTCGATGCCCGCGGCTTCCGGCTCGGGGCCGACGTTCGACGCCGGGCCGGCGCCGTGCGTCTTGCCGAACGTGTGGCCGCCCGCGATCAGCGCGACCGTTTCCTCGTCGTTCATCGCCATCCGCGCGAACGTCTCGCGGATGTCGTGCGCAGCGGCGACCGGGTCGGGATTGCCGTCCGGGCCTTCCGGGTTCACGTAGATCAGGCCCATCTGCACCGCGGCGAGCGGGTTTTCGAGCTCGCGCTTGCCCGTGTAGCGGCTGTTCGGGCCGCCGCTCAGTTCCAGCCAGATCTTTTCCGAGCCCCAGTAGACGTCGTCCGGTTCCCACGTGTCGGCGCGGCCGCCCGCATAGCCGAACGTCTTGAAGCCCATCGATTCGAGCGCGACGTTGCCGGTCAGGATCAGCAGGTCGGCCCACGAGATGTTGCGGCCGTACTTCTGCTTGATCGGCCACAGCAGGCGGCGCGCCTTGTCGAGGCTCACGTTGTCCGGCCAGCTGTTGAGCGGCGCGAAGCGCTGCTGCCCGCCGCCCGCGCCGCCGCGGCCGTCGGCCGTGCGGTACGTGCCGGCGCTATGCCATGCCATGCGCACGAACAGGCCGCCGTAGTGGCCGAAGTCGGCCGGCCACCAGTCCTGCGACGTCGTCATCAGCGCGTGCAGGTCCTGCTTCACCGCGGCGAGATCGAGCTTCTTGAATGCTTCCGCGTAGTCGAAATCCGGGTCCATCGGATCGGACAGCGCCGAATGCCGATGCAGGACGTTGAGGTTCAGCTGATTCGGCCACCAGTCCTTGTTCGTCGTGCCGCTGCCTGCGGTGTGGTTGAACGGGCACTTCGTTTCGTTCGACATGCTTTTTCTCCTTGTCTTGCTCGTAGGCCCCCACGTGCCGGGCGCGGTTCGTGGAGCATTGCGGGGGATGAAACGGAACAGGCGGTTCCTCCTGTCGTACTACGGGATGTCGTGCGCGGCCTTCGGCACGCGCTCCCGTTGCCACGCGCCGCAGGCGAGGCGCTCAAGGACGCGGCCGGCTTGTCGGGTATCGGACATGCAATGCGCCCTCGTCGCTCGACGGCGGGTGAATCGGGGGAACACAGGACCGGCGTGCGGCGACACTCATCCGCCATACACACGATCCGCCAGGTATGCGAACGCAATCGGACGCAGGCTGCGAACCGCCGCCCTGGCGCGATGTACGACCGTGTCGCGCGACGGGGTGTTCCGCTGCGCGCGCTGCAATACCGACCGCATCATGACATCCTCCTTTGACGCCTGCATTCAACCTGCATCCCGCACCTCGGCGCGCGACGCCGATCCATGTAGAGGATTCTATCTACATCTATCGATTATTTGAATTTAATAAATTTCATCTATTTGATAGGGAAAAATAAACGGGGTCGTACAACCCCGTTCATCACGCTGCCACACACGCATGCGCGCCTGCGTCAGTTCATCGTGGCCGGCATGTCGAGCTTCGCGACACCCGGCAGCTGGCACGCGGCAATCGCGTCGCTGATCGCGTCGATCGCGGGCATCCGCGTGAAACTCTTGCGCCACACGAGCACCACGCGGCGGTCGGGCACCGGTTCGTGGAACGGCACGTACGACAAAAGCTCGGCATCGGGGCCGTTCGCGCGCGGGCCGATCTCGGCGACCGACATCCGCGGCAGCACGGTGATGCCGACGCCGCTCGCGACCATGTGGCGAATGGTTTCGAGCGACGAGCCCTCGAAGGTCTTCTGGATGCCGTCGGCCGTCTGCGAGAAGCGCATCAGTTCCGGACACACGCCCAGCACGTGATCGCGGAAGCAGTGGCCGTTGCCGAGCAGCAGCATGGTTTCCTGCTTCAGGTCCTCGGCGTCGATTTCGTCGCGCTTCTCCCACGGATGGCCGGCCGGCAGCGCGACGACGAACGGCTCGTCGTACAGCGGCCGCACCATCAGGCCGGTCTCGGGGAACGGCAGCGCCATGATCGCGGCGTCGATCTCGCCCTGCTTCAGCAGTTCGAGCAGCTTCAGCGTGTAGTTCTCCTGCAGCATCAGCGGCATCTGCGGAACACGCTGGATCATCTGCTTGACGAGGGTCGGCAGCAGGTACGGCCCGATCGTGTAGATCACGCCGAGGCGGAACGGGCCGACGAGCGGGTCCTTGCCCTGCTTCGCGATCTCCTTGATCGCGAAGGTCTGCTCCAGCACGCGCTGCGCCTGGGTGACGATCTGGTCGCCGATCGGCGTCACGCTCACTTCGCTCGCGCCGCGCTCGAAAATCTGCACGTTGAGCTCGTCTTCGAGCTTCTTGATCGCTACCGACAGCGTCGGCTGGCTCACGAAGCACGCTTCGGCCGCGCGGCCGAAATGCCGCTCGCGCGCGACCGCGACGATGTACTTCAATTCAGTCAGGGTCATTGTGGGTCAATCAGGTATATACAGGCGATAGGTTTAATTTATACACCTGTTGGCACCGGTTCGCCAAGTTTCTCTGCATCGCGATGCGTCGAGTGGCGGCTTTCGATCCGGCCCCAAGGCCGGTCGATCAGGCTTTCAGGTACTGCTCGCGCGCACCGAGCCAGCGCGCGAGATGCTGGGTGACGACCTCCGGATACGCGGCAATCAACCGCGCCGCGGCCTCGCGGGCCGGATCGATCAGCCAGCCGTCGGTCTCGAGGTTCGCGAAGCGCAGCATCGCCGCGCCCGACTGGCGCGCGCCGAGGAATTCGCCGGGGCCGCGGATTTCCAGGTCGCGCCGCGCGATCTCGAAGCCGTCGGTCGTCTCGCGCATCGTCTTCAGCCGCTCGCGGCCCGCGATCGACAGCGGCCCGGTGTACAGCAGCACGCACACCGACGCCGCGGTGCCGCGCCCGACGCGGCCGCGCAACTGGTGCAGCTGCGCCAGGCCGAAACGCTCCGCGTGCTCGATCACCATCAGCGATGCGTTCGGCACGTCGACGCCGACCTCGATCACGGTCGTCGCGACCAGCAGTTGCACGTCGTTGCGCGTGAACGCGTCCATCACGGCCGCCTTGTCGGCCGGCGACAGCCGGCCGTGCACGAGGCCGACCTTCAACTCGGGGAGCGCCGCGGCCAGCGTCTCGTAGGTTTCGACGGCCGTCTGCAGTTGCAGCGTCTCGCTTTCCTCGATCAGCGGGCACACCCAGTACACCTGCCGCCCGGTCAGCGCGGCCTCGCGCACACGGGCGATCACTTCTTCGCGCCGCGCGTCGCCCACCAGCCGCGTCAGCACCGGCGTGCGGCCGGGCGGCAGCTCGTCGATCGTCGACACCTCGAGGTCCGCGTAGTACGTCATCGCGAGCGTGCGCGGAATCGGCGTGGCCGACATCATCAGCTGGTGCGGCTGGAAGTCGCGTGCGCCGTCGGCCGCATTCGCGGCCTTCGCGCGCAGCGCGAGACGCTGCTCGACGCCGAAGCGGTGCTGCTCGTCGACGATCACGAGGCCGAGCCGCGCGAATTCGACCGTGTCCTGGATGATCGCGTGCGTGCCGATCACGAGTTGCGCGGTGCCGAGCGCGGCCGCCTCGATCGCCGCGCGCTTCTCCTTCGCCTTCAGGCTGCCCGCGAGCCACGCGACCGTGACGCCGAGCGGCTCGAGCCATGCGCGCAGCTTGCGCGCGTGCTGTTCGGCGAGGATTTCGGTCGGCGCCATCAGCGCGGCCTGGTAGCCGGCGTCGATCGCCTGCGTGGCGGCCAGCGCCGCGACGACCGTCTTGCCGCTGCCGACGTCGCCCTGCAGCAGCCGCTGCATCGGGTGCGCGAGCGTGAGGTCGTGCGCGATCTCGTCGACGACGCGCGCCTGCGCGCCCGTCAGCGTGAACGGCAGCGCCGCGTAAAAGCGCGTGGTCAGCGCGTCGGTATCGGTCGCGGTGCGGCGCGGCATCGCGGGCGCCGCGCGCGTGCGGCGCTCCTCGTGCGCACGCTTGAGCGACAGCTGCTGCGCGAGCAGCTCCTCGAACTTGATGCGCGTCCACGCCGGATGCGAGCCGTCCATCAGCGCGGCTTCGTCGGAATCGACGCGCGGATGGTGCAGGATGCGCACCGCCTGCTCGAGCGACGGCACGTCGAGCGGCTTCAGGTAATCGCGCTGAATCTCGGGCGGCAGCAGTTCGGGCAGCGGCGTGCGCTCGACCGCATTCTCGATCGCCTTGCGCAGATACGCCTGCGACACGCCGGCCGTGCTCGGATAGACGGGCGTGAGCACCTGCGGCAGCGGCGCGTCGGCTTCGACGACACGCACGGCCGGATGCACCATCTCCATCCCGAAAAAGCCGCCGCGCACGTCGCCGCGCACGCGCAGCCGCTGGCCGACGGCCATCTGCTTGACCTGCGACCCGTAGAAATTCAGGAAGCGCAGCACGAGCTGCTCGCCGTCGTCGTCCTGGATCTTCACGACGAGCTGGCGACGTGGACGGAATGTGACCTCGTTGTCGAACACGACGCCTTCGGTCTGCGCGATGCCGCCCGGCAGCAACTCGCCGATCGGGGTGAGCGTGGTTTCGTCCTCGTAGCGCATCGGCAGATGCAGCACGAGATCGATCGAGCGCGTGAGGCCGAGTTTCGCGAGCTTGTCAGCGGTTTTCACCGGCTTGTCCGCCGCCGGTTTCTTCTTGCGCTTCGTGCCGGATGCGCCGGACGCGCCGGCTTCGTCGCCGCCCGCGCCCGGTTCGACGTCGGGCGCGGCCGCCGCGGGTTGCGCGAGTCGGCCGTCGGCGCCGCGCTTCGGGCCGGCGCGGCGGGCGCCGGCGGCCGATGCGGGCGGCGCGGGCGTGGCGGCATCGTCCGCGTCGAACGGATCGGCGGAATCGGCGACGGCAGCGGGGGAACGGCGTGGTGACACAGGCATCGGATCGTCTGGGTGCTTCGCAAGGCAAGTACAATAGCGGCTTTCACGTCGTCCGAACCAACGACGCCGGCCAGGCCGCGCATCCCGCCATCATAGCGGCTCGCGCGCCCCATTTACGCGTTTCCGCCCTGCCGGCGACGCCCGCCGGCCGCTTCGAACCAGCCCGCATGTTCACGCTTTCCGATTTCGATTTCAATCTGCCGCCCGAGCTGATTGCACAAACCGCGCTGCCCGATCGCACCGCGAGCCGCCTGCTCGAGGTGGATCGCAGCGTCGAGCCCGCACGCCTCGTCGACCGCCGTTTCGCCGAGCTGCCGTCGTGCATCGCGCCCGGCGACCTGCTCGTGTTCAACGATACCAAGGTGCTGAAGGCGCGTTTCTTCGGCCAGAAGGCCAGCGGCGGCAAGATCGAGGTGCTGATCGAGCGCGTGACGGGCACGCACACGGCGCTCGCGCAAATCCGCGCGAGCAAGTCGCCGGGCGCCGGCACGACGCTGCGTCTGGCCGACGCGTTCGACGTGACGGTCGGCGAGCGCGTCGAGCCGTTCTTCACGCTGCATTTCCCCGCGCCATGCCTGGACCTGATCGAGCAGTACGGCCGGCTGCCGCTGCCGCCGTATATCGAGCACGACGCCGACGCGACCGACGAAACGCGCTACCAGACCGTCTACGCGAGCAACCCGGGCGCGGTCGCCGCGCCGACGGCCGGCCTCCACTTCGACCAGCCGCTGCTGGAGAAGCTCGACGCGATGGGCGTCGAGCGCGCGACGCTCACGCTGCACGTCGGCGCCGGCACGTTCCAGCCGGTGCGCGTCGAGAACATCGCCGAGCACAAGATGCACAGCGAGTGGTACGACCTGCCGCAATCGCTCGTCGACAGGATCGCCGCGACCCGCGCGCGAGGCGGCAACGTGATCGCGGTCGGCACGACGTCGATGCGCGCGCTCGAAGCCGCCGCACGCGCGGCCGACGAAGCGGGCCGCCCGCTCGCGGCCACGCAGGCGGAAACCGACATCTTCATCACGCCCGGCTACCGTTTCCGCGTGGTCGACCGGCTCGTCACGAATTTCCACCTGCCGAAATCGACGCTGCTGATGCTGGTGTCCGCGTTCGCGGGCGTCGAGACGATCCGCGCCGCGTACCGGCACGCGATCGCCGAACGCTACAGGTTCTTCAGCTACGGCGACGCGATGCTGCTCACGCGGCGCGACACGCCGGAGGCGCCGGGCGCGTAAGCGCGGCGGGCGCGAACACGCACCGGCCTGCGACTGCGCAGCAGCCGTTGCCCGCCGCGGTCGCGTCCAGCGCCGCCCCGTTTTCCCGCCGTACGCGCTACGATGCGCGCACCCGCTTTTCCCGCCGCCGGTTGCCCGGCGGCGTTTCCAACATGCGCCGAACTGTTCTTCGGTGGCAAGGAGAATGACGCGATGACCGAAGGTTCATCCCACGATACGCACGCTCATCCGAGCGCCCCCGTGCAGGACCGCCCCGCCAACGGGCTCGAATTCGAACTGCTGACGACCGACGGCCACGCGCGCCGCGGCCGCGTGAAGCTCGACCACGGCACGGTCGAAACGCCGATCTTCATGCCGGTCGGCACGTACGGCACCGTGAAGGCGATCCAGCCGCGCGAGCTGCACGAGATCAAGGCCCAGATCATCCTCGGCAACACGTTCCACCTGTGGCTGCGCCCGGGCCTCGACACGATCGACGCGCACGGCGGCCTGCACGGCTTCATGGGCTGGAACAAGCCGATCCTGACCGATTCGGGCGGCTTCCAGGTGTTCTCGCTCGGCGATCTGCGCAAGATCACCGAGGACGGCGTCACGTTCGCGTCGCCGATCAACGGCGACAAGCTGTTCCTGTCGCCGGAAGTGTCGATGCAGATCCAGAAGGTGCTGAACTCGGACATCGTGATGCAGTTCGACGAGTGCACGCCGTATGCGACCAATGGCGTGCCGACCACGCACAAGGAAGCGGCCGACTCGATGCGCATGTCGCTGCGCTGGGCGAAGCGCTCGCTCGACGAATTCGACCGGCTCGGCAACCCGAACGCGCTGTTCGGGATCGTCCAGGGCGGAATGTTCGAGGACCTGCGCGACGAATCGCTCGCGGGCCTCGCCGAACTCGGTTTCCACGGCCTCGCGATCGGCGGGCTGTCGGTCGGCGAGCCGAAGGAAGACATGATGCGCGTGCTGCGCCACGTCGGCCCGAAGCTGCCGGCCAACAAGCCGCACTACCTGATGGGCGTCGGCACGCCGGAGGATCTGGTCGAGGGCGTCGCGAACGGCATCGACATGTTCGACTGCGTGATGCCGACCCGCAACGCGCGCAACGGCTGGCTGTTCACGCGCTTCGGCGACGTGAAGATCCGCAACGCGACGCACAAGAACTCGCTGAAGCCGCTCGACGCGACCTGCTCGTGCTACACGTGCCGGAACTTCTCGCGCGGCTACCTGCATCATCTGCACCGGGTCGGCGAGATCCTCGGCGCGCAGCTGAACACGATCCACAACCTGCACTACTACCTGCAGCTGATGAACGAGATCCGCGACGCGATCGAAACGCATACGTTCGACGCGTTCCGGCAGCGCTTCGCGGAGGATCGGGCCAGAGGGGTCGACTGACGGGCCGGCGGCCCGCGCCGCGGCCCGCCGCATTGGACGAGTACTAAATTGAGCCGTCCCGATGCCGGTCGCGACCGCGAAACATTACAATTGCCTTTCCAAACAAGCCGCAACGGTATCGGTTCGTGCTTTAACAGCTTGATCCGAAAGCGCATTTGCCACGCCGTTTGCGCATGGGGCCGGTGGTAGAATAACCGGCTTATTTTTCGATCTTCCCCTACGGAGAGACCAACGTGCCGTTCATTTCCAATGCCTTCGCGCAAGGTGCCGGTGGCGCCGAATCGAGCCTGATGAGCTTCCTGCCGCTCATCCTGATGTTCGCGGTGCTGTACTTCATCATGATCCGTCCGCAGATGAAGCGCCAGAAGGAACACCGCAACATGCTCGCGGCCATGGCGAAGGGCGACGAAGTCGTCACGAGCGGCGGCCTCGTCGGCAAGGTGACGAAGGTCACCGAAGGCTACATCGGCGTCGAAATCGCCGAAGGCACCGAAATCACCGTGCAGAAGGCTGCCGTCACGACCATTCTGCCGAAGGGCACGATCAAGTCGCTGTAAGGCTTTCACCGAGCGTCCGGCTCCCCGCGCCGTGCCCGCCTGAGAGAGCGGGCCGCCGCGGCGCCGGACGCGACGCTTTCACGCCAACCACCCGTTCGGCCCCCTCATGAATCGTTATCCACTCTGGAAATATGTCGTGATGGTCGTGGCGCTCGCCATCGGCCTTCTGTACACATTGCCCAACTTCTTCGGCGAAGCGCCGGCGGTGCAGGTGTCGAGCGGCAAGGCCACGGTCAAGCTCGATTCGACCACGCTGACCCAGGTCGAATCGGCGCTCGCGTCCGCGCAGATCAAGCCGGACGACATCACCTTCGAGAACACGGCGACCAACGCGAACATCCGCGTGCGTCTGAAGGACACCGATACGCAGCTGCGCGTCAAGGACCTGCTGCAGAAGTCGCTGAACACCGATCCGAACGATCCGCAGTACGTCGTCGCACTGAACCTGCAGAGCGCGTCGCCGCGCTGGCTGACCGCGCTGCACGCGCTGCCGATGTATCTCGGCCTCGACCTGCGCGGCGGTGTGCACTTCCTGCTCCAGGTCGACATGACGGGCGCGCTCACGAAGAAGCTCGACTCGGACGCGTCCGACGCGCGCTCGCTGCTGCGCGACAAGAACATTCGCGACGGCGGCGTGAGCCGCGTCGATGAGTCCGTGGTCGTCAACTTCAGCGACGCGCAGACGGCGGAAGACGCCCGCAAGGCGCTCGCCGCGTCGATCACCGAGCTGCAATGGGCGACGCAACCGGGCGGCGGCGGCACGCAAGTCGTCGGCACGTTCACGCCGGCCGTGCAGAAGTCCGTCGAGGACGCCGCGCTCAAGCAGAACCTGACGACGCTCCACAACCGCGTGAACGAGCTCGGCGTGTCCGAGCCGATCCTCCAGCAGCAAGGCAGCGACCGCATCGTCGTCGAACTGCCGGGCGTGCAGGACACCGCGAAGGCGAAGGACATCATCGGCCGCACCGCGACGCTCGAGGCGCGCCTCGCCGATCCGATCAACACGCACCCGAACCCGAACGACCCCGTGCCGCCGGGCGAGGAGCTGTTCACGCAGGGCAACCAGGTGCCCGTGCTGCTGAAGAAGGACGTGATCTTCACCGGCGACCGCATCATCGACGCGTCGGCCGGCTTCGACGAACATCAGCGTCCGTCGGTCAACATCCGCCTCGATTCGGCGGGCGGCCGCGCGGTGCGCACGGTGTCGCGCGACAACATCGGCAAGCCGATGGCGATGGTGCTGTTCGAGAAGGGCAAGGGCGAAGTGCTGACGGTCGCGACGATCCAGTCCGAACTCGGCGACCGCTTCCAGATCACGGGCCAGCCGACGCCGCAGGCGGCGGCCGACCTCGCGCTGCTGCTGCGCGCCGGTTCGCTCGCGGCGCCGATGGAGATCATCGAGGAACGCACGATCGGCCCGAGCCTCGGCGCCGACAACATCAGGATGGGCGTGCACTCGGTGATCTGGGGCTTCTGCGCGATCGCCGTGTTCATGATCGCGTACTACATGCTGTTCGGCGTGGTGTCGGTGATCGGCCTGTCGGTGAACCTGCTGCTGCTCGTCGCGGTGCTGTCGCTGATGCAGGCGACGCTGACGCTGCCCGGTATCGCGGCCATCGCGCTCGCGCTCGGTATGGCGATCGACTCGAACGTGCTGATCAACGAGCGCGTGCGTGAAGAACTGCGCGCCGGCCAGCCGCCGCAGCTCGCGATCCAGTCCGGCTACGCGCATGCGTGGGCGACGATTCTCGACTCGAACGTCACGACGCTGATCGCCGGCCTCGCGCTGCTCGCGTTCGGCTCGGGCCCGGTTCGCGCGTTCGCGATCGTGCACTGCCTCGGCATCCTGACGTCGATGTTCTCCGCGGTGTTCTTCTCGCGCGGGATCGTCAACCTCTGGTACGGCGGCCGCAAGAAGCTGAAGTCGCTCGCGATCGGCCAGGTGTGGAAGCCGGAAGGCGCCGCCGCCGCGTCGTTCACCGACGCGGACGAATCGACCGACACCGCGCGCGCCGCGAAGCTCGCCGCCCCGGCGAAGGGCAACGCGCCGCGCGCCGGCAAGCCGCAGCTGCGCAACCGCGCGCAGCAAGGCGTGTCGCCGAAGAAACCGGGCTCGACCCAATAAGGCCCCGGAGACGAAGCCATGGAATTTTTCCGCATCCGTAAAGACATTCCGTTCATGCGGCACGCGCTGGTGTTCAACGTGATCTCGCTGGTCACGTTCCTCGCCGCCGTGTTCTTCCTGTTCCACCGCGGGCTGCACCTGTCGGTCGAATTCACCGGCGGGACGGTGATCGAGGTGCAGTATCAGCAGGCCGCGGAGCTCGAGCCCGTGCGCGCGACGCTCGGCAAGCTCGGCTATGCCGACGCGCAAGTGCAGAACTTCGGCACGTCGCGCAACGTGCTGATCCGCTTGCAGCTGAAGGAAGGCCTCACGTCGGCACAGCAGAGCGACCAGGTGATGGGCGCGCTGAAGGCGCAGAGCCCGGACGTCACGCTGCAGCGCGTCGAGTTCGTCGGCCCGCAGGTCGGCCGCGAGCTCGCGACCGACGGGCTGCTCGCACTCGCGTGCGTCGTGATCGGCATCGTGATCTACCTGTCGTTCCGCTTCGAATGGAAGTACGCGGTGGCGGGCATCATCGCCAACCTGCACGACGTCGTGATCATTCTCGGCTTCTTCGCGTTCTTCCAGTGGGAGTTCTCGCTGGCGGTGCTCGCGGCGATCCTCGCGGTGCTCGGCTACTCGGTCAACGAGTCGGTCGTCATCTTCGACCGGATCCGCGAGACGTTCCGCCGCGAACGCAAGATGAGCGTGCAGGAAGTGATCAACCACGCGATCACGACCACGATGTCGCGCACGATCATCACGCACACGTCGACGGAAATGATGGTGCTGTCGATGTTCTTCTTCGGCGGCCCGACGCTGCACTACTTCGCGCTCGCGCTGACGGTCGGCATCATGTTCGGCATCTACTCGTCGGTGTTCGTCGCGGGCTCGCTCGCGATGTGGCTCGGCATCAAGCGCGAAGACCTGATCAAGGAAAAGAAGACCGCGCACGATCCGGACGATCCGAACGCGGGCGCGCAGGTTTAAGCGCCACGCAGTTTCGGCATCGAAGCAAGGCCGGCCCGTTTGGGCCGGTTTTTTTATGGGCGGACCGGCTGGCGCCCGACCCGTTCGCGCAACCGATGCCGACGCAGCCGGCGTGCGAGCGCGTCGACGACTGACGCGCCGCCCGCCCGTTTCAGCGAAACCCGAACCGCCGCCGCAGCACGACCAGCGCCGCGAGGCTCAACACGGCCGCGAACATCAGGTAGAAACTCGGCGCCGTCTTCATCCCCGTCTCGCGGATCAGCCACGCGATGATGAACGGCCCGAAGCCGCCGAAGATCGTCACCGCGACGTTATACGCGAGCGACATCCCGGTCGTGCGCGTCTGCACCGGGAACACCTCCGACAACAGCCCCGGCAGGGCCGCGAAGTAGCCGGTCATCAGGAACGCGAGCAGCACCTGCAGCGCGATCAGCGTGCCGAAGCCCGGATGCGCGACGAGATACGCGAACGCCGGATAGATCAGCACGAGGATGCCGACGGCCGGCGCGATCATCACGCGCACGCGGCCGTAACGATCCGACCAGTGGCCGACCAGCGGCGCGAACGCCATCTGGATCACGCCGACGACGAGAATCGCGGCAAACGCGGCCGACGGCGCGAGGCCGAGCTGCTTCACGCCGTAGGTCGGCATGAACAGCACGAGATAGGTCGCGACGGTGCCGAGCACGACCACGCCCATCGCGGCCACGAGACGCGCCTTGTGCGACGCGAACGTATCGCGCAGCGGGTTCGCGGTGCCTTCGGCCGCGAGGAATTCAGGCGTCTCGTCGACCTTGGCGCGGATGTAGTACGCGACGGGCCCGAGCAGCAACCCGAAGAAGAACGGCACGCGCCAGCCCCACGACGCCATCTGCGCGGCCGTGAGCTGCGCGTTCAGCACGGTGCCGAAGCCCGCGGCGAGCAGCGTCGTGAGCCCCTGGCTCGCGACCTGCCAGCTCGCGAAGAAGCCGCGCCGGCCCGGCACGTGCTCGGCGAGGAACGCGGTCGCGCTGCCGAATTCGCCGCCGGCCGAGAAGCCCTGCATCAGCCGCGCGGCGACGAGGATCACCGGCGCGGCGACGCCGATCGTCCCGTAGGTCGGCAACACCGCGATGATCAGCGTGCCGGCCATCATCAGCAGGATCGACAGCGTGAGCGCGGCCTTGCGGCCCGCGCGGTCGGCATACGCGCCGAGCACGATCGCGCCGAGCGGGCGCATGAAGAACGACACGCCGAACGTGCCGAGCGTGAGCAGCAGCGACACGGTGTCGTTGCCGGCCGGGAAGAACAGCTTGGCGATCGTCACCGCGAAAAAGCCGTAGACGACGAGATCGAACCACTCGAGCGCGTTGCCGATCGACGCGGCGACCACCGCGCGCCACACGCGCGGCGACGAGGCAATGGAGCTGGACTGCGTGACGGCATGCATCGGCGATCTCCTTGTCGTTGTACGTTCTGTTCGGGGCGGCCGCCGTCGCGCCGTCGGCCTGCCCGGCGCCGCACGGTCGCATACGGCGTTCGGGCGATTATAGGCGCGCAAAAAAAACCGCCGCGCCCCCGGTCATGGGAGCGCGGCGGTTTGCCCGCGGCGGCCGGCGCGACGCGCCGGCCTCGCTGGGAGCCTTACTGCTGCTTGACCGCTTCGGCCGTGATCAGCAGCTTCGTCTTCATCTTGAAACCGTACTGCTTGCCGTAGTCGAGGCCGAAATCGTCGCGGCTGAATTCGCCGATCGCGTCGACGCCGCACACTTCACGCTTGAGCATCGGGTGCGGCATGCACTTGAACGAATCGATCTTCAGCGTCAGCGGCTTCGTGACGCCATGCAGCGTCAGGTTGCCGACCACCGACACCGGCTTGTCGCCGTCGAACTTGATCGTGCCCTTGTAGTTCGCCTGCGGGAACTTCGCCACATCGAAGAAGTCGGCCGTCTGCAGGTGCTCGTCGAGCTTCGCGCTGCCCGTGTGGATCGACGCGATGTCGGTCGTCACGTCGACCGTGCCGGTCTTCGCCGCGCGATCGAGCGTCACGGTGCCGCTCGACTTGTCGAACTTGCCGCGCCAGACCGACAGGCCGCCGAAGTGGTCGGCTTCGAAGCTCGGGTACGTGTGGCTCGGGTCGAACTGGTAGGTCGCGCTTTCGGCGAAGGCCGAGAACGACAGCGAAGCGGCCAGCGCGCCTGCGGCGATGATCAGATGCTTTTTCAAATTTTTTCTCCTGGAAACGGCGCCGCGCCCTCGCGCGGCATTCGGGTGAAGCGACAACCCGCCGCTTACTTCGTGGCGACGAGATGGAACTTGATCTGCACTTCGTCCGCGACGACCGACGTGTCCTTCCACTCGCCGGTGCCGATGTTGAAGGTCGAACGCTTGATCGGCAGCACGCCGTCGAACGTCTGCGTCGCGCCGTTCTGCGCGACCGTGACGGGCACCGTGACGGTCTCGGCCTTGCCCTTGATCGTCAGCTTGCCGGTCACGTTGTACTTGTTGCCGCCGGCCGGCGCGATCGCCGACGACACGAAGGTCGCCTGCGGATAGGTCTTCGCGTCGAACCAGTCCTTGCCGGCGACCTGGTCGTTGTACATCTTGTCGCCGAGGTCGAAGCTCGCGACGTCGATCGTCATCTGCGCGCTGCCCTGCGCGGCTTTCGCCGGGTCGAACTTCACCTGCGCGGAAAACTTCTTGAACGCGCCTTCGGTCGGCACGTTCATCTGCTTCGACACGGCGGACACCTTGCTCTTCGCGAGATCGACGTCGGCATGCGCCGCGCCCGACGCGACAAGCGCCGCCGCGGCGAACGCGGTCAGCATGGAGCGGGAGAAAGACACTTTCATGGGATCCTTCATTTGGCAAAGGGAAGCATGCGCGACAACAGGCCGTCGCGGTCCAACAACTGGTGCTTGAGCGCCGCGAGCACGTGCATCGCGACGAGCGCAAGCAGAATGTAATTCAAGGAGACGTGCAGCGTCTTGAAGGTTTCCTTCAGCACCGGATCGGGGGCGATCAGGCGCGGCAGCGGCACGATGCCGAGATAGACGACCGGGATGTTCGACGCCGAGCTGTACAGGTAGCCCGTGACCGGAATCACGATCATCAGCACGTACAGCAGCATGTGCACGCCGTGCGACGCCGCGCGCTGCCACGCCGGCGTATCGCCCGGCAGCGGCGGCGGCATGTGGGTCGCACGCCACAGCACGCGCACGACGGCCAGCGCGAACACCGTCACGCCGATCCACTTGTGCCACGAGAAGTACTTCAGCTTGGTCGGCGTGAAGCCGGGGATGTCCGTCATCACCCAGCCGAGCGCGAAGCCGCAGACGATCAGCAGCGCGATCAGCCAGTGCAGTGCGATCGCGGTATGCGCGTAGCGTGCCGGCACGGCCGGCGGCGGGTTCGATGCCATCTTCGGTTCCTCAGTTCAGCGAACGGCTGCGCCGGTAAATTCGTCCGACGCACGTCAAGGGCGCCATGCTACCGCAACCTTTTGACGCGCGCGGACTCTGAGGACAGGCACGCCAGCCGGCTGACGGCTTCCTGTCATGTTACCGATCGGTCACACAGCGCACGATCCTTGACGCATCGAAAAAGCCCTTTTGGTAAGATTGGCGCGGGTTCCGGCCCCGTCGACGCGTTTCCCCAGCCGTCGCGACACCGCCTTTTCCATGCAACGATACGACCTGATTGCCTGCCACGAATGCGACGCACTGTTGCATAAACCGCGCCTCGCCGGCCGCGAGATCGCGCGCTGTCCGCGCTGCGACGCGCTGCTCTATCGCAACAGCACCACGCAGATCGAGCGCATCACCGCGCTCGCGGTCGCGGCGCTCGTCACGTTCATCATCGCGCAGACGTTCCCGATCCTCGAGATGGACCTGAACGGCACGCGCGTGCAGACGACGCTGATCGGCGCGATCGACGCGCTGTGGCATCAGGACATGGCGATCGTCGGCGTGATGGTGTTCTGCTCGACCGTGCTGTTCCCGCTCGTCGAGATGGCCGCGCTGCTTTACGTCCTGCTGCCGATCCGCCGCGGCGTCGTGCCGCCCGGTCTCAACTTCGTGCTGCGCACGATCCAGCTCGTGCGGCCGTGGGGGATGATCGAGGTGTTCATGCTCGGCATCGTGGTCACGATCGTGAAGATGGTGAGCCTCGCGCGCGTCGTGCCCGACGCGGCGCTGTTCGCGTTCGGCGCGCTCACGCTGATGACCGCCGTCGTGCTGATGTTCGACCCGCGCACGGTGTGGGACATCGCCGACGACCTGCGCGCCGGCCGCTCGCCCGCGCGGCCCGACCCCGCCGCGCCGCTGCCGGACGCGCCCCGCCGATGACGAACCCCACGCCGACCGCCGCCCGCGAGGGCTACGCCAGTTGCCACGCGTGCGGGCTCGTGCAGACGATCGACCGGCCGCACGCGCATTGCGCGCGCTGCGGCAGCGCGCTGCACGTGCGCACGCCGAACAGCATCATGCGCACGTGGGCGCTGCTGCTCGCGGCCGCGATCCTCTACATTCCGGCGAACCTGCTGCCGATCATGCGCACGTCGTCGATCGTCGGGTCGCAGCAGGACACGATCATGAGCGGCGTCATCTATTTCTGGACGTCCGGCGACTGGCCGCTCGCCGTCGTCGTGTTCGTCGCCAGCATCCTCGTGCCGATGCTCAAGCTCGGCGTGCTGACGCTCCTCGTCACCAGCGCGCAGCGCCGCGCCGCGTGGCGGCCGCTGCAGCGCACGCGCCTCTACCGGATCGTCGAGCGCATCGGCCGCTGGTCGATGCTCGACATCTTCGTCGTGACGCTGACCGTCGCGCTCGTCCATTTCCGTTCGCTCGCCGTCATCACGGCCGGCCCCGGCGCACTCGCGTTCGGCTCGGTCGTCATCCTGACGATGCTCGCGTCGATGCAGTTCGATCCCCGCCTGATCTGGGATCCAGTCGAAACCTCAGGGAATCACCATGAATAGTCCACAAGGCCCGCAGCACGACGCGCCCCGGCCGCCCGATCCGACGATCTCGACGAAAAGCGGCTGGCTGCCGTCGCTCGTCTGGCTCGTGCCGCTGATCGCCGCGCTGATCGGCATCGGCCTCGTGATCAAGTCCGTGCGCGAGCGCGGCCCGGAAATCACGATCAGCTTCCATAGCGCCGAAGGGCTCGAGCCGGGCAAGACCCAGGTCAAGTACAAGGATGTCGAGATCGGCACGGTCAAGACGATCAAGCTGTCGAAGGACCTGTCGCGCGTGCTCGTCCAGGTGCAGCTCAAGAAGGAGGCCGAGGATTTCGCGGTCAAGGGCTCGCGCTTCTGGATCGTGCGGCCGCGCGTCGGCGCGACCGGCGTGTCGGGGCTCGGCACGCTGCTGTCCGGCGCGTACATCGGCGTCGACGCCGGCCACGGCCAGGACACGCTGACCGACTTCACCGGCCTCGAGACGCCGCCCGCCGTCACGGGCGACCAGAAAGGCACGCAGTACGTGCTGCGCGGCGACTCGCTCGGCTCGGTCGACATCGGCTCGCCGGTCTACTACCGCCGCGTGCAGGTCGGCCAGGTGGTCGGCTTCTCGCTCGACAAGGACGGCACGGGCGTGACGTTCAACGTGTTCGTCAATGCGCCGTACGACCAGTACGTCGGGATAAACACGCGCTGGTGGCAGGCGAGCGGCGTCGATCTGCGGCTCGATTCGAGCGGCCTGAAGCTGAACACGCAGTCGCTCGCGACCGTGATCCTCGGCGGCATCGCGTTCCAGACGCCGCCGAACCAGGGCACCGGCGCGACCGCGCCGAACAACACGACGTTCCGCCTCGGCTCCGACGAGGGGGACGCGATGCGCGACCCGGACGGCCAGCCGCTGCAGGTCGTGATGAACTTCAATCAGTCGCTGCGCGGGCTCGCCGTCGGCGCGCCGGTCGACTTCCGCGGCATCGTGCTCGGCGAAGTGACCAACATCGGCATCGATTTCGATCCGAAGACGAAGAACTTCCTGATGCCGGTGACGATGAACGTCTATCCGGAGCGCCTCGGCCGCCGCTTCCGCGAGACGATCGAGAGCAAAGGCGAACCGGCGCGGCGCGAGATCGTCGAGCGGCTCGTCCAGCACGGGCTGCGCGGCCAGCTGCGCACCGGCAACCTGCTGACGAGCCAGCTGTACGTCGCGCTGGACTTCTTCCCGAAGGCGCCGGCCGCGAAGATCGACACGGCCCGCCAGCCGCTCGAGCTGCCGACCGTGCCGAACACACTCGACGAGTTGCAGCTGCAGGTCGCCGACATCGCGAAGAAGCTCGACAAGGTGCCGTTCGACCAGATCGGCGCGAACCTGAACAGCGCGCTGTCGAACGCCGACAAGCTGTTCAAGCAGCTCGACACGCAGGTCGCGCCGGAAGCGCGCGACACGCTGTCGGCCGCGAAGCAGACCTTCTCGACCGCCGAAGCGACGCTGCAGCAGGATTCGCCGCTGCAGTCCGACGTGCGCGGCGCGCTGAAGGAGCTCACGCGCACGCTGCAATCGCTGAACGCGCTCGCCGACTATCTGGAGCGCCACCCCGAATCGCTGCTCAAGGGCAAGCCAGGAGATAAACAATGACGACACGCGTGAACGGTTTCGCGAGCGGCGCGGCGGCGGCGCTCGCCGCACTGGCGCTCGCCGCGTGCAGCTCGCCGCCCGCGCGGTTCTACACGCTCAGCCCGGCCGACGCCGCGGCGCCGCTGCACACCGCGCCGGCCAACCCGGCGTTCCTGATCGAGGTGCCGTCGGTCGGCGTGCCCGAGCAGGTCGCGAAGAACCAGTTGGTCGTGCAGAAGAATGCCGCGCAGGTCGACGTGCTCGAGCAGGAACGCTGGGCGGCGCCGCCCGCCGACGAAATCCGCCGCGCGCTGTCGGACGATCTCGCCGCGCAGCTCGGCACGATCGACGTCGCGAATTCCGCGTATCCGGCCGGCGTGCCCGTGTACCGCATCAGCGTGAACGTGCAGCGCTTCGAGTCGTGGCCGGGCAAGCGCGCGGCGATCGACGCCGTCTGGAGCGTGCGCTCGCTCGCCACGCAGGCCGTGATGACCTGCCGCACGAGCGTCGCGGAACCGGTCGCCGACGGCTATGACGCGCTCGTCGCCGGCCACCGCCGTGCGCTCGACGTGATTGCCACGCAGGCCGCGGCCGGCGTGCGCGCGATGGCTGCCCGCCGCGGTGCGGCGGCCGCGTCCGCGGGCGGCGGCAAGACGGCCGTCGCGCCGGCCGTGCCGTGCCCGGCCAACCCGACGGCAGGCGGCGACACCGGCGCGACGGGCAAGTCCGGCGCATAAGCGAACGCGGCGACGCGCGGGCGAACGGTCGACACGGCGTTCGCCCGTGCGGTGTCGAACGGCTCGGCGGGTCCGTCGCACTCGCCGAACGCCGAACGCCGGCCGCATGCCGTCGCAACCGGCACCATGCGGCCTACTCATCGGCCGGACGGCCACTTTGCACTCTTTGTCAAAGCCGCCGGAACCCGCGCCACCTCACGCGGTCGGCTTGCGTTTTCCGGCCCGATTGACGATCCTACGCACTTTCCGGCTCGCGCCGTTCGTCGTGCGCATCAGCCAGCGGCGCCGGGCCGCGTTCGGCCCGACCGCCGTGCCGCCCGGCGCCCGCACGCGAACCGCGTGCACCGCGGCGGGGCAGCCGCATCGCGGGTCGCCGCGCATCGTCCGGCCACCGGCCCCGTCTCACCCGTTCTCACCGGCGCCGCGCCGCTTCCCCGGCCGGCATCCCGAACCCGCCCGTCCCGGGCTTTCAGCTATTCCGTTTATGTTTCGTTCCCTGACGACCCTGATCAAGAAGTGGCGCGCGTCGCGCAATGCCGGTCACCAGCTCGATGCGCTGCTCGCCAACGCCGACGCCGACGCGTCGTACGCCGAGCGCAGCGAATGGCTGATCGAGCTCGCGCACTGGCTGCGCCGCACCGGCACCGTGCAGGACGCGCCGGCCGGGCGCGACGCCGACACGCGCGCGTATCCGGCCCATGCACGGCTGCGCTACCTGTTCCACGTGCTCGATCGCAACCCCGTGTGGAAAGCACACGCCGCGCGCATCCTGCGCGGCATCCTGCGCGAGTGCGACGGCATCTCGCTGCTGTGCGACGCCGGCATGCCCGTGCATTCGGGCTTCTTCGGCGCGCTGTTCGAGCGGATCGACTCGTCGCTGATCCCGCCCGCGCCGAACCGCCGCGAGCTGTCGGCGCTGTTCACGCTGATGTTCCCGACGCCCGAGGACGCGAAATGGATCGACGCGCTGCCCGACGACCTGCTCGCGCGCGTCGCCGAGCTGATCTCGTTCGACGTCACCGACGAAGAGCGCCACGAGCCCGGCTCGTTCTCGCGCGACTTGCTGGCCGCGCTGCACAACCTGACCTGCCAGATCAGCTCGACCGGCCTGTCGCAGACGGTGCGCAGCCGGCTGTCCGACGACGACGCGCGCAAGCCGCTGGAACGCCAGCCGCTCGAATCGCAGCCGTTCTACCGCCTCACGCGCGCGATGCTCGCGGTCGAGACCGCGCATGCGGCCGTCGAGGACGGCGGCGACCCGAGCAAGCTGCTGCACGAGGTGAACTACCTGCGCGTGCTGCTCGACGAATGCCGGATCGCCGTCGACGACGTGTTCGCGCACCTGTACCGCAACGGCGTGTCGGTGGACATCGTGTTCCAGGTCGAGCGGATGCGCATGCGCATCCTGCGCGCGGAAATGCTGCTCAACGCGTGGATGGCGCGCGACGACCTGCGCGGCATGGCGCAGCTGACCGCCGAACTCGTCGACGCGAACCAGAGCAGCCAGAGCGTCGCGCACCTGGTGCGCAGCAACTTCTCGCTGTTCGCACGCAAGCTCGTCGAGACCAACGCGGACACCGGCGAGCACTACATCTCGCGCGGCCGCGCCGAGTACCTGAAGATGCTGCGGATGGCCGCCGGCGGCGGCCTCGTCACCGTCGTGACCGTGTGCGTGAAGTTCGCGATCACGGGTGCGCACCTGCAGTCGATGCTCGAAGGGCTGCTCGCGGGCGTCAACTACGCGGCCAGCTTCATGCTGATGCACTTCCTGCACTTCACGCTCGCGACCAAGCAGCCCGCGATGACCGCGCCGACGCTCGCGCGCGAACTCGACGACACCGGCCACGACGAAGGCGTGAAGGCGTTCGTCGGATCGGTGATCGCGCTGATCCGCACGCAGGCGGCCGCGATTTCCGGCAACGTGCTCGTCGTGCTGCCGGTGTGCCTGCTCGTGCAGCTGTTCGCGAGCAACGTGCTGCATGCGAACCTGATCTCGCCGGAGAAGGCTCATGCGACGCTGCACTCGTTCTCGCTGCTGGGCCCGACGCCGTTCTATGCGGCGCTCACCGGCGTGCTGCTGTGGGCGTCGAGCCTGCTCGCGGGCTGGGCCGACAACTGGTTCGTGCTGCACCGGGTCGGCGACGCGCTCACCTACAACCGGCGGTTGCGCCTGACGCTCGGCGCGGCCGGCGCCGCGAAGCTCGCGCACTTCTGCCGGTCGAACGTCGCGGGCGTGGTCGCGAACGTCGGCCTCGGCCTGATGCTCGGCCTCGTCCCGGCGATCGTCACCGTGTTCATGTTCCCGTTCGAGGTGCGGCACGTGACGCTGTCGGCCGGCTCGATCGGGGTCGCGCTCGGCGTGCTGGGCAAGGGTGCGCTCGGCACGCCCGAGCTGTGGTGGGCCGGCGCGGGCGTCCTCAGCATGGCGATCCTCAACGTGCTCGTGAGCTTCGCGCTTGCGTTCACGATGGCCGTGCGCTCGCGCAGCCTGCGCCCGACCAAGGTGCGCGCGCTCGTCGCCGCGATCGTCCGCACGGTGCTGTCGAATCCGCTCGCGCTGTTCTGGCCGGCGGCCAACCCCGCCGCGCGCGCCGGCCAGCCGGGCACGCACTGACCGGCGGCGCGGCGGCGCCTGCCCGGCCGCCCGGCCCCGCCCTCCCCGTCCTCCCGCCCTCCCGCCCTCCCGTCCTCCCGGCACGCCCCGCACGCGCGAGCGGCGGCCGCGCCGGGGCCGCCGCGCCGAAACGCCGGCCCGGGTCGCCCGCGCCGCGTACAATAGTGGACTTTTGCACGTCCTCGCCCGCCTTATGTCCTCGCCCACCCTGTTCGAATTCTTCGCTCCCTGCCCGCGCGGCCTCGAAGCGGCGCTTGCCGCCGAGCTGGCCGAAATCGCCGGCCGCCACCTGAACGGCGCGCCGTTCACCGCGGGCGCGCAGGTGCCGGGCGGCGTCCATTTCAGCGGCGGCTGGGCCGCCGGCATGGCCGCGAACCTCCATTCGCGGATCGCGAGCCGGATCCTGCTGAAGATCGCGCACGGCCCGTACCGCAACGAACAGGACGTCTACGCGCTCGCGTTCGAGCAGCCGTGGGAGCGCTGGTTCGCGTCGACGCAGACGCTGCGCATCGACATCACGGCGATCAAGTCGCCGCTGAAAAGCCTCGAATTCACGACGCTGCGCGTGAAGGATGCGATCTGCGACCGGATGCGCGAGAAAACCGGCTCGCGCCCGAGCATCGACACCGGTGCGCCGGACGTGCGCGTGTTCGCGTTCCTGACCGTCAACGAGTGCACGCTGTACCTCGACACGTCGGGCGAGCCGCTGTTCAAGCGCGGCTGGCGTCTCGACAAGGGCGCGGCGCCGCTGCGCGAGAATCTCGCGGCCGGCATCCTGCGCCTGACGGGCTGGACGCCCGGCACCGCGCTGTACGACCCGATGTGCGGCAGCGGCACGTTCCTCGCGGAAGCCGCGCAGATCGCGCTCGGCGTGGCGCCCGGTGTCGAACGCCGGTTCGGCTTCGAAAAGCTCAAGCAGTACGACATCACCGCGTGGCAGGGGCTGAAGGTGCCGGCGCTCGACGCGAAGCGCGCGGCGCGCGCCAAGCGCGGCGACGCGCTCGGCGTGTACGGCAGCGACATTTCCGGCGACATGCTCGAGAAGGCGCGCGCGAACCTCGAGCGCGCGGGCGTGCCGTCGGTGTGGCTCAAGCAGGTCGACGCACGCGGGATGACGCCGCCGTGCGACGGGCCGGGCATCCTCCTCGCGAACCCGCCGTACGGCGAGCGGATCGAAGTGCGCGGGCGCAGCGCGCGCGGCGAGGTGCGCGAAACCGGCCGCAACCGCGGCAACGACGACGCATTCCGCCGCACGCACACCGACGCGCCGGACAGCGAGTTCTTCAACGCGCTCGGCGATGCGCTGAAGCAGCGCTTCACCGGCTGGCAGGCGTTCCTGCTGACGTCCGACCGTTCGCTGCCCGGCCAGTTGCGCCTGCGCGAATCGGCCAAGACGCCGCTGTTCAACGGCGCGCTCGAATGCCGGCTGTTCCGCTTCGACCTGATCGCCGGCAGCGTGAAGGCACGCCCGGCGGCAGCGGAAGGCGACGACGCGTAAGCCGGCCGTTCGCTTCCACGAGCAACGACTTCCAGGGGCCGCCATCGCGGCCCCTGTGCTTTTCCGCGGCCGGTCGGTGCTTCGACTGCGACCCGCGCGCCATCGTGATGGCAGCGCATGCCGCGTCTCGATCCGCGTCTTCACGCTCGACAGCACGGCCGGCCAGCCGCCGCGCCTCCCGCCCTCCTTCTTCGAACCGGGCACGAGCCCCTCCTGCGTGACGGTCAGCTCCCCGACGCCGGCCTGCGGCTCGACCCGATAGATGACAACTCTACTGACAATACGGTGTCAGCAGCCCGCGCTCACACTGCAATCCCGGCGCAATGCAGGCTGGTTTCCGCACCGAATCCGAATAACAACGCAAACAACGTAACAAGGAGCTCGTCATGACGTCAGCAACCGCCACTGCCACCCCGGACCGCGCGATCGCGTGGTTCGACATTCCGTCCCTCGATTTCGACCGCGCGATCCGCTTCTACGAAACCGTGCTGCAAACCACGTTGCAGCGCGCGGTCATCGGCGGCGTGCCGATGGCGACGTTCGATCGCGACGCGTCGAGCACGGGCGGCAGCATCGTGTTCGATCCGCAGCAGATCAAGCCGAGCGCGAACGGCGTGCTCGTCTACCTGAACGCCGGCGAATCGGTCGTCGCGGCGCTCGAACGCGCGAAGCGCGCGGGTGGCGTCGTGCAGGGCGCCGTCGTCGAGCTGCCGAACAACTACGGCTACGTCGGCTACCTGATCGACACGGAAGGCAACCGCGTCGGCCTGCACGCGCCGAAATGCCACTGAGCGCGGCGGCCGGCGGGCCGGCGCGGCGCTATCATCGCGAAGTCCCCGTCGCCAGAGGAATCGAGGTGCCGTCATGACCCGCCGCGCCGACCGCCTGTTCCAGATCGCCGAGCTGTTGCGCGGGCGTCGTCTCACGACCGCGCAGCAACTGGCCGACTGGCTGTCGGTGTCGCCGCGCACGGTCTATCGCGACGTGCGCGACCTGCAACTGTCAGGGGTGCCGATCGAAGGCGAAGCCGGCATCGGCTACCGGCTGAACCGCAACGCGAGCCTGCCGCCGCTCACGTTCACGGCCGAGGAACTGGCGGCGCTCGCCACCGGCGCGCGCATGCTCGAGACCTGGGGCGGTGCGCGCTTCGCGAGCGGCGCGCGCTCGGCGCTCGCGAAGATCGCGTCGGCGATGCCGGCCGACAAGCGCACGGCGCTCGACCGGCTGCCCGTGTTCGCGCCGTCGTTTCACATCGACGAGACGTTTTGCGCGAAGGTCGACGCGATCCACCAGGCGATCGACACGCGCCATATCGTCAGCTTCGACTATCGCGACCGGCTCGGCGCGCATTCGCAGCGCCGCGTGTGGCCCCTCGGGCTCGTCTACTGGGGCGGGCGCTGGACGATCGGCGCGTGGTGCGAACTGCGCGGCGATTTCCGCACCTTCGACATCGCCCGGATGGGCGACATCACCGTGCACGAGCAGTTTCCGGACATGGAAGGCCGGCGGATCGCCGACTACATGCGGATCGCGGAAGCGCCGATGCGCTGACGCGGCGCGGCGCGGCGCAGCGCTGCGCAGCGCAGCGCAGCGGCAAGCGTACGCCGCCGCCCTTCATGTCGCGGGCGCCATGGGGCGCGCCGCCCTGCTTGCGTTACCCGCCGAACACCACCGGCCGCTTCGGCCGCTCGTCGACGTGCAGCGAGAACACGTCCGCACGCGCGTAGTGGCCGACGACGTCGAAATCGTAGCGCGCCTTCACGAGCGCGTCGGTGTCGATCCGCGCGGTCACGAGCCCCGCCTCGCCGATCAGCGGCTCCGTCAGCAGGTCGCCGAGCGGCCCGACGATCACGCTGCCGCCGCGGATCAGCGGCCGCTCGGGGTCCCAGCCCGGCACGTCGATGCCGAGCGCGCGCGGCGACGGCTGCACCTGGCACGCGCTCACGACGAAGCAGCGCCCCTCGTGCGCGATGTGCCGCATCGAGCTCTGCCATACGTCACGCTCGTCGACCGTCGGCGCACACCAGATCTGCACGCCTTTCGCGTACATCGCGCAGCGCAGCAGCGGCATGTGGTTCTCCCAGCAGATCGCGGCGCCCGCGCGGCCGGCGGCCGTGTCGACCACCGGCAGCGTCGAGCCGTCGCCCTGCCCCCAGATCAGCCGCTCGGTGCCGGTCGGCATCAGCTTGCGGTGCTTCGCGACGAGCCCGTCGCGCGGATCGAAGAACAGCGCGGTGCAGTACAGCGTGCTGCCGCCGCGCTCGATCACGCCGACCACGAGGCTCGCGCCCGTGCGCTGCGACAGCGCGGCCAGCTCGTCGGTTTCCGGCCCCGGCACGTCGATCGCCTGCGCGGCGTAGCGCGCATACGCGTCGCGGCCTTCAGGCAGCCGGTAGCCGAGCCGCGTGCCGAAGATCTCGCCTTTCGGATAGCCGCCGAGCACGGCCTCGGGCAGCACGACCAGCGACGCGCCGCTGTCGCGGATCGCGGTTTCGTAGCCGAGGATCGTGTCGAGCGTGGCGCGCGTGCCGGCGGGCGATGCGCCGATCTGCAGCGCGGCGATGACTGAAGTGGACATGAAGGCGTCTCCGGTGAATGCGGTGAATGGGACGTCATCTTTGTCGATATCATTTCATCGATCAAATCGATACAACGATAACTGACATGAATGTGGATGATATCGCCGCGCTCGACCTGAACCTGCTGAAGGTGTTCGAGGCGCTGTACGAGGAAGGCGGCGCGAGCCGCGCGGCGCTGCGGCTCGATCTCACGCAGTCGGCGGTCAGCGCGGCGCTTGGCCGGTTGCGCGTGATCTATGCCGATCCGCTGTTCGTGCGCACCGGCCGCGGGCTCGCGCCGACGCCGCGCGCGGACGAACTGAAGCCGATCCTGTCCGACGCGCTCGACCGCTGCCGCGAAAGCCTCGCGATCGCGGCCGACGGCGGCGACCGCGTCGGCCGCACGATCTCGATCGGGCTGTCCGACGATTTCGAGATCGCGCTCGGCCGTGCGCTGATCGAGGCGGTCGCGCGCGAAGCGGCCGGGATCCGGCTGATCTTCCGGCAAACGCACAGCGGCATCGCCGGGGACGCGCTGCTGCGGCACGGCGTCGACGTCGCGATCGCGTCGGGCGGGTTCTCGGCGAACGGGCTCAGCCGGCGCGCGGTCGCCACCGGCGGCTACGCGTGCCTGATCGACCCGGCCGGCCGCGCGCGGGCGCCGCGCACGCTGACGCTCGCCGAATTCCTGCGGCGCGACCACCTGCTCGTGTCGTCGGGCGGCGTGATCGGGATCGTCGACGAAGCGCTGGCCGCGCTGGGCCACAAGCGGCGCGTCGCGGCGTCGACCACGCATTTCGCCGCGCTGCCGTACCTGCTCGCCGGCTCCGACGCGATCGCGACGATCCCCGCGCATGCGGCGCATGCGATCGCGCAAGCGACGTCGCTGCGCGCGCTCGCGTGCCCGGTCGACCTGCCCCGCTATCCGGTCGAAATCGGCTGGCGCACGAGCACGCAGCGCGACCCGGCGATCGTACGCGTGCGCGACACGATCGCCGCCTGCGTCGCACGCCTCGTCACACCATGAAAAAAGCCCGGCCGGCTTGCGCCGGTCGGGCCTGTCCGGCGCGCGGCGCCCGCGCATCGCAGCGGGCACCGCGTAGCCAGAGCGTGCGTTACTCGACGGCCTTCACCATGTCCTCGATCACCTTCTTCGCATCGCCGAACACCATCATCGTCTTGTCCATGTAGAACAGGTCGTTGTCGAGGCCCGCGTAGCCGGCCGCCATCGAGCGCTTGTTGACGATCACCGTGCGCGCCTTGTACGCCTCGATGATCGGCATCCCCGCGATCGGCGATTTCGGATCGTTCTTCGCGGCCGGGTTCACGACGTCGTTCGCGCCGAGCACGAGCACCACGTCCACCTGGCCGAATTCGCCGTTGATGTCCTCCATCTCGTGCACGATCTCGTACGGCACCTCCGCTTCCGCGAGCAGCACGTTCATGTGCCCCGGCATCCGCCCGGCGACCGGGTGGATCGCGTACTTCACGTCGATGCCCTTCTCGACCAGCTTGTCGGTCAGTTCCTTCAGCGCGTGCTGCGCGCGGGCGACGGCGAGCCCGTAACCCGGCACGATCACGACCGATTCCGCGTTGCCGAGCATAAACGCCGCGTCGTCGGCCGAACCCGACTTCACCGGCCGCTGCTCCTGCGCGCCCGCCGCGCCGCCGGCCGACGCCTCGCCGCCGAACCCGCCGAGGATCACGTTGAAGAACGAGCGGTTCATCGCGTGGCACATGATGTACGACAGGATCGCGCCCGACGAGCCGACCAGCGAACCGGCGATGATCAGCATCGCGTTGTTCAGCGAGAAGCCGATGCCGGCCGCGGCCCAGCCCGAGTACGAGTTCAGCATCGACACGACCACCGGCATGTCCGCGCCGCCGATCGGGATGATGATCAGCACGCCGAGCACGAACGCGATCGCCGTCATGATGATGAACGGCAGCCACGCCTGCGTGATGAAGAACAGGATGCCGAAGCCGAGCATCGCGATCGCGAGCATCAGGTTGATCAGGTGCTGGCCCGCGTATACGACCGGCGCGCCCTGGAACAGCCGGAACTTGTACTTGCCCGACAGCTTGCCGAACGCGATCACCGAACCGGAGAACGTGATCGCGCCGACGAACGTGCCGATGAACAGCTCGACGCGGTTGCCGTACGGGATGAAGCTCGACGACACCGCATCCTGCGGCACGAGGCCGAACGCTTCCGGCTCCGACACGACCGCATACGCGATGCACACGGCCGCGAGACCGATCAGCGAGTGCATCGCCGCGACGAGTTCCGGCATCTTCGTCATCTCGACGCGCGCGGCGACGAATGCCCCGACGCCCCCGCCGACGATCAGCGCGCCGAGCACGAGCGCGAGGCCGAGCGGCAGGTTCGCGCCGAGCCACGCGGCCTGCTTGACGATCAGCGCGATCGTCGTGAGGATCGCGATGGCCATCCCGACCATCCCGAACAGGTTGCCGCGCCGCGCGCTCTTCGGGTTCGACAGCCCCTTCAGCGCCTGGATGAAGCACACCGACGCGACGAGGTACAACAGCGTGACGACGTTCATGCTCATCGCGCGCCCTCCTTGCCGCCCTCGATACGCTTGGGCTCCTTCTTGCGGAACATTTCGAGCATTCGCCTCGTCACGAGAAAGCCGCCGAACACGTTGACGGCCGCGAGCGCGACCGCGAGCGTGCCGAAGAACTTGCCGGTCGCGCCGACGGTCAGCGCCGCCGCGAGCATCGCGCCGACGATCACGATCGCCGAGATCGCGTTGGTCACGGCCATCAGCGGCGTATGCAGCGCCGGCGTGACGTTCCAGACGACGTGGTAGCCGACGTACACCGCCAGCACGAAGATGATCACGTTGATCACCGTGTGATTGATGACTTCCATGGTCTCCTCCGTTATTTGCGCGTCACTTCGCCGTCGCGGCACAGCAGCGTCGCGGCGACGATGTCGTCGGTCAGGTCGATGTTCAGCGTGCCTTCCTTCGTGACGATCAGCTTCATGAAGTCGAGCAGGTTGCGCGCATACAGCGCCGACGCGTCCGACGCGACCATCGACGCCAGGTTCGTGTAGCCGGCGATCGTCACGCCGTTGTGCACGATCACCTGGTCGGCGACGGTCAGCGGGCAGTTGCCGCCCTTGCGGCCGTCGATTTCCGGGCCGCGGCCGGCCGCGAGATCGACGAGCACCGAGCCGGGCTTCATCGATTGCGCCGTTTCGACCGAGATCAGCGTCGGCGCCGGACGGCCGGGAATCAGCGCGGTCGTGATCACGATGTCGGCCTGCTTCGCGCGTTCGTGCACGAGCGCGGCCTGGCGGCCCAGCCACGACGGCGGCATCGGGCGCGCATAGCCGCCGACACCCTGCGCGGCTTCGCGCTCTTCGTCGGTTTCGAACGGGACGTCGAGGAATTTCGCGCCGAGCGACTCGATCTGCTCCTTCACGGCCGGCCGCACGTCGGACGCCTCGATCACCGCGCCGAGGCGCTTCGCGGTCGCGATCGCCTGCAGGCCCGCGACGCCCGCGCCGAGAATCAGCACGCGCGCCGCCTTCACGGTGCCCGCGGCCGTCATCAGCATCGGCATGAAGCGCGGATACAGCGACGCGGCCACCAGCACGGCCTTGTAGCCGGCGATGTTCGCCTGCGACGACAGCACGTCGAGACTCTGCGCGCGCGTGGTGCGCGGCGCGGCCTCGAGCGCGAAACCGGTGACGCCGGCCGCGGCGAGTTGCGCCGCCTGCTCGCCGTTGAACGGCTCGAGCATCCCGACCAGCACCGTGCCGCGCTTGAGCAACGGCAGTTCGGCGTCGGTGGGCGCCTGGACCTTCAGCACGAGGTCGGCGCCAAAAGCGGCCGACTGGTCGGTCAATTCGGCGCCGGCGGCCACATAGGCTTCGTCGGGATAGCTGGCGGCGCTGCCGGCCCCTTTCGCGATACTGACCCGATGGCCGGCCGCCGCGTACTTCTTCACGGTTTCCGGCGTCGCGGCCACGCGCGCCTCGTTGGCCCGCGTTTCAGCAGGCACTCCAATATGCATCGTCGGTTCCTCCAGTCATTGTCAGTATTTCTTTTCTTGCGATCTTTACTGCACAACGAGCCGGACAGGCTGACTTACCGGCTCACGAGCAACGGCTTTCACGCACTTTAACCGAAAGCGATGGCCCCGCCAGCACTTTGCGCACGACCGTGCTCGAATGCGACATGCGCTTGACCCGTCCCGTCACGCCCTGCGGGGACGGCCGCCTTGCAAGGGTCGGATTCGTCTAGCGGAACGGCCGGCAGCGTTCGGGCGCAACCGGTAAAATGCCGAACCATGAAACCCGAAATCTGGACCCCGCATGTGACGGTCGCCGCGCTCGTCGAGCGCGCCGGCCGCTTTCTCGTGATCGAGGAAGAAACCTCGACGGGCCTGCGCATCAACCAGCCGGCCGGTCATCTCGAAGCCGGCGAGACGCTCGCCGACGCCGTGATCCGCGAAACGCTCGAGGAAACCGCGCACCCGTTCACGCCCGACGCGCTCGTCGGCGTCTATCTCGCGCACTACGACCGCCCCGGCAACGCCGGCGCGACCTACCTGCGCTTCACGTTCTGCGGCACGGCCGGCGAACCGGTCGCGGGCCACGTGCTCGACGACGGCATCGTCCGGACGCTGTGGATGACGGCCGACGAACTGCGCGCATGCAGCGAACGCCATCGTTCGCCCGCGGTGATGCGCTGCGTCGACGATTACCTCGCCGGGCGGCGCGTGCCGCTCGATTTCGTGCACACGCATTCGGTCGCTCCGCGCCCCGAGGCATTCGAACGTCAGGCGGTCGGCAAATGAGCAAGCGTCGTGTCGTGGTGGGCATGTCGGGCGGCGTCGATTCGTCGGTGACCGCTTGGCTGCTGAAGGAACAGGGCTACGACGTGGTCGGCCTGTTCATGAAGAACTGGGAAGACGACGACGACGGCGAGTACTGCTCGACGCGCCAGGACTGGATCGACGTCGTGTCGGTGGCCGATCTGATCGGCATCGACGTCGAAGCCGTCAACTTCGCGGCGGAATACAAGGACCGCGTGTTCGCCGAGTTCCTGCGCGAATACTCGGCCGGCCGCACGCCGAACCCCGACGTGCTGTGCAACGCCGAGATCAAGTTCAAGGCGTTCCTCGACCACGCGATGTCGCTCGACGCGGAAATGATCGCGACCGGCCACTATGCGCGCGTGCGCGAGCGCGACGGGCGTTTCGAACTGCTGAAGGCGTTCGATCATACGAAAGACCAGTCGTACTTCCTGCACCGGCTGAACCAGGCGCAACTGTCGAAGACGATGTTCCCGCTCGGCGAGATCCCGAAGACGAAGGTGCGCGAGATCGCCGCGCAGATCGGGCTGCCGAACGCGAAGAAGAAGGATTCGACCGGCATCTGCTTCATCGGCGAACGGCCGTTCCGCGATTTCCTGAACCGCTATCTCCCGACCAAACCCGGCCCGATGAAGACGCCCGACGGCAAGGTGGTCGGCGAGCACATCGGCCTCGCGTTCTACACGTTCGGCCAGCGCAAGGGCATCGGCCTCGGCGGCAGCAAGAGCGGCAACGGCGATCCGTGGTTCGTCGCCGCGAAGGACATCGCGTCGAACACGCTGTACGTCGTGCAGGGCCACGACCATCCGTGGCTGCTGTCGCGCGAGCTCGTCGCCGGCAACGTGAGCTGGGTCGCGGGCGAGCCGCCGGCGGACGGCTTCGCGTGCGGCGCGAAGACGCGCTACCGGCAGGCCGATGCGGCGTGCGTGTTCGGTCGGGCCGCGACAGGCGCCGCGGCCGCCGGCCCGGCAGGCGAAGCGCGCTTCTCGCTCGCGTTCGACGACGCGCAGTGGGCGGTCACGCCCGGCCAATCGGCCGTGCTGTACGACGGCGAAATCTGCCTCGGCGGCGGCATCATCGAATCCGCGGCCACCGGCCAGCCCGGGCAGGCTGCGGCGGCAGGCCACGCGCCGGCGTTCGCCGAAGCACGCTGACATCCATTCGGTTTAGACTTGCGGCACGCCGCGCCCGGCGGAACACGATTCCGTCGCGGCCGGCGCGCCGCCTTCGCAGCGTACGCATGGCGGCACCTCAGAATGCTTACGGAGTTCCCCATGCTTTCAAGACGCTACCTCGCGATGTGGTGCGCCGTGCTGCTGCTCGTCGCGGCGGCCGCGCTCGCGTCGGTCCACCTCCTCTCCTGGCTGTGGATCGCCATCCCCATCGCCCTCGTCGCGCTCGGCCTGTACGACCTGAACCAGGACCGCCACGCGATCCTGCGGAACTACCCGCTCTGGGGCCACTTCCGCTTCCTGTTCGAATTCATCCGACCTGAAATACGCCAGTACTTCGTCGAGGACGACACCGACGAAAAGCCGTTCTCGCGCGCGCAGCGCAGCCTCGTCTACCAGCGCGCGAAGAACGTCGCCGACAATCGTCCGTACGGCACCGAGCTGAACGTGAAGGCCGTCGCGCACGAATGGATCAGCCACTCGCTCGCGCCGACGAAGCTGCCGAACCACGATTTCCGCATCCGCGTCGGCGCGAATCGCGCGCAACCATACGACATTTCGATCTTCAACATCTCGGCGATGAGCTTCGGCTCGCTATCCGCGAACGCGATCCGCTCGCTGAACCTCGGCGCGAAGAAAGGCGGCTTCGCGCACGATACCGGCGAAGGCTCGCTGTCGAAGTACCACCGCGAGAACGGCGGCGACATCATCTGGGAAATCGCGTCCGGCTACTTCGGCTGCCGCAACGACGACGGCACGTTCAACCCCGACAAGTTCGCGAAGCAGGCCGCCGATCCGCAGGTCAAGATGATCGAGGTGAAGCTGTCGCAGGGCGCGAAGCCCGGCCACGGCGGCGTGCTGCCGGCCGCGAAGATCACGCCGGAAATCGCCGAGACGCGCGGCGTGCCGATGGGCAAGGACTGCATCTCGCCCGCGACGCACTCGGAATTCTCGACGCCGCGCGGCTTGCTCGAATTCGTCGAGCGGCTGCGCACGCTATCCGGCGGCAAGCCGACCGGCTTCAAGCTGTGCATCGGCCATCCGTGGGAATTCTTCGGGATCGCGAAAGCGATGCTCGAGACGGGCATCGTGCCCGACTTCGTCGTCGTCGACGGCGCGGAGGGCGGCACGGGGGCGGCGCCGCTCGAATTCACCGACCACGTCGGCGTGCCGCTGCAGGAAGGGCTGCTGCTCGTGCACAACACGCTCGTCGGGATCGGCGTGCGCGACCGCGTGAAGCTCGGCGCGAGCGGCAAGATCATCACCGCGTTCGACATCGCGCGCACGCTCGCGATCGGCGCCGACTGGGTGAACTCCGCGCGCGGCTTCATGTTCGCGGTCGGCTGCATCCAGGCGCAGCACTGCCACACCGACCGCTGCCCGACCGGCGTCGCGACGCAGGACCCGGTGCGCCAGCGCGCGCTCGTCGTACCCGACAAGGCCGAGCGCGTATACAACTTTCACCGCAATACGCTTCATGCGCTGCAGGAACTCGTGCAGGCGGCCGGCCTCGCGCATCCGTCCGAGCTGCGCGCGCATCACATCGTGCAGCGCGTGGCGCCGCACGAGGTGCGGCTGATGTCGCAGTTGCTGAAGTACCTGAAACCCGGCGCGCTGCTCGAAGGCCAGACCTGCGGTTTCTCGCTGTACGACAAGTGGTGGCCGATCGCGCGCAGCGATTCGTTCACGCTCGGCGAAGCGGTGTACGCATCGATCGAGTGACGCGCGCGGCCGCGCCGCTCGCTGCTGCGGCGGGCCCGTGCGGCCAAAAGAAAAGCGCCCCGCGGGCGCTTCTCTTTCGTCTGCCGAATGCGTGAAGGCCGGGCCGCGGCTCAACCCTGCGGCAGCGTATCGGCGAACGACTGCCGCTGCTGCAGCTTCACGAAGTGCTTGTCGAGGTTCGGGTGGCGATCGCGCCAGTTGAGCTCGGGCACCCGGAAGTCGAGATAGCCGAGCGCGCAGCCGAGTGCGATGTCGGCGAGCGTGTAATGATTGCCGACGCACCACGTCTTGCCGCCGAGGCCCTGCGACATCGCGACGAGCGCGTCGTCGATCTTGCGTTGCTGGCGCGCGATCCAGCTCGCGCTGCGCTGCGCTTCGTCGCGCATCGTGTGTTCGAGACGAATCGCGACGGCTGCGTCGAGCACGCCGTCGCCCAGTGCCTCCCAGCAGCGCACTTCGACGCGCTCGCGGCCCGACGGCGGAATCAGCTTGCCGACCGGCGACAGCGTGTCGACGTATTCGCAGATCACGCGGGAATCGAACACCGCGGCACCATCCTCCATCACGAGGCAGGGGACCTTGCCGAGCGGGTTCGATGCATGGATGTTCGTGTCCGATGCCCACACGTTCTCGAGCTCCAGCTTGTAGTCGATCTTCTTTTCAGCAAGCACGATCCGCGCCTTTCGGACGTACGGGCTGCTGAGCGAACCGATTAATTTCATCATCTGCCTTTTTAAGGGAACTGCCGAGAGTATACGTTGTCGTCGATCATAACCGGCCCGCGCGGCCGGGCAGAAAATCGCCGGTCCGGCCTGTGGAAGGTTTGCAACAGCCGCCGCCGAGCCCCGCCGGGCGTGCCTTGCAGCCGCCGCCCTGACGCGCCGCGTCCGGCGGCGCTACAATCGCACGATGAATGCGCCCCTCGATACCGCCATCGCCGTCGACGTCTACCGCCAGCGCCGTGAACGCGTGCTTGCCGCACTGCGTGCCGCGGGCGGCGGCGTCGCCATCGTCCCCACCGCGCCGGAAATGCTGCGCAACCGCGATACGGCCTACCCGTACCGGTTCGACAGCTACTTCCATTACCTGACGGGCTTCGCCGAGCCGGATGCCGTGCTCGTGCTGAACGCGGCCGCGCCGCACGGCGCGCCGGAATCGATCCTGTTCTGCCGCGCCAAGAACGTCGACCGCGAGATCTGGGAAGGCTTTCACTACGGTCCCGACGCCGCGCGCGATGCATTCGGCTTCGATGCGGCGTTCGCGACCGACGTGATCGACACCGAAATGCCGCGCCTGCTCGCCGATGCGGGCACCGTGCACTACCGGTTCGGCGCATCGACCGAGTTCGAGCGCCAGCTCGCCGGATGGATCGACGCGGTGCGCGCGCAGGCACGCACGGGCGTCGCCGCGCCGGACGCGCTGCTCGACCTCACGCCGCTGCTCGACGACATGCGGCTCGTGAAGGACGAACACGAACTCGCGATCATGACGCGCGCCGCGCACATCTCGGCGCTCGCGCACCGTCGCGCGATGCAGGTGTGCCGCCCCGGCATCCGCGAATACGAGCTCGAGGCCGAGCTGCTGTACCTGTTCCGCAAGCACGGCGCGCAGGCGCCCGCGTACGGGTCGATCGTCGCGGCCGGCGCGAACGCGTGCGTGCTGCACTACCCGGCCGGCAACGCGGCCGCGCGGGACGGCGACCTGATCCTGATCGACGCCGCGTGCGAACTCGACGGCTATGCATCGGACATCACCCGCACGTTCCCGGCCAACGGCCGCTTCTCGCCCGCGCAGCGCACGCTGTACGACATCGTGCTCGCCGCGCAGCAGGCCGCGATCGACGCGACGCGCGCGGGCGTGCCGTTCGAGGCGCCGCACGATGCGGCCGTGCGCGTGCTCGCGCAAGGGCTGCTCGACACCGGCATCCTCCCCAAAACGCGCTTCTCGAACGTCGACGACGTGATCGCCGAGCGCGCGTACACGCGCTTCTACATGCACCGCACCGGCCACTGGCTCGGGATGGACGTGCACGACTGCGGCGACTACCGCGAGCGGCTCGCCGCGCGCGACGCGAACGGCGCGCTGCCGTGGCGCACGCTGAAGCCCGGCATGACGCTGACCGTCGAGCCCGGCCTGTACGTGCGCGCGGCTGACGACGTGCCGCCCGAGTACTGGAACATCGGCATCCGCATCGAGGACGACGCGATCGTGCGCGAGCACGGCTGCGAACTGATCACGCGCGGCGTGCCGGTCGCGGCCGACGAGATCGAGGCGCTGATGCGCGCGGGCGCATGACCGGCCGCCGACCGTTCCCTCCGTTTCACGAATCAAGATGACGACCGCTTCCTCGCCGGCCACGCCGGATTACGACCTCGCCATCGTCGGCGCGGGCCCCGTCGGGCTCGCGCTCGCCGGCTGGCTCGCGCGCCGCAGCGCGACGCAGCATGCATCGATCGCGCTGATCGATGCGCGCGAACCGGCCGCGAGCGCGAACGACCCGCGCGCGATCGCCGTGTCGCACGGCAGCCGCGTGCTGCTCGACACGCTCGCGTGGCCCGCCGACGCCACGCCGATCGAACATATCCACGTGTCGCAGCGCGGCCATTTCGGCCGCACGCTGATCGACCGCGACGAACACGCGCTCGCCGCGCTCGGCTACGTGGTGCGCTACGGCTCGATCGTGCAGGCGCTCGCGGGCGCCGTGCGCGGCATGCGCGTCGACTGGCTCACGTCGACCACCGCACGCGCGCCGCAGCAGGACGCCGACGGCGTCACGCTGACGCTCGACGGCCCGCAAGGCGAGCGCACGCTGCGCGCGCGCATCGTCATCAATGCCGAAGGCGGGCTGTTCCACGAACAGCAGGCCGACGCCGGCAAGCATCGCCGCGACTACGGGCAGACCGCGCTCGTCGGCACGGTCACGGTCTCGGCGCCGCGCCCGAACGTCGCGTGGGAACGCTTCACGCACGAAGGCCCGCTCGCGCTGCTGCCGCTCGGCGGGCCGCGTCAGGCCGAGTATTCGCTCGTGTGGTGCTGCGCGCCCGACGAAGCCGCGCGACGTGCCGCGCTGCCGGACGACGCGTTCCTGCGCGAGCTCGGCGGCGTGTTCGGCGAACGCATGGGCGCGTTCGTCGCGATCGCCGGGCGCGCGTCGTTCCCGCTGGGCCTGAACGCCGCGCAGACGCTCGTCAGCGGCCGCGTCGCGGTCGTCGGCAATGCCGCGCAGACGCTGCACCCGGTGGCGGGCCAGGGGCTCAACCTCGGGCTGCGCGATGCGC
This sequence comes from Burkholderia sp. AU45388, assembly GCF_030481585.1. NCBI lineage: Bacteria > Pseudomonadati > Pseudomonadota > Betaproteobacteria > Burkholderiales > Burkholderiaceae > Burkholderia > Burkholderia sp. AU45388. The sequence goes on along the minus strand of NZ_JAUJPV010000004.1, from coordinate 155,046 downwards.
ACACGCTCGTCGACGCGCTGTCCGCGCAAGGCTTCGAGGCGACCGCGCTCGCCACCTTCAACGCGCGCCGCGCGCTCGACCGGCGCTTCACGATCGGCGCGACCGACACGCTGGCGCGGCTGTTTACGATCGACTCGGGCCCGCTTCCGCTGCTGCGCGGCGCCGCGCTTACCGCGCTCGAATTCGTGCCGCCGCTGAAGAAGGCGATCGCGCGCCAGATGATGTTCGGCCAGCGCAACTGACGCGCGGCGCACCGCGACAGCCTCTTCGGGCCATCCAGGCAAACCGGGTCAAATCGGCGGGGCATGGGAATACGGTAAAATGCGCGTTTTCCCTCCGCCCTTTTTGGCCCGCGACGCCCGGCGCTCGCGGGCGGCGCCATTGCGATGCCCGTTATCGGCCCTCACGTATTGCGTAACAACCTGTTCGTCGCCCCGATGGCCGGGGTGACGGATCGTCCGTTCCGCCAGCTGTGCAAACGGCTGGGGGCCGGCTACGCCGTGTCCGAGATGGTCGCGTCCAACGCGCAGCTGTGGAAAAGCGCGAAGACGATGCGGCGCGCGAACCACGAAGGCGAAGTCGAGCCGATCGCGGTGCAGATCGCCGGCGCCGATCCGGCGATGATGGCCGAAGCGGCCCGCTACAACGTCGACAACGGCGCGCAGATCATCGACATCAACATGGGCTGCCCCGCGAAGAAGGTCTGCAACGTCGCGGCCGGCTCCGCGCTGCTGCAGAACGAGCCGCTCGTGCAGCGGATCGTCGAGGCCGTCGTCGCGGCGGTCGGCACCGGGCCCGATGCGGTGCCCGTCACGCTGAAGATCCGCACCGGCTGGGATCGCGAGCACAAGAACGCGATCACGGTCGCGCGCCTGGCCGAAGCAGCCGGCATCTCGATGCTCACCGTGCATGGCCGCACGCGCGCCGACCTGTACCGCGGCGACGCCGAATACGACACCATCGCGGCCGTGAAGGCGGCCGTGCGCATTCCGGTCGTCGCGAACGGCGACATCACGTCGCCCGCCAAGGCGAAGGCCGTGCTCGATGCAACCGGCGCCGACGCGCTGATGATCGGTCGTGCCGCGCAAGGCCGGCCGTGGCTGTTCCGCGAAATCGATCATTTCCTGCAAACCGGCGAGCTGCTGCCCCCGCCGCGGATCGACGAGATCCAGCACGTGATGAACGAACACCTGGAAGACCACTACGCGTTCTACGGTGAATTCACGGGGGTCCGTACTGCGCGCAAGCACATCGGCTGGTACACTCGCGGCCTTTCCGGTGCCAACGGGTTCCGGCACCGAATGAACACGCTCGATTCCACCCGCGAGCAGCTCGCCGCCGTCAATGCATTCTTCGAGGCGCAAAAGGCGCTGTCGGACCACCTCGTCTACGTCGATGACGATGCGGAAAACAGCCAGGGCGAGTCGGACGACCATAACCAGTTAGCAGCATGAGCAAGCACAACATCGAACAATGTGTCCGCGAGAGCCTGGACGTGTATTTCCGGGATCTAGACGGCTCCAATCCGCACGACGTCTATGAAATGGTGATGTCCTGCGTCGAAAAGCCGATGCTCGAGGTCGTGCTCGTACAGGCCGGCGGCAACCAGTCGCTCGCCGCCGAGTACCTCGGCATCAATCGCAATACGCTGCGCAAGAAGCTGCAGCAGCACGGCCTGCTGTAGGCGGCCGTCCCGTCCCCGTTTCCCTGGCTATTGGTGGTTCCATCATGATCAAGCAAGCGCTCATTTCCGTTTCCGACAAGACCGGCATCGTCGACTTCGCGAAGTCGCTGTCCGACCTCGGCGTCAAGCTGCTGTCGACGGGCGGCACCGCGAAACTCCTCGCCGACGCCGGTCTGCCCGTGACCGAAGTGGCCGATTACACCGGCTTCCCGGAAATGCTCGATGGGCGCGTGAAGACGCTGCACCCGAAGGTGCACGGCGGCATCCTCGCGCGCCGCGACCTGCCCGAGCACATGCAGGCGCTGGAACAGCACGGCATCCCGACGATCGACCTGCTGGTCGTGAACCTGTACCCGTTCGTCGCGACGATCGCGAAGGACGACTGCACGCTCGCCGACGCGATCGAGAACATCGACATCGGCGGCCCGACGATGCTGCGCTCGGCCGCGAAGAACCACCGCGACGTGACGGTCGTGGTCGACCCGGCCGACTATGCGGTCGTGCTTGACGAAATGAAGGCGAACGGCAACGCGATCGGCTACCCGACCAACTTCCGCCTCGCGACGAAGGTGTTCGCGCACACCGCGCAATACGACGGCGCGATCACGAACTACCTGACGAGCCTGACCGACGAGCTGCAGCACGCATCGCGCAGCGCATACCCGGCCACGCTCAACATGGCGTTCGACAAGGTGCAGGACCTGCGCTACGGCGAGAACCCGCACCAGAGCGCGGCGTTCTACCGCGACCTCGCGACGCCGGCCGGCGCGCTGGCGAACTATCGCCAGCTGCAGGGCAAGGAACTGTCGTACAACAACATCGCGGATTCGGACGCCGCGTGGGAATGCGTGAAGACGTTCGACGCGCCGGCCTGCGTGATCATCAAGCATGCGAACCCGTGCGGCGTCGCGGTCGGCAACGACTCGGCCGACGCGTATGCGAAGGCGTTCCAGACCGACCCGACCTCCGCGTTCGGCGGCATCATCGCGTTCAACCGCGAAGTCGACGAAGCGGCCGCTCAAGCGGTGGCGAAGCAGTTCGTCGAAGTGCTGATCGCACCGTCGTTCACGGACGCCGCGAAGCAGGTGTTCGCCGCGAAGCAGAACGTGCGCCTGCTGGAGATCGCACTCGGCGACGGCCACAACGCATTCGACCTGAAGCGCGTCGGCGGCGGCCTGCTCGTGCAATCGCTCGATTCGAAGAACGTGCAGCCGAGCGAGCTGCGCGTCGTCACGAAGCGCCAGCCGACCGCGAAGGAAATGGACGACCTGCTGTTCGCATGGCGCGTCGCGAAATACGTGAAGTCGAACGCGATCGTGTTCTGCGGCAACGGCATGACGCTCGGCGTCGGCGCCGGCCAGATGAGCCGCGTCGATTCCGCGCGCATCGCGAGCATCAAGGCGCAGAACGCGGGCCTCACGCTCGCCGGTTCGGCTGTCGCGTCGGATGCGTTCTTCCCGTTCCGCGATGGCCTCGATGTCGTCGTGGCGGCCGGCGCGACCTGCGTGATCCAGCCGGGCGGCTCGATGCGCGACGACGAAGTGATCGCGGCGGCCGACGAGCACGGCATCGCGATGATCCTGACGGGCGTACGCCACTTCCGTCACTGATCGCGGCATGCGGCCCGCGCGGCCGCAGCACGAGAACCCGGCGGCATCACCTCCGCCGGGTTTTTTATTGCGCGGCGCCTTCGCGCATGACCGCGCGACCGGCTTGCCGCACCATTCGTTGTAGTATCGCTGCATCACGCCATCCTCCTCACTCATGCGAATTCTCGGCATCGACCCCGGCCTGCGCGTCACCGGCTTCGGCGTCATCGACGTCAGCGGCCACCGGCTCGCCTATGTCACGAGCGGCGTGATCCGCACGCCGACGGCCGACCTCGCCACCCGGCTCGGCACGATCTTCCAGGGCGTCTCGACGATCGTGCGCGAACACGCACCCGATCAGGCCGCGATCGAAAAGGTGTTCGTCAACGTGAACCCGCAGTCGACGCTGCTGCTCGGCCAGGCGCGCGGCGCCGCGATCTGCGGGCTCGTCGCGGGCGGGCTGCCGGTCGCCGAATACACGGCGCTGCAGCTCAAGCAGGCCGTGGTCGGCTACGGCCGCGCGACCAAGACGCAGATGCAGGAAATGGTCACGCGTCTACTCAACCTGTCCGGCCAGCCGGGCTCGGACGCCGCCGACGCGCTCGGCATGGCGATCTGCCATGCGCACGGCGGCAACACGCTCAGCACGCTCGGCGGCCTCGCGCCGGCGCTCGCGCAGAAAGGGCTGCGCGTGCGGCGCGGCCGGCTGGTCGGCTGATGCCGGCGCGCATCGCGGCCCGGTAGGTCGGCTCGACTGGGTTGGCCGTCTTGGCCGCGTGGGCCGCCTTGACCGTCTTGACCGCTTTACCCGCGCCCGACACGCCCGCGACACGCGCCGCTTCGGCCTGACGGCCGCGCCCATCGGCATTGCGCCGCGCGTGCGCTACACTCGCGCTTTCTTCCTCGCATCCCGTCCTCCATGATCGGTCGCATCGCCGGCATCCTGCTCGAAAAGAACCCGCCTCATCTGCTCGTCGACTGCAACGGCGTCGGCTACGAAATCGACGTGCCGATGAGCACCTTCTACAACCTGCCCCAAACGGGCGAACGCGTCGTGTTGCTCACGCAGCAGATCGTCCGCGAGGACGCGCATCTGCTGTACGGCTTCCTGACGCCGCAGGAGCGCACGACCTTCCGCGAGCTGCTGAAGATCACCGGCATCGGCGCGCGCATGGCGCTCGCCGTGCTGTCCGGCATGAGCGTGCAGGAGCTCGCGCAGGCCGTGACGATGCAGGACGCCGCCCGCCTCACGCGCCTGCCCGGCATCGGCAAGAAGACGGCCGAGCGCCTGCTGCTCGAGCTGAAGGGCAAGCTCGGCGCCGACCTCGGCGCGCTCGCCGGCGCCGCGTCGCCGTCCGACCACGCGACCGACATCCTCAACGCGCTGCTGGCGCTCGGCTACTCCGAGAAGGAAGGCCTGGCCGCGATCAAGAACGTGCCGGCCGGCACCGGCGTGTCCGAAGGCATCAAGCTCGCGCTGAAGGCGCTGTCGAAGGCGTAACGCGCGGTCGATCCGGCCGTCGAAACCAGTGTCGCGCCGCCGCGCGGCACGCGCCAGTCAGCCGTTCGGCCAGGTGGTCCGGGTGCCGTCGCGCGGTACAATGGCCGCATGATTGAAACCGACAAACTCGCCACCGAGCAGCGGATCATCGCCGCCACGCCCGCCTCGTCGCACGAGGAGGTGTTCGAACGTGCGTTGCGGCCGCGCCAGCTCGACGACTACGTCGGCCAGGAAAAGGTGCGCGGCCAGCTCGAGATCTTCATCGAAGCCGCGAAGCGCCGCGCCGAGCCGCTCGATCACGTGCTGCTGTTCGGGCCGCCGGGTCTCGGCAAGACGACGCTCGCACACATCATCGCGCGCGAGATGGGCGTGAATCTGCGTCAGACGTCGGGCCCCGTGCTCGAGCGCGCGGGCGATCTCGCCGCGCTGCTGACGAACCTCGAAGCGAACGACGTGCTGTTCATCGACGAGATCCACCGGCTGTCGCCGGTCGTCGAGGAAATCCTGTATCCGGCGCTCGAGGATTACCAGATCGACATCATGATCGGCGAAGGCCCGGCCGCGCGCAGCGTGAAGCTCGACCTGCAGCCGTTCACGCTGGTCGGCGCGACCACCCGCGCCGGGATGCTGACCAACCCGCTGCGCGATCGGTTCGGGATCGTCGCGCGCCTCGAGTTCTACGACGCCGGTCAACTGTCGCGCATCGTGCGGCGCTCGGCGTCGCTGCTGAACGCGCAGATCGACCCGAGCGGCGCGCTGGAAATCGCGAAGCGCGCGCGCGGCACGCCACGGATCGCGAACCGGCTGCTGCGCCGCGTGCGCGACTTCGCGGAAGTGAAGGCCGACGGCCAGATCACCGCGGCCGTTGCCGATGCCGCGCTCGCGATGCTCGACGTCGATCCGGTCGGCTTCGACCTGATGGACCGCAAGCTGCTCGAAGCGATCCTGTACAAGTTCGACGGCGGCCCGGTCGGCATCGACAACCTCGCGGCGGCGATCGGCGAGGAGCGCGACACGATCGAGGACGTGCTCGAACCGTACCTGATCCAGCAGGGCTTCCTGCAGCGCACGCCACGCGGTCGCGTCGCGACGCTGCTCACGTATCGCCACTTCGGGCTGTCGGTGCCCGATGCCCGCCGCACCGAACGCGACGAGTGGGATACCCCGGACGGGAAGTAATCCGTCGCCCGAGCCGCACCCGCCATGACGACGCCGCCCAGCCGCCACCCCACCACCGTGCCGGGCCCGCGCTGGGCGGAGCCGATCCGCAAGCGGCTCGTGGCGGGCATCACGCACCTGACGGCCGGCGGCGGCGGCCCGTCGATCGATCTCTCGTCACCGCCTGGCGACCCGGGGCTGTTCGGTCCCGACGCCGTGTGCTGGCGCGTGCATGCGGATTTCACGTCGATGATGACGGGCGGCATCGCCGCGCTGCTGCTGCAGGCGCTCCACCCGCTCGCGCTCGCGGGCGTCTGGGATCATTCGTCGTTCCGCACCGACATCTTCGGCCGCTTGCGGCGCACCGCCACGTTCATCACGGGGACGACGTTCGGCAGCCGCGCGGACGCAATCGCGCTGATCGAGCGCGTGAAAGCGATCCATGCGCACATCTCGGGCAGCGCGCCGGACGGCCGGCCGTACCGCGCCGACGATCCGGCCTTGCTGACCTGGGTGCATGTCGCCGAAGTATCGAGTTTCCTCGGCGCGCATCTGCGTTACGTGAATCCGGCGCTGTCAGGCGAGCTGCAGGACCGCTATTACGCGGAGACGGCGCTGGTCGCCGAGCTGCTCGGCGCCCGCGGAGTACCGCGTTCGCGCGCCGAGGTGGCTGCCTATCTCGCGCGCATGCGGCCCGAACTCGAAGCCGGGCCGCGTACGTTCGACGTGATGTCCATCCTGCTGAATGTGCCAGTCGCGAAGCCGGCGCTGCGCCCTGCCGCGTCGCTGGTGATGCATGCCGGGATCGACCTGCTGCCGCCGTGGGCGCAGCGCATGCTCCGTGTGTCGACGTTCGCGCCGTTGCGGCGCGCGGTGGTCCGGCCCGGCATACGCGCGATCGCGCCCGTGTTGCGCTGGGCGCTCGTGAACGGCGCGTCGAAGCGTGCGCGCCGCCGCGCGATGGCCGCCCCGTCCGACGGCGCCCCGCCTGCCTGACGACCCGTTCCCTCGTATCATTTCAATTTGCTGTCAAATCCCTGTGACAAGCTGAAAGGCTTGCCCCCGCGCGCGTTCGCACGTCCTGCTCGTCCAGCACGCCCGTGACCCGCGCGGTGCCCTTCCCACCCGACCGACGCCCGATGCCCGCGATGCCACGCCTGCCGATCCGTTTCGCCCTTGCCGTCAGCCTGTTCACCGTCCTCGCCGCGTGCGGAGGCGACGAGGTCGCCGCCGTCGCGCGCATGGACGCGCAATCGCCGTCCGGAGGCACGTCGACGACGCCGGCTCCCACGCCGCAACCGGGCAAGTGGAAAGCCGCCCGCGCCGGCGACCTGATCGACGTGACGCTCGGCGATCTCCATCCGACGCAGGGTGCGATCGGCTACGACCAGATCTACTACAAGCTCGACCGCTACGAACGGCAGCCCGACAAGAAGTTCGACGACTTCTGCGCGGACGAAGGCCTCGGCGGCGTCGCATCGAGCGGCTACACGGCCCGATCGTCGCTGCGCGAACCGGCCAGCTACACGTGCGCGACGACCGACCCGAACGCCCGCGACCGTTCGGTGCTGAAACCCGTCGTGATTGGCCCGAACGGCGGTGCGCTATATTTGACCGACGGCCACCACGGCCTGTCGACCTATTACGAGACGCCCGACGGCGGCCCGGTGCTGCACGTGCACGTCGTCGTCAAGGACAACCTCAGCGACTACTCGGGCGATGCGTTCTGGCAGCAGATGCAAAGCCGCGGCTATCTGCGCCTGAAGAACGGCGAAGGCAAGCCGATCACGACCGCGCAACTGCCGACCGGCCTCGGCCTGACACTCGGGATGACGAACGACCGCTATCGGTCGCTCGTCTATTTCACGCGCGACATCGGCTACGGCAAGCCCGCGCAAGCGACCGACTACCTCGAGTTCTACTGGGCCGACTGGCTGCGCGCGCAGCCGGGCACGTTCGCGCTGGCCGGCTACGATCTGACGCGGCCCGGCGCGACCGATCCCGATCCGGCGAAGGCCGACACGGGCTACCTGAATGCAGTCTGGAATGCGTCGACGCGGATGGTCGCGGCCACGGACCCGGTGATCGACGGCAAGACAGGCGCCGACCTCAGGCGCGCCGATGCGATCAACGGCGGGAAGAAATACAGCAAGGGGGAATTCGACAAGCTGCGCCAGCCGATCACGGCCGACAAGCCCGGCAAGATCGCGTACGCGCTCGACTACAAGGCGCATCACGGGCTGCCGCGGTAAGCGTCACGCCGGAAGAAAGCGCCCTCCCGGGCGAGCCATGCCGGGCCGGGTTGGCATGCTCAGAGCACCTTGCGGTACCCGTCGTCATCGGCGCTCGCGGCTTCGAGATGCGACACGTCGGCCCATCGCACGACCTGCGCGCGGCCATCCACGTAATCGACGACGTTGATGCTGGTGTTGAGCAGCTGATAGTTGCGCGGCGCCGACAGCTCGATCCCGTTCGCGAAGCGATACACGCAATCGAGCACGCCGCCGTGCGCGACGCATGCGATCCGGCCGCCCGGATGCGCGGCGACGATCGGTTCGAGCGCATGCAGCACGCGGTGATAGAACGCACGCTGCGACTCGCCGCCCTCCGGCGCGAAGCCCGGATCGCGCGTCTGCCACGCCGCATATGCGTCCGGAAACAGCGCCTCGATTTCGGTGCTGTCGTGCCCCTGGAATGCGCCGTACGAGCGTTCGCGCAGCCCTTCTCGCAGCAGCAGCGACAACCCGAGCACATCGGCAAACGGTTGGGCGGTCTGTTGCGCGCGCATCAGGTCGCTCGAATACACCGCGTCGATCCGCGTGCCGTCGCGCGCCTCGCGCCCGAGCCGCGCCGCGAGCCGCTGCGCCTGCGCGAGCCCCGTGTCGGCCAGCGGGATGTCGATATGCCCCTGGATACGCTTGATGCGATTCCAGGCCGTCTCGCCATGGCGGATGAAAAGAATCTGCGTGGTGGCCATCGCGGCGCGTCTCCGGGAAAGAATCAGGGCCGCACTTGCAGCCAGAACGTCACGGGGCCGTCGTTGACGAGCGACACCTGCATGTCGGCGCCGAACTCGCCCGTCTCGACGACGGGATGGCGCGCCCGCGCGGCCGCGACGAAATAGTCGAACAGCCGCGCGCCTTCGTCGGGCGGCGCGGCCGGCGTGAAGCTCGGACGCAGCCCGCTGTTGGTATCGGCCGCGAGCGTGAACTGCGACACGAGCAGCAGGCCGCCGGCACGGCCTTCGCCGTCGATGTTCGATACCGGCAGGTTCATCTTGCCGGCTGCGTCGCTGAACACGCGGTAGCCGAGCAGCTTCGCGAGAAGCTTGTCGGCCGCGGCCTCGGTATCGCCGCGCTCCGCGCAGACCAGCGCGAGCAGGCCCGCGCCGATCTCGCCCGTCGTCCGGCCGCCGACGCGTACGTCGGCGCGCGTCACGCGCTGGATCAGCGCGATCATGCGGTCAGCGTGACGCGTGCGAAGCGGCGCTTGCCGACCTGCACGACGAACTCGCCGGCCTCGACCTTCAGGCCCTTGTCGGACACGATCGTGCCATCGATCTTCACGCCGCCCTGCTCGATGTTGCGCAGCGCTTCGCTCGTCGACGGCACGAGACCGGCCTGCTTCAGCAACTGACCGATCGCCAGCGGCGCGCCGGCCAGCGTGACCGACGGAATGTCGTCCGGCACGCCGCCCTTCGCGCGGTGGTTGAAGTCGTCGAGCGCGCGCTCGGCGTCGGCCTGCGAGTGAAAGCGCGCGACGATTTCCTGCGCGAGCAGCACCTTGAAGTCGCGCGGATTGCGGCCGCCCTCGGCCTCGCGCTTGAAGCCGGCGATTTCATCGAGGCTGCGGAACGACAGCAACTCGAAGTAACGCCACATCAGCGTGTCCGAGATGCTCATCAGCTTGCCGAACATGTCGGTCGGCTTCTCGCTGATGCCGACGTAGTTGCCCTTCGACTTCGACATCTTCTCGACGCCGTCGAGGCCTTCGAGCAGTGGCATCGTCAGGATGCACTGCTGTTCCTGGCCGTACTGCTTCTGCAGTTCGCGGCCGACCAGCAGGTTGAACTTCTGGTCGGTGCCGCCGAGTTCGAGATCGGCGTTCAGCGCGACCGAATCGTAGCCCTGCATCAGCGGGTACAGGAATTCGTGGATCGAGATCGGCACGCCGCTCTGGAAGCGCTTCGTGAAATCCTCGCGCTCGAGGATCCGCGCGACCGTGTAGCGCGACGCGAGCTTGATCATTCCGTCCGCGCCGAGCGGCATCGACCATTCGCTGTTGTAGCGGATCTCGGTCTTGTCGCGGTCGAGCACGAGCGCGGCCTGCTCGAAGTAGGTCTTCGCGTTCGATTCGATCTGCTCGCGCGTGAGCGGCGGACGCGTCGCGTTGCGGCCCGACGGATCGCCGATCAGCGACGTGAAATCGCCGATCAGGAAGATCACCGTATGGCCGAGGTCCTGCAGCTGGCGCATCTTGTTCAGCACGACCGTATGGCCGATGTGGATGTCCGGCGCGGTCGGATCGAGGCCGAGCTTGATGCGAAGCGGCTTGCCGGTGGCTGCGCTGCGCGCGAGCTTCTGCGCGAACTCTTCCTCGATCAGCAGCTCGTCGACGCCGCGCTTCGTGACGGCGAGCGCATGCCGGACTTCATCGGTGATCGGGAAAACGGGCTTGGAACTGGGTTCGGTGCTCATCGGGGCCAGGAAGAATGTCGCAAAAACAGGGATTTTCCCATAACTTGCGCGCGCATCGCTTAACGACGCGTCACGTTGCGCGGATAATCGGGCGCAAGGCGCGCGGCACCGGCCCGCGCCGCACGATCCAGGAGAACCCAACGTGCCGCAACGACCGCCGCAGAATGCCCATCCGGCAGACGGCATCTACTTCGGGCTGATGTCGGGAACCAGCATGGACGGCGTCGACGGCGTCGCCGTGCGTTTCGAGGCCGGCCGCGCGCCGGTCGTGCTCGCGGAAGCGTTCGTCGGCTTCGCGCAATCGCTGCGCGACGCGCTGTTCGCGCTGCAGCAGCCCGGCGACGACGAGATCGACCGCGAATCGCTCGCGGCGAATGCGCTCGTCACGCGCTATGCGGTGTGCTGCCATGAACTGCAGCGCACGGCCGGGCTGTCGCGCGACGAGATCCGCGCGATCGGCGTGCACGGCCAGACGGTGCGCCATCGCCCCGAGCGCGGCTATACGCGCCAGCTCAACAATCCGGCGCTGCTCGCCGAGCTGACCCAGGTCGACGTGATCGCCGATTTCCGCAGCCGCGACGTCGCCGCCGGCGGCCACGGCGCGCCGCTCGCGCCGGCCTTCCACGCGACGGTGTTCGGCGCGCCGGGCGAAACGCGGGTCGTCTGCAATCTCGGCGGGATCAGCAACATCACGATCCTGCCCGGCGGGGACGGCGACGTGCGCGGCTTCGACTGCGGCCCCGCGAATGCGCTGATCGACGCCTGGGCCACCCGCCATCTGGGCAAGCCGTACGACGACGGCGGCAAGTTCGCCGCACGCGGCACCGTCCACGCGCCGCTGCTCGACGCGCTGCTCGACGAACCGTATTTCACCGCGCCGCCGCCGAAAAGCACCGGACGCGACCTGTTCAATCCCGCGTGGCTCGATGCAAAGCTCGCCGCGTTCCCGCAGGTTGCGCCGGAGGATGTGCAAGCGACGCTCACCGCGCTGACCGCCGTGTCGGTCGCACGCGAAATCGCGCAGCACGCGCCAGGCTGCAAGGCCGTGTTCGTATGCGGCGGCGGCGCACGCAATCCTGTGCTGCTCGATGCGCTCCGGCACGCACTGCGCGAGGCCGGCGTGCCGGCCACCGTCGACACGACGGCCGCGCTCGGCGTGCCGCCGCAGCAGGTCGAAGCGCTCGCGTTCGCGTGGCTCGCGTACCGCTTCACCGCGCGCCAGCCCGGCAATCTCGCGACGGTCACCGGCGCAGCCGGCAACCGCGTGCTCGGCGCGCTCTATCCGCGCTGATGCGATACGCGCCGCGCGACGGGCGCCGTCGCGCGAGCGCGCATAAAAAAAACGGGGCATGAAGCCCCGTTTTTCATGCCGGCGAACCGGCGCGGATCTGCCGTGCGCTCAGACCGAGAACGACGAGCCGCACCCGCAGGTGGTGGTCGCGTTCGGGTTCTTGATCACGAACTGGGCGCCGTTGAGGTCGTCCTTGTAGTCGATCTCGGCGCCGACCAGGTACTGGTAGCTCATCGAGTCGATCAGGAGCTGGACGCCGTTCTTGTTCATCACGGTGTCGTCCTCGTTGACTTCCTCGTCGAACGTGAAGCCATACTGGAAGCCGGAGCAGCCGCCACCCTGCACGAACACGCGCAGCTTGAGGTCGGGATTGCCCTCTTCGTCGATCAGTTGCTTGACCTTGTCGGCCGCGGCGTCGGTGAAGACGAACGGCAGCGGCATATCGGTCGTCGTTGCTGCGGATTCGGTAACAGCGTTCATTCGAACTCTCCAAAAAGCTTTAGCCGCTATTGTAGGGCCGATCAGAAGATCGTGCTGAAGTCCATGAAATCAATAGGTTCTTGTCGATTTCATCAAACGCGCCCGCGCCGGGGCCGCTGCGGCGGCCCGGAAGCGGGCATAAAAAAACCGCCAGCGTGAAAGCTGGCGGTTTTTCCGGCGGACGCCGCCCGGAAGCGGCGAGGCCATGAAGCGGAATTAACGCTTCGAGAACTGCTTTGCGCGGCGTGCCTTGCGCAGACCGACTTTCTTACGCTCGACTTCACGCGCATCGCGCGTGACGAAGCCTGCGCTCGACAGCGACGGCTTCAGCGTCGCATCGTAGTCGATCAGTGCACGGGTGATGCCGTGGCGCACTGCGCCTGCCTGACCCGTTTCGCCGCCGCCGTTGACGTTCACCTTGATGTCGAACGTCTGGCCGTGGTTCGTGAGTTCCAGCGGTTGACGCACGATCATCAGCGACGTTTCGCGCGAGAAGTAGTCAGCGATGGGCTTGCCGTTGACGATGATGTCGCCCTTGCCAGCCTTGATGAAGACACGTGCGACTGCGCTCTTGCGGCGGCCCGTACCGTAGTTCCAGTTACCGATCATGTGGGTCCCCTTAGATCTCGAGCGCCTTCGGCTGTTGAGCCGAGTGCGGATGCGTCGCTTCTGCGTAGACCTTCAGCTTCTTGATCATCGCGTAACCGAGCGGGCCCTTCGGCAGCATGCCCTTGACCGCCTTCTCGAGCGCGCGGCCCGGGAAGCGTTCCTGCATCTTGCCGAACGTCGTTTCATAGATACCGCCCGGGTAGCCCGAGTGACGGTAGTACTTCTTGTCCAGCGTCTTGTTGCCCGTGACCTTCAACTTGCTCGCGTTGATGATGATGATGAAATCACCAGTGTCGACGTGCGGGGTGAACTCAGGCTTGTGCTTGCCGCGCAGACGGCGTGCCACTTCGCTGGCAACACGGCCGAGAACCTTATCCGTCGCGTCAATCACGTACCATTCGCGCGTCACCTCATGGGCTTTTGCGGAAAACGTCTTCATGATCGATCCAAAAAAAATGCTTTGCCCGATGTGTTCTTCCTGCTTGTCTGTGTGCGCTTCGAGGCGCGGTGCAGGCTCTCCCTGTTCTTTTTCCGTGGGCATGAATGCGGAAAAGCCCTGAATTATAAAGGAAATACGGCTGCGTGGTCAAAGAGAATCCACGCCCCGTGTTCGCGGCGGCCGAAATGGGCCAAAATCCGGTCGTGCTCCGACAAACCAGGCGAACCGAGCGCCTGAGGCGGCACCCCTCGACGCGCGGCACATGACCTTGCCGCGCCAGACCGGCCGAACCCGAAAAACAACAAACCAGCATGATGAAACAACGACTTACGCCCTTCCTCGCGGCCGCCCTGCTGGCCGCCGCGGCGCCCGCCGTCGCCGCCTCCGGCTGCGAAGCCAAGCTCGACGCGCTCGATGCACGCATCGCCGAAGCCCGAACCGCCCATGCCGAAGACCGTATCGTGCGCCTGCGCGCGGTGCGCGAACGCGTCCGCCACTTCTGCGCACGCGGCCACGCGCCGGCCGCCCAGGCACCGGCTGCGGAGGCCGACTCGCGCGGCACGCCGCCGGACGCGAGCTCTCAGCCGGCCGCGCGACAGCCCGCGTGACGGTGCCGGCGCGCGCAAGCCGCGCGCCGATGCTTGCATGGGACGAAAAAAAGCCCGAACGGCTGGTTCGGGCTTAATCCACCTTAGGAGGAGGGTGGAGGAGACATTCGGAGGTTGCCGCAGCGCGACAACCAATGAGGCTCATTATACGAATGCCCGACCGACTCCACAAGAAAATTTGCATTGCGAAATCATATCCCACGATACGGGATCTCCGCGAGCGAGCTTACAGGATTGAATTTCTATTTAAAATCAATTACATAAGCAAGCCTCACACGACCTGGAATCTCCCACACCTAGAGCAAAACCCCTAAATTCAACAAGGAAATCGCCGCTCGCCGCCCCGCTCGCGCGGCGCCGGCATTGCACGTCGTGCAGCGCATCAGCCGACCGTTGCGCCGCGGGCTACAATGCCGGATCGAATCCGAATCAGGCAACGCTGGAGTGCAAGCATGGAATGCAAAGTAAGCTGGATGGGCCAGGACGGCATGGCGTTTTCCGCCGAGACCGGCAGCGGGCATCTCGTCACGATGGACGGCGCGCCCGAAGGCGGCGGCCACAACCTCGCGCCGCGTCCGATGGAGATGGTGCTGCTCGGCACCGGCGGCTGCACGGCTTATGACGTCGTGCTGATCCTGAAGAAGAGCCGCCAGGAAGTGAGCGGCTGCTCGGTCACGCTGAAGGCCGAGCGCGCGAGCGAAGATCCGAAGGTGTTCACGAAGGTGCACTTCCACTTCACGGTCACCGGCCGCAATCTGAACCCGGCCACGGTCGAGCGCGCGATCAACCTGTCGCACGACAAGTATTGCTCCGCGTCGATCATGATCGCGAAGACGGCCGAACTCACGCATTCGTTCGACATCGTCGCCGCCTGACCGCACGGCGCGCGCATTGAAAAAGGGCCGGCGCTCCGCAGGGAGCGCCGGCCCTTTCGCATTCGAACGGCAAAGCAGGCCGATAAGCCGGATTCTGTGCACGCCGCGCGCCGAAGCGCGCAACGCGTGGCAGTCATTCCTCTAGGCGCGCCATTGCTGACGCGCTCAAGCTTCCTACCCGCAGACGAGACGGGGGCCCCGTCCTGCATCCGAAAATGCGCGCCTGCCTACTTGGAATTGCTCCGGGTGGAGGTTACCGTGCCGGCGAACGTCGCCGTCGCCGCGGTGCGCTCTTACCGCACCGTTTCACCCTTACCTGATCCCGGCTTGCGCCGGGCCATCGGCGGTTTGCTTTCTGTTGCCCTGTTCCGCGTGTCGCCACGGATGGCCGTTAGCCATCACCCTGCCCTGTGGAGTCCGGACTTTCCTCGCCCCCGCGCGCCCGAAGGCGGCGAAGCCGCGACTGCCTAGCCTGCTTTGCGACGCGCATTCTAGCACCGCGCGCCGCGGTCGGCAGCGCGCGAGCCGCCGCCACGGCGAAACACGGCCGGATCGACGCGACCGGGTTCGCGCGGCGGCGCGCCGCTCACGCGAGTTTCCAGCCGATCGTCTCGCCGCCGCGCAGCGGCACGACCGGCGTATCGCCCGCGAAGATCTCGCGCGGCAGTTCCCACGCCTCGCGGCGCAGCGTGACCGTCTCGGCGCTGCGCGGCAGCCCGTAGAAATCGGCGCCGAAGAAGCTCGCGAACCCTTCCAGCTTGTCGAGCGCGCCGGCGGTGTCGAATGCTTCCGCGTACAGTTCGAGCGCGTGCAGCGCCGTGTAGCAGCCCGCGCAGCCGCACGCGGTTTCCTTCGCGCCGCGCGCATGCGGCGCGCTGTCGGTGCCGAGGAAGAAGCGCGGGTTGCCCGACGTCGCGGCCTCGACCAGCGCCACGCGATGCGTCTCGCGCTTGAGCACCGGCAGGCAGTAGTAATGCGGGCGAATCCCGCCGACGAACAGCGCATTGCGGTTGTACAGCAGGTGATGCGCGGTGATCGTCGCGCCGAGCAGGCCGGGCGCCGCGTCGGCATCGCGCACGTAGTCGGCCGCGTCCTTCGTCGTGATGTGTTCGAACACGACCTTCAGGCCGGGGAAGTCGCGGCGCAGCGGCGTCATCACGCGGTCGATGAACACCTTTTCGCGGTCGAACAGGTCGATCGACGCATCGGTCACCTCGCCGTGCACGAGCAGCGGCATGCCGGTTTCCTGCATCGCCTCGAGCGTCTTCGCGCATTTCGCGAGATCGGTGACGCCGTGGTCGGAATTCGTCGTAGCGCCTGCCGGGTACAGCTTCACGCCGTGCACGAAGCCGCTTTCGCGAGCGCGGCGGATTTCGTCGGGCGGCGTGTTGTCGGTCAGGTACAGCGTCATCAGCGGTTCGAACGTCATCCCGGCCGGCAACGCGGCGAGGATGCGCTCGCGATAGGCCTGCGCCTGCGCGGTGGTCGTGACCGGCGGCTTCAGGTTCGGCATGACGATGGCGCGGCCGAACTGGCGGGCCGTGTGCGGCAGCACGGCAGCGAGCATGTCGCCGTCGCGCAGGTGCAGGTGCCAGTCGTCGGGACGGGCGAGCGAAAGCGTCGCCGGGGAAGAAGCGTTCGAGGCAGTCATAGGAGGCGTCGTGAGGAACGGGCTTGCGAACGGCGGGGCCGGAACGCGCGTGCGCGGGCCGATTGACGGCAAACCGCAACACGGGGCCTTTGGCCAGCGGAATCCGCTTTTTACCGCTCTGGGCTCGGTGATATGCTAGAAGCCGCATTGTACCGGGGTTCGCCCGGTTCGTTACCCTGCTTCAGCCTGCCGCCCCACGTAAAATGTGCCAACTCCTTGGAATGAACTGCGCCGCGCCGACGGACGTCACATTCTCCTTCACAGGTTTCGCGGCCCGGGGCGGGCTCACCGATCACCATGCCGACGGCTGGGGCATCGCGTTCTTCGAGGACAAGGCCTGTCGCCTCTTCGTCGATCACCAGGCATCGGCCACGTCGCCGCTCGCCGAAATGGTGAAGCGCTACCCCATCAAGTCCAAGAACACGATCGCGCACATCCGCAAGGCGACGCAAGGGCACATCCTCCTCGAGAACAGCCATCCGTTCATGCGCGAGCTGTGGGGACGGCACTGGATCTTCGCGCATAACGGCGACCTGCAGGACTACGCGCCGGACATGGACGGCAGCGTCTACCATCCGGTCGGCACGACCGACAGCGAACAGGCGTTCTGCGTGCTGATGCAGGGGCTGCGTCAAGCCTTTCCGGGTGCGCAGCCGCCGCTGCCCGAACTGTTCGAGCGGGTCGGCGAACTGACGCGCGGCATCACCGATCACGGCGTGTTCAATTTCCTGATGTCGAACGGCCAGGCGCTCTTCGCGCACTGCTCGACGCGGCTGCACTATCTCGTGCGGCGCTGGCCGTTCTCGACCGCGCATCTCGTCGACGAAGACCTGTCGATCGACTTCGCGAAATACACGACGCCCGAGGATCGCGTCGCGGTGATCGCGACGCAGCCGCTCACCGACAACGAAGTCTGGACCGCATTCGAGCCGGGCGAGCTGATCATGTTCCAGTGCGGCGACGTCGCCGCGCGGATGCGGATTCCGGTGCCCGAACGCGTGCTCGAGAAGCTGCGCAACCCGTCGCTCGACGCGTCGGCGTCCGCGCCGCGCACGGCGGTGCGCGAAGCGCTCGCCACCGCGGCCGACGTCGATTCCGACGACGCGATCGATTTCTGACGCGCGGCATCGGCCGCGTCCGCTTCCTGCTTGCTTTCTGCTTGCCGCGCGCGTCGCACGATGCGACGACGAGGCCCATCATCAACGCAAATCGCCTCGCGCCGGCCAATACGGTTTCATTTCGCCCACCGCCCGGCGCAACGAATCGACGCCACGCAACATTCGCTTGATTTTATTAATTTACAAATGAAAATAAGTAAAAGGCGAAGCGAACAAAATAACCGTCAATTAAAACGAAAATCCCGGGTCCGCATTTTATCGCGCCTCACCCGCCGGAACCGTGCGCTATCCCACCGATTCCAGCAGTTCTGCCGGTTTTGAACGAAAGCCCCTCAAGCCCGCCACCACCAAGGCTTTCGGTTCGATCAACCACACAAATCAAAAATACCACGCATTACGGTTCGCATCATTACAGTTTCCCGCTTCTCGATAATCGACGGCCGCCCGAATCAGTAGACTCGCCCCATCCTCGGTGTAACGAAACACGATTGGCGCGACATGCTGCCATAGCCGCCGCACGCCCCTTCGGATCATTTCCCCACCGCGGAATGCGAATTCGCCGAATCGCGGCGAATGCCACGTCAAAAGAAGAAAGAGGGGTATGTCGTGAATCACTCATTTCGATCGATATGGAGCGACGCCGCCGGCTGCTGGGTCGCGGTGGCGGAAACGGCTCGGGCGCGCGGCAAGCGCTCGGGCAGCGAATCGGGCTCGAGTCGCACCGCGCGCAAGGGGGCGCACCACGCGGCACGCCGCTCGCCGCTGCGCGTCGCGGCGCTCGGGGCCGCGCTGGCCGCGCTGTCGACCGGCGTGGCGCACGCGTCCACGTGCGGCGACGGCGCGACCGTCGCGAGTGGCGGTACCTGCGCACTCGGCAGTTTCAGCCCGACCGTCAACGACAACCTGGCCGGCGCCACGACCGTGTCGGGCGGCGAAACGGTCGGCGTGGCAGGCGCATGGACGGGCGTCCCCGGCGACCCGGGCTATACGCTGACGCCGCTCGGCAGCGCGACCATCGTGTCGGGCGACCCGAACCAGCCGCTGGTCTCGCTCAGCGGCAAGACGCAAAGCGTCAGCACGCCCGACTCGATCACGGCCGCCCACACGTCGGTCGCCACCTACAACTCCGCCGAATTCACCGCATCGACGGCCGGCTCGACCACCGTGCCCGTTTACCACGACGTGAACGGCGGCCAGTACGTGAATACGCGAATCGGCACCGTCGACAGCACCGGCGGCACGCTGAACGTGTCGATCGGCAATGCCGCGAATGCGCCCGACGCGACCGGCAACGCGATCTCGATCGCACCGAAGCAGACCGACCTGACCTTCGCGGACGGCACCGGTGCGGCAAAAAGCGTCGTCAACTGGAATTCCCGCAACCGGATCTGGCTCGGCACCGGCGACTATCTCGCCAGCGGCGGCCCGGTCGGCCAGCTCCAGCTCGACGTGCCGGCCTACGCAGGCACCTTCACCGCGTTCGACGGCAGTCGCTGGACCGTCACCGACGCCGCATCGCTCGCCGCCTACAACGACTTTCTCGTGCGCTCGGTCCAGAGCGGCGCGCTCGGCTCGCAGGCCGCGTACGACACCGCGTTCGGCCAGGCCGTCACGTTCTCGCAGCAAACCTTCCAGTACGCGAACAACGTATCCGCCGGCGACAAGAACACGCTGCCGATCGATCACCTGTCGGTGATGCACGGCACGGGCGCGAACGCGACGCTGCACATCGGCAAGGACGGCCAGATCGACTTCCGCGGCACCAACACGATCGACTCGAGCTCGGCCGTGCTCGCGGAAAACGGCGCGCACTTCGTCAACGACGGCCGTTTGTCGGGCGACTTCACGCTGGTACGCCTTCTGAGCGGCGCGAGCGGCGTCAACAACGGCGTGATTTCGTCCGGCTACGCGTCCGGCGACAACGTCGACACGAGCGGCAGCACGCCACCCGACAATTTCGGCTTCCACGCGTACACCGAGGGCAACGGCGTGTATGCGGGCGGCGCGGGCACCACGTTCGTGAACCACGGCGTGATGAACGTCGGCGCATGGACGCTCGACGGCAACCGCCCCGACCTGCAGAACTACGCGGTGGCCGCGACGGACGGCGCGCGCGCGTCGAACGCCGGCACGATCAACGTCGGCGTCAACGCGACGACGCTCGACAGCCAGGTGATCGGCGGCCTCGCGGCCGGCGGCAGCTTCACGAACGAAGCCGGCGGCACGATCTATCTCGGCCGCGCCGCGCAGTACGCCCCCACCTCCCCCGAAGCCGCGAACGACGTCGCGCTGTCCGCGCACGCGTACGGCATCCTGCTCGGCGCGTCGGGCACCGCGAGCAACCTTGGCACGATCGTGATCGGCTCGCAGACGCAGAACGGCGCCGCGCTGGCGAGCATCGGCTCGAGCGCCGGCACGCTGACCAACGCGGGCGCGATCGTCGTCAACGGCGCCGCGCCCGGCACGCCGCTCGCCAACGTCGGCATGCTCGCGGCCGACACCGCCGCGACCGTGACCAACACGGGCACGATCACGCTGAATGGCGTGAACGGCATCGGCATCATGGTCGTCGGCACCGGCGCGAACGCGGCGGCCGCGACGTCGACCGGCACGATCGACGTGGCCGGCGGCCTCGACCCCGCGTCGGACACGCGCAACTACGGCGTCTGGGCCGAAGGGCCGCTCGCGAAGGCCACGCTCGACGGCGCGCTGAACCTGACCGGCACCGGCGCGATCGGCGTGCACGCACGCTCGGGCGCGACGATCGACGTCGGCGCGAACGCGGTGCCGGCCTTCATGTCCGGCACGAACCAGATCGGCTTCTATGCATACGGCGCGGGCTCGAAAATCAACGTCGCCGCGCAGCATCTGAGCGTCGACACCGACGAATCGACGCTGTTCCGCGTCGCGGGCGGCGCGACCTACACGGGCGCGTCGGCGGCCGGCACGCTGACGACCGACGTCAACGGCCAGCGCTCGCGCGGCGTACTCGCGACCGACGCCGGCACCACGTTGTCGACCGGCAACGCGATCTACAACGTCAATGGCGCGAATGGCATCGCGATCGCCGTGGAAGGCGGCGCGACGGCCACGATCGACGCGGGCGCGACGATCAACCTGAACGCGGCCGGCGCGACCGCGGGCGTGGTGGACGGCCAGGCGCACGACCTCGCCGGTGCGAACGCCGGCGCGCCGGTCGCGACGACGCTGACCAACGATGCCGCCGTCACGTCGTCGACCGCCGGCGTGACCGGTTTCGTCGCGCAGAACCTCGGCACGCTCGAGAACCGCAGCACGGTGCTGCTGACCGGCGCGGGCTCGACGGGCGTCGTGGCCGGCACGCTCGGCACGGTGAACAACGCGTCGACGATCCGCGTCGCCAACGGCACGGGGGCGCTCGTGCAGGGCGCGTCGGCCACGCTCGCCAATGCGGGTTCCATCGAAGCCGACGACGGCCTCGCGGGCGTACGCCTGACGGGCGCCGGCGCATCGGTCGCGCTGTCGGGCGCCGGCACCGTCATCGCGAACGGCAGCGCCGACGGCGTGCTGATCGACTCGACGGTCGCCGGCGGCGGCATCGCGGCAGGCGCGACGTCGATCGCGGTCGGCGGCTCGGGCAGCGGGATTCACAACCTCGGTGCGAATGCAACGATCGCGCTGTCCGGCACGCAGATCGGCACGACCGGCAACGGCGCCGCCGGCGTCACGTCGACCGGCGCGGGCGCGCGCATCGCGGCCGATGCGGCCACGGTCGTCCGCACCAGCGGCGCCGACGCACGCGGCCTGTTCGTGTCGGGGGCCGATTCCACGCTCGCGGCCAACGGAACGACCGTCGCGACGACCGGCACGAACGCCCCTGCAATCGTCATGGACGGCGGCGCGACGGCGCTGCTGTCAGGCGCGAAGATTTCCGCATCGGGCGCCGCGGCCGACGGCGTCGTCGCGCAAAACGGCGGCCGCATCGCCGATACGGGTTCGTCGCTCGCCAGCGCGGCCGGCAACGGCGCCACCGCCAACAGCGGCGGCGTGCTCGCCTTGACCGGCACGACGCTCGCGGGCGCGACGGCCGGCGTGCTGACGTCCGATACGCTCGCGAACGGCGCGACCAGTTCGGTGCTCGTCGACGGCGGCAGCGTGACGTCCGCGACCGGGCCGGCCTTTGCCGCGCGCGGCGGCACGGCCGACATCGCGGTGCGCAACGGCACGGTCGTGACGGCCGGCAATGGCACGCTGCTGGACCTCGCCAACGGCAGCAACGTGACGTTCGACGCATCGGCGGTGAACCTCGCGGGCGACATCGTTTCCGACGCATCGAGCACCGGCAACGTGTTCCTCGCGAACGGCACGACGCTGACCGGCAAGATCGACCCGGTCGCGCTGAGCGTCGACGGCACGAGCACGTGGCGCATGACGGGCAGCTCGGTGCTGAGCAGCCTGAACAACGCGGGCCTCGTCGCATTCGCCGCGCCGACCGGCTCGCCGACGCTGACCGGCAGCTACAAGACGCTGACGACGGGCGGCTACGTCGGCAACGGCGGCACGATCGCGCTGAACACGTATCTCGGCGCCGACGCGTCGCCGACCGACCGGCTGATCGTGAACGGCGGCACGGCAAGCGGCACGACCGGCCTGAAGATCGCCAACACGGCCGGCACCGGCGCGCAGACGACCGGCGACGGGATTCCGGTGGTCGTCACGGCCAACGGCGGCACGACCGCCGCGTCGGCGTTCCATCTCGCGGGCCCGGTGCAAGCCGGCGCGTACGAGTACCGCCTCTATCGCGGCGGGCAAGGCGATGCGAACGGCTGGTACCTGCGTTCGCAGCTCGACCAGACCGACCCCGGCGACCCGATCCACCCGTCCGGCGGCGGCGACGGCGGCACCAACGGGAATGGCAACGGCGGCACGCTCGCGTATCGTCCGGGTGTTTCCGGCTATGCGATGACACCGCTGCTGAACGCCGACTACGGCTTCTCGACGCTCGGCAAGCTGCACGAGCGCGTCGGCGACATCTACAACGTCGAGAAGCAGCAGCCCGGCAATCGCGACGGCGTGTGGGGGCGCATCGGCGGCCAGAGCCTCGATGCGAACGCAGGCCGCTTCTCGGCCGACGAACGCACGTTCTTCGCGCAGTTCGGCAAGGACTGGACCCTCGACCAGGCGCCGAACGGCGCCGGCAGCACGCACGCGGGCGTGACGGCCAGCATCGGCGTGTCTAATGCGAGCTTCAACGACATGGCGCGCGCGGGCTCGCCCGACCTGTCGACGTCGACCGGCTCGGTCGAGATGCACGCGCAGAGCGTGGGCGGCTACTGGACCCGCTACCTGTCCGACGGCACCTACTTCGACAGCGTCGGGCAGGTCACGCACTACGGCAACCGCTATCGCGACAGCTACGGCAACGAGGCATCGCAGAACGGCTTCGGCGTCGCGCTGTCGCAGGAAGTCGGCAAGCCGTTCGCGATCGGCACGTTGCCGGTCGCGGTCGAGCCGCAGGCGCAACTGATGTATCAGTACCTGAAGCTGAACGGGTTCAACGACAACGTGTCGGCCGTATCGGGCACGACGACCAATGCGCTGCGCGGCCGCGTCGGCGTGCGCATCTTCCGGCCGAACCTCCAGTCGAGCACGGGCGGCAGTGCCGCGACGCCGTACTTCACGGCCGACGTGCTGCACGACTTCCTGTCGCCGGGGCAGACCGTCGTCGGCGGCACGCCGTTCGCGACGCATCTCGGGCGCACCTGGTACGAGCTCGGCGTCGGCGTGACCGCCGGCTTCGGCAAGTCGGGCGAGCTGTACGCGAATGCGAAGATCGCGCGCAACATCGGCGGCGACTACCGGCGCGGGATCGTCGGTCAGGTCGGCTACCGGTACAGCTGGTAGCGCCCGGCGGCGGACGAAAAAAAACCGCCCGGCGGCATGCCGGGCGGTTTTCGCATGGCCGCGCGAAAAAACGCGCGAACGCTCGTCAGTGCAGGATTTTCGCGAGGAAGTCCTTCGCGCGGTCCGATTTCGGATTCGAGAAGAAATCGTCCTTGCGGTCGTCCTCGACGATCGCGCCCTTGTCCATGAAGATCACGCGATGCGCGACCTTCTTCGCGAAGCCCATCTCGTGCGTGACGACCATCATCGTCATCCCTTCCTGCGCGAGTTCGACCATCACGTCGAGCACTTCGTTGATCATCTCGGGATCGAGCGCGGACGTCGGCTCGTCGAACAGCATCGCGATCGGGTCCATCGACAGCGCGCGCGCGATCGCGACACGCTGCTGCTGGCCGCCCGACAACTGGCCCGGATACTTGTGCGCATGCGCCTTCAGGCCGACGCGATCGAGCAGCTTCATGCCCTTCTCGTTCGCTTCGTCCTTGCCGCGGCCGAGCACCTTGATCTGCGCGAGCGTCAGGTTCTCGGTGATCGACAGGTGCGGGAACAGCTCGAAATGCTGGAACACCATCCCGACCTTCGAGCGCAGCTTCGACAGGTTCGTCTTCTTGTCGCCGACCGACTGCCCGTTCACGAGGATCTCGCCCTGCTGGAACGGCTCCAGGCCGTTCACGGTCTTGATCAGCGTCGACTTGCCCGAGCCCGACGGGCCGCACACGACGACCACTTCGCCTTTCTTCACCTCGGTCGTGCATTCGGTGAGGACCTGAAACTGGCCGTACCACTTCGAAACGTTCTTGATGGAAATCATCTTGTGACCTTTTTCTGGAGACCCTTGACGAGAGCAGACGCCAACGAGCAAATCACGAAATAGCATGCGCCGGCGAACAGGACCATCTCGACGGTCGTGCCGTCGCGATCGCCGACGTTGGCGGCCGTGCGGAAGAAGTCCGCGAGACTGATCACGTACACGAGCGACGTATCCTGGAACAGGACGATCGCCTGCGTGAGCAGCAGCGGAACCATCGCGCGGAACGCCTGCGGCAGGATCACGAGGCGCATCGCCTGCGCGTAGTTCATACCGAGCGCGAACGCGGCATTCACCTGCCCGCGCGGCACCGCCTGGATGCCGGCGCGGATGATCTCGGAATAATACGCGGCCTCGAACAACGAGAACGCGACCATCGCCGAGGCGAGGCGGATGTCGATCGTCGGCGACAGCCCGAGCACGCCCTGCAGCAATTGCGGCACGATCAGGAAGAACCACAGCAGCACCATCACGAGCGGGATCGAGCGGAACACCGTCACGTACGCTTTCGCGAACCACGCGAGCGGCTTCACGCCGGACAGCCGCAGCAGCGCCAGCAGCGTGCCCCAGACGATGCCGATCACGATCGCGATCAGCGTGATCTTGAACGTGACGATCGCACCCGACCACAGCGTCGGCAGCGCGCCGGGAATACTACTCCAGTCGAACTGATGCATCACTTGCCTCCGATGTAGCCGGGCAGCCGCGTACGGCCTTCGATCCAGCGCATGAACGCCATCACGACGAGGTTGATCAGCACGTACGCGAGCGTCACGGCGATGAACGACTCGTAGGTCTGCGCGGTGTAGTCGACGAGCTGGCGCGCCTGCGCGGAAAGATCGAGCAGGCCGATCGTCGACGCGACGGCGGAGTTCTTGAAGATGTTCAGGAATTCCGACGTGAGCGGCGGCACGATGATCCGGTACGCGACGGGCAGCAGCACGTAGCGATACGTCTGCCATTGCGTGAAGCCCATCGCGAGGCCGGCCGCGCGCTGGCCCTTCGGCAGCGCGTTGATGCCCGAGCGCACCTGTTCGCACACGCGCGCGCCGGTGAACAGGCCGAGACAGATGATCGACGCGGTAAAGAACTGCGTGCCGGGCGGCAACTGCTTGATCCAGGTGCCGATCGACGCGGGCAGCAACTCGGGTATCACGAGATACCAGACGAAGAACTGCACGATCAGCGGGATGTTCCGGAAGATCGACACGTACACGGTGCCGATCGCGGCGAGCCACTTGTTCGGCACGGTGCGCAGCACGCCGAACAGCGACCCGACGATCAGCGCGATGACCCAGGCGACGAGCGACACTTCGATCGTCACCCAGAAGCCGGACATCAGCCATCCGAAATAAGTCGTCGGCTCGCCGGTCGACACGGGGCTCAGAAAGATGCCCCAGTTCCAGTGGTAAGACATGGGCAAGACTCCAGCAAAAAGAAACGGAAGAAGCGTGGCCTCTTCCGTTTCATGAGCGTCATTTCTGCATCAACGGCCGTGCGGTCAGTCGAGCGCCTTGTCGTTCGGGTTCGCGTACAGCTTCTTCATCGACTCGGACAGCGGGAAGTTCAGGTTCAGCCCCTTCGGCGGGATCGGGTTCTCGAACCACTTCGCGTAAATCTTCGCGGCTTCGCCCGACTTCTCGACTTGCGAGATCGCGTCGTCGACGACCTTCTTGAAGTCGGTGTCGCCCTTGCGCATCATGCAGCCGTAAGCCTCTTCCGATTGCGGCGTGCCGACGATCACCCATTCGCCCGGCTGCTTCGCCTTCGCGCGCTCGCCCGCGAGCAGCGCGTCATCCATCATGAACGCGACCGCGCGGCCCGATTCCAGCGTGTTGAACGAATCGCCGTGATCCTTCGCGCTGATGATGTTCATGCCGAGCTGCTTGTCGTTGTTCATCTTGCGCAGCAGGCGCTCCGACGTCGTGCCGGCCGTCGTCACGACCGTCTTGCCCTTCAGGTCGGCGAAATCCTTGACGCCCGAATCCTTCTTCGTCATCAGGCGCGTGCCGATCACGAAGATCGTGTCGGAGAACGCGGCTTGCTGCTGACGCTCGAGGTTGTTGGTCGTCGAGCCGCACTCGATGTCGACCGTGCCGTTCTGCACGAGCGGGATGCGGTTCTGCGACGTGACGGGGATGTTCTTCACCTGCAGGTTCGGCAGGTTCAGCTTCTTCTTCACCGCGTCCACGATCTTCATCTGGAAGTCGCGCGAATAGCCGACCACCTGCTGGTTCTGGTCGTAGTAGGAGAACGGAATCGACGATTCGCGGTGGCCCAGCGCGATCACGCCCGTATCCTTGATCTTCTTCAGCGTGCCAGTCTCCTGAGCATGCGCGCCGCTTGCGAACGCGCAAAGCGCCGCGGCCATCAGGACTGCCTTGTGGTATTTCATTTTGGTCATCTCCTTGGCTAAAACCCGCGCCAGTGTATCAAAGTAATATTTTTGAAAGTACTGGTTGTTTACCGCACTACGAATCGCCCTGTGCGAAGCCGTCCTCCCGGCTCCGGGCGCTCCAAATGCACGCGCGGGCGGTGCCGGATTCGGCACCGCCCGCGAGGGTTCACATCCGCAATCGGGTGGATTGCGTCATGAATCTTTCATGATCGATGATCTGGGACGCCCGGTCAGGGGCGCCCGGCCAGGGACGTCCGATCAGGGGTAGAGGCCGCGCATTTCGCGCGCCATCAGGATGCGCTTGCACGCGACGATGAACGCCGCCGTGCGCACCGTCACCTTGTGCTCTTCCGCGACCGCCCACACGCCGGCGAACGCTTCGCGCATCACGCGCTCGAGACGATGGTTGATCTCGTCTTCCGTCCAGAAGAAGCTCGAGAAATCCTGCACCCACTCGAAGTACGACACGGTCACGCCGCCCGCATTCGCGATCACGTCGGGGATCACGAGCACGCCGTTCGCGCTCAGGATGTCGTCCGCCGCCGTCGTCGTCGGGCCGTTCGCGCCTTCGACGACGATCTTCGTGCGGATCTTCGCCGCGTTCTTCTCGGTGATCTGGTTTTCCAGCGCCGCCGGGATCAGGATGTCGGTCTCGACCGTCCAGAACTCGTCGTTCGGCATCGGTTCCGCGCCTTCGAAGCCCGCGACGCCGCCCGTGCGTGCGACGTGGTCGAGCAGCTTGTTCGAATCGAGGCCGGCCGGCTGGTAGATCGTGCCCGTGTGATCCTGCACCGCGATCACCTTCGCGCCCGCTTCCTGGAACAGCTTCGCCGCGATGCCGCCGACGTTGCCGAAGCCCTGCACCGCGATGCGCGCGCCTTCGATTTCCAGGCCCTTCTTCTTCGCCGCTTCGGAGCCGACGACGAACACGCCGCGGCCCGTCGCTTCCTTGCGGCCGAGCGAACCGCCGAGCGCGATCGGCTTGCCGGTCACGACGCCGGTCGACGTCTGGCCCTGGTTCATCGAGTACGTGTCCATCATCCACGCCATCACCTGTTCGTTGGTGTTGACGTCCGGCGCCGGAATGTCGGTGTTCGGCCCGATGATGATGCCGATTTCGCTGGTGTAGCGGCGCGTCACGCGCTCGAGCTCGCCACGCGACAGCTTGCGCGGGTCGACGCGGATGCCGCCCTTCGCACCGCCATACGGCACGTTCACGGCCGCGTTCTTCACCGACATCCATGCCGACAGCGCCATCACTTCCGACAGCGTCACGTCCTGGTGGTAGCGCACGCCGCCCTTGCCCGGGCCGCGCGACACGTTGTGCTGCACGCGATAGCCCTCGAAGTGCGCGACGGTGCCGTTGTCGAGCTCGATCGGGCAGTCGACGATCAGGATGCGCTTCGGACGCTTCAGCGTTTCGAGCCAGCGCGACAGCGAACCGAGGTACGGCGCGACGCGATCGACCTGCTGAAGGTAGTTGCCCCACGGGCCGAGATCGTCGGCGTGCAGGTAGGACGGGATGGACTGCTGTTGCGAAGACATGGAAGCTCCAACGTTCAACGGATTGCGCACATTGTCGAAAAACCCGTTTTTTTTATCCAATGCCGTTTGTTTATTCGATTATGCGTTTCTTGCATGATCGCGATTTTTTGCAAATCGGCGGTCGATTTGCGCAAGAACGCCCGCGATCGGGCCCGCATCGCGTTCGTGAAAAATCCGATTGCGTGGATGCGGACCAGCCGCCGGACAGCCGTCCGACAGAAGTTGCAAGCTCGCCGTCAGTTGAGTGAGCCGATCGGCCGGATTAACCGCCGGCGGTTAACCGGCGGTGTCGCCGGCGGTCTCGCGCAGTTCGTCGCGCACGACGTCCCATAGCGCGCGCACGAGCTTCTGTCGCGGATCGTCGCCCTGCAGCGCGAGCTTGTCGCAGTACAGCCGGATCTCCATCGTCAGCGTGAACGGATGCGCGCCGCCGCGCGCCGACCGGTCGAGGCGGATCAGCCGGCCGCCCGCGACCGCATCGTCGACCGCGCTGTGCGGCAGGAACGCGACGCCGTGGCCCGCGAGCGCCATCGCCTTCAGCCCTTCGGCCATGTCGGTTTCGTACACGCGATCGAGGAACAGCCGCGTCGGCGCGTTCGCGATGATGACTTCGGTCATCCGGCCGAGATACGCGTTCGGCGTATACGACAGGTACGGCACGCGCGCGTCGGCCGCGCCCGGCAGCGTGTGGCGCGGCCGGCCCGCGCGGCCGGGCGCCGAGAACGGGCTAATCGGCTCGCTGCCGAGAACCAGCATGTCGTAGCGGGCCGGGTCGAGCGCGACCGGGTGGCTCGGGTGGTGATAGCCCATCACGAGATCGCAGCCGCCCTCGACGAGCGACAGCACCGCGTCGTGCACGTTCAGCGCACGCAGGCGCGTGTGGACCTGGCCCATCTTCGCCTCGATCCGCTCGAGCCAGCGCGGAAAATACGTGAGCGACAGCGTGTGCGGCACCGCGAATTCGATCGTCGGCACCGGCGCGCCGACGTGGCCGCGCAGCAGCGTGCGCGCCTCGTGCGCCTGCGACAGCATCGTCAGTGCCTGCTCGTAGAAGATCTGTCCGGCCTGCGTGAGCCGCGTCGGATACACCGAACGATCGATCAGCTCGGTCGCGAGCCACGCCTCGAGCGCCTGGATGCGCCGCGAAAACGCCGGCTGCGACACGTGCCGCAACTCGGCAGACCGGCTAAAGCTGCGCGTTTCCGCGAGCGAGACGAAGTCTTCGAGCCATTTCAGTTCCATGCAGGCGGGCGCGGCGGGCGGCGGTCGGGAAAGAAGCCAGCATTCTACCGGCGGGCGGGCCCGGCCGGCGGCTTGGCGCGCGGGCCGGAGCGCCTGTGTGGACGAGCGCCGGCACGCCGTTCGCGCGCCGCCCCGGCACCGCCCGGACGTCGTGTGCCCGCGGCAAGCGCGGCTGGACCGGTTCGGCCGGAACCGACGCGCGCCGATGGTAAAATGCCGGATTCTCCTCCCCTCGTTCGCCCCGGCCCCAAAAGGCCCTGCCCGATCATGTCCGACACTCGTCCCGATACGCTTTTCGCCCTCACCGCGCTCTCGCCCATCGACGGCCGCTACGCCAGCAAGACCGAAGCGCTGCGCGACTGGCTCTCCGAAGCCGCCTTCATGCGCCACCGCGTCACCGTCGAGGTGCACTGGCTGATCGCGCTGTCGCGCGCCGGCTTCGCGGAAGTCCCGCGCTTCTCGGAAGCCTCCGAGCAATTCCTGCTGCAGCTCGCCGAACGCTTCACCGCGCACGACGCCGCGCGCATCAAGGAAATCGAGCGCGTGACGAACCACGACGTGAAGGCCGTCGAATACTGGCTGAAGGAATCGGTGAAGGGCCAGGCCGAACTCGAGAAGGCGAGCGAATTCATCCACTTCGCGTGCACGTCCGAGGACATCAACAACACGTCGCACGGGATGATGCTCGCCGGCGCGCGCGAACACGTGATCCTGCCGGCACTGCGCACGGTCTACCAGCGCCTCGTCGCGCTGTCGCACGCGCACGCCGACCAGCCGATGCTGTCGCGCACGCACGGCCAGCCGGCCAGCCCGACGACGCTCGGCAAGGAACTCGCGAACGTCGCCGCGCGCCTCGCCCGCGCGATCGCGCGCATCGAGAAGGTCGAGATCCTCGGCAAGATGAACGGCGCGGTCGGCAACTTCAACGCGCATCTGTCCGCGTATCCGGAATTCGACTGGGAAGCGTTCTCGCGCGACGTGATCGAGAACCGCCTGAAGCTCACGTTCAACCCGTACACGATCCAGATCGAGCCGCACGACTACATGGCCGAACTGTTCGACGCCGTGGCGCGCGCGAACACGATCCTGCTCGACCTCGACCGCGACGTGTGGGGCTACATCTCGGTCGGCTACTTCAAGCAGAAGACGAAGGCCGGCGAAATCGGCTCGTCGACGATGCCGCACAAGGTCAACCCGATCGACTTCGAGAACTCGGAAGGCAACCTCGGCCTCGCGAACGCTACGCTGCGCCACCTCGCCGACAAGCTGCCGGTGTCGCGCTGGCAGCGCGACCTGACCGACTCGACGGTGCTGCGCAACATGGGCGTCGCGCTCGGCTACTCGCTGCTCGCGTACGACTCGCTGATCCGCGGCCTCGACAAGCTCGAAGTAAACCCGCAGCGCCTGAACGAAGATCTCGACAACTGCTGGGAAGTGCTCGCGGAGCCGGTGCAGACGGTGATGCGCCGCTACGGCATCGAGAACCCGTACGAGCAGTTGAAGGAACTGACGCGCGGCAAGGGCATCACGCGCGAAGCGCTGCAGGAATTCGTCGGCACGCTCGCGATCCCGCAGGATGCGAAGGATCGCCTGCTCGCGATGACGCCGGCGTCGTACATCGGCAAGGCCGTCGAACTCGCGAAGCGGATCGCGTAAGCGCCGCCGTCGCCTGACGCAAAAAAGCCCGATGCGAAGCGATTCGCATCGGGCTTTTTGTTGCCTGACGCAGCCGGTCAGAACGAGATCATCCGCCCCGGGTTCAGTGCGCTCATCACGCTCATCGCGGCCTTCGCGGCGGGAATCGCGATCGGCGACAACTGCCGGCCGAGCGGAATCGCGCGATGGTCGATGCTCGTGAGCATCGAGAAATCGTCGTTGCGGCCGACGAAATCGTCGCAGATCGCCTTGCCGATCCGCACCGTCTGCGCGACGCCGTGCCCGCTCCAGCCCTGCACCATGTACATCGGCACGCGGCCGTCGGTCTTGCGGCTGTCGGTCGCGCCGTTCAGCGTGAAGTCGCTGACGCCGCTCCAGCAGTAGTCGAGCGCGAAGCGGCCGTCGTGCTGCGCAAACACCGTGTTCAGCCGCGTCAGCAGATACGCGTTGACGTCGGGCTGCGCCCAGCAGCTGCCGGTGCCCTGCCCGCCGAACAGCAGACGGTTGCCGCGCACCGGCCGGTAGTAGTCGATCTGGAACTGCGTGTCGTACACCGGCATGCCGGCCGGCATCAGCGTCGCGACGTCGACGTCGAGCGGCGCCGTCACGCTCACGTACGTGAAGAACGGCACCGTGGTCGCCGCGCCGTCGTCGAGCAGCCGGAACGTCGTGTTGTGCAGCGCGAGCACGACGCCGCGGCGCGCGGTGATCGTGCCGCCCGGCGTGGTCGCGACGACGCCCGCGGGCGTCTCGTCGAGTTCGAGCACCTCGGTGCCCTCGTACAATGCGCCGCCGTTCAAACGGAAGCCGTGCACGAGGCCGCGCACCAGCGCGAGCGGATGGATCTGCCCGCCGAGCGCGTCGATCGCCGCGCCGTGATACAGCCCCGAGCGCACGTATTCGTCGTGCAGCTGATGGCGGCCGACGAGCGTCACGCCGGCGTCGCCGAGATGACGGCGCGCATCCGCGCCGTCGAGCAGCGCGCTCATGTGGCCCGGGTGGACCGCCGCCGTGACGTGGCCGCGCTTGCGGTCGAGATCGAGCACGTAGCGCGCGCCGATCCCGTCGATCAGGTCCATCGACTCGGCCGACGCGAAGCGCCACAGCCGCTTCGCATCGTCGTGCGACAGGTTCTCGATCATGTCGGCGGCTTCCCAGCGCGCAAGGCCGGGCGTCAGTTGCCCGCCGTTGCGGCCCGACGCGGCCGAGCCGACGTGATGCTTGTCGACGAGGATCGTGTCGACGCCCGCTTCCGCGAGATGCAGCGCGGCCGATGCGCCGAGCAAGCCGGCGCCGATCACGAGCACGTCGCAGACGGCGTCGTGCGCGAGCGGCGCGCTGTTTTCATGGCGCGACAACGACGCCTCGTACCAGTTGGCCGGGCGCCCGCCTTCGTAGCGGGCCGGATCGCACCAGTTCCAGTTGTCTTTTTCGATGTTCAGTTGCGTTTGCTCGAAACGCGCTTCGCCCTGGATCAAGGGCTTGTTGTTGGACGTCATGATTGCACTTGCATGGTCTTGGGCCGCCTGTCGAAGAGCCTGCTGGCTTCGCGGGTGGGGGCAGCCGGTTCCACATGGGTGTCAACGAGAAAAGGGGCGCGACGGCCCGTGTTGACGGCGGCGCGCTCGTGCCGCCTGGATCCCGGACTGTGCGAAAGCACGTATTGAAAGGTGCCGGGACACCCAATTTCTACACCGCAGAAATAATTCTACAGTGTAGAATAAGCTTTCGTCAAGATTACAGTCGGCGCCGTGCCGGCATACCAGCCTGCCTCGATGAAAGACAAACCCGCCCAAGGGCCGCGCGGCCTCGACAAGGACGCACTCGTCGCGGCCGCGCTCGCGCTGCTCGAAGACGTAGGCGAAGCGGCGTTCAGCGTGCGCAAGCTCGCGCAATCGGTCGGCTGCGACCCGATGAGCGTGCTGTATCACTTCAAGTCGAAGGAGGGCCTGAGCCGCGCGATCGCGAATGCGCTGTCGCGCTCGCTCGTGCCGGTCGATCCGTCACTGCCGTGGCGCGAACGGCTGCGCGACCTCGCGCGCCAGTACCGTGCGCTCGCGCTGCGCTATCCGGCCGCGTTCGCGCTGCTGCAGCGGCACATGAGCACCGGCCCGGCCGATCTCGCGCACATCGAGGCCGTGCATCGCGCGCTGACCGACGCCGGCATCCCGCGCGCGGCGCTGCCGTCGGTATGCGTCGGCTGGTACGCGAGCGTGATCGGCCTCGCCGCCGCCGAGGCGGGCGGCCTCACCCGCCCCGCGAACGACGTCGAGCTCGCGGAAATGCACGCGCTGTCCGACGCCGCGCATCCGCTCGTCAAGTCGGCCGCCCCGCTGTACGCGCAGCTCGATCCGGCGGTCGTGCACGACACGATGCTCGACGTGCTGCTCGACGGCATCGCGCAACGCGCACGCACGGCCTGACCGGCGGCCGCGCCGCCCACGAAAAAGGCGCCCGAAGGCGCCTTGTCGATGACGACGACCGCGAACCGCGCTCAGTGCTGATGCGCGAGGCCGATCTTCAGCATGACCTGATCGACGATCTGCTCGGGCGTCAGTTCGATGCTGACCTCGATCGCCTCGTCCGGGCCCGGTTCCTCGAGCGTGTCGAGCTGGCTCGTCAGTAGCGACGGATCGAAGAAATGGCCGGTGCGGCTCTTCAGACGCTCCTGCAACACCTCGAACGAACCCTTCAGATACACGAACCGCACGTCGGTGTCGGTGCCGCGCAGCACGTCGCGGTAAGAGCGCTTCAGCGACGAGCACGTGAACACGGCCGTTTCGCCCGCGCGCTGCTTTTCCTCGATGGCCGCGCGGATCGTGCGCAGCCACGGCCAGCGGTCTTCATCGGTCAGCGGAATGCCGTGGTGCATCTTTTCCTTGTTCGCCGCGCTGTGAAACGCGTCGCCGTCGGTATAGCTGCACGACAGGCGTTCCGCCAGCATTTCGCCGATCAGCGACTTGCCCGCGCCCGACACGCCCATTGCGATCAGAATCATTGACTACCCCTTGTTACAGAACCATGCTCAGCAGCAGCGTAAAACTGAGACCGAGCACCGAGATGATGGTTTCAAGCAGCGACCAGGTCTTGAACGTCTGGCCGACCGTCATCCCGAAGTATTCCTTGATCAGCCAGAAGCCGCCGTCGTTCACGTGCGAGAAGATCAGCGAGCCCGAGCCCGTCGCGAGCACCAGCAGCTCCGGGCTGACCGTCGTGCCGGCCGCCGCCGCGATCGGCGCGACGATGCCGCAGGCCGTCGTCATCGCGACCGTCGCCGAACCCGTCGCGAGACGCATCAGCGCCGCGACGAACCAGCCGAGCAGCAGCGGCGACAGGTGCGCGTGCTTCGCGGTCTCGACGATCTGCTGCGAGATCCCGCTGTCGCGCAGGACGCCGCCGAAGCCGCCGCCCGCGCCGACGATCAGCGTGATGCCGGCGATCGGCGCGAGGCACTCGCCGCAGAACTTCTGGATCTGGTCGCGGTTGAAGCCCTGCTTCGCGCCGAAGGTCCAGAAGCTCACGAGCACGGCAATCAGCAGCGCGACGTCGGAATTGCCGGCAAAACGCAGCAGGTTGTTCGGCAGCGACTTCGGCGTGAACACCAGGTCGGCCCAGCTGCCGACGAGCATCAGCACGACGGGCAGCAGGATCGTGAACAGCGTGATGCCGAAGCTCGGCAGTTCGCGCTGGCGGCCCTCCGCGTTCGAATCGACGAATTGCGACGCGAGCGGGTTGTTTTCCGGCAGCTTCACGAACTTCGAGATCATCAGCGCGAACAGCGGGCCCGCGATGATCGCGGTCGGCACGCCGACGACGAGGCCGAACGCGATCGTCTTGCCGATATCGGCGCCATATTGCTGGACGGCCAGCAGCGCGGCCGGGTGCGGCGGGATCAGCCCGTGCACGACCGACAGGCCGGCCACCATCGGCAGGCCGACGACGAGCAGCGACTTGCCGGTGCGCTTCGCGACGTTGAACGCGATCGGGATCAGCAGCACGAAGCCGACTTCGAAGAACACCGGCAGGCCGACGATGATCGCGACGAACATCATCGCCCAGTGGATGTTCTTCTCACCGAACCAGTCGATCAGCGTGGTCGCGATCCGCTCGGCGCCGCCCGATTCGGCCATCATCTTGCCGAGCATCGTGCCGAGGCCGACGACGATCGCGATGTGGCCGAGCGTGCCGCCGGTGCCCGTTTCGAACGACTTGACGATCTTGTCCATCGGCATGCCGACGACGAGGCCGAGGCCGAGCGAAACGATGATCAGCACCAGGAACGGGTAGATCTTGTAGCGCGCGATCATCAGGATCAGCGCGGCAATCGCGATCAGCGTGAATACGAGCAGCATGCTGCCTTGGACGGCCCCCATGTGGCACTCCTCCTAGAATTGTTCGAACCGGGCGAGTCGTTGCGAGTATGCCCGGCTATGCGGGTCTCCGAAACACGGGGGTACCCCCCGTCAGGACGCTGAATTTTACTTATCTTTGCGGCCTGCGGATAGAACCGGTTCCATCAGCAAAAACCCTCGGTAAAACAAGCACTAACGCTTGCTTTCCGAGGGCGCGATCTTCATTTCATGCAAGTCTTAACGGGGCAGCTGACTCGCCGCTTGCGCGAGGCGCGTGACTTCGGCCCAGTCCTGCGCGGCGAGCGCGGCCTTCGGCGTGAGCCACGAGCCGCCGACGCACACGACGTTCGGCAGTTTCAGGAAGTTCGGCGCGGTGTCGACCGTGATGCCGCCGGTCGGGCAGAACTTCAGCGCCGGGAACGGCCCGTGGAACGCCTGCAGCATCGGCACGCCGCCTGCCTGCTGCGCGGGGAAGAATTTCACGATGTCGTAGCCGAATTCGAGCGCCTGGATGATGTCGCTCGGCGTCATCACGCCCGGCAGCAGCGGCAGGCCGGCGTCGAGCGCCGCGAGGTGCAGCTCCTTCGTCAAACCCGGCGACACGCCGAACTTGGCGCCCGCGCGCTTCGCCTGCGCGCAGTGCTCGGGCTTCGTGATCGTGCCGACGCCGACGACGATGTCGTCCGCGAGCTGGCTCGCGCGCTGGATCGCCTCGATGCCGGCCGGCGTGCGCAGCGTGATCTCGAGCACCTTCACGCCGCCCGCGTGCAATGCACGCGACACGTTTTCGCCCTGCTCGACCGAGTCGAATGCGAGCACCGGAATGACCGGGCCCAGCTTCACGATTTCAGCAATCGTCTTCATTGAATTGGCTCCTTGAAATTCATGCGGCGACGCTGGCGGCCGTTTCGCCGACCAGCGCCCCGAAAACCGATGCGCCCTGCTCGGCCGGTGCGGCCGCCGCGCGGAACACGCCGAACAGTTCACGCCCGAAACCGACTTCGTTCTCGGCCTGATGCTGCGGCTGCGCGACCGGGCGCGCGCGCCACTCGGCGTCGTCGACCTCGAGGTCGAGCACGCCGGCATCCGCGTCGATCACGAGCACGTCGCCCGTCTGCACCTTGCCGATCGGGCCGGCCAGCAGCGCTTCCGGCGACACGTGGATCACGGCCGGCACCTTGCCCGACGCGCCCGACATGCGGCCGTCGGTCACCAGCGCGACGTGGAAGCCCTGATCCTGCAGCACGCCGAGCAGCGGCGTCAAACGGTGCAGCTCGGGCATGCCGTTCGCGCGCGCGCCCTGAAAGCGCACCACCGCGACGAAATCGCGCTTCAGCTCGCCGCGATCGAACGCTGCCTGCACGGCTTCCTGCGAGTCGAACACGATCGCGGGCGCCTTCACCTTGCGGTGCTCGGGCGCGACCGCCGAGATCTTGATCACGCCGCGGCCGAGCCGGCCCTGCATCAGGCGCAGCCCGCCGTCCGGCTGGAACGGGTCGCGAATGCCGCGCAGCACCTTCGTGTCGTGGCTCTCGGCCGCGCCGTCGACCCACGCCAGCTTGCCGTCGATCAGCTTCGGCTCCTTCGTGTAGTGCGCGAGCCCCTTGCCGGCGACCGTCGTCACGTCCTCGTGCAGCAGCCCGCCTTCGAGCAGGTTGCGCACCAGGAACGCGACACCACCCGCCGCGTGGAAATGGTTCACGTCGGCCTTGCCGTTCGGGTAGATCTTCGCGAGCAGCGGCACGACCGCCGACAGCTCGTCGAAGTCGTTCCAGTCGATCAGGATGCCGGCCGCGCGCGCGATCGCGACGAGGTGCAGCGTGTGGTTGGTCGAGCCGCCCGTCGCGAGCAGCGCGACGATCCCGTTGACGATCGCCTTTTCGTCGATCACATGGCCGATCGGCGTGTACTGGCCGCGCTCGACGGTCAGGTCGAGCACGCGGCGCGCGGCCTCGGCCGTCAGCGCGGTGCGCAACGGCGTGTGCGGATGAACGAATGCCGAGCCCGGCAGGTGCAGCCCCATCAGCTCCATCAGCATCTGGTTGCTGTTCGCGGTGCCGTAGAACGTGCAGGTGCCGTGGCCGTGATACGCGGCCGATTCGGCTTCGAGCAGCGCGTCGCGGCCGACCTGCCCGGTCGCGAACTGCTGGCGGATCTTCGCCTTGTCGTCGTTCGACAGGCCGCTCGTCATCGGGCCGGCCGGCACGAAGATCGTCGGCAGGTGGCCGAACTGCAGCGCGCCGATCAGGAGGCCCGGCACGATCTTGTCGCAGATGCCGAGGCAGAGCGCCGCATCGAACATGTTGTGCGTGAGCGCGATCGCCGTGCCCATCGCGATCGCCTCGCGCGAGAACAGCGACAGCTCCATCCCCGGGTTGCCCTGCGTGACGCCGTCGCACATCGCCGGCACGCCGCCCGCGAATTGCGCGACGCCGCCGTTCTCGCGCGCGGCCGCCTTGATGATTTCGGGGAAATCCTTGTACGGCGCATGCGCGGACAGCATCTCGTTGTACGAAGACACGATGCCGATGTTCGGCTCGCGAATCGCCTTGATCGAGAACTTGTCGTTACCCTCGAGGCCCGCGAAGCCGTGCGCGAGGTTCGCGCACGACAGCGCGCCGCGTGCCGGGAACTTGCCTTGCGCGCCGTCGATGCGCTGCAGATAGGCGGAACGGGTCGATTGGCTGCGGGCGATCACGCGT
Source organism: Burkholderia sp. AU45388 (assembly GCF_030481585.1). Classification (NCBI taxonomy): domain Bacteria; kingdom Pseudomonadati; phylum Pseudomonadota; class Betaproteobacteria; order Burkholderiales; family Burkholderiaceae; genus Burkholderia; species Burkholderia sp. AU45388. Next base: position 116,760 of record NZ_JAUJPV010000004.1, on the reverse strand, counting down.
TCGGTGACCTTCGCCAGAGTAGGGTGCAGCGACGTCATGCTGGGCGCTCCTGTATGCCGGCCGACACCGGCGGTTGGAATCGTGGGGACGGTCGAGCTTCGTCGATCGAACGCAGCCAGTCTAGTAGAAAAACTACAAGCATGCAATGCAGATCGATTCGTACGCAACCCTTATTCCCGCCACCAGCAAGGGTTTAATCAGTGGAAACCCTAATTAGCGTGGCTTACTTTGCGTCGAAACCGTTGCGATTGCGCTAGTATTTTCATGTAGATTTTCTACAATTCGATTGCGATACACTCGCTCATCCGAACCCGATTTCCACGTGCCGTCCCATGCTGCCTCGCATTGAAGCGATCCGCGCCGAGCTGCGCCCGTCCGAGCGCAAGCTCGCCGACTACATTCTCGCCGCGCCGCGCGAGGTGCTCGACCTCGCGATGACCGAGCTGTCGACCCGCGCGGGCGTCAGCCAGCCGACGATCGCGCGCTTCTGCCAGGCGCTCGGCTGCAGCGGCTTTCGCGAATTCAAGATCCGGCTCGCGCAGAGCGTCGCGCCGGGCGTGTCGTCGGTGTACCGCGACGTCGAGCCGAACGAACCGGCGCCCGGCATCATCGGCAAGGTGTTCGACCGCACGATCGGCGCGCTGATCGAGGTGCGCAACAGCCTGTCCGCCGGCAGCGTCGCCGACGCGATCGCGCTGCTGTCGAACGCGTCGAGGATCGAGTTCTACGGCGCCGGCGGCTCGGGCATCGCCGCGCAGGACATCCAGCACAAGTTCTTCCGGCTCGGCGTGCCGAGCGTCGCGTATTCGGATCCGCATACGTTCTCGATGTCGTCGGCGCTACTCGGGCCGCACGACGTCGTCGTCGCGATCTCGAACACCGGCCGCACGCGCGACATCGTCGACGCCGCGCGCTCCGCGCTCGCGTGCGGCGCGAAAGTCGTCGCGATCACGCAGAGCCATTCGCCGCTGGCGAAGCTCGCAACCGTGAGCCTCGCATCGAACGTCGCCGAGGAAACGGACGTGTTCTCGCCGATGACGTCGCGGATGTCGCATCTCGCGATCGGCGACATTCTCGCGGTCGGCGTCGCGCTGTCGCGCGGGCCCGCGCTGATGGAGCGCGTCGGTCGCGCGAAGGAAGCGATCACGCGGCGCCGCATCGACGACCCGACGAAGGACTAGCCGTCGCGGAACGCCGCGCGTAAACGAACGACGGCGCCTCAAGGGGCGCCGTTGCACATGATTCGATGGCGGCGTACTCGCCGGCCGCGCCGCTCAGAACGGCTTGATCACGACCAGCGCGACCGCCGCGAGCATGCCGAGCACCGGCAGCTCGTTGAACACGCGATACCACTTGTCGGAGCGGCGGTTCTCGCCGCGCTCGAACACCTTCAGCAGGTGCCCGCAATACGCGTGATAGACGATCAGCAGCAGCACGACCGTCACCTTCGCGTGAATCCAGCCCTGCCCCTGGCCGATGCCGATCACGAGCCACAGCCACAGCCCGCACGCGAGCGCGGGCACCGCGATCATCGTCATGAAGCGGAACAGCTTGCGCGCCATCAGCAGCAGGCGCCGCACCGCGGCCGGATCGGTCTCCATGGCCAGGTTCACGTAGATGCGCGGCAGGTAGAACAACCCTGCAAACCACGCGGCGATCAGAACGACATGGAACGTCTTGATCCAGAGCATTGCCATCGATTGTGCGCCTCGCGGTTGACTTACTGACGGCCTTCGCCGTGCCCGAGCACGACGTACTTCAGCGACGTCAGCCCTTCCAGGCCGACGGGGCCGCGTGCGTGCAGCTTGTCGTTCGAGATGCCGATTTCCGCGCCCAGGCCGAATTCGAAGCCATCCGCGAAGCGCGTCGACGCGTTGACCATCACGCTCGCCGAATCGACTTCGCGCAGGAACCGCATCGCGCGGTCGTGATCCTCGGTGACGATCGCATCCGTGTGATGCGAGCCGTAATGGTTGATGTGCTCGATCGCGGCGTCGAGGCCGTCGACGACCTTGATCGCGAGCACCGGCGCCAGATATTCGGTGTGCCAGTCTTCCTCGGTCGCGTCGACGAGCGGGCCGACGCCCGCATCGGCGAGCACCGCGCGCGCGGCCGCGTCGACGCGCAGTTCGACCTGCTTGCCGCGATACAGCTTGCCGAGCGGCGGCAGCAGCTTCGCGGCGATGCCGCTCGCGACGAGCAGCGTCTCCATCGTGTTGCAGGTGCCGTAGCGGTGCGTCTTCGCGTTGTCGCAGACGATCAGCGCCTTGTCGAGATCGGCGCGATCGTCGACGTACACGTGGCAGATGCCGTCGAGGTGCTTGATCATCGGCACGCGCGCCTCGTTGATCAGTCGTTCGATCAGGCTCTTGCCGCCGCGCGGCACGATCACGTCGACGTACTCGGTCATCGTGATCAGCTTGCCGACCGCCGCGCGATCGGCCGTCGCGACGACCTGCACCGCGTCCTGCGGAAGGCCTGCCGCCTCGAGCCCTTCGCCGATCAGCTTCGCCAGCGCCGCGTTCGACTCGAGCGCTTCGGAGCCGCCGCGCAGGATCGTCGCGTTGCCCGACTTCAGGCACAGCGCGGCCGCGTCGATCGTCACGTTCGGGCGCGACTCGTAGATGATGCCGATCACGCCGAGCGGCACGCGCATCTGGCCGACCTGGATCCCGCTCGGGCGGAACTTCAGGTTGCCGATCTCGCCGATCGGATCGGCCAGCGACGCGACCTGGCGCAGCCCTTCGACCATCGTCTTCAACGCTTTGTCCGACAGCGTCAGGCGGTCGACGAACGCCGCATCGAGCCCTTTTTCGCGAGCGCGGGCGACATCGCGTGCATTCGCGTCCTTCAGCGCCTGCGCGTCGCGTTCGATCGCGCGGGCCACGGCGTCGAGCGCCGCGTTCTTCGCGGCCGTGCTGGCGCGCGCCATCGCGCGGGAAGCGTGCCGGGCGCGACGGCCCAGGTCGGTCATGTACTGATCGATATCCATCGTGTGACTCGAGAAGCGAGCCGCGCGAAGCGGCATGAATTCGTGGGGGAAGCGGGACGGCCATCCGGCTATCCGGGGATGACCACCCGAGCGGGGTAGCGGCCGCGAAACCGCGCCGCGCAGGGCGGCGCCCCGGTCATCGACGCATTGTAAGCGGGTTGCGCAGCGCGCGCTGAAGGCCCGAACGGGACTTAGCGTCGCACGCGACCCGCGGTCGGCGGTCGCTCGCCGCGGGCGCCCGCGACCGTCATCGCGAGCTGGAACAGCCCGTCCCACGGGTCGGGCGGCGGTTCGTCCTGCGTGCGGCGGCCCGGCGTGACGGCGGTGAGCCCCTTGACCTGCCGGTCGAGCTTCGCGGCGAACGCGAGCGCCTTTTCGAGCACCGCTTCCGACACGCGGTTCAGCGCGGGCGCGATCAGCCGCTCGCGCGGCCCCCATACGCGGTTCTCGCGCAGCAGCGTCGCGAGCGGCTTGCCGGCCGTCGTGCCGCGCTTGATCCGCAGCAGCGTGCGCAGTTCCTCGACGACGGCCCACATCACGAGCACGATCGCCTCGCCCTCGCCCTTCAGCCCGTCGATCATCCGCGCGAGCCGCGCGGCGTCGCCGGCGAGCATCGCTTCGTTCAGTTTGAACACGTCGTAGCGCGCGACGTTCAGCACCGCGTCGTGCACCTGCTCGAACGACAGCGCGCCCTGCGGATACAGCAGCCCGAGCTTCTGGATTTCCTGGTGCGCGGCGAGCAGATTGCCCTCGACGCGCTCCGCGATGAACTGCAGCGCACGGCGCCCGTCGTCGCCGGAAGCGACGCGCTGGCCCTGCATCGACAGGCGCTGGCCGATCCAGTTCGGCAGTTGCGCACGGTCGACCGGATCGATCTTCAGCGCGACGCCGCCGTTCTGCAACGCGGTAAACCATGCGGATTTCTGCGTGGCCGCGTCGAGGCGCGGCAACGTGACGAGCATCAGCGCGTCGGGATTGGGCGTGGCCGCGAGCGTCTTCAGCGCGTCGGCGCCTTCCTTGCCGGGCTTGCCCGACGGAATGCGCAGCTCGATCAGTTGGCGCTCGCCGAACAGCGACATCGCCTGGGTCGCGCCGAGCAGCACGCTCCAGTCGAAGCCGCGCTCGACCGTGTGCACCGAACGCTCGGTGAAGCCGGCCGCGCGCGCGGCCGCACGAATGCGGTCGCACGCTTCCTGCGCGAGCAGCGGCTCGTCGCCGTAGACGGTATAGAACCCGGCCAACCCCTTCGCGAGGTGCGGCTCCAGCGCATCAAGTCGCAATTGCATCGCTGCGTGCGCCCGCGATCAGAGCGGCGGCGGCGGCAGCGGCGCGCGCGGCGCCACGCCCGGCACCACGTCCTCCGGCGCCGGCGTCAGCGAGTGGACGATCGCGAGACGCCGCATCAGCTGGTCGACCGCGTCGTTCTGCATGTCGCCGTACAGGATGTCGGCTTCCTGCGCCTTCGCGTTCGTGTACTGGTCGCTGTACGTCATCGCGCGGTTCAGCGCGATCGCGCTCGGCGGGATCAGCACGGTGCCGTCCTTGCTCGTCAGCGTGTAGTTCAGCGTGTAGAACAGCGCGTATTCCTGCGCGGAGCCGTACTTGTTCAGCGTCAGCGTGTTCTGGCCACGCGACTCCCACATGCGCAGCACGGCGTCGGCGTCGTCCGGGGACTTGACGATCTTCGTGTCGCTGCCGGCCTCGACGAGGCGCGTGAGCCGCGCCCCGACGGACGCCGGCGCACCGGCCACGAACAGGTGCTTGAATGCGTAGTCCTGCTGGCCGCGCAGCTGGAAGCCGCATGCCGACAGCATGACCGCGCTGCCGGCGAGCATCAAAAACGATCTGCGGATCACCTTCGCTCCTTCTGGGTACGTCCGACGGCCGGCGGCCGTCAGACGACGATATTCACGAGGCGGCCCGGCACGACGACGATCTTCTTCGCCGGCTTGCCGTCGCTGAATTTCGCGAATGCCTCGTCGGCCACCGCCGCCGCTTCGATCGCGTCGCGGCTCGCGTCCTTCGCGACCTTCAGCGCGCCGCGCACCTTGCCGTTCACCTGCAGCACGAGTTCGATCTCGGCCTGCTCGAGCGCGGCCTCGTCGACCTTCGGCCACGGCGCATCGAGCAGCGGGCCGAATTCGTCCGCGTAGCCGAGCGCCTTCCACAGCTCGAACGTGACGTGCGGGACGACCGGATACAGCACGCGCAGCAGCACGCCGTACGTCTCGCGCAGCACGGCGGGCGTCGCGCCCTTCGCGCCGTCGATCGCGTTCAGCATCTTCATCGCGGCCGACACGACCGTGTTGTACTGCAGGCGCTGGTAGTCGAAATCGGCCTGCTTCAGCACGCTGTAGATTTCGCGGCGCAGCGCCTTGTCGGCGTCGCCGAGCGTCGCTGCGTCGAAACCGGCGCGCGCGGCAAGCGCTTCGCGGTTGCCGGCGCCGAAGCTCCACACGCGGCGCAGGAAGCGGCTCGCGCCCTCGACGCCCGCGCCCGACCATTCGAGCTGCTGCTCGGGCGGCGCCGCGAACATCGTGAACAGGCGCGCGGTATCGGCGCCGTACTGGTCGATCAGCAGTTGCGGATCGACGCCGTTGTTCTTCGACTTCGACATCTTCTCGATGCCGCCGAGCACGACCGGCTGACCGTCCGCATTCAGCGTCGCGCCGACCGGGCGACCCTTGTCGTCGTGCGTGACCGTCACGTCGAGCGGGTTGTACCAGGTCTTCTTGCCCGCCGCGTCCTCGCGGTAGTACGTCTCGTTCAGCACCATCCCCTGCGTGAGCAGGTTCTTCGCCGGCTCGCCGAACTTCACGAGGCCGAGGTCGCGCATCACCTTGGTCCAGAAGCGCGAATACAGCAGGTGCAGGATCGCGTGCTCGATGCCGCCGATGTATTGATCCATCGGCATCCAGTAATCGGTGCGCGCGTCGACCATCGTCTCCGCGTCCGGCGCCGTGTAGCGCGAGAAGTACCACGACGAATCGACGAAGGTGTCCATCGTGTCGGTTTCGCGCTTCGCGGCCGCGCCGCACGTCGGGCACGTGCAGTTCAGGAACGCTTCGGACTTCGCGAGGGGGTTGCCCGAGCCGTCCGGCACGAGGTCTTCCGGCAGCACGACGGGCAGATCCTGCTCCGGCACCGGCACGTCGCCGCACGACGGGCAGTGGATGATCGGGATCGGCGTGCCCCAGTAGCGCTGGCGCGACACGCCCCAGTCGCGCAGACGCCACGTGACCTGCTTGTCACCGAAGCCGCCGGCCTTCAGATCGGCCGCGACCGCGTCGACCGCTTCCGCGTAGCGCAGGCCGTCGTACTTGCCGCTGTTCACGCAGACCGCGGTTTCCTTGTCGCCGTACCACTCCTGCCATGCGTCGAGCGAGTACGTCCGCCCTTCGCTCGCGATCACCTGCCTGATCGGCAGATCGTATTTCTTCGCGAACGCGAAATCGCGCTCGTCGTGGCCCGGCACGCCCATCACCGCGCCTTCGCCATAGCTCATCAGCACGTAGTTGCCGATCCACACCTCGACCGGCTCGCCGGTCAGCGGGTGCTTGACCGAAAAGCCGGTCGCGACGCCCTTCTTCTCCATCGTCGCGACGTCGGCTTCGGCCACGCCGCCGCGCTTGCATTCCTCGATGAACGCGAGCAGTTCCGGCTTGTCCTGCGCGAGGCGCGTGGCGAGCGGGTGCTCGGCCGCGATCGCGCAGAACGTGACGCCCATGATCGTGTCGGCGCGCGTCGTGAACACGCGCAGCAGCTTCTGCTCGCCGTCGAGTTCGTACGGGAAGCCGAAGTTCACGCCGAAGCTCTTCCCGATCCAGTTCTGCTGCATGATCTTCACGCGCTCGGGCCAGCCGAGGCCGTCGAGATCGTTCAGCAGCTCGTCCGCGTACTGCGTGATGCGCAGGTAGTACATCGGGATCTCGCGCTTCTCGACGAGCGCGCCCGAGCGCCAGCCGCGGCCGTCGATCACCTGCTCGTTCGCGAGCACGGTCTGGTCGACCGGGTCCCAGTTCACGGTGCCCGTCTTCTTGTACGCGATGCCCTTCTCGAGCATCTTCAGGAACAGCCACTGGTTCCACTTGTAGTAGTCGGGTTTGCACGTCGCGATTTCGCGCGACCAGTCGATCGCGAGGCCCATCGACTGCATCTGGCCCTTCATGTAGTCGATGTTGTCGTAGGTCCACTTCGCGGGCGGCACGCCGTTCGCCATCGCGGCATTCTCGGCCGGCATCCCGAACGCATCCCAGCCCATCGGCATCAGCGTGTTGTAGCCGTTCATCCGCAGATAGCGGTACATCACGTCGTTGATCGTGTAGTTGCGCACGTGACCCATGTGCAGCTTGCCGGACGGGTACGGCAGCATCGATACGCAGTAGAACTTCGGCTTCTGCGAATCTTCCTTCGTCTTGTAGGCATCGGCTGCGCGCCAGTCGCCCTGGGCGGCGGCTTCGACGTCGGCGGGTACGTATCTCTCGTGCATGGTGTGGTTCGGGCTAGGCTTTAAGCGGCGCGACGGCTCGCGCGCAGGATTGGATCGAAAATCGTGCATGCCCGGCGGCACTGCAGGTTCGCTGTTGCGGGGCCTGTTCGGGGTTTCGGATATTTTCCGGGTTGCCTGGAAAATGCCGGGTTACCTGGAAAAACCTGCCAGCCGGGAAAAACGATGATTATACCGTCAGCGCCGGCCCATCCGGCCGGTCTCGCGGCGCGCGGCCCGATCCCGCGACGGACGCGAACTTGCCTGATGATCCGCCGCGCAGCGGTTCGCCGGCGTATCAGGGTTTCGCGCCGGCGGCGGCCGGTGCGGCGGCGCTCCCGGCCGGCGGCACGTCGGTCACGAAGCCGATCCGCGTGAGGCCTGCGGCCTGCGCGGCGCCCATCACCTGCGCGATCACGTCGTAGCGCGTCGCGCGCGACGCGCGCAGCCGCAACTCGGGCGGCGCGGCGCCCGCGGCGGCGGCCTTGAACCGCGCGGGCAGCGCGTCGAGCGCCACGGGCGCATCGTCCCAGTACAGCTTGCCCGCGTCGTCGATCGACAGCGTGACGGATTGCGGCGTGTCGCGTGCGACGCTCGCCGCGACCTTCGGCAGGTCGAGCCGGATCGCGTGCGTCATCAGCGGCGCGGTGATGATGAAGATGACGAGTAATACGAGCATCACGTCGATCAGCGGCGTCATGTTGATCTCCGCCATCGGCGCGGACGTCTTGTGGTGCTCAAGCCCGCCGAATGCCATGGTCGTTCCTCCGGAGCCGGCGCGTCAGGCGCCCTGCGCGCACACGAAGACGTGCAGATCGCGCGCGAAGCCGTCGAGTTCCTCGGTGAGCTGCCGGACGAGCCGGCCGAGGATGTTGTACGCGAGCACCGCGGGAATCGCGACGACCAGCCCGAACGCGGTCATGATCAGCGCCTCGCCGACCGGCCCCGCGACGTTCTCGATCTGCGCCTGCCCGCTCGCGGCGATGCTGCCGAGCGCGTGATAGATGCCCCACACGGTGCCGAGCAGCCCGACGAACGGCGCGGTGCTGCCGATCGACGCGAGCAGCACCTGGCCGAATTCGAGGCGCCGCTGCGAGCGCAGCATCGCATGACGCAACGCGCGCAGCACGCGTTCGCCGCGCTCCACGCGCGCGGCCATGGCGGCGGGATCGTGCTCGTCGGCCGCGTCGCGCGCGGCTTCGGCGAGCGGCACGAACACGCGCTCGCGATCGGCGCCGGCCAGCGCCGCGATGCCGGCGTCGAGCGTCGGCGCGCGCCAGAACGCGGCGAGCGCGCGCGGCCCCTGCCGCTTCGCGCGAACCAGCAGCCAGGCTTTCATCAAGAGGAAGCACCAGCTGGCGACGGACATCGCCAGCAGCACATAGGAGACGGCGTGCGTGATCGCATCGCCGCTTTCGAGGTAGTGGACAACGCCGGTGGGAATCGCCATCGGAGTTTCCCCGTGAAGGTCAGCGCAGGCCGAGCACGTCCTGCATGTCGAACAGGCCGGCGCGACGCGCCGACAGGAAGCGGACCGCACGCAACGCGCCCTGCGCGTACGACACGCGGCTCGACGACTTGTGCGTGATCTCGATGCGCTCGCCGATCCCGGCGAACAGCACGGTGTGGTCGCCGACGATATCGCCGCCGCGCACCGCGGCAAAGCCGATCGACGACGGATCGCGCTCGCCGGTCACGCCATGGCGGCCGTACACCGCGCAGTCGTCGAGCGAGCGGCCGAGCGCGCCGGCGACGGCCTCGCCCATCATCAGCGCGGTGCCCGACGGCGCGTCGACCTTGTGGCGGTGATGCGCCTCGATGATCTCGATGTCGTAGCCGTGCGAGAAATGCCGCGCCGCGAATTCGAGCAGCTTCAGCGTGACGTTCACGCCGACGCTCATGTTCGCCGCGAACACGATGCCGATCTTGCCGGCCGCGGCCTGCAATTCGGCCTTCTGCTCGGCGCTGAAGCCGGTCGTGCCGATCACGAGCTTCACGTCGTGGCGCAGCGCGGCCTCGATGTGGGCCATCGTGCCTTCCGGACGCGTGAAATCGATCAGATAGTCGGCCTGCGCGAACACGGCGTCGAGATCGTCGGTCAGCTTGACGCCGGTGTCCTTGCCGAGGAACGCACCGGCGTCCTGGCCGAGGAACGGCGAACCGGCGCGGTCGAGCGCGCCGACGAGCTGCGCGTCGGCATCGTTGAGAACGGCTTCGATCAGCATCCGGCCCATTCGGCCCGATGCGCCGGCAATCGCAATCTTCATGGCTTTCTACACGACAGGTCTAAAGGCGGGCGGCGCATGCCGCCCCGTTTCCGCACGCCGGCCGCTTACTGCGCCGGTGCGGTGAGCGGCTGGTTCTGCAGGTTGTCCGAGCCTTGCGGGCCGACCGGCGGCGACGCCTCGTTCGACACGTTCGGCTGCGGCGGACGATGGAACTGGAACTGCGGCTGGATCGCCGGCGCGGCGCCCGGCGGCTGGCCGCCCGGCACCGGCGCGCCGCCCGAGGCCTGCGCGGCCGGCGTGAACCGGCGCGAACCCGAACCCTGCCCCGACACCTGGTTGGTCGCGCGGTTCGCCGCGCGCGCCGCCTGGGCGTTCGCATCCTGGTCGACCACTGCGCCGGACGCCGGCTCGGCGGCCGGGCTCGCCGCGGCGGCAGCCTGCGCGGCGCTCGCGGCGGCAGCGGCTTCGGACGCCTTCTTCGCCGCGGCAGCGGCCTTCGCCTTCTTGCCGCCGCGGTCACCGTCGATGTCGGCGAGCAGGTCGAGTTCGGACGGCAGGTTGTCGGCGCCGGTCCAGCTCGCCAGGCGATCGCCCGAGAAGTTGACCACGAGGTCGCGCTGCTGGACGATCGACGTCGAGCCGCGCTTGAAGTAGAAGAGGTAATCCCAGCGATCCGCGTGGAACATGTCCGCGAGCAGCGGCGTGCCGAGCAGCGCGCGGACTTGCTCGCGCGTCATGCCGACCTGCAACTGTGCGGCTTTCTCCTGCGACACGAAGTTGCCCTGCACGACGGTGATCCGATACGGCGTGATGCTCTGCGCAATGCGCTGCGTCACGCTGTCGTACGACGAACAACCCGCCAGCGCGACAACGGCGGCGGCAGCGATGATGGCACTCCGCATGCGACTCCTCTGAAAGTGCGAAAGCGATTCTGGGATCATTTCCTTCACCGTGCTGGCCCGCGTGCAGGCCGCGCGTATATCTGGAACGGCGAAAAGCCGGTAACATTGAAGCCCTGCATTGTACTCTAGGGATGCCTAGCCATGACCAATCCGACGGATCTCAAGAATATCGGGCTAAAGGCCACCCTACCGCGCCTCAAGATTCTCGAAATCTTCCAGCAGAGCCCCGTGCGCCACCTGACGGCCGAAGACGTCTACCGCAACCTGCTCAACGAGCAGCTCGACATCGGGCTTGCCACCGTCTATCGCGTGCTCACGCAATTCGAGCAGGCCGGCCTGCTGTCGCGCAGCAACTTCGAATCCGGCAAGGCGGTGTTCGAGCTGAACGAAGGTTCGCACCACGACCACCTCGTGTGCCTCGATTGCGGCCGCGTCGAGGAATTCTTCGACGCCGAGATCGAGAGCCGCCAGCAGGCGATCGCGAAGGAGCGCGGCTTCCGGCTCCAGGAGCACTCGCTCGCGATGTACGGTTCGTGCACGACCGAGAACTGCCCGCACCGCAAGCACTGAAGCGCGTCCCACCCGCATACGACACGGCCCGGCCGGCATCTCGCCGCCCGGGCCGTGTGCTTTTTCGGCGCGCGTGCCGCGCGCCCGGCACGCTTACGAAAGCCCTTCGGCGCCCGCGCAGGCCGGCTCGAAATCGAGCGCCCACGCGCGTTCCAGCGGGATCTCGTCGCAGTTCGGCTGCGGCCCGCCGCGATCGACGATCACGAAATCGCTGACCGCATCGAGCGCGAGCAGCGGATGGTGCCAGACGCCCTTCGCATAATTGACGCCCTGCCAGCCCTCGGCCAGGAACGCGCGCATCGCATCGGGCCGGAATTCGCCGGCCGGCGCGACGACGATCGCGTAGCGCGACACCGCCGCGAGCGGGATGAACGCCTGGCTGCCGTGCGGATGACGCTCCATCAGCGTGACCGCGACCGGCAACGCGCGCGGCTGCGCGCGAAACACGCTGACGAGCGGCCGGCCGCCGTCCGCGCACACGTCGATCGTCGCGAGATCGTGAAAGCGCTCGGTCGTGCCGCCGTTGATCGGGAAATGCCGTGCGCCTTCGAGCGCGATCACGTCGCCGAACGGCGCGAACGCTTCGCGGGTCAGGCGCTCGACGCGCAGGATCGGGGTTGCGCTCATGCAGCTGCCCTCCTTCAAGCCGGCTCGCCCCACAGACGCAGGCGCGACACGCCGCCGTCCGGGAAGATGTTGAAGCGCACGTGCGTGACGGGGCCGAGCGCCGCGAGCCGGTCGAACGTGTGTACGTGATCCATCTGCAGCTTCTGCTCGCCGAGCAGTTCGGCCCAGAACATCGCCTGCGTGACGAGCGAATCGTCGGTGCCGCCCGTCACGTGCGCGGCCTGCAGCGAGCAGCGGTCGGGGAAATTGCCCTTGAAGAACGCCGTATCGACCTCCACGCGCCGGATGATGCCCGGCCGCGCCAGCGCGACGATCGCCCAGTCGTTGCCGGGCTCGCGGCGCCGCCGCGTTTCCCAGCCGTCGCCCATGTTCGCGCCGCGCCCCGGCATCAGCATCTGCGACGCCGGGCCGAAGTGCTGGTTGTTCGCGGCCACGAGATAGCCGCCGTTCTCGATCGCCGCGAGATCGACGAGCTCGCCCGCCGGCACGCGGCGCCAGTCGCGCTGCGGCTGGCCATACACGCGCAGCCGCGCGAGGCCGCCGTCCGGATACAGGTTCACGCGCAGATGCGTGACCGGCCGTGCATCGTCGACGCTCACGTAGTGATGCGAATTGCCCTGCAGCGTCGTCGCGGGGACGATCGTGCGCCATTCGGCGTCGTCCGGCGGCGTGTCGCCGTCCACCGCGCAGGCCTCGATCGACGCGGCCGGCGGAAAGTTGCCGGTGAAGTGGCTCGTATCGAGATCGACGCCGTGGATCACGCCCGGCCGCGCGAGCCGCACCACGCAGAAGTCGTGGCCGGTCGTGCGCTTGCGACGCGTTTCCCAGCCGTCCATCCACTTGCCGTGATCGTCGTACTTGCCAGGAATGAACACGGCCGGCTCTGGATCGAGCATGCGCTCCTTCGGCGCGAAGAATTCGTCGCTGGCGAAGAGCGCCTGCGCGCCCAGGCGCGGGTCGGCGAGATTCATGTAGCGCCGCGTGAAAGCCGGCGCGTTCGGATCAAGGATGGGGGCTGCCATGTCGTCTCCATTATTTCGAGAAGCGCCGGCGCGTCGGCGCGCCGGTCGCATGAAGTCCGGTTGCACGGTGCGGCCAGGGGAAGCCGTGCCGCGCGGGAGTCGGGTTCAGAGCGCGTGGGCCTGGTCGCCTGCGACCGGTGCGGCGGCGCCCGGCACATCGGCCACGTAGCGCAGCTCGCGGTTCAGCACGCGCGTCGCGCGGGCACGGTCGATGTCGTTCTCCCACACCGCGACCACCACCGTCGCGACGCAGTTGCCGATCAGGTTGGTCAGCGCACGGGCGATGCCGACGAACCAGTCGACCGGCAGGATCAGCACGAGGCCGAGCACCGGAATGGCGGGAATCGCCGACAGCGTCGCCGCGAGAATCACGATCGCCGAGCCGGGGATCCCGTGCGCGCCCTTCGACGTGACGAGCGACACGAGCAGCACGACGATCAGGTCGTGCGTCGACAGCGGCGTGTTGGTGGCCTGCGCGATGAACAGCACGGCGAGCGTCAGGTAGATCGAGAAGCCGTCGAGGTTGAACGAATAGCCGGTCGGAATCACGAGGCCGACCGTCGAATCCTTGATGCCCATGTATTCGAGCTTGCTCATCACCTGCGGCAGCACCGCGTCCGACGACGCCGTGCCGAGCACGATCGACAGTTCCTCGCGCAGGTAGCGGATCAGCTTGAACACCGAGAAGCCCGCGAGCCGCATCACCACGCCGAGCACGACGGTGACGAACACGAAGCAGCTCAGGTAGAACACCGCGACCAGGTAGCCGAGCTGCTTGAGCGACGCGACGCCGTACTTGCCGGTCGTGAACGCGATCGCGCCGAGCACGCCGAGCGGCGCGAGCTTGATGATGAAGCCGATGATCTTGAAGAACACGTGCGACAGCTCCTCGATCAGGCTGTTCACGCGCTGCGCCTTGTCGCCGAGCAGCGACAGCGCGGAGCCGAACAGCACCGCGAACACGAGGATCTGCAGGATGTCGCCCTTCGCGAACGCGTCGATCGCGGTCTCGGGGATGATCTTCATCAGGTAGCCGGCCGTGTCCTTCAGGCTTTCGGCGTTCTTCGCGTACGTCGACAGCGACGCCGCGTCGAGCGAGCGCAGGTCGATGTTCATCCCGACGCCCGGGCGCGTGAGCCACGCGAGCACGAGCCCGATGCCGAGCGCGAGCGTCGTCATCACCTCGAAGTAGACGACGGCCTTCAGGCCGACCCGGCCGACCTTCTTCAGGTCGCCCGCATTGGCCATCCCGCTGACCACGACGCAGAACACGATCGGGCCGATGACCATCTTGATGAGCTTCAGGAAGCCGTCGCCGAGCGGACGCAGCGACTCGGCGAAATGCGGGAAGAACGCGCCGAGCGCGACCCCGAGTATCAATGCGACGACTACCCGGCCAAACAGCGAATTAAGGAATTTCGACACGGCGCTCTCCCGATCCAACGGTTGCAGTTTCGTCTGTTCATACTGGTAAGACCAGTGATGTTATGGTGGATAGTAGGAAGCCGATATAGTGGCGTCAAGGACGGACAAAATAGGGATTTCCCGCCCCTGCGCACGCGCTTGCGGCGCGTCGGAAAGGGGGCGGATCGTGGCTTTCCCGTAGGCGGTCGTGCACCGCCTGCGTGCGGATTACAATGCCGGTCAGACCGGCCATCGTTCACACCATGAAAAATGTTCCGCATACCGTGACCGACACCGCCATCGCGACGATCCGCGACCGGATCGAGGCAGGCGTGTATCCGGTCGGCAGCCTGCTGCCGGCCCAGCGCCAGCTCTCCGAGGAGCTGGAGATCAGCCGCGCGTCGCTGCGCGAGGCGTTGTCGACGCTCGAGGCGCTCGGGATGCTGCGCATCCGCGCGGGCAAGGGCGTGTACGTCGAAAGCGCGCAGGCGTCGGCCGCGCATCCGTGGCGATTCGCCGAGCAGTCGTCGCCGCCCGATACGTACCAGATGCGCTATGCACTCGAAGGCTTCGCCGCGCGGATGGCCGCGCGCGTCGTCAGCGACGAAGACATCGCATGGTTCGAGGACAACCTCGCCGACCTGCACGTCGCGCTGACCGAAAGCGCGCTCGACGAGGCATCGCGGCTCGACTTCGACTTCCACATGCGGATCATCCATCTGGCCGGCAACGCGGCGATCGAGTCGATCCTGCGCAGCAGCGCGGACATCATGAAGGAAAGCCAGCGCATGCCGTTCTACCGGCGCGAGCTGCTGCTGTCGACGTGGCATGAGCACCGCGCAATCGTCGACGCGCTGATCGCGCGCGACGCGGCCGCCGCCGGCGCCGCGATCGAAACGCACATCGCGAACGCCGCGCAGCGCGCGGGCGTCTTCTTCCCGACGCCGGGCGCGTAATCCTTCGGCACGACACCCGACGAAAAAGGCACGCGCCGCGCATCGCGAGCGTGCCTTTTTGCCAAGCGCGCCGCTGCCGGCGCGACGCGCTAACGCCGCACCGTCACGCGGCCTCGTTCGCGAAATCGATCAGCACCTTCATCGCACGCTGGCGATCGCCGGCCAGTTCGAACGCGAGGTTCGCGTCGCGCATCGGGAACACGCGCGTGACGGCCGGCCGCAGGTCGACGCGCCCCGCGTTGATCAGCTGCACCGCGAGCGCGAATTCCGCGTGGAAGCGGAACGAGCCGCAGATCGACAGCTCCTTCGCGACCACGACGTTCTGCGGCAGGCTCACGTCGCCGCCGAGCCCGAGCTGCACGACGACGCCGCGCGGCCGCATCACGTCGAGCCCGTCGCGCAACGCGCGCGCATTGCCCGAACACTCGATCATCACGTCGAACGTGCCCTTGTCGGCGCCGTAGCGCTCGACCCAGCCGGCATCGGCCGCCGCATTGATCGTGCGGTCCGCGCCGAGCGCGCGCGCCACGTCCAGCGGCGCGTCGACGACATCGGTCGCGACGATCTCCGCCGCGCCGTGCACGCGCGCGGCCGCGACCGCCAGCACGCCGATCGGACCGCAACCCGACACGAGCACGCGCTTGCCGATCAGCGGGCCCGCGCGCGATACCGCATGCAGCCCGACCGCGAACGGCTCGGCCAGCGCCGCGAGCGACAGCGGCACGTGGTCCGCCACCTTCACGCATTGCACCGCGTCGCACACGAGCGCGTTGCGGAACGCGCCCTGCACGTGCGGCATCCGCATCGCGCTGCCGTAGAAGCGCATGTCGAGACACTGGTTCGGCAACCCTTCGAGACAGTAGCGGCACGCGCCGCACGGCCGGCTCGGATTGACCGCGACACGATCGCCGACCTGCACCGACGTCACGTCCGGCGCCACTTCCGCGACCGTGCCGGCGACCTCGTGGCCGAGCACCATCGGCTGCTGCAGCCGGATCGCGCCGAAGCCGCCATGCCGGAAATAATGCAGGTCGGAGCCGCAGATGCCGCCCATCGCGACGTCGACGCGCACCTGGCCCGGGCCGATCTCGCCCGCGTCCTGCTCCTCGACCCGCAGGTCGTTCGGCCCGTGGATCACCACACACATGCAACGCATACGCACGACATTCTCCTTGTCAGACGGCACTCGTCAGCCCGCCGTCGACGAACAGCGTCTGCCCGTTCACGAAATCGGATGCGGCCGATGCGAGGAAGATCGCCGCGCCGCACAGCTCGTCGACCTGCCCCCAGCGGCCGGCCGGCGTGCGCTTGCATAGCCAGTCCGAAAACGCCGCGTCGTCGACCAGCGCGCGATTCAGCTCGGTTTCGAAATAGCCGGGCGCGAGGCCGTTCGCCTGGATGCCGTGGCGCGCCCAGTCGGCGCACATCCCTTTGGTCAGCATCCGCACCGCGCCCTTGGTCGCCGCATACGGCGCGATCGTCGGCCGCGCGAGCTCGCTCTGCACCGAGCAGATGTTGATGATCTTGCCGCGGCCGCGCGCGATCATGTGTCGCGCAACGGCCTGCGCGACGTTGAACACGCCGTCGAGGTTCACGCGCATCAGCGCGTGCCAGTCGTCCGGTTCGAATGCGTCGAGCGGCGCGCGGCGCTGGATGCCCGCGTTGTTCACGAGAATGTCGATCGCGCCGACGCGCGCCTCGAAATCGTCGACCGCCGCACGCACCTGCGCATGCTCGGCCACGTCGAACACCGCATGGTCGGCCGCGAAGCCTTCGTCGCGGAACCGGCGCGCGAGCGTCGCGGCCTTCTCTTCATTGCGATCGTTGATGACGATCGCCGCGCCCGCTTCCGCGAGCCCGCGGGCGAGCGTCAGCCCGATCCCGCGGCCGGAACCGGTAATCAGCGCACGGCGGCCGTCGAGGCGGAACCGGTCAAGCGCGTGAGTCATGGATGTCTCCTCGTGCCAGTCGCGCCGGCCGCCCATCGCGGCCGGTCTCGCGTTGACGGTATCTTCGGCCGCCGGCCGGGTCCGTGCCAATGGTCTTTTTTGATTCCGTTATCATGAAAATTGATTACCGCCTCCCTGATGCCCGCCGCCCATGGAACTCAAGCAATTGCGCGCCTTCGTCACGCTCGCGGAAGAACTGCATTTCGGGCGCGCCGCGCAGCGCCTGTGTATCGTGCAGCCGGCGCTGAGCATGCAGATCAAGGCGCTCGAGGCCGAACTCGGCGCGCGCCTGTTCGAGCGCGACCGGCACAAGGTCGAGCTGAGCGACACGGGGCGCGTGTTCCTGCCCGAAGCGCGGGCGACGCTGCAGCAGGCCGCGCGCGCGGAACAGATGGCGCGGCTGTCGAGCCGCGGCGAAATCGGCACGCTACGCGTCGCGTTCGTGTCGTCGGTGTTGCCGGCGCTGTTACCGGCCGTGCTGCGCACGATGCGCGAGCGCTATCCGCTGATCGCGCTCGAACTGAAGGACATGCCGACGCCCGACCAGGTCGTCGCGCTGCGCGACCGGCGGATCGACTTCGGGATGATCCGGCTGCCGGCCGCGTATGCGGGCATCGACACGCGCGTGGTGCTCGAGGAAGGGTTCGTCGTCGCGCTGCCGCTCGGCCATCCGCTCGCCGCGCACGACGCGATCGCGCCGGCCGCGTTGCGCGGCCACCCCGCGTTCGTGCTCGCGCGCCGCTACGCGCCCGGCTTTCACGACGACATGCTGCTCGCGCTGAGCCGCGCGGGCACGACGCTCGAGATCGCGCAGGAGTTCGGCGAATTCACGACGATGCTCGCACTCGTCGCGGCGGGAATGGGGATCGGGCTGATCCCGGCGCAGGCCGCGAGCGCGCTGCCGCCGAACGTGCTCGCGCGGCCGCTCGACCTGGCCGGTCACCGCAGCGGTATCGGCCTCGCGTGGAGCGATCTCGAGAGCCCGCTCAAGCGCGCGTTCATCGAAGCGATCGAGCACGTGACGGCGAACGCCGGGCAATAAAAAACCCGGCCGGAACACTCCAGGCCGGGTTCGTTCGCCACGCGGGCCGCCTTACAACGGCCGCGCGACGTGCAGGATTACTTCGCGTTCGCGAATGCGATCGCCGTATCGAGCATGCGGTTCGAGAAACCCCACTCGTTGTCATACCAGCTCGACACCTTCACGAGACGGCCCGACACCTTGGTCAGCGTCGCGTCGAACGTCGACGAAGCCGGGTTGTGGTTGAAGTCGATCGACACCAGCGGTGCGTCGTTGTAGCCGAGGATGCCATTCAGCGCGCCTTCCGACGCTTCCTTCATGATCGCGTTGACTTCCTCGACCGTCGTGTCGCGCTTCGCGATGAACGACAGGTCGACGATCGACACGTTGATCGTCGGGACGCGGATCGCGTAGCCGTCGAGCTTGCCGTTCAGTTCCGGCAGCACGAGGCCGACGGCCGAAGCAGCGCCCGTCTTCGTCGGGATCTGGCTGTGCGTGGCCGAGCGCGCGCGGCGCAGGTCTTCGTGATAGACGTCCGTCAGCACCTGGTCGTTCGTGTACGCGTGGATCGTCGTCATCAGGCCGGTTTCGAGGCCGATCTTGTCGTTCAGCGGCTTGACGAGCGGCGCGAGGCAGTTCGTCGTGCACGATGCGTTCGAGATGACCGTGTGCTCGGCCTTCAGCACGTCGTGGTTCACGCCGTAGACGATCGTCGCGTCGACGTCCTTGCCGCCCGGCGCCGAGATGATCACCTTCTTCGCGCCGCCCTTCAGGTGCGCGCTCGCCTTTTCCTTCGTCGTGAAGAAGCCCGTGCATTCCATCACGACGTCGACGCCCAGCTCGCCCCACGGCAGTTCGGCCGGGTTGCGGTTCGCCAGCACGCGGATCTTGTCGCCGTTCACGACGAGGTAGTCGCCGTCGACCGACACTTCGCCCGGGAACTTGCCGTGCGCGGTGTCGTACTGGGTCAGGTGCGCGTTGGTCTTCGCATCGCCCAGGTCGTTGATCGCGACGATCTCGAGATCGTGCTTCTTGCCGTTTTCATAGAACGCGCGCAGCGTGTTGCGGCCGATACGGCCGTAGCCGTTGATTGCGACGCGAATCGTCATGGTTATCTCCTGATGGCTGAAAAAATTCGTTTCGTGCAGCTTCACGGTGCGACGCACGCAACGGGCGGCGCGCGTCGCACATATGCTTTTAGGCCAGCACGGCCTTGGCCGTCTCGACGACGTGCTCGACGGTGAAGCCGAAGTACTTGAACAGCACGCCGGCCGGCGCCGATTCGCCGAACGTGTCGATCCCGACGACGCCGCCCTCGAGGCCGACGTACTTGTGCCAGAAGCTCGTCACGCCCGCTTCGATCGCGACGCGGCGCACGCCGTGCGGCAGCACGCGTTCGCGGTATTCGGCGTCCTGGCGGTCGAACACGTTGGTCGACGGCATCGACACGACGCGCGCCGCGATGCCCTGCTGCGCGAGCGGCTCGACGGCCTTCATCGCGAGTTCGACTTCCGAGCCCGTCGCGATCAGGATGATCTTGCGCGCGACGATTTCCTCGTCCCAGTCCTTCAGCACGTAACCGCCCTTCGCGATGTTGGCGATCTGCGCGTCGGAACGCGGGTTGAACGCGAGGTTCTGGCGGCTGAAGATCAGGCTCGACGGGCGGTCGGCGGCGACCGCGTGGGTCCACGCGACGGCCGTCTCGACCGTGTCGGCCGGGCGCCAGACGTCGTGGTTCGGGATCAGGCGCAGGCTCGACACGTGCTCGATCGACTGGTGCGTCGGGCCGTCTTCGCCGAGGCCGATCGAATCGTGCGTGAACACGAAGATCGACGGCACCTTCATCAGCGCGGCCACGCGCAGCGCGTTGCGGCTGTAGTCGGAGAACGTCAGGAACGTGCCGCCGAACGGCTTGTGGCCGCCGTGCAGCGCGAGGCCGTTGATCGCGGCGCTCATGCCGAATTCACGCACGCCGTAGTTAATGTGGTTGCCGAGCAGCACGCCCGCGCCTTCCGGATTCGCGCGCACCGCCTTCGACGCCTTCCAGTTGGTCAGGTTCGAGCCGGTCAGGTCGGCCGAGCCGCCGAGCAGTTCGGGCAGCGCGGCGGCGAGGCCTTCGATCGCCTGCTGCGACGCCTTGCGGGTCGCGACCGTCTCGGCGCGCTCGTTCGCGCCGGCGATGATCGCGGCAGCCTTCTCGGCCCAGTCGGCCGGCAGCTTGTTCGCCATCCGGCGCTCGAATTCGGCGGCTTCCGCCGGGAACTTCGCGCGATAGGCCGCGAACGTCGCGTCCCATTCGGACTCGGCGCGCTTGCCGGCTTCCTTCGCATCCCAGGCCGCATAGACTTCCTGCGGAATCACGAACGGCTCCCAGGTCCAGCCGAGCGCCGCGCGCGTCTTCGCGATTTCTTCCGCGCCGAGCGCCGCGCCGTGCACGTCGTGGCCGCCGGCCTTCGTGGCCGCGCCCTTGCCGATCACCGTCTTGCAGCAGATCAGCGTCGGCTTGTCCGACAGCTTCGCCTTCGCGATGGCCGCGTCGACCGCGTCGACGTCGTGGCCGTTCACGTTCGGGATCACGTTCCAGCCGTATGCCTCGAAGCGCTTCGGCGTGTCGTCGTGGAACCAGTTCACGACGTCGCCGTCGATCGAGATGCCGTTGTCGTCGTACAGCGCGATCAGCTTGTTCAGCTTCAGCGTGCCCGCGAGCGAGCAGGCTTCGTGCGAGATGCCTTCCATCAGGCAGCCGTCGCCGAGGAACACGTACGTGTGGTGATCGACGATCTTCGCGCCGTCACGGTTGAACTCGTCGGCCATCAGCGCTTCGCCGAGCGCCATGCCGACCGCGTTCGCGAGGCCCTGGCCGAGCGGGCCGGTGGTCGTCTCGACGCCCGGCGTGATCCCGTATTCCGGGTGGCCCGGCGTCTTCGAGTGCAGCTGGCGGAAATTCTTCAGCTCTTCGATCGGCAGGTCGTAGCCGGTCAGGTGCAGCAGCGAGTACAGCAGCATCGAGCCATGGCCGTTCGACAGCACGAAGCGGTCGCGGTCGGCCCAGTGCGGGTTCGTCGGGTTGTGCTTCAGATGGCGCGACCACAGCGCGACGCCGATTTCGGCCATGCCCATCGGCATGCCCGGGTGGCCGGAGTTCGCTTGCTGGACGGCGTCCATCGCGAGCGCACGGATCGCGTTGGCCATCAGGGTGGTGGAGGCGGGAGACGAAGTCGTCATGTCGAGTCCGGAGAACGAGTCGAGGAAACGGGGGCACGGCGGCATCCGGAAGCTCGAGCGTCAATCGTTCCCGGCGCGCGGTGCGGCGCCTGACGGACGCGAAGCGGACGGAGCCAACGGACGGGGCTGCAAAGCTCGTCATTTTAACAGATGGGCCGACATTTCCCTTGTCGGCGCGCGGTGTTCCGGCACGGTTTTCCGCCAAGCCGCCCGCCTCCTATAATTCAGGCGTCGGAACTGCCTGCCCCAGCGGCCCGCCCGTGAGCACCACCCTTCTCTTTCACCCGACGCCCGACGCCACCTACGGCTTCCCGAACGCGCGGCGGCTCGCGCGCGTCGCGTCCCCGCACCAGCAGATCGAAGTCTGGGAAACCCCGCAGCTCGGCCGGCTGTTCACGCTGGACGGCCGGCCGATGACGTCGGTCGGCGACGAGTTCGTCTATCACGAGTGCATGACGCACCCGGCCGCGCTCGCGCATCCGTGCCCGAGGAAGGCGCTCGTGCTCGGCGGCGGCGACGGCGGCGCCGCGCGCCAGTTGCTCAAGCACGCGTGCATCGAGCGGATCGTCGTCGCCGAACTCGACGACGAGGTGGTCGGGATGGCCCGCCGCTATCTCGACGACGTGCACCAGGGCGCGCTCGACGACCCGCGCGTCGAGGTCGTGATCGGCGACGCCGCGCATTTCGTCGAGTCGACGGTCGAACATTTCGATCTCGTCGTGTTCGACCTCACGCCGCCCGATTCGCCGGCGGCCGGCCTCTATACGCGTGCGTTCTACGCGCGGCTCAAGCGGATCCTCACGCGCTGCGGCGCGATCTCGATGCATCTCGGCTCGCCGGTGTTCCATGCCGCGCGCATCGCCGCGCTGCTCGACGACCTGCGCGCGAGCTTCGCGGTCGTCGATCCGCTGTCCGCGCACGTGCCGCTGTACGGCTCGCAGTGGCTGATGGCGATCGCGAGCGATACGCTCGATGCGGCCGCGCTGTTCGCGCACGACGTCGACGAACGGCTCGCGGCCCGCCGCGTCGGCGGCTTGCGCTATTACGATGCGCGGCTGCATGCGTCCCTCTTCACCCTGCCCCGCGCGCTGCGCGATACACTGGGCGTTCGCCGCTGAACATCCGGACGGCCGCACCGCTCCGCTGTTCCAGCATGAGACCGGCGCAGGCGCGAGACGCGCCGACACCGTGCAACAGGAGATTTTCATGACCGATCCACGTCCGGCCAACGTGCCTTGGTTGACGCCCTACCTGGCCGTACGCAACGCGCGCGCGGCCATCGAGTTCTTCAAGGCCGCATTCGGCTTCACGGTACGCGACGTGCACGACGAGGACGGCGCGATCATGCACGTCGAGATGGCCTATCGCGGCCAGCTGATCGTGATGTTCGCGCCCGAAGGCGCGTTCGGCTCGCCCGCGCTCACGCCGAAGCGCGCGAACGCCACCGCGCCGCAATCGTTCTATCTGTATGTCGACGACGTCGACGCCACCTGGCAGCGCGCGCTCGATGCGGGCGCGAAATCGCTGAGCGCGCCGCAGGACCAGTTCTGGGGCGACCGGTTCGCGCAGATCGAGGATCTCGACGGCTACCGCTGGGCGCTCGGGTGCCGTCTCGACGCATGACCGAAACCGCTACACGCATGAATGAAGCCACCACCACCGCGGCCGTGCCGCGCTTTTTCGTCGACGCCGCGCTGCGCGCCGACGCCACGCTCGCATTGCCGGCCGACGTCGCCCGTCACGTGCAGGTGCTGCGCCTGCAGCCGGGCGACGTGCTCGCATTGTTCGACGGCACGGGCGGCCAGTACCGCGCACGGCTCGTCGAGGTCGACAAGCGCAGCGCGCTCGCGCAGGTCGATACGTTCGAGCCCGTCGAGGCCGAGCCGCCCTATCGCGTGACGCTCGCGCAGGGGATCGCCAGCGGCGACAAGATGGACTGGGTGATCGAGAAGGCGGTCGAGCTCGGCGTCGCGGCGGTCGTGCCGCTGTCGACCGCGCGCGGCGTCGTGAAGCTGTCCGGCGAACGCGCGGACAAGCGCGTCGCGCACTGGCGCGGCGTCGTGCGGGCGTCATGCGAACAGTGCGGGCGCAACCGTGTACCCGACGTCGCGCCGGTCGCCGGCTTCCGCGCGTGGCTCGATGCGCTGCCGGCCGCGCCGGCCGACGGCGAGCTGCGGCTGCTGCTGTCGCCGCGCGCGAGCATCCCGTTCGCGGCGCTGCCCGACGCGCCGCCCGCGGCGGCCGTCACGCTGCTGATCGGCCCCGAAGGCGGGCTGTCGCCCGACGAGGAAAATGCGGCCCGCGCTCGCGGGTTCACCGCGCTGTCGCTCGGGTCGCGCGTGCTGCGCACCGAGACGGCCGGCGCGGCCGTGCTCGCCGCGCTGGCGGCACGCTGGGGCGGGTGGTAAAGCGCGTCAGCGCGCCGCGTTCAGCGGCTCGACTCCGCGTCGTGCTTCGCGCGCCGCGCCATGCAGCCGAGCGCGAATCGCACACGCAAAAAAGCCCGCTCGAAGCGGGCTTGTGACCGAATCACCGAATCGGCCGCGCGGGCCGACCGTGCGCTTACGCGAACGAGTAGAACACGCGGAACGCGACCTTGCGCTCGGCCCAGAATTCGGCCGCCTCGCGGAACACGTCGAGCAGCGTTTCGCGCCCTTCCTTGTCGAATTTCTGCGCGATCGGCAGCCCTTCGAGGACGATCACGAAACCGGGCTGCGCGCCTGCCTTCGCGACGAGGTCGGTGAGGCAGTCGTACAGCGCGTCGTAGTTCTTCCCGAAATGCTTCGGAAACAGGAACGAGGTCGCGATCGTTTCCATCACTTCCTGCTTCGACTGCGCGGCGCCGCAATACGCATACAGGAAATGCTGGCCGAGCCGACCGGCTTCGTCGGCAAGATCCTGCACGCGGAACGCGCGGATCGACTGCACGAGATTGGGTCGCACGGTCGTGAAAAGGCTCATAGGCTCCTCGTTCGATGAAAGCCCGGGCTCGGCTTCCTGTTGCTCCGGCGTGCCGCCGGCCTGCGCCGCCGCGTGCAGCTGAATCACACGCTGAAACAGATTGCCGTCGCCGGCCGCGAACAGTTCCGCCGCCGCCGTATCGTGCGCGTAGATGGAGTCGCTCATGCCATTCGTCCCGAAGTCATTCAACAATACGTTTAAAACTGTTGTAGTGGTCGCCCGTGTAATAACAGTTGTCGATCCGGCGCAACGGCCCGCCACAGACGATCCGGCGCGCGCCGCGATTGCGCGCACGCGGTGTCGGCACCGTGTACTCATGGTAGTAGCCGCGCTTCGCCTTCGGCAGGATTCGCTCGCGATTGCCGAACACGACGCCGTCTTTCTCGTACGGATAGGGACCGCCGGCGCCGATCAGGCCCAGCGTGGTCACGGCCTCGCGCGGAAGACGGGCGGTCGGGATCGTATCGAGCCCGCTCGCGGCCACGTCGGCCGGAACGGCCTCCCGTGCGTAAGCGGCGGAAACCAGACTGCCCGTCGGCGTGCCGACGATACCCATCGCGAACATCGCGAAGACGGACGCGAGCGCGCCGTTGCGGAGCCACTTGCGTGCCATGAACCAGGGTTCCCGCTGTTAAATCAAGTAGTTGACGACCAACAAAGGCGTTAGCGTAGCGTTATTGGCCGCGCGAATCAATGTCCGTTTGGGAATCGAAAGCCTCACGACACGCGAGATTCCGTATTTCTTACCGAAATTGCACTACATTTATCTTACATGAGATAAAATGCGGGCGGCATCTCTCGCATGGCAAGACCCTGCCTCCTTGCCGCGCTCATTACCCGGCGTGGAGAGATGCTGCTGTTGCTTATGGGAAGCGCGGTTGCGCCCTACCCGCGGCGTGCCCCTTGCGGGCACGCCTCTTTTTGCCTTTGTTTACAATTTCGCCCGACGCGCGGCGCCGCTTCGACCGGCGCCGCGTGCTCGTTCCGGCTCAGCGCGCGGCGTTGACGTCGGCGACCAGCAGCGCCGCCATGTTGACGATGCGACGAACGGTCGCCGATTCGGTCAGCACGTGCACCGGCTCCGCGGCGCCCAGCAGGATCGGCCCGATCGCGATATTGTTGCCCGCGGCCGTCTTCAGCAGGTTGTACGCGATGTTCGCCGCGTCGATGTTCGGCAGGATCAGCAGGTTCGCGTCGCCCTCCAGCGTCGATTCCGGCAGGATTTCCTTGCGCAGCGCGGCGTCGAGCGCGACGTCGCCATGCATTTCGCCGTCCACCTTCAGATCCGGCGCGGTTTCCTGCAGGATCGCGAGCGTATCGCGCATCTTCTTCGCCGAAGGGGCATTGCTCGTGCCGAAATTCGAATGCGACAGCAGCGCGACCTTCGGCTCGATGCCGAAGCGGCGCACTTCTTCCGCGGCCATGATCGTGATCTCGGCCAGCTCTTCCGGGGTCGGATCGACGTTCACGTGCGTATCCACGAGGAAAATCTGGCGGCCAGGCAGCACGAGGCCGTTCATCGCCGCGTACACGCTGCAGCCCGGACGCTTGCCGATCACCTGGTCGATGAAGTGCAAGTGGCGGTGCGTGGTGCTGATCGTGCCGCAGATCATTCCGTCCGCTTCGCCTTTCTTCACCAGCATGGAGCCGATCAGCGTCGTGCGGCGGCGCATTTCGACGCGCGCGAGCTGCTCGCTGATGCCCTTGCGCGCCATCATCTTGTGGTACGTCTGCCAGAAGTCGCGGTAGCGCTCGTCGTGCTCGGTGTTGACGACCGTGAAATCGGTGCCGGGCGTGAGGCGCAGGCCGTAGCGCTGAATGCGATGCTCGATCACCGACGGGCGGCCGATCAGGATCGGCTTCGCGAGTTTTTCGTCGACGATGATCTGAACGGCGCGCAACACGCGCTCTTCCTCGCCTTCCGCGAACACGACGCGCTTTTTCTCTTCCGGCGCGGCGCGCGCGATCTGGAAGATCGGCTTCATCGTCGTGCCGCTGTGATACACGAACTGCTGCAGATGCTGCTTGTACGCGTCCATGTCCTCGATCGGGCGCGTCGCGACGCCGCCGTCCATCGCGGCCTGCGCGACGGCCGGCGCGATCTTCACGATCAGGCGCGGATCGAACGGCTTCGGAATCAGGTATTCGGGCCCGAACGACAGATCCTGGATGCCGTACGCGGTCGCGACGATGTCGCTCTGCTCGTGCTGCGCGAGTTCGGCGATCGCATTGACGGCCGCGATCTCCATTTCACGCGTGATCGTCGTCGCGCCGACGTCGAGCGCGCCGCGGAAGATGAACGGGAAGCACAGGACGTTGTTGACCTGGTTCGGGTAGTCGGTGCGGCCGGTCGCGAGAATCGCGTCGGGGCGCACTTCGAGCGCCGCTTCCGGCAGGATTTCCGGCGTCGGGTTCGCGAGCGCGAGGATCAGCGGGCGCTCGGCCATGCCCTTCACCATCTCCTGCTTCAACACGCCGGCGGCCGACAGGCCGAGGAAGATGTCCGCGCCGTCGATCACTTCGGCGAGCGTACGGGCGTCGGTTTCGCGCGCGAAACGCTCCTTGTCCGGGTCCATCAGCTCGGTGCGGCCCTTGTAGACCACGCCGGCCAGGTCGGTCACCGTGATGTTCTCGAGCGGCAGGCCGATGTCGACCAGCAGGTCCAGACACGCGAGCGCGGCCGCGCCCGCGCCGGATGCGACCAGCTTGACCTTCTTGATGTCCTTGTTGACGACCTTCAGCCCGTTCGTGACGGCCGCGGCCACGACGATCGCGGTGCCGTGCTGGTCGTCGTGGAACACCGGGATCTTCATCCGCTTGCGCGCTTCGCGCTCGACGATGAAGCAGTCCGGCGCCTTGATGTCTTCGAGGTTGATCCCGCCGAAGGTCGGCTCCAGCGCGGCGATCACGTCGACGAGCTTGTGCGGGTCCGACTCGTTCAGCTCGATGTCGAACACGTCGATGCCCGCGAACTTCTTGAACAGCACGGCCTTGCCTTCCATCACCGGCTTCGACGCGAGCGGGCCGATGTTGCCGAGACCGAGCACCGCCGTGCCGTTCGTCACGACGCCGACCAGGTTGCTGCGCGCGGTGAAGCGCGCGGCGTTCAGCGGATTCTCGACGATCTCCTCGCACGCGAACGCCACGCCCGGCGAATACGCGAGCGCGAGGTCGCGCTGGTTGATCATCTGCTTGGTCGGGGCGATCGCGATTTTGCCGGGGGTCGGAAATTCGTGATAGTCGAGCGCGGCTTCGCGGAGCTTGGCTTTGGAGGAGGCTTGGGTAGACATGTGTCTCGTGACGGGCGGATTAGAATAACTGTTCGACGGCATTGTAGCGCCAATCATCGGCCGCCAGACCGGCGATTCGGGTGCGACAGCCGCGACAAAAATGAACTGGATGGTACAGGCGCGCCGCCGCCCGCCTCGTACAATGCCGCTCCTTCAACCGTTTCGGATCGCCCGCCGTGCCAGCCGCCCTCTCCGAGTTTTCGCTGATCGAACGCTTCTTCACGCGCCGCGCCGCGCAGGGCGCCCGCGCGTCGACGCTCGGCATCGGCGACGATTGCGCCCTGATCGCGCCCCGATCCGGGAAATTGCTGGCCATTTCGACGGACATGCTGGTGGAAGGCCGCCACTTCTTCGCCGACGTCGCGCCGGACGCGCTCGGCCACAAGACGCTCGCGGTCAATCTGTCGGACCTCGCGGCAATGGGCGCCGAGCCGCGCGCCTTCACGCTCGCCTGCGCGCTACCGCGCGCCGACGCGGCGTGGCTCGAGGCGTTCAGCGACGGCCTGTTCGCGCTGGCCGAGCGATACGGCTGCGAACTGATCGGCGGCGACACGACGAGCGGGCCGCTGAACCTGTGCGTGACCGTGTTCGGCGAAGTCGCGCCCGACGCGGCGCTGCGGCGCGATGCCGCGCGCGACGGCGACGACGTATGGGTGTCCGGCACGCTCGGCGATGCGCGCGCGGGGCTCGGCGTCGCCCGCGGCGAATGGACGGCCGGCGCGGATGAAGCCGCCGCATTCCGGCACGCGCTGGAGCGCCCCGAGCCGCGCGTCGCGCTCGGCCTGGCGCTCGCGGGCGTCGCGCACGCGGCGCTCGATCTCTCCGACGGCCTCGCCGGCGATCTCCAGCACATCCTGACGCGCTCGAACGTGCGCGCCGAGATCGACGCCGACGCGGTGCCGCGCTCGGCCGCGCTCGCGACGCTGCCGGCCGACGCGCAGCGCCGCTGCACGCTGGCCGGCGGCGACGACTACGAACTGTGCTTCACGGCGCCGCTCGCCGCCCGCGCGGCGGTCGAAGCGGCGGGCGCCGCGGCCGGCGTGCCGGTCACGCGAATCGGTACAATACGCGCGTTGTCCGCGCCGTCGGCGCAACCCGCCATCGCGTGGCGCGACGCCGCCGGCGCGCCCCTCGCTCTCACGTTGCACGGTTTCGACCACTTCCATGCAGACTGATCCGACGCCCGCGCACGCCGCGGCCGAGCCCGGCGCCGCGCCGCCCGCGCCGACCCGCACGACGGCCCGCTTCATGCTGTCGCACCCGGCGCACATCGTGTCGCTCGGCTTCGGCAGCGGGCTCGCGCCGATCATGCCCGGCACCTTCGGCTCGCTGTTCGGCTGGCTCACGTTCGTCGTGCTCAACCGCTACCTGACGGTGCCCGAGTGGTGGGCGCTGATCGCCGTCGGCTTCGTGGCGGGCGCCTGGGTCACCGGTTTCACCGCGAGGAAGGCCGGTGTGGCCGATCCGGGCGCCATCGTCTGGGACGAGATCGTCGCGATCTGGCTCGTGATGCTGTTCGTCACGCCCGCGACCTTCGTCGGCCAGCTGTGGGCGTTCGTCGCGTTCCGCTTCTTCGACATGCTCAAGCCGCCGCCGATCCGCTACTTCGACCGCCGCCTGAAAGGCGGGCTCGGCATCATGGTCGACAATCTCGTCGCCGCGTTCATGACGCTGCTCGTGATCGCCCTGTGGCGCTCCGTCGCCGGCTGACCGATTTCCCGACTTCCGTTTCCCGACGCGCATGCCAACCGATTCCGTCGTCCATCAGCTTGCGATCCGCGCAGGCAACAAGCTGCGTGACGAGCACCTGACGCTCGCCACCGCCGAATCCTGCACCGGCGGCCTGATCGCCGCGGCAATCACCGACATTTCCGGCAGCAGCCAGTGGTTCGAGCGCGGCTTCGTCACGTATTCGAACCAGGCCAAGATCGAGATGATCGGCGTGCCGTCCGACCTGATCGACAAGCACGGCGCCGTCAGCGAGCCCGTCGCGCGTGCGATGGCCGAAGGCGCGCTGCGCAACAGCCGCGCGCAGGTCGCGCTGTCCGTCACCGGCATCGCGGGCCCGGGCGGCGGCAGCGAGAAGAAGCCGGTCGGCACCGTATCGTTCGGCTGGAGCAACCGGCTGCATACCGACGTCGAAACGCTCGTGTTCAAGGGCGACCGCGAACAGATCCGCACGCAGGCGGCCGCGCATGCGCTGCGCGGGCTGCTCAAGCTGCTCGACGAACGCGAACGCTGATCGGGCGGGGCGCGCGTGACGCGCCCTGCTCGCTTACTGGATCGCGTCGGGTTTCACGACGATCCAGTTCTTGTCCGCCGTCACCGGCAGGCCGAGCGCCTTCTGCTTCGCGGCCGATTCGTCCGACCACGCGCGGATCTGCGCCATCTGCTTGTCCTTCTTGTTGACCCACACGCGCACGCCGCCGCGCGCGACGTCGGTCGCGTTCAGCAGCATGTAGCCGTCGGACGTCGGCGTGTCGCCCGCGACGAGCACCGGCTTCTTCCACTGGTCGATCCACCCGACGATCGAACCGAGCTTGCCTTCGTACCACGTCATCGGGTTCATCAGGAACGGCGTGATCACGAGATTGCGGTTCGCGGCCTCGTCGTACTTGCCGGCCTTGATCTGCAGCCGCGACGTCGTCAGCGCGCCCGTCGCGGGGTTGCGCAGCAGCGTCGTCACGCCGATCACGTTCTGCGGCTTCACGTTGTAGCCGTACTTCGGGTCCGACAGCACGAGCCGCGCGAGCTCCTCGTGGGCCGCCGTCATCACGTAGACGTCGATGCCGTTTTCGCGCAGCGCGTTGTACAGCTCCTGCATCCCGCGGAAGAAGCGCGGCGGATTCACCGTGCCGTCCACCACCTTGTCGCCCTGCCAGTAACGGATCGGGATCGGCTTGCCGTCGGCGAGCATCGCGTCGATATGGCGCTTCAGGTCGGCGAGCGACTGCCCGGCGAACGCCTGCGCGATCCACGGATAGCAGACCAGATCGTCGATCTCGCAGAGCCGGTAGTAGTAGCTCGTCAGCGATTCCTGGTAGTCGGCGGAATCCTTGAACGGGATCAGTTTCAGCGACGGGTCGAGCGAATCGCGCGTCAGCACGCCGCGGTTCTCGAGATACGGCAGCAGCGCTTCCTCGAGGTCGTAGCGGTAGGTCGTGTTGTCGGCATCGAACACCGCGTAGTCGCCGCGGTTCGCGTGCGCGGCGATCATCGCGTTCAGCGCCTTCGCGCTGTCGGCCGGCCAGTGCGACAGATCCGCCGCATGGGCGAACGTCATGCACAGCGACGCGGCGAACGCGCTCAGCAGACGGCGGGACAGCTTGGGCATGGCGTCGCTCCTTTTCTTGACATTTTTGTGACGGATCGGTGACAAGCAGCAGCATCGCGCGACTAAATTGCGCGCATGCCATACGGAAGCGACGGGAAGTTGTTCGCGTGCGCCAGAACGGCGATCACGCGATGAAAGCGCGCGGCCCGCGAACGCGGGGCCGGCGATGCGAGGCCGCCCGACCGGGCGGCCCGTATTTCAGCGATGCGCGTTGATCGTGTCGCGCGTCTTCTGCGCGGCGAGCGCGGCGGCTTCGGCGAAATCCTCGCCCTTGCTCGCGTACAGGATCGCCCGCGACGAGTTGATCATCATCCCGGTGCCGTCGGCCGTGCGGCCCGCGTTGACGGTCGCCTGCACGTCGCCGCCCTGCGCGCCGATGCCGGGGATCAGGAGCGGCATGTCGCCGACGATTCCGCGCACGACCTCGATTTCCTTCGGGAACGTCGCGCCGACCACGAGGCCGAGCTGGCCGTTCTTCGCGTTCCACTTGTTCGCCGCGAGATCGGCCACGACCTGATACAGCGGCCGCCCGTTCGTATCGAGGAACTGCAGGTCCGAGCCGCCCGGGTTCGACGTGCGGCACAGCACGATCACGCCCTTGCCTTCATGCTCGAAGTACGGCTCGACCGAGTCGTAGCCCATGTACGGGTTCACCGTGACGGCATCGGCGCGATAGCGCTCGAACGCTTCGCGCGCGTACTGCTCGGCCGTGCTGCCGATGTCGCCGCGCTTCGCGTCGAGGATCACGGGCAGGCCCGGATGCTGGAGATGGATATGCGCGATCAGCCGCTCGAGCTGGTCTTCGGCGCGATGCGCGGCGAAATACGCGATCTGCGGCTTGAACGCGCTCGCGTACTGCGCGGTCGCATCGACGATCTGCCGGCAGAATTCGAAGATCGCGTCGGGCTGGCCGTCGAACTGCACGGGAAAGCGCGACGGCTCGGGATCGAGGCCGACGCACAGCAGCGAATTCGTGCGCTGCCACGCGGCGCGCAGCGATTCAATGAAAGTAAGCGGGGAAGACATGGCGGATACTCGCGGCAGACCGTTGGTAGACCGCGTATTTTACCCGTGTCGCCGGCGTCCCTCGCGCGTCGCGGCATTGCTGCGCGCATCGGTGCGCCCGACGGTGAACGCGAAACGCCGCGTCAGCCGCTCGCCGGGCGCGAGCAGCGTCATCCCGTGCGCGGTCGCGCCGCCCGGCAGGTTCACCGCGTTGATCGGATGGTCGACCGGCTCGAAGCAGAAGAAATCCTCGCCGGGCGGCGTATAGAGCACGTACGCGTCGGCGTCGGCCGCGACGGTCAGCGACAGCCGGCGGCGCGGCCAGCTCACCGTCGCGTGACCGCCCCAGCCGGTGAACGCGTGATTGACGAGCGCGGCCGGCAGCGGATACGCGACGCCGAACTGCCAGGCCGGCGGCACGCTGACGTGCCGCACCGGCAGGAAATCGGCGCCCGACAGCCACAGCCCGCCCGCCGCCGCGGCGAGTTCCGTCACCGCATCGCGCACGAGGAACGGATGCACGCCGAGCCCGAACGGCAGCCGCGTGCGCCCCGCGTTCTCGATCGTCAGCGCGATCGACAGCGTCGCATCGTCGAGTTCGAACGACTGGATCGCGCGGAACGCGTACGGCGCGCCGGCGGCATGGTCGAGCGACAGTTGCAGCGACGCGTCGGTCGCATCGTCCACCTGCCACGGCGCGAGCCAGCCGTCGCCGTGAATCGGCAGCGGCTCGTCGCGGCGGTTGCGCGGCACGGCGACCTTGCGCCCGTCGCATTCGAAGCGCCCGTCGCCGATCCGGTTCGAGTACGGCAGCAGCGGATAGCACGCGAGCTCGTTCGGGTCCGTCGCCGTCTCAGGGTGCTCGCACCGGCGGAACACCGGCATCAGCGCGCCGTTCTCGCCGCGCCAGTCGAAGCGCGCGATGCCGCCGCCGAGGTGCGGCAGCACGTCGAGCCGCAGCGACGCATTCGACAGCGTGACGACCGCCGCGGGCGCGGCGCCGACGCCCTGCGCGAACACGGCCGTCTGCGGGCCGGGGCTGACCGGCTGGGCGGCGGCGGCCAGGCGCGCGCGGCGCGACTGGCTGGTGGACGACGATGCGCGCGAGGACGTGGCGGTCATGGTGAGCTCCTTTCCTTCGTCGAAGAAACGATGCGGGTCGTGCGAGCGGTCAGGCCCAGCCGCCGTCGACGATCACGTCCTGCGCGGTGATCATCCGGCTGTCGTCGGCCGCGAGAAACAGCGCCATCCGGGCGAGGTCGTCCGGCAGCAATTCGGCGTCGATGCACTGGCCGGCCTTGATCGCCGCGCGGCCCGCGTCGTCGAGCCACAGCCGGCGCTGCTTGTCGGTCATCACCCAGCCGGGCACCAGCGAATTCACGCGGATGCCGAACGGGCCGAGATCGCGCGCGAGGCCGCGCGTCAGGCCCTGGACGGCCGCCTTCGCCATCACGTAGACGGGATAGCCGCCGTTCTTCAGCATCCAGCTGATCGAGCCGAGATTGACGATCGAGCCGCCGCCCTGCCGCTTCATGTCGTCGATCACCGCCTGCGCGGCGAAGAACTGGTGACGCAGGTTCACCGCGATGCCGGCATCGAACGACGCGGGCGTCACGTCGCCGATCGCATGGCGTGCGTCGTTCGCCGCGTTGTTCACGAGCACCGCGATCGCGCCGATGCGCGCGCGGATCGCGTCGATCGCGCGGCGCAGCGCGTCGACGTCGGTCAGGTCGCAGGACAGGAACAGCGGCGCGTGGCGCCCGTGCGCGAGGCGTTCGGCGAGCGCGGCGCCGGCCGCCGCGTCGAGGTCGACGAACGCGACGCGCGCGCCCTGTTCGGCGAAGTGCTCGACGAACGACGCGCCGATGCCGGTCGCGCCGCCCGTGATCAGCACCGCGCGATCCTCGAGGCTCGGGTAGCGCGCATAGCGCGCGTCGCTCGCCGCCGCGGGCGTGCCCTGCGCGGATGTGTCGATGGTCATGCGGATCGTCTCCGTGGAAGCAGGTCGGGTCAGTCGCGTACGCCGCGGTTCTTCAGCTGGTCGAGCAGCACGGCCGCGAGCAGGATCGCGCCGCGCACCAGGTACTGGTAAAACGCGTCGATGTTCAGCAGGTTCATCACGTTCTCGACGGTGCCCATGATCAGCACGCCGATCACGACGCCCGAGATCGTCGCGCGGCCGCCCATCAGCGACACGCCGCCGAGCACGCATGCGGAGATCACGTTCAGCTCGAAGCCCTGCGCGGCGTTCGGCTGGCCCGACGTGATGCGCGACGCGAGAATCACGCCCGCGAGCGCGGTCACCGCGCCCTGGATCAGGAAGATGTACACGCGCGTGCGTTCGACGTTGATCCCCGCGAGCCGCGACGCTTCCGGGTTGCCGCCGATCGCGAGCGTGTTGCGGCCATAGACGGTCTGGTTCAGCAGCACGCCGAACCCGATGAAGCACAGCAGCGTGACCCAGATCGGCAGCGACACGCCGAACATCGACAGCCCGCCGAGCGCGATGAACGTATCCGACGACACGCCGACCGCCTGCCCCTTCGACACGATGAAGCCGAGCCCGCGCACGATCTCCATCGTCGCGAGCGTCGTGATCAGCGCGTTGATGCGCAGGTACGCGATCACCGCGCCGTTCACGAAGCCGATCGCCGCGCCGGCCGCGACCGCCGCGACGATCGCGACGAACGTGTTGTCGGTCGCGTTCAGCACCATCGCGCACAGCACGCCCGAGAACGCGACGGTCGAGCCGATCGACAGGTCGAAGTCGCGCGACGCGAGACAGAACATCATCGTGCACGCGACCATGCCGATCTGCGAGATCGACAGCGCGAGGCCGAGCATGTTGTCGATCGAGAAGAAGTGATCGACGGTCAGCGACATCGTGATGAACATCACCGCGAAGATCGCGATCAGGCTGTATTCGGTCAGATGCTGCCACCACTTCTGGCGGTCGCTCTGCTGCGGCACCAGCGCATCGGCCGGCGGCTTCACGGCGGCGCTGGCAAGGTTTTCGTTGGCTTGCATGGTGTGTCTCCTGCTCCTGCATCGCGCGGCCCGCGCCGCGCGTGTTCGATTCGAATGTCCCGGGCTTGTCCGGACGTAGCCGGCCGCGTCAGGCCGCCTCGGCCGCGCTCGTCTGCGGCAGCGCGAGGTTCAGCACCGCGTGCTCGTTCGCCTGTTCGCGCGGCAGCTCGCCGGCGATCCGGCCTTCGCGCATCACGACGATGCGGTCGGACACGCCGAGCACTTCCGGCAGTTCCGACGACACCATCACGATCGCGCAGCCGCGCTCCGCGAGCCGGTAGATCACGTCGTAGATCTCGTGCTTCGCGCCGACGTCGATCCCGCGCGTCGGCTCGTCGAGGATCACGACCTTCAGGTCGGGCTCCGCGAGCCAGCGCGACAGGATCGCCTTCTGCTGGTTGCCGCCCGACAGGAACCGGATCTTCTGCCGCCGGTTCGGCGTCTTGATCTTCAGCCGCTGGATGAAGCGGTCGGCCGTCGCGCTTTCGGCCTTGCCGTTGATGAAGAGGCCCGCGCGCAGCGAATGGCGGCGGCAGCTGATGTTGATGTTCTCCGCGACCGACGCGATCGCGATGATCCCTTCTTCCTTGCGGTCCTCGGGGCACAGCACGATGCCGTGGCGGATCGCGTCGCCGGTGCGCTTCACGTCGATGCGCTTGCCGTCGAGCGTCAGCACGCCCGCGCGCCGGCGGTCCGCGCCGTACACGAGCCGCATCAGCTCGCTGCGGCCCGCGCCGACGAGCCCGAAGAAGCCGACGATCTCGCCCGCGCGCACCGAGAAGCTCGCCGGTTCGCGCAGCGCCGGGCCGTCGATGCCTTCGGCGGAGAACCGCACGTCGCCGAGCGCGCGCGGCGCGTAATGGTAGATGTCCGCGATCTCGCGCCCGACCATCTCGGCGACGAGCCGCTCGCGCGGCACGTCGGCCAGCGCTTCGTGCGACGCGATCTTGCGCCCGTCGCGAAAGATCGTGCATGCATCGCACAGCCGATAGATCTCGTCCATCCGGTGCGAGATGTAGATCAGCGCACGGCCCTGCGCGCGCAGGTCGTCGACCAGCTTGAACAGCACTTCCGTCTCGCGATGCGACAGCGAGCTCGTCGGTTCGTCGAGCGCGATCACGCGCGCATTGCGCATCAGCGCCTTGCAGATCTCGACCATCTGCCGCTGCGCGATCGACAGCCGCCCGAGCCGCGCGTCGGGATCGAGATCGACACCCATCTCGGCGAGCCGCTCGCGCACGTAACGCTTCGCCTCGCGCTTCCTGACCCAGCCGAACGCGTTCGGCAGGCGGCCGAGCAGCAGGTTTTCCGCGACCGTCAGGTCGGGCACGTACTGCAACTCCTGGTGAATCACCGCGATGCCGGCCGCGATCGACGCGGCCGCATTCGCGAACTGCACGGGCTGGCCGTCGACCAGCACGCTGCCCGTATCGGGCTGGTATTCGCCGCCGAGAATCTTCAGCAGCGTCGACTTGCCCGCGCCGTTCTCGCCCATCAGGCCATGCACCTCGCCCGCATGCACGTCGAACGAAATGCCGTCGAGTGCGCGCACGCCGGGAAATACCTTGCCGATATTGTCAAAACGCAGTGCCGCTGACACGTCGTCTCCCCACTTCCAGATCGATCGACCGCCGGCCGCCGCGTCGCCGCGTCAGCCGGCGGGCCGCTTACTTCGATGCGAGCCCCATCTCCTCGCGCACCTTCGACACGTTCTCGCGCGTCGCGAGCATGCCCGTCGTCAGCGTCAACGGCGGCGGCGCCTTGCCTTGCGTGATCCACGTGTACATCAGGTCCGCGGTTTCCTCGCCGTGGCGCTTCGGGCTGATGATCACGGTGCCGTAGAAGCCCGTCGGCTGCGGCTTCTTGAACTCGTTCAACGCCGAATCGGAACCGCCGATGCCGATGCCGATCATGTTGTCGGCCTTGAAGCCGCGCCCTTCGGCCGCGCGCACCGCGCCGAGCACGGCCTCGTCGTTCAGGCCGTACGCGACCCAGTGCTTGTACTGCGGGTTCTTCGTGAGCGCGATGTTCGCCGCGTTGAACGCGTTCTCGGTGTCGGTCTTCGCCTGCGGCGCCGCGACCACGTTGGCCTTCGGGAAGCCCGCGGCCACCAGTGCGTCGGTCGCGCCGCTCGTGCGGTCGTGCGCGGTCGGCAGTTGCTCGTAGGTGATGTCGATCGCGCCGACGTCCTTCATGTCCCAGCCGCGCTTCTTGATCTCGGCCGCGATGCCGTCGCCGACCTGCTTGCCGATGTTGTAGGCCGAAATCCCCATGTGCGGCACCGACTCGATCGGCTTGCCCGCGCCGTCGACGAGGCGGTCGTCGACCGTCATCATCTTCAGGTTGTGCGACTTCGCCTTCGCGACGATGCCCGGCCCGAGCTTCACGTCGGGCGTGCAGATGATGAAGCCCTGCGCCTTCTGCGCGGACAGGTTGTCGATCGCGCTCATCACCTTCTCGCCGGACGGCGCGCCGATCTTCACGAGCGTGAAGCCCTTCTGCTTCGCGGCGATCTCGGCGAATTTCCATTCGTCCTGGAACCACGGCTCTTCCGGCTGCTTCACGAGGAAGCCGATCTTGACCGGGTCGGCCGCGTGCGCGACGGGGCTGCCCATCACCACTGCCGCCGCGGCGGCCAGCGTTACGAACGTTCTGCGTTTCATCTCCAGTGTCTCCTTGTTTTCATCGAACAGGATGCAGCCGCTTGTTGGTTTCGACGCAGCGTGCGCGCGGCTCTCGCACGTGCGGTCTTTCGAATCGTTACGTCAATCGCGTCAGTCGTGATACAGCGCCGCGCGCCCGCCGTCGACGGTGATGCACGCGGCATTGATGAACGGCGCCTCGTCGGACGCGAGGAACACGGCCGTCATCGCGACCTCCTCCGGTTTCCCGATGCGCTTCATCGGCTGCAGCGCGAGCGTCTCGGCGCGCGCGGCGGCCGGATCGGGCTGCGCGTCCCACCAGTCGCGCGTCAGTTGCGTCTCGATGTAACCCGGCGCGATCGCGTTTACGCGCACGTTGCGCGCCGCGTATTCGATGCCGAGCGCGCGCGTGAGGCCGAGCACGCCGTGCTTCGCGACCGGGTACGGAAAGCAGCCCGGGATGATTCTGAACGCATGCGTCGACGCGATGTTCACGATGCTGCCGCGTCCGCGCTCGACCATGCCCTCCAGCGCCGCGCGGCAGCCGTGCCATACGCCGTCGAGATCGACCGCGAAGCAGCGGCGCCAGTCGTCGTCGGTCATCGTCAGCGGATCGGCGAACACGTTGATGCCCGCGTTGTTCACGAGCACGTCGAGCGGGCCGAATGCCGCTTCCGCCTGCGCGAGCGCGTCGCGCACCGCCTGCTGCCGCGCGACGTCCGCGTGCAGCGGCAGCACGCGCGCGCCGTCGCATTCGTGTGCGATCGCGGCGGCCGTGTGCTGGGCCTGCGGGAAGTCGAGATCGACGAGCGCGACGGCCGCGCCTTCACGCACGAACGCACGCGCGATCGCGGCGCCGATGCCGCGGCCCGCGCCCGTCACCATCGCGACCTTGCCCGCGAGGCGGCCCATCATGCGGCTCCGCCGCGCGCGACGCGCAGGCCGGCCTGGAACGCGCGCGCATTCGCCGCGGTCGTGTCGGCCGACTGGCCGGGCCGGTACAGCGCCGAGCCGAGCCCGAAGCCGTTCGCGCCGGCCGCGAGGAACGGCTGCATGTTGTCCGGCGAAATGCCGCCGACCGGAATCAGCGGCACCGCGCGATCGATCACCGCGCGCCACGCCTTCACGACCGTCACGCCGAGCTGCTCGGCCGGGAACATCTTCAGCACGTCGGCGCCGTTCGTCAGCGCCGCGAACGCTTCGGTCGGCGTCGCGACGCCCGGCGCGCTCGCCAGCCCGCGCTCGCGCGCCCGGCGGATCACCGCCGCGTCGCCGTGCGGCATCACGATCAGCGCGCCGCCCGCGTCCTGCACGCGATCGACGTACTCGGCGCGCAGCACGGTGCCCGCGCCGACGATCATGTCGTCGGGCAGCGCGCGGCGCAGCGCCGCGATGCTGTCGAACGGATCGGGCGAGTTGAGCGGCACCTCGACGATCCGGAAGCCGGCTTCGTACAGCGCCCGGCCATGGTCGGCCGCTTCGGCGGGCGTGATGCCGCGCATGATCGCGATCAGCGGACACGCATCGAACGCGCGCATCAACGCGGCGTGGGGCGTGTACGGTGCGGGCAAGGTCAGGTCGGACGGCATCGGCAATTCCTCTTCAAGCAGTTCACTGGTCGGCACAGACGGGTTCGCCGTCCGCGCGCACGAGCCCGGCGCGCGACGCGATCCGCCACAGGCCGCGCTCGGTCGCATGCGGGGCGACACGCGCATGCGCATGGCCGAATACCCGCAGCGCATCGACGTAGCGCGAGCACAAGCCGTCGTCGCCGATCAGCAGCAGCGGCTGGTCCGCGAGCGCGATGCCGCGCTCAGCGAGCATCGCGTCGAGCGCGTTGAGCTCATGGCCGATCAGCAAGCCGGACAGATAGTCGCCCTGCGCATCGGGCGCGAGCCGGTCGGTCAGCCCCAGCGTGCGCGTGCTGAAAATCGTCGCGAGCAGGCCCGTGCGCTGCGCGCCGCGTGCGACCGCCACGCCGCGCAAGAACGCCGCGCGATCGGGCGATTCGCTCGCGCGCATCGTGCGGCCGAGGATCGTGTGGTCGCGCAGCACCGCGAACAGCTCGCCGGTCATGAAGGTCTGGAAGCGTTCGATCAGCCCGTCCTTCACCCACGCCCATTTCGCATGCGTGCCCGGCAGGCCGATCAGTACGCCTGAACGATCGGCGCCAAGCGAGGGATCGCTCGCGAGCGCGCCGACGATCTGCGTTTCTTCGCCGCGCATCACGTCGGGCAATTCGCCCGTCGCGATCACGCCCGGCACGATCGAGACCGTCGCGCCGCGCGCCGTCGTCACCGTGATGAGGCCCGCGACGAGCGCGTCGGCGCCGGCCGGCACCGCGACGTACGGCGCTTCGCGCCAGCCCTGCGCGCTGCCGACCATCCCGGCGGCGAGCACCGGCAGCCCGGGCGTACGGTCGAGCCAGTCGCCGCACGCTTCCTCGAACACCGCGTCGAACGCCCGCGCGCCGCCGCCCGGCACGTGCATCACGCCGGCCGCCCGGCTGCGCGTGTCGATCGGCACGCCGTGCGCGTCGTACAGATACGCGCGCAGCGACGTGGTGCCCCAGTCGAGCGCGATCAGCGACGGGGAGGCGGAACTGGCATCCGGAACGGGCCGGGTCGAAGTCGTCATCGTTTGATCCTGCGGGTACCCTGCGGCGGGCTCCAGCCCAGTTCCGCGGAAATGGCTCGCGCTTCGCGCTGCACGAGCGGAATCAGTTCGTCCATGCGGTCATGCGGCATGTACGGAATCGTGCTCGCGACCGACACCGCCGCGACGATCGCACCCGACGCGTCGCGGATCGGCGCGGCCACGCAGCGGATCGACGCCTCGTTTTCCTCGAGATCGAACGTATAGCCGCCGGCCGCGTAATGGGCCATGCGCTGCAGGAACGCGCTCGTCTCGGGCCGGTTGTCGGGCTTGAAGTTGACGCCGGCCAGCGCGCGCCGCGCGGCCTCGAACAGCGAGCGCCACAGGTCCGGATCGAGGTCGAGCATCATCGCCTTGCCGATGCCGGTCGACGCGAGCGGCATCCGGTGGCCGACGCGCGAGCGCATCTCGAGGCCGCGCGTGCCGGGAATCTTGTCGATGTACAGCACGTCGTCGCCGTCGCGCACGCCGAGGTGGATCGTGTCGAGCGTCGCTTCCGCGAGCGCTTCCAGATGCGGACGCGCCACCGCGGTGAGCGGCATCTGCTCGAGCGCGATCGTGCCGAGCTCGATCAGCTTCGGGCCGAGCAGGTAGCCGCCCTGCACCTGGCGCAGATAGCGCGCCTGCACGAGGCTGCTGACGAGCCGGTGCGTCGTGCTGCGCGTCGTGCCGAGCGCGGCGCCGATCGCACGCATGTCACGCGCGCCGTTCGCGATCGCCTCGAGGATCGCGAGGCCGCGCAGCAGCGTCTGCGTGCCGGCCTGCTGCGCGGCGAGGTCGAGCGGCGTGCTGGTCGCGCCGATGCTGTCGGTCAGCGACGTATCGGCCGGCATCGCGCGCCGGGCGTCGAGGGCAAGGGAATCTGGCATCTTGGTCATGGAACGGGGCGTCTTCAACGGAATCGGTGAAGCCGCTCGCGCGGCGCCGAAACTGCGTCCGGTGCGGCGGCGTGGCGGCGGTCGATGCACCGAGTAAGGCGCCCGGCGAACTTCATGGAAGGTGTCTCCGTGTGCGACGGGCGCCGCGCGATGCGTGGGTCCGAAGCTGTCGATGTGCTTCGGATTGTAGGAGCGCACGCACTCGTCTCCAATATTTGAATGCGTTGTCCAGATAATGAGAATCCAGGCGGAATCGGCGGCGGGCCCGCTGCGCCGGCCGCGCCATGCGCACGGGGGCGGGACCTGCCGTGTCGCAGGTTCCGCCCCCGTTTGTTCACGCCGCCCCGCGCTTACTGCTGGCTCGTGCTGCGCGCCTGCATGTAGCGCTGGACGTCGGCGAACGACACGCGGCCGCTGCCGCCCGCGTCGATCTGCCGGAAGTGATTCGCGACATAGCCGAGGCCAGCCGCGCGCGCCTGCGACTCGGTGATCGAACCCGTGTTCTGCGTGTCGGCCGCACTGAACTGCCGCGCGAGCTTGCGCACCACCTGCGCATGCAGCGCGGCGCCGGTCGTCTGCGTGCCGGCGGTCGGGTGGCGCGCGGCCGGCGGCACGTACGGATCGCCGAGCTGCGCCTGGCGCGCACGCGCCGGCGCGACGGCGTCGCTCGCCTGCGCGAACGCGGAAAGGGATGCGGCGGTGCCGACGCATGCGAGTGCCGCGGCAACGACGATGAAACGATTCTTCATGTCAGGCTCCAGTCTGGAATGAGGTCGTCGACGGCCGGCGAGCGGCGCCGCCCCGGGCGCCCGTCGCCGGCGTAGCGCATCAGTGCGCGGCCGCGTTGTAGAAGGTCACGAGGTCGGCTTTCTCCTGCGGACGCGACGTATCGTCGAGATAGACCATGTGCCCGCCCTGATAGTCCTTGATCGTCAGGTTCGGCTGCGTGCCGAGCCGCGCGAGGTCGAGCTCGGTCTGGTAGAACGGCGTCGCGATGTCGTGATACCCGTTCAGCGACAGCACCTTCAGCGCCGGGTTCAGCGTCAGCGCCGCGGCCAGATCGGGGATCGTGTCGGGCATCGCGAGGCCGTCGTGCGTCCAGTCCCACGTGTTGATCGCATTGCTGCTCACCGAGTAGGCCGACTGCGCGGTGTACTTTAGCTCGTTCGGCAGGTAGCTGCCGATCGTGTCGGTGAACGGCTTCGTGATGAACGAGCTGGACGGATCGCCGTCGGCCGCGAGCGGGCTCGACACGGGCACGTTCACGCGCGCGTCGTAGCGGCCGATCAGCGTGCCCGGCAGCAGCGACAACTGGAAGCTGTTGTCGAAGAAGGTCGGCACCACGTTGAAGTCCGCATTCCACAACGTCTGCTTCACGCCGGTCGAATTCGCCATCGTCGTGACGAGATTCGGCGGCGGCGGCGTATGACTCGCGAGGTATGCGTTCACGGCGGGCGCGTAGCTGCCGGCCGTCAGCAGGCGCATCTGGTCCGCATACTGCGGCAGGTTCGACGGGTTCGGGTTGTCGAGCTGGTAGTACGCGCCGACCGTGCCGTACGACGGCACGAAGCCCGCGCAGCTCACCGGGCTCGCGCCGTTGTTCGAGTTGCCGACATAGTCGCTCGCCATGTCGCAGTTCGTGTTGTAGTTCAGGATCGACGACTGCAGCACGATGCCGTCGAGCTTCACGCCGGCCGTCTCGAGCAGGTTCGCGAGCACGTCGGTGCGCGGCGTGCCGTACGATTCGCCGAACAGGTATTTCGGCGAATCGTTGCGCTGGTTCACGCTCAGGTACCGCGTCACGAAATCGCGGAACGCGCCGGCGTCCTGGTCGACGCCCCAGAACGTCTGGTTCGTGTTCGGCGCGACCGCTTCCGAGAAGCCGGTGCCGATCGCATCGACGAACACGAGGTCGGTCGTGTCGAGCAGGGTTTCCTGGTTGTCGACGAACGGGAACCTCGACGTGTTCGCGTTCGGGTCGCCGGTCTGGATCCGGCGCGGGCCGAACGAGCCGAGGTGCAGCCACACCGACGCCGAGCCGGGGCCGCCGTTGTACAGGAACGTGACGGGCCGCTTCGCGGCGGGCTGGTTGTCGGCCGTGTACGCGACGTAGAAGAACGAGGCTTCGGGCGCGCCCGTCTGCGGATTGCGGGCGACGAGGTGGCCGGCCGTGGCCGTGTACCGGATCGTCTTGCCGTTCAGCGTGATCTGATGGTGCGTGACGGCGGCCTTCTCGACCGCGGCGGATGCATCGAGCGACGCGTTGGCGCTCGACGAATAACTGTTTGGATCGTTGTACGCGCGGTCGACCTGACCGGCGGAATCGGCTGAATTGGCGGCGCTCGCTGCGGACGACGACGTCACGTCGTCATTGCAGGCCGTCAGAATCAGCGAAGAACACACCACTCCCAACAACAGCTTCGCTTTGCTCGCTGGCATCGTTGCGTTCCTTCTCGGATGTTTTTTATGTCGAGCAGCCGGATAAGCCGCCCCCCGCCTCGATTGCGGCCGATGAGCCGAGGCGCCGGCCAATATACGC
The DNA here is from genome assembly GCF_030481585.1 of Burkholderia sp. AU45388. Classification (NCBI taxonomy): domain Bacteria; kingdom Pseudomonadati; phylum Pseudomonadota; class Betaproteobacteria; order Burkholderiales; family Burkholderiaceae; genus Burkholderia; species Burkholderia sp. AU45388. The sequence goes on along the minus strand of NZ_JAUJPV010000004.1, from coordinate 73,047 downwards.
GAGGCCGCCGGCTTTGAAAAATTTGGAAATATTCGGCACGCAACCGGTGCAGCGCACACCTTTCAGGAATGCTTCGATTCGCGAAACGTTGCATTTCACGTCGCTTTCATCGACTTTCGCGTTTACCCGCGATGCCTAAAAAAGCAGCGATTTCGTACGATGTCGATCAACAAAATCGCGCAGTCGCCAGGCATTGCTCAGTCAAGCGAAATAGACGAATTCGTCTAACGGATACGGCACGAAATGCGCGCGTCATGACTGCGCTGCAGCGCAGCAATCCTGCGCGAACGGCACAATGGACAATACAGCGGCGCCGGCGCGCCGCTTACTCGGATGGCGGCAGCTCGGCCGCACCCATCCGGCGTGCGATGATCGCGGCCCGCTGCGCCTGGTAGGCCGAGCCGCGATGCGCATCGAACCAGCGCGGCTTCGGCAGCATCACCGCGAGGCGCGCCGACTGCCACGCCCCGAGCCGGCTCGCGGGAATCTTGTAGTAATAGCGCGCGGCCGCTTCCGCGCCGTACACGCCGCGTCCCCATTCGACCGAATTCAGGTAGATCTCGAAGATGCGCTCCTTGTCGAGCACCGTTTCGAGCATCCACGTGATGATCAGCTCCTGCCCCTTGCGGATGTAGCTTTTCTCGCGCGACAGGAACAGGTTGCGTGCGAGCTGCTGCGTGATCGTCGAGCCGCCCGCGACGATCCTGCCGCGCGCCTTGTTCTTCTCCCACGCCTGCAGGATCGCGTCGACGTCATAGCCGTTGTTGGTCGCGAAGGTCGAATCCTCGGACGCGATCAGCGCGCGCTTCAGGTTGCGCGAGATCTGGTCGTACGGCACCCACTGGTGCCGGATCTGCGCGGGCGGCGTGTCGCGCGACAGCCACCACGCGTCGGTGCGCATGAACGCGGTCGAGCCCGGGTTCACGAACGACCATAGCGCGATCTGCGCGAGATAGAACAGCTGCGTCGCGAGCCACGCGAGCGCGAACACCGATCCCGCATAGACGATCCAGCGCGCGACGCTCACCGTCCGCGTGCGCTGCGTGCCGCTCACCGCCGCCACGTGCCGCGCTCCGTTCAGTTCGCCGCGAGCGCCTGGCGCAGCGCGGCCAGCACCGGCGCGCCGTCCGGCCGCACGCCGCGCCAGAGGAAGAACGATTCGGCCGCCTGCTCCACCAGCATCCCGAGCCCGTCGGACGTGCGCGCGCCGAGCGACGCCGCGTGCTGCATGAACACCGTCGGCTGCGCGCCGTACATCATGTCGTACGCGAGCGTGCCCGCGCCGAACGCGGCCGCGTCGCATTCCGGCAGCGCGGCATCGAGGCTGCCGGCCGTCGCATTGATCACCACGTCGTACGGCTCCGCTCGCACGACGCCGGGGCCGCCGCCCGCGAGCGTGCAGCCCGCATCGTGCGCGGCCTGCATGAACTGGCCGACGAGCGCTTCGGCCTTGCTCGCGGTGCGGTTCACGATCGTGAGCGACAGCGGCGCGCGGTCGAGCAGCGGCAGCACGACGCCGCGCGCGGCGCCGCCCGCGCCGAGCAGCAGGATGCGCGCACCCGCGAGCGACACGCCGAGATTCGCTTCGATGTCGCGCACGAGGCCGACGCCGTCGGTGTTGTCGCCGTGGAGGCGGCCGTCCGCGTCGATGCACAGCGTATTCACCGCGCCTGCCGCCGCCGCGCGCGGCGACAGCGTGTCGGCGAGCGCATGCGCGTCGAGCTTGAACGGCACCGTCACGTTCGCGCCGCGACCGCCTTCGGCGACGAACGCGCGCACGGCGGCCTCGAATCCGTCGACCGGCGCGAGCCGGTGCGTATACTCGATCGGCTCGCCGGTCTGCGCGGCGAACTGCGCGTGGATGAACGGCGACTTGCTGTGCGCCACCGGGTTGCCGAACACGACATAGCGATCCGTGCCGCGCGTCGACACAGCTGAGTTCATGATGCGCGCCCCTCTTCGCCGTCGTTGCCGCTCGCGGCTTCGCCGCCCTCTGCCGCCGCGTCGCCCGATTCGGCCAGCGCCTCGGCGTCGGTTTGCGCCGACGCGTCTTGCGCGTCGACCAGCGTGTCGTCGCCGCCTTCGGCGTCATCCTCTTCGTCGGCCGCGTCGCCGCTCGTCACGGTCGGCGCGTCGAGCACGTTCAGCAGGCGCACCGACGCCTCGATCGTCAGCTCGTCGAGCGACATCACGTCGAGCAGCACGCGCGTGCCGCGCGCATGCACGCCGAGCCCCGGCACGTGCAACAGCAGCGGGATGTCCTCGAGGCGCACGAGATCGCCCTTCACGACGCTCGCGACCACCTGCTTCTTCTGCTCCTGCGCGAGCCAGCGCAGGCACCAGAAGTACTCCATCCGGCGCTGGTAGTCGGCGTAGGCCGTGTACGTATCGTCGAAGCCCTGCACGACCGCGTAGAGATCGGCGTCCTTCGGCTTGAACGGCGCGGCGAGCTTCGCGGTCACGCCGTGCTGCACGCACGCGAGCAGTTGCCACTGGTTCACGAGGTCGACGTAGCGGCGCAGCGGCGACGTGCTCCACGCGTACTGCGCGACGCCGAGGCCTTCGTGCGGCGCGGCCGTCGTCTGCATCCGCGTGCGCTTCGGGCCCGGCGCGCCGAAACCGCGCTGCGACCGGTAGATGCCCGGCACCGTGTGGTCGTGCAGGAACGCGCCCCAGGTCGAGTTCGCGAGGATCGCGAGCTCCGACACGATCAGGTCGAGCGGCGAGCCGCGGCGGCGCGGCGTGATCGTCACGTGCTCGCCTTCGACGTAGAAGTTGTAGTCGGTGTTGCGCTGCACCTCGCGCTTCAGGCCGTAGCCCGCACGCGCGACCTGGCGCTTCTCGAACAGCGCCTGCGCGAGCGGCCACAGCACGGCGATGTCGTCCTTGTGCGGATAGTCGCCGGTGCCGGCCGCGAGCGTCTCTTCGTTCACGAGCTCGTCGAGCGTGTTGTGGCGCAGGTTGTTCTTCACGAACACGAGCTCGGCGCGCGTTTCGTTCGCGACGATGTCCTGCGTCTCGCGGTTGACGATGATGTACAGCGACAGCGCCGGCCGGTAATCGCCCTCTTTCAGCGTGAACACGTCGACGACGTCGTCCGGCAGCATCGTGATCTTGTCGCCCGGCATGTAGACGGTCGACAGGCGCGCGCGCGCGATCGCGTCGACCGGATCGCCGCGCACGATGCCGAGCGCCGGCGCCGCGATGTGCACGCCGATCCGCACCCGGCCGTCCGACAGGTGCTCGACCGAGAACGCGTCGTCGATTTCGGTCGTCGTGATGTCGTCGATCGAGAACGCCTCGACGTTCGCGCGCGGCAGGTCGTCCGGCAGCGGGCCGACCGTGACGGGCGGAAAGCCGGTGCCGTGCGGGAAGAATTCCGCGAGGAAGCGTGCTTCGTGCAGCGCACGCGGCGACTCGATGCCGCCGCAGTCGAGCATCAGCCGCGCCGGCGACACGCCGCGCGCGCCGGCCGCCGCTTCCATCGCCTTGTATTCGATCGAATTCTTGTCCGGCCGCGTCAGCAGCCCGAGCACCTTGCCCGCGAACGCTTCCGGCAGCTTGCCGGCCTTCAGTTCTTCTTCATACTGCGCCTGCACGAGCGCCTGCTGGCGCTTGCGCTCGAGCGACGCGAGCGCCATCTTGAGCTGCTCTTCCGGCGCGCGCTGGTACTGGCCGCGCCCCTTGCGGCGGAAATAGACGGGCGAGCCGTGCAGCCGCAGCACCAGCGCCGCGCGCTCGACCGGGCCGTACGTCGCGCCGAAGTATTCGGCGGCGAGCGCCGTATACGCGAACTCGTCGGCCGGCGCGCATTCCCACAGGAAGTCAAGGTCGATCTGCTGCGCGGCCGTGTCGGCCTCCTGCATCAGTTCGCCCGCGGCCGGCTTGTCGAATTCGATCAGCACGTCTTTCGCGCGCACCTTTGCCCGCCGCCCGCCGGGCAACTCGACCTGAAACGCGTCGCCCTGGCGCGACAGCACGCTGCCCGCCTTGAAACTGCCCGATTCCTCGAAGAAAACGTTCACTCAGTACTCTCGTTCAGACTGCCGGGCGCCGCATCGGCGGCGCCGCATGATGATGGGAATTCGATCGGCACGTGGCCGGTTTATGACGTCTTTCCGTCGCAAAACGCGAGAACGTCGTCGACATAGTCGGCAAATTCGCTGATACCGTGATCGCTGCCGTCGATCACGCGGGTTTTCGCGCCCGGGTAATGGGCGAGCATCTCGCGGTAATCGAGCACTTCGTCGCCGGTCGCCGCGAACAGATAGTAGCGGTCGGCACGCGTGATCGCCGGCACGCGCAGTGCGTCGAGTTCGTGCAGATGACGGCGCTCGACGACGATCGTGCCGCCGCCGTGCCACAGCGGCTGCTCGCCCAGATGCTGCTCGAGATCGCGCTGCGGCACGATCGCCGGATTCAGCAACACGGCTTTCCAGCCATGCTTTTCGGCGAGCCGCGTCGCGTAATAGCCGCCGAGCGAGCTGCCGATCACGGTCACGTCGCGCGCGCCCGCGACCTCCGCTTCCGCCACCGCGATCGCCTCGAGCGGCGACACCGACAGCGACGGGCACCGCCACTCGCCGGTGCGGCCGAGTTCGGCCATGCGCGCGGCGAGCAGGCGCGACTTCTGCGATTCCGGCGACGACCGGAAGCCGTGCAGATACAAAATCACGGCCGGCTCCCGAGCGCGTCGAGCAGCTTCTGGTGCACGCCGCCGAAGCCGCCGTTGCTCATCACGAGCACGTGGTCGCCCGGACGCGCGGCCTCGACCACCGCCTTCACCAGCAGATGCAGATCGTCGAATGCGCGCGCGCGCTCGCCGAGCGGCGTGAGCGCTTCGGCGAGATTCCAGCCGAGCGCGTCGCGCCCGGTCGGCGCGCCGTAGCCGAATACGAGATCGGCATCGGCGAGGCTCGCCGGCAATTGCGACTTCATCACGCCGAGCTTCATCGTGTTCGAGCGCGGCTCGAGCACGGCGAGGATGCGGGCATTCTGGCGGCCGATACGCGCACGAAGGCCGGCGATGGTGGTGTCGATCGCGGTCGGATGGTGCGCGAAATCGTCATAGACGGTCACGCCGTCCACGCTGCCGCGCACTTCCATGCGGCGCTTCACGTTGCGGAACGACGCCAGCGAAACGGCAGCCTGCGCGGGCGGCACGCCGACATGCCGCGCGGCGGCGATCGCCGCGAGCGCATTCATCCGGTTGTGGTCGCCCTGCACCTGCCACGCGACTTCGCCGACGCGCTCCGCGTGCGAATACACCGCGAAGCGCTCGTCGACCGGCACGCCGTCCTCGGCCGGCAGCGCTTGCCAGCCGCCGTCGACGCCGAAACGCTCGACCTCGCTCCAGCAGCCGCGCGCCAGCACGCGCTCGAGCGCATCCGAGCGGCCGTTCGTGACGATCCGCCCGACGCCGGGCACGGTGCGCACCAGATGATGGAATTGCGTTTCGATCGCGGCGAGATCGGGGAAGATGTCGGCGTGATCGAATTCGAGGTTGTTCAGTACCGCGGTGCGCGGCCGGTAGTGCACGAACTTCGAGCGCTTGTCGAAGAATGCCGTGTCGTACTCGTCCGCTTCGATCACGAAGAAGCTCGAATCGGTGAGCCGCGCCGACACGCCGAAGTTCAGCGGCACGCCGCCGATCAGGAAGCCCGGGTTCAGCCCGGCGTCTTCCAGCAGCCAGGCGAGCATCGACGACGTGGTCGTCTTGCCGTGCGTGCCCGCGACCGCGAGCACCCACTTGCCGGCGAGCACGTGCTCGCCGAGCCACTGCGGGCCCGACACGTAAGGCAGGCCGCGATCGAGGATCGCCTCCATCAGCGGATTGCCGCGCGTAACGACGTTGCCGATCACGAACAGGTCCGGTTTCAGGTCGATCTGCTCGGCGCCGTAGCCCTCGATCAGCGTGATGCCCTGCGCCTCGAGCTGCGTGCTCATCGGCGGATAGACGCCCGCGTCGCAACCCGTCACCGTGTGGCCCGCCTCGCGCGCGAGTACGGCGAGACCGCCCATGAAGGTGCCGCAGATGCCAAGAATGTGGATGTGCATAGATGAATGCTTTCGCGCGCCGGGCGCCGTCGATTCGGAAAGGATGCGTGTGCGGCGCGCCGGCGAGGCCGTGCGGCCGGCGCCCGGCCAACGACCTGGCCGCGACACAAAGAACACTATTGTAACTGACGGCCTGCGATGCCCGGCGGCCCGAACGATACGCGCGAACGGCGCCGGCGCCCTCGGAGGGCGGGCCGCGGCGCCCGTGCTCGGGCGGCGTGGCGATCGAGTATGATTGCCGGATCATGTCTCGCAAACCTCTTGTCGACCCGCGGCGCGTCCGCGAGGAAATCGCCCAGTCCGCCGCCCGCCTGATCGCGGAGGACGGCCAGGACTATGCCGGCGCGAAGCGCAAGGCCGCGCGCCAATTACTGGGCGATGTGCGCGTTGCCGGCGAATGGCTGCCGGATAACGACCAGATCGAGGAAGAACTGCGCGAATACCTCGCGCTGTTCCAGAGCGACACGCAGCCGGACGAACTGCGCCGCCTGCGCGAGATCGCGCTCGACTGGATGCGCCGGCTCGCCGATTTCCATCCTTATGTGACGGGCGCCGTGCTGAACGGCACCGCGAACGCGCATTCGGATATCCATTTGCAGGCATTCACCGACAACCCGAAGGACGTCGCGATCTACCTGCTGAACCAGAACGTCCAGTACGACGTGTCCGAGACGCGGCATTTCGCGGGCCGCGGCGACGTCGAGACGCTCAGTTTCCTGTGGCGCCCGCGACGCGACGTGGATGCGATCGGCATCCATCTCGCGCTGTATGCGAGCGACGACCTGCGCGGCGCGGTGAAGGCCGATGCGCGCGGCCGCGTCGCCCGCGCGGACGCCGCGGCGCTGCGCGCGCTCGTCGAAGCAGGCCACGCTCCTTCCGAACCGGAATGATCCAACGATGATGATGAAACGCAAGTTGGCGCTCGCGGTGGTCGCGGCCGCCGCCGTTGCCGGCGGGATCGCCGCCGGCCACTGGTTCCGCAGCACGGCCGACGACGGCGTCGCGGTCGCGGCGCCGGCCGCCCACCTTAACCCGGTCGACCAGCTGTGGGCGTCGTCGCTCGCCGGCGTCGACGGCAAGCCGGCCACGCTGGCGGCCTTCAAGGGCCAGAAAGTCGTGGTCAATTTCTGGGCGTCGTGGTGCGGCCCGTGCGTCGAGGAGATGCCGGAGCTCGTCGCGCTGTCGCACCAGTACAAGCAGAAGGGCATCCGTTTCGTCGGAATCGGCGTCGATTCCGAACAGAACGTGAAGAACTTCCTGCAGAAGGTGAAGGTCGACTATCCGGTTTTCGTCAGCGGGTATGCGGGCGCCGATCTGGCCCGCAATTTTGGAAATACCGCCGGCGCGCTGCCGTTTACCGTCGTCATCGACGAAACCGGCAAGATCCGCGAGACAAAATTGGGACAAATCCAACCGGCCGAGCTGAAAAAGACGCTCGACGCGCTGTAATCTGCCCGAACGGCAGCCCGCGCGTTGGCGGCGATTTGCAGGTCGATCGCCGCAATTTCGCGTGAATTCGCCGATACTTTGCGCCCGCGCCGGTAATTCTTGCGGGTTCGGCGCGCCTGGCCGTTCGGCAAAACTAGACAAATTTCTCTAAATAGCGCTAAAGTTCGCGCAATTCCGCAGAAATAGAAGCGACCATGACACGATTGCTGGTGCTGCACGGCCCCAACCTGAACCTTCTCGGCACCCGGGAACCGGAGGTGTACGGCCGCGTCACGCTCGCGCAGATCGATCAGGCGCTTGCCGCGCGCGCCCGGGAAGCCGGCGCCGAACTGTCGTCGTTCCAGAGCAACCATGAAGGCGCGCTGGTCGACCGCATCCAGGCCGCGCGGGAGGAACAGACCGATTTCATCCTGATCAATCCGGCCGCGTACACGCACACGAGCGTTGCGATCCGGGACGCGATCGCCGGCGTCGGCATCCCGTTCGTCGAGATTCACCTGTCGAACGTGCATCGCCGCGAAGCGTTCAGGCACCACTCCTACTTTTCCGACCAGGCCGAAGGCGTGATCTGCGGGCTCGGCTGGAAAGGTTATCTGTACGCGCTCGAGTACGCGCTGGACAAGCTGCAAGGCGCGTCGCGCGGCTGATTTCGCGATCTAGATTCAGCGCCGGCCCCTCACCGGCGCTTTCACGTATTGAAAGGGGAATTCCCGATGGATCTTCGTAAGCTGAAAACTCTGATCGACCTCGTTTCCGAATCCGGCATCTCCGAGCTGGAAGTGACGGAAGGCGAAGGCAAGGTGCGCATCGTCAAGAACGCGCCGCCGGTCTACGTGCAGCCGACGGCTGGGTATGCCCCGCAAGTCAGCGCGCCGGCTCCGTCGGCCGCGCCGCCGACCGACGGTGCGGCTGCGCCGGCAGCCGCCGCACCGGCCGTCCCGCAGGGCCACGTCGTGACGTCGCCGATGGTCGGCACGTTCTATCGCGCGCCGTCGCCGGGCGCCGACCCGTTCGTGCAGGCTGGCGACACGGTCAAGGAAGGCCAGACGATCTGCATCATCGAAGCGATGAAGCTGCTCAACGAGATCGAGTCGGACAAGGCCGGCGTGATCAAGGAAATCCTCGTCGAGAACGGCCAGGCCGTCGAATACGGCCAGCCGCTTTTCGTGATCGGCTAAGCCCGCCGCGCGGCCCTGCCGGCCGCGCGCCGCCGAGATGCTCGCCAGGCGCCGTTCGCGCGCCCCTCGAAGAGACGAATACTCGCTATGTTTGAAAAAATCCTCATTGCCAACCGCGGTGAAATCGCGCTGCGCATCCAGCGCGCGTGCCGCGAACTCGGCGTCAAGACGGTGGTCGTGTACTCGGAAGCCGACAAGGAAGCCAAGTACGTGCGCCTCGCGGACGAAGCCGTCTGTATCGGCCCGGCCCCGTCGAACCTGAGCTACCTGAACATGCCGGCGCTGATCAGCGCCGCGGAAGTCACCGATGCCGAGGCGATCCACCCCGGTTACGGCTTCCTGTCGGAAAACGCCGATTTCGCGGAGCGCGTCGAGCAGTCGGGCTTCACGTTCATCGGCCCGCGCCCGGAAACGATCCGCATGATGGGCGACAAGGTCACCGCGAAGCAGACGATGATCAAGACCGGCGTGCCGTGCGTGCCGGGCTCGGAAGGCGCGTTGCCGGACGATCCGAAGGAGATCGTCAAGATTGCGCGCGCGATCGGCTATCCGGTCATCATCAAGGCGGCGGGCGGCGGCGGCGGGCGCGGGATGCGCGTCGTGCACACCGAGGCCGCGCTCGTCAACGCGGTGAACATGACCCGCGAGGAAGCCGGCCGTGCGTTCGGCAACCCGCAGGTGTACATGGAGAAGTTCCTCGAGAACCCGCGCCACATCGAGATCCAGGTGCTGTCGGACGCGCACAAGAACGCGATCTGGCTCGGCGAGCGCGACTGCTCGATGCAGCGCCGCCACCAGAAGGTGATCGAGGAAGCGCCGGCGCCCGGCATTCCGCGTCGCCTGATCGACCGCATCGGCGACCGCTGCGCGGACGCATGCAAGAAGATGGGCTACCTCGGCGCGGGCACGTTCGAATTCCTGTACGAAAACGGCGAGTTCTACTTCATCGAGATGAACACGCGCGTGCAGGTCGAGCACCCGGTATCGGAACTGATCACCGGCGTCGACATCGTGCAGGAACAGATCCGCATCGCGGCCGGCGAGAAGCTCACGCTGCGCCAGCGCGACATCCAGTTCCGCGGACATGCGATCGAATGCCGGATCAACGCCGAAGATCCGTTCAAGTTCACGCCGTCGCCGGGCCGGATCACGTCGTGGCATACGCCGGGCGGCCCCGGCGTGCGCGTCGATTCGCACGCCTACAATGGCTATTTCGTGCCGCCGAACTATGATTCGATGATCGGCAAGCTGATCACCTACGGCGCGACGCGCGAGCAGGCGATCCGCCGGATGCGCATCGCGCTGTCGGAAATGGTCGTCGAAGGCATCCAGACCAACATCCCGCTGCACCGCGAGTTGATGATCGACGCGAAGTTCGTCGAAGGCGGCACCAGCATCCATTACCTCGAAAACCGGCTCGCGCAGAAGCAGCAGGTCGCACCGGAAGAAGCGTAAGCATGAGTTATCGCGAACTCGTCGTCGAACTGGCCCGCGAGCATGCGGAGGCCCTGTCCGACGCGCTGCTCGATCTCGGCGCGCTGTCGGTGTCCGTCGAGGACGCCGACGCCGACACGCCCGACGAACAGCCGCTCTTCGGCGAGCCGGGCCTCGTGCCCGATCGCACCGCGTGGCAGCACTCGCGCGTGGTCGCGCTGTTGTCCGCCGATCACGAGCCGGCCGTGCTGCTCGCGGCGGCCGCGAACGAGATCGGCCTCGCCGAAACGCCGAAGTTCGTCGTGCGCGAAGTCGAGGAGCAGGACTGGGTGCGGCTCACGCAGTCGCAGTTCGAGCCGATCCCGATCGGCGAGCGGATCTGGGTCGTGCCGTCGTGGCACGATGCGCCCGATCCCGATGCGCTCGTCCTCGAACTCGACCCCGGCCTCGCATTCGGCACCGGCAGCCATCCCACGACCCGTCTGTGCATGGAGTGGCTCGAGCAGTCGGTGGAGCCAGGCCAGTCGGTGCTCGACTACGGTTGCGGCTCGGGCATTCTCGCGATCCTCGCGAAGAAATGCGGGGCGAACCCCGTGATCGGCATCGACATCGACCCCCAAGCGGTCGAATCGGCGCGCCAGAACAGCGAGCGCAATCGGGCGGAAGTCACGTACGGGCTGCCCGATGCATGCCCGGACGGCGAATTCGACATCGTCGTCGCGAACATCCTGTCGAACCCGCTGAAGCTGATGGCATCGATGCTCGCATCGAAGGTCAAGCCAGGCGGGCGCATCGCGCTGTCGGGCGTGCTCGCGCGCCAGGCGGACGAAGTCGCGGCCGTTTATGCGCGCTACGTCGACATCTCGGTCTGGCGCGAACACGAAGGTTGGGTATGCCTTGCCGGAACCCGGCGCGAAAGCCATTAGAATAGCGCTGTCCTTCACTCTGGCCAGCAGGCCGCCCGGCTCGACATGCTTCTTGCGACGCGCTGCCCTCATTGCGAAACCGTCTTCCGGCTGCAGCAGGAACAGCTCTCGCTGCATCAGGGGCTCGTGCGCTGCGGCCATTGCCACGAAGTCTTCAACGCCGCCGAATCGCTCGTTCCCGAGTATGCGCCGCAGCCCGAGCCGGCATTGACGGAACCGGCCGCCGCGCCGCACGGCGGCAACGCACACCAGCAGGCCGCCCCGGCTCGGCTGTTCACCGCCGACGCGCCGCCCGAATTGCCGACCGGCGCCGATTACAAGCCGGAAGGCTGGGACATGTGGGCGCCGTGGCTCGACGCCGGCGTCGATCCGTCGCTGCAGCACAGCGTCGAAACCTTGCGCACCGAGCCGTTGATACCGCTCGCGCTTCCTTCCACGGAAGCCGGCGTCGTCCACCTGTCGGGTACGCCCGAGCCGTTCGCGTCGTCTCCGGCCGAACTCGATGCCTCGGCAGCCGTCGAGCAACCGGCCGAACCGCATTCGCCGCAAACGCAGCACGAACCGCACGACACCGAAGAAGCCGCGCCGTTGCCCGCGCCGGTCGAGCGCGACCCGCGCGAGCCCCGCTTCGTCGCTCACCTGCCGCCCGAAACGGAAACCGCCGCCGAACCGGACGAACCCGTCGTGCCCACGCACTTCGCGGCGCCGGACGACGAACGCGCGCCGCGCGAACCGCGTTTCGCGTTCACGCCCGCACCGGCCATCACCGAAGCCGAAGCCGAAACCGAGACCGCATCGGAACCCGACACCTTCTCCCGGCACGACAACGCCGCGACAGCAGCGGCAGCCGATGAACCAGTCGCCCGGACCGTCACCCCACCGGCCGCCCAACCCGCCGTCCCCTTCCCCGCCGCACTGACCGACGACGATCGCCCGCACTTCGCCGTCACGCGCGAGACGCGCGCGCCGCAGCGACGCGGGATGCTCGGCGGCTTTTTCGGCGGCCTCGTCGCAGCCGCGCTGGTCGGGCTGCTCGTCGCGCAACTGGCGTGGTGGCAACGCGAAACGCTGATGATCTACTGGCCTGTCACGCAGGGCTGGTTCCGGCAGGCGTGCGCGCCGCTCGGCTGCACGGTCACGCCGCCGCGCGCGATCGACGGGCTGCGGCTCGACGCGACCGACCTGCGCCAGCTCGACGGCCCGCGCGAGCTCGAACTGAAGGTGCCGCTGACGAACCGCTACCGCGTCGCACTCGCGTACCCGTCGCTCGAACTCACGCTGCTCGACGACACCAATCACGTCACCGTGCGCCGCGTGCTCGCGCCGCGCGACTACGTGCGCCCGGGCACGCCGATCGACGCCGGGCTGCCGCCCGGCACGACGCAGACGATGGTCGTCCGCATCGACACGAACGGCACGCCCGCCTCGAATTTCCGCGTCCAGATTTTCTATCCGTGACGCGCCGCGGCGCGCTTGCGCGCCCGTCTCAACCCGCGCGCCCGAGCGGCGCGCTATTTCGGAGCACGAACATGAGCAAAGTTACGCTGGGTGGCAACCCGATCGATCTCGCCGGCACGTTCCCGGCCGTCGGCGCGCAAGCCGCCGATTTCAAGCTGGTCGGCAAGGATCTCGCCGATCTGTCGCTCGCCAGCTTCGCCGGCAAGCGCAAGGTGCTGAACATCGTGCCGAGCCTCGACACGCCGACCTGCGCGACGTCGACCCGCAAGTTCAACGAAGCCGCGTCGTCGCTCGACAACACGGTCGTGATCGTCGTGTCCGCCGACCTGCCGTTCGCCGCCACGCGCTTCTGCACGACCGAAGGCCTCGCGAACGTCGTGACGGCATCGACGTTCCGCACCGGCCGCGCGTTCGCGAACGCATACGGCGTCGACGTGACGAGCGGCCCGCTGAACGGCCTGACCGCACGCGCGGTGGTCGTGCTCGACGCGCAGGACAAGGTGATCCACGCGGAACTCGTCGGCGAAATCAAGGACGAGCCGAACTACGATGCAGCGCTCGCCGCACTGAAGTAAGCTTTCTTCCGCTTTCCCCTGCCGCGCCGCGCCCTTCGCGCGGCGTTGTCGCGCAGGGCCCCTCATTTCTACAGGAACGCACACCTTGGCTACGCTGATTTGCGGCTCGATCGCCTACGACTCCATCATGACCTTCGAAGGGCGGTTCCGCGAGCACATCCTGCCCGACCAGGTGCACCTCATCAACCTGAGCTTCCTCGTGCCGACGATGCGCCGCGAATTCGGCGGCTGCGCGGGCAACATCGGGTATGCGCTGCACCTGCTCGGCGGCGATGCGCGGATCATGGGGACGATAGGCGCGCTGGATGCGCAGCCGTATCTCGACCGGCTCGACCAGCTCGGCCTGCGCCGCGACCACGTTCTCGTGCTGCCCGAAACGTACACCGCGCAGGCGATGATCACGACCGATCTCGACAACAACCAGATCGCGGCGTTCCACCCGGGCGCGATGATGCAATCGCACCTGAACCACGCGGGCGACGCGCCGGACATCAAGCTCGCGATCGTCGGCCCGGACGGCTTCGACGGGATGGTGCAGCACGTGGAAGAGCTCGCCGAGGCCGGTGTGCCGTTCGTGTTCGATCCGGGTCAGGGCCTGCCGCTGTTCGACGGTGCGACGCTGCGCCGCAGCATTGAACTTGCGACCTACGTAGCGGTCAACGACTACGAGGCCAAGCTGGTGAGCGACAAGACGGGATGGTCCGAAGATGAAATCGCCAGCCGGGTCGATGCGCTCGTCATCACGCGTGGCGAGCACGGCGCGACGATCCGCCACAAGCAGGGTGCGGAGCAGATTCCGGTCGTGCCGGCCGAGCGCATCGCCGATCCGACCGGCTGCGGCGACGCCTTCCGGGGCGGCCTGCTCTACGGCATCGAGCACGGCCTCGACTGGGCAACCACCGGCCGCCTCGCGAGCCTGATGGGCTCGCTGAAGATCGCCCATCAGGGGCCCCAAAGTTACGTACTGACGCGCGCCGAAATCGACGCGCGTTTCGAGACTGCATTCGGTTACAGTCTCAAATGAATATTGTGGGAGAGCAAAGATGTTGACGAAAAAAACCCTCACGCTCGCGGCCATGCTGACGGCCACGCTGTCCCTCGCCGGCTGCTTCACGGCACCCGGTTCGGCGGATGTCTATAGCGTCGGCCAGGCGCAGCGCGAACAGACGGTCCGCATGGGCACGGTCGAAAGCGTCCGTGCGGTGCGCATCCAGTCCGACGGCGGCGGCAGCGCGATCGGCACGCTCGGCGGCGGCGCACTCGGCGCGGTCGCGGGCAGCGCGATCGGCGGCGGCAAGGGCTCGATCCTGACGGCGATCGCCGGCGGCCTCGTCGGCGCGGTGGCGGGTAACGCGGTCGGCGAAAACCTCAGCACGGCGAACGGTGTGGAAATCACCGTGCGCCTCGACAACGGCGATCTGCGCTCGATCACGCAGGCGGCAAGCGGCGAAGCGTTCCGCGCCGGCGAGCGTGTCCGTCTGCTGTCGAGCGGCGGCGTCACGCGCGTCACGCACTAACCGGTATCCTCAGCACGCGGCGCAAGCCGCGGTCGAACGCATGTGCGAAGCCGCACATGCGTTTTTTTTCGTCCGCCCGTTTTCGTCGGCGCTCGCGTCGGCCAGCCGAGCGGCACCCTATCGGCGGCTCAGCGACGACTCATACGGACGAAAAAAATCCCGCCACCTGAACCAGATGGCGGGACTGATTGAGTAGCGCTACTCAACCCACGGACACCACGTGAGTGCCCGGGTGATGCTGCTCAGCCGCGATTACGGACGGCTGCCGGTCGGGAACGGCCATGCCGCTGCCGGGTTGAGCGCGGTCTTCACGCCCGATGCCGGCGCAACCGATGCGGTCGACGCGGTCGTTGCCGGTGCAGCCTTCTTCACGACGGCCTTCTTCGGGGCAGCAGCCTTCTTCGCCGGGGCGGCAGCCGTCTTCGCAGGGGCAGCCTTCTTGGCGGGCGCAGCCTTCTTCGCGGCAGCCTTCTTCGCAGGCGCGGCCTTCTTGGCAGCAGCCTTCTTCGCCGGCGCAGCCTTCTTCGCAGCAGCCTTCTTCGCCGGTGCGGCCTTCTTCGCAGCAACCTTCTTCACTGCGACTTTCTTGGCTGCAACCTTCTTCGCGGCGGCCTTCTTGGCCGGTGCCGCCTTCTTTGCAGCAACCTTCTTCACCGCGACTTTCTTCGCTGCGACCTTCTTGGCTGCAACCTTCTTCGTTGCGACCTTCTTGGCTGCGACCTTCTTTGCAGCGGCCTTCTTCGCCGGTGCTGCCTTCTTCGCGGCAACCTTCTTCACCGCGACCTTCTTCGCAGCAACCTTCTTCACCGCGGCCTTCTTCGCCGGAGCAGCAGCCTTCTTCGCAACGGTCTTCTTGGCAGCAACCTTCTTAGCAGCCGGTTTCTTCTTGGCAGTAGCCATGTTGTTCTCCTTCAGGTTCAGATGAGAGTCAGTTCAAACTACACCCTTCGTCAAAACCCGCTTCCCGCGGACGCTGTTCAGGACGTGCGCTTCGAAGCGGGCTATTCATCGGCGTACGCAGATACCGCGCGCTTACGCTAATGAATACGGTATGGCGCGCGTGACCGCCCGGCCTCGCGCGCCAAATCAAGTCGGTAGCCGGCGCACCTCGCGCCGCTACCCCTAATCGCTTGATCAAGCGGACCGCCACACGGCCGTCCGCTTTTTCCGGAGGGAAGTTTGCCCATCCCACTGAAGGGTTCGCAAAGTGCCTGTCGTATCGTTGGGCCGTTAAGGCACCGGGCATGCTTTGCATCAGGCGTTCTTGCTCCTAAACCTTGGGCCAGGGCCGAGAGGCCACCGGCTGCTCCATCATGTAACGGGTTCGCTGCCGCGGGTTATTCCCAGGACAGCGCGCCCCCCGTCTGATACTCGATCACACGCGTCTCGAAGAAGTTGCGCTCCTTCTTCAGGTCGATCATCTCGCTCATCCACGGGAACGGGTTTTCCTCGTTCGGGAACAGCGGGTCGAGGCCGATCTGCTGGCAACGGCGGTTGCTGATGAAGCGCAGATAGCTCTTGAACATCGACGCGTTCAAACCCAGCACGCCGCGCGGCATCGTGTCCTCGGCGTAGCGGTATTCGAGTTCGACAGCCTGCTTGAACAGCTCGCGGATCTCGGCGCGGAATTCCGCGGTCCAGAGATGCGGGTTCTCGAGCTTGATCTGGTTGATCAGGTCGATGCCGAAGTTGCAGTGCATCGACTCGTCGCGCAGGATGTACTGATATTGCTCCGCAGCACCCGTCATCTTGTTCTGGCGGCCGAGTGCGAGGATCTGCGTAAACCCGACATAGAAGAACAGGCCTTCCATGATGCAGGCGAACACGATCAGCGACTTCAGCAGCTTCTGATCCGCTTCGAGCGTGCCGGTCTTGAAGGCCGGGTCCGTCAGCGTATGAATGAACGGGATCAGGAATTCGTCCTTCGCGCGGATCGACGTGACCTCGTGATACGCGTTGAAGATCTCGCCTTCGTCGAGACCGAGCGATTCGACGATGTATTGGTACGCGTGCGTGTGGATCGCTTCTTCGAACGCCTGGCGCAGCAGGAACTGCCGGCACTCGGGCGCCGTGATGTGGCGGTACGTGCCGAGCACGATGTTGTTCGCCGCGAGCGAATCGGCCGTCACGAAGAAGCCGAGGTTGCGCTTCACGATGCGGCGCTCGTCCTCGGTCAGACCATTCGGGTCCTTCCACAGCGCGATGTCGCGGGACATGTTGATTTCCTGCGGCATCCAGTGGTTCGCGCAACCGGCCAGATACTTTTCCCACGCCCACTTGTACTTGAACGGCACCAGCTGATTGACGTCGGTCTGGCCGTTGATGATGCGCTTGTCGGCGACATTGACCCGCGCTTCCGTACCGCCGGCGGGAACAGCCGATGCTTGCGGCGGCACCGCGAGATCGCCTTCGAAAATGTCACGGACCTGATGGGCGGCAGGCGTTGCAGCCTGCATTCCGACAGCCATCCCGGCGGAGGTGCGCATGGCGTTTTGCTGCGCTCCGCTCGCGGGGGTTACGGCAGTCTTCTCGTCATCCCAGTTGAGCATAAATTCTCACCATCAATTTAGAACGGTTTGTACCATCTTTTCCTGAGCGATAAAAGGGTTCGCTCACGAAAAATCCTTTTTTCGATTCGCGTTGCGACCTCGATACAACACTTTGAGCAACGCATCGTCGTTCATGCAGCGCGCGACGTGAGTCGCGCTTGTATCGCGAGGTGCGCTCGACGCATCGAACGCCGATCGAAACGCGACGCCGTCGGAGATGTTTCGATCGCTTGTCATTGCCTGCAACGCAGGTGTCGCGCTACAGATTCCTTATCATTTTTTTAGTTGAGCGCGGCGCACACTTCAACCTCGATCGATTGTCGTGTGCGCCGCTCGGGCCTGCTTCTCAGGTCAGGCGCACTGCGTTACTGGCACGCTTCGCACTCGTCGAAGCCGGGGTCGCCCGGACGCATCGTGCACACCGGGCCGTCTGCTTCGACCGGCGCGAGTGCCGGCGCCGCGTTGACCGCGCCCGACGACGCACCGCCGCCGGCCGCACTGAAGCCGCCCGCTGCGCCTTGCGCGCCGCCGCTGCCGCCCGCACCGCCCGTCGGCACTGCGTTCAGCGCGCCGTGTGCGACCGTCGACTTCTCGACGTGCGTCGCCGCCATCGTGCGGAGGTAGTAGGTCGTCTTCAGGCCGCGCAGCCATGCGAGCTTGTAGGTCTCGTCGAGCTTCTTGCCCGACGCGCCGCCCATGTAGATGTTCAGCGACTGCGCCTGATCGATCCACTTCTGGCGACGCGATGCCGCTTCGACGAGCCACGTCGGATCGACCTCGAACGCGGTCGCGTAGATCGCGCGCAGGTCGGCCGGGATGCGGTCGATGCGCGACAGCATGCCGTCGAAGTACTTCAGGTCGGCGACCATCACTTCGTCCCACAGGCCGCGTTCCTTCAGGTCGCGAACGAGATACTCGTTCACCACCGTGAATTCACCCGACAGGTTCGACTTCACGTACAGGTTCTGGAAAGTCGGCTCGATACAGGCCGACACGCCGATGATGTTCGAGATCGTCGCCGTCGGCGCGATCGCGACGCAGTTCGAGTTGCGCATGCCGTGCGCGGCGATCCGCGAACGCAGCGTCGTCCAGTCGAGCGATTCCGACGTGTCGACCTCGACGTAGCCGCCGCGCGCTTCCGTCAGCAGCTTCAGCGTGTCCTGCGGGAGGATGCCGCGATCCCACAGCGAGCCGCGGTAGCTCGAGTAGCGGCCGCGCTCTTCGGCCAGCTCGGTCGACGCGTAGTACGCGTAGTAGCAGACGGCTTCCATCGAACGGTCGGCGAACTCGACCGCCTCTTGCGACGCGTACGGCGTGCGCAGCAGGTGCAGGCAGTCCTGGAAGCCCATGATGCCCATGCCGACCGGGCGGTGCTTCAGGTTCGAGTTGCGCGCCTTCGGCACCGCGTAGTAGTTGATGTCGATCACGTTGTCGAGCATGCGCATCGCGACGCTGATCGTGCGCTTGAGCTTGTCGTGGTCGAGCGCGTAGCTGCCGTCGGCCTGCTTCACCAGGTGGGCGACGAGGTTCACCGAGCCGAGGTTGCACACCGCGATTTCGGTGTCGCTCGTGTTCAGCGTGATTTCCGTGCACAGGTTCGACGAATGGACGACGCCGACGTGCTGCTGCGGCGAGCGCACGTTGCACGGATCCTTGAACGTGATCCACGGGTGGCCCGTCTCGAACAGCATGCCGAGCATCTTGCGCCACAGCTGCTGCGCCGGGATCTTCTTGAACAGCTTGATCTCGCCGCGCGCGACCTTCTCTTCGTAAGCCGTGTAAGCCTTCTCGAATTCGGCGCCGAACTTGTCGTGCAGGTCCGGGCAGGTCGACGGCGAGAACAGCGTCCAGTCGGCGCCTTCCATCACGCGCTTCATGAACAGGTCGGGAATCCAGTTCGCCGTGTTCATGTCGTGCGTGCGGCGACGGTCGTCACCGGTGTTCTTGCGCAGCTCCAGGAACTCCTCGATGTCGAGGTGCCACGATTCGAGGTACGCGCACACCGCGCCCTTGCGCTTGCCGCCCTGGTTCACCGCGACGGCCGTGTCGTTCACGACCTTCAGGAACGGCACCACGCCTTGCGACTTGCCGTTCGTGCCCTTGATATGCGAGCCGAGTGCGCGCACGCGCGTCCAGTCGTTGCCGAGGCCGCCGGCGAACTTCGACAGCAGCGCGTTTTCCTTCAGCGCTTCATAGATGCCGTCGAGATCGTCCGCGACCGTCGTCAGGTAGCACGACGACAGCTGCGAGCGGTGCGTGCCCGAGTTGAACAGCGTCGGCGTCGAGCTCATGAAGTCGAAGCTCGACAGCACGTTGTAGAACTCGATCGCGCGCGTTTCGCGGTCGATCTCGTTCAGCGACAGGCCCATCGCGACGCGCATGAAGAATGCCTGCGGCATTTCGATGCGGGTGCCTTCGACGTGCAGGAAGTAGCGGTCGTACAGCGTCTGCAGGCCGAGGTAGCCGAACTGCAGGTCGCGGTTCGCGTCGAGCGCTTCGCCGAGGCGCTTCAGGTCGAACTGCAGCAGCTTGTCGTCGAGCAGGCCGGCGTCGACGCCGCGCTTCAGGAACTGCGGGAAGTATTCGGCGTAGCGGGTCGACATCTCGGCCTGCACGACTTCCTCGCCGAGAATCTCGCGACGGATCGTGTGCAGCAGGATGCGGGCCGTGACCTGGCTGTATGCCGGATCCTTTTCGATCATCGTGCGCGCCGCGAGGATCGCCGAGTCGTAGACCTGGCTCATCGGCACGCCGTCGTACAGGTTCTTCACCGTCTCCGCGACGATCGGGTCAGGGTTAACCGCAGCGCCGAGACCGTCGCACGCCGACACGATCAGCGCGCGCAGCGCGTTCAGGTCGAGCGGGCGCGTGACGCCGTTGTCGACGACGTTGATGCCGGTGGCCGACTCGCCGCCCGCTGCCGCCGCTTCCTCGCCCGCATGCTGGCGCTCGAGGTGACGCTTCTCGCGATACAGCACGTACGCACGCGCGACGTTGTGCTCGCCGCCGCGCATCAGCGCGAGTTCGACCTGGTCCTGAATGTCTTCGATATGGAACGTACCGCCGTTCGGGCGGCTGCGCACGAGCGCGCGAACGACGTTGTGCGTCAGTTGTTCGACCTGCTCGCGGACGCGCGCCGATGCCGCGCCCTGCCCGCCATTGACGGCCAGGAAAGCCTTGGTCACCGCGATCGCGATCTTCGAAGGTTCGAACGACACCACGCTGCCGTTGCGGCGGATCACCTTGTAGTCGGCGAACGTGGCCTGCGGCGCGAGCGCCTTCGCGCCCTGTTCGGTCCCGCCGAGCGGACGGCTCGAGGCGCTCTCGTACTGGGACGTCGCGTTGTCGGTGGTTTGCATGTGCAAAGCTCCTGGTGTTGGATGGTGCGGAGAGAACCGCGGATTAAAACGAACGCTGCGCAATGCGGTGCGCGAGCGGTAAGAGGCGAGCGATGCGCCGGGGAAGCCGGTTCGGTCGATGCGCGACAACCCAGCCGGTCGTGTGCTTCGTCATGTGTACCCTGCCCCGTCGATGTTCGCTGCGCTGATCGCGACGCCCGGACCGCCCGGCCTGACGCGCCGCCGTGAGAACCCTGTTCGCCGGCGTTGCCCGCCGGCCGGTGCCGCTCGGGTTTTCCCCTGCGACACACACTATATCTAGTACAGAACTGCTCAACTGGCACCAAGTATAGTGGACATTCGGAGGACGTCCAAACGGATAATTTGCGATAGAGGACTTGACATCGCTCACGCGCAGACACGGCAAGGCATTGATCGGAGAAAAAACTTTCTCCGCTCAAAAAACCCCGCGATCAGTGCTGAATGAAAGGAAAGTATTCGGCGGAAAACCCGGCATCGCTCGCGAAGCGTTGCCAATCGAAATGCGGGCCCGGGTCGGTCTTGCGGCCCGGCGCGACGTCCGAGTGCCCGGCGAACGCGTCGACCGGGTAGCGCGCGGCAAGCGCGCGGGAAAGTGCGGCGAGCGCCGCGTATTGCGCATCGTCGAACGGCACGTCGTCCGCGCCTTCGAGCTCGATGCCGATCGAGAAGTCGTTGCAGCGCGTGCGGCCGAAGAACTCGGACGAGCCTGCGTGCCACGCGCGCTCGTCGCACGACACGAACTGCACCAGCTCGCCGTCGCGGCGGATCAGGAAATGGGCGGACACGCGCACGCCGCGCAGGTGGCGCTGGTAATAGGGGTGCGCATCGCAGTCGAGGCGGTTCAGGAACAGCGCCTCGATCGCGTCGCCGCCGAATTCGCCGGGCGGCAGGCTGATGTTGTGGACGACCACGAGCGTCGGCGCCGCCCCCGCGGGCCGCGCCTCGAAGTTCGGCGACGGCGCATGGCGCGCTTCGCGCACCCAGCCGTTCGCGTCGACCGACAACACCGGCGCGTCGCTCATCGCGCGTCGCGGCCGTTCACGCGCGCGGCGTGGCGCTGCGCATGCTCGGCGCTGCAGAAGTATTCGCCGCTCGCGGCGACGGCGTCGCCCTTCGGCGCGTGCACGCCGCATTCGGCACAGCGCACCATCGGCTCGGGCAGCGACCGCACGTCGCCGTTCGGGCGCGCGGCGCCACCCCCGGCACGGGGCGCACCGTCGTAACCGGCGCCGCGGCCGGCGCGCGCCTGCGCCTGTTCCTGCGCGTGACGCAGCTTGCGCGCGAGCCACGAACCCGCGAAGAAGAGAAGGATCAGGAGAAGAATCTGTCGCATCGGAAACCTGCGGTCAAACCACGGAGCGGTGCAGCAGCACCTCGAAAACGAACCGGCTACCGACATACGCGAGCAGCAGCGCGGCGAACGACACGAGCACCCAGCGCGCGGCGCCGCGGCCGCGCCAGCCCGACGTCTTGCGGGCCACCAGCAGGCCGCCGAACATCAGCCACGACAGGATCGCGAACACGGTCTTGTGGTCGAGCCGCAACGCGCGTGCGTCGACCTGCTCGCTGAACAGGATGCCCGACGCGAGCGTCAGCGTCAGCAGCACGAAGCCGGCGCCGATCAGGCGGAACAACAGCTTCTCGAGCGTGAGCAGCGGCGGCAGCGTTTCGAGCCAGCTCGCGATCCAGCCGGTCGAGCCGTCGCGCCCGCCGTTGCGCAGCGACTGCAGGCGCCGCTCGACCATCAGCATCAGGATCGCGTGCAGCGCGGCGATCGCGAACAGCCCATAGGCGATGTTCGCGATCAGGAAATGCAGCTTGAACAGCGGCGCTGCGGCATAAGGCAGCACCCGCACGCCGCCGAATATCAGCGGCAGCAGCGACGCGCCGCACGCGAGCGGCAGCACCAGCAGGCGCAGGCTGTCGAGCGGGAAGAAGAAGCTCTCGATCCAGTAGATGCCGGCGCCGAGCCAGAACATCGCGGACAGCGCGAACGCGAAGCCGAACACCATCGCGTCGTTCGGAAAGATCGTCATGTGGAGCAGCACGCCGTGCGCGAGCAGCGCGGCGAACAGCAGCGCGCGGCCGGCCCCGCTCATCCCGGACGCGGCCGACGCGGGGACCGGCACGGCCGGCACGCTCGCCACGAGCGGCGTCGCGCCCTGACGGTGCGTGCGCCAGCCTGCGACGGCGAGGCCGCCGTACAGGAATGCGGTGAGGGCATACAGTACAATATCCATGTTCGAAGTTTACACTAGGCCCCCTCCTCGCGACGGCTCCCTTTGTTCGGTTCCGCCGCGCCTTCGGGCCCCACTGTCCATCGCTCCCCATGCTCGACAATCTCACTCAACGGATGGCGCGCGTCGTCAAGACGCTGCGCGGCGAGGCCCGGCTCACCGAGGCGAACACGCAGGAGATGCTCCGCGAGGTGCGTCTCGCGCTGCTGGAAGCCGACGTGTCGCTGCCGGTCGTCCGCGAATTCATCGCCAAGGTCAAGGAAAAGGCGCTCGGCGAAGAAGTGATCAGCAGCCTGTCGCCGGGCCAGGCGCTCGTCGGCGTGGTCCAGAAGGAACTGACCGCCGTGATCGGCGGCGACTACGAAGGCAAGGCCGCCGAGCTGAACCTCGCGGTCACGCCGCCCGCCGTGATCCTGATGGCCGGCCTGCAGGGCGCGGGCAAGACCACGACCGTGGGCAAGCTCGCGAAGCTGCTGCGCGAGAAGTACAAGAAGAAGGTGCTCACGGTGTCGTGCGACGTGTATCGCCCGGCCGCGATCATGCAGCTGAAAACGGTGACCGAGCAGGTCGGCGCCGACTTCTTCCCGTCCACGCCGGACCAGAAGCCCGTCGACATCGCGCTCGCGGCCGTCGACTGGGCGAAGCGCCACTACCATGACGTGCTGCTCGTCGACACGGCCGGCCGCCTCGGCATCGACGAGGCGATGATGCAGGAAATCGCCGCGCTGCACGGCGTGCTGAAGCCGGCCGAAACGCTGTTCGTCGTCGACGCGATGCTCGGCCAGGATGCCGTCAACACCGCGAAGGCGTTCAACGACACGCTGCCGCTCACCGGCGTCGTGCTGACCAAGCTCGACGGCGATTCGCGCGGCGGCGCCGCGCTGTCGGTGCGTCACGTCACGGGCAAGCCGATCAAGTTCGTCGGCGTCGCCGAGAAGCTCGACGGCCTCGAGGTGTTCCACCCCGACCGGATGGCGAACCGGATCCTCGGCATGGGCGACATCCTCGCGCTCGTCGAGGAAGCGCAGCGCGGCGTCGACGTGCAGGCCGCGCAGAAGCTCGCCGACAAGGTCAAGAAGGGCGGCGATTTCGACCTGAACGATTTCCGCGCGCAGATCTCCCAGATGAAGAACATGGGCGGTTTGTCCTCGCTGATGGACAAACTCCCCGCGCAGTTCCAGCAGGCGGCGGCCGGCGCCGACATGGGCCAGGCCGAGAAGTCGATCCGCCGGATGGAGGGCATCATCAGCTCGATGACGCCCGCCGAGCGCGCGAAACCCGAAATCATCAAGGCGACGCGCAAGCGCCGCATTGCGGCCGGCGCCGGCGTGCCGGTGCAGGAAGTCAACCGGATGCTGAACCAGTACGACCAGATGCGTACGATGATGAAGAAGCTGAAGGGCGGCAACATGCAGAAGATGATGCGCGGCCTGAAAGGCATGATGCCCGGCATGCGCTGATTCCGTCCGTCGGCCGGCGCGCGGGTTTTTGCCGTAGCGCGCGCTGGCCGTTCTGCTTCATCCTTATTTGTATACCGACTGCCCGCCAGAACACATGAACCGCGAAGAAGCCCTCCACATTTTCGACCACTCCGAAGAGATCGTCTCGGCCGACGCCGTCAACGCGTCGATCTCGAAGATGGCCGACGCGATCCGCGCCGAGATCGGCGACGCGTTCCCGCTCGTTCTCTCGGTGATGGGCGGCGCCGCGGTGTTTACCGGGATGCTGCTGCCGCATCTCGATTTCCCGCTCGAATTCGACTACATCCACCTGACCCGCTACCGCAACACGACGCAGGGCAGCCCGGAGATGCACTGGCGCGTTGCGCCGCGCGAATCGGTGAAGGATCGCATCGTGCTCGTGCTCGACGACATCCTCGACGAAGGCGAGACGATGGCCGCGATCCGCGACCGGATCCTCGACATGGGCGCAAAGCGCTTCATGTCGGCCGTGCTGTGCGAGAAGACGCTCGCGAAGGCGAAACCGCTGCACCCCGATTTCTGCGGCTTCTCGGTGCCGGACCGCTATGTGTTCGGCTGCGGGATGGACGCGAAGGGCTACTGGCGCAACTTGCCGACGATCCGCGCGCTGACCGCGAACGTCTGATCGCCGCGCTGTCCGCGCCATACCGCTATATCAATAGAAAGCGGCGCTCCGGTTTCCCGGAGCGCCGCTTTTTTGCGCGCGCCGCCTGCGTTGGTTACAACTGGTGCACGAACGCGCGGATGCCGGCCAGCAGCATCTCGACCGAGATCGCGACCAGCACGAGCCCCATCAGCCGCTCGAACGCCGCGACCGTCCTTTCGCCGAGCCACTGCTGGATCCGTTCGGCCAGCACCAGCGTGATCGCGCAGACGAGCATCGTGACCGTCAGCGCGCCGACCCACTCGAGCATCTTGCCGGGCGCCTGCGACGTCAGCAGCATCACCGTCGCGAGCGCGGACGGCCCGGCCAGCGCCGGAATCGCGAGCGGCACGATGAACGGCTCGCCGCCCGCGCGCGGATCGCTGCCGAGCGCGCCGTCCGGGTGCGGGAAGATCATCCGCAGCGCGATCAGGAACAGCACGATCCCGCCGCCGAGCCGCAACGACAGGTCGGTGAGGCTCATCATCCGCAGGAAGCGGTCGCCGACCAGCATGAAGAACAGCAGGATCACGAACGCGATCCCCACTTCGCGCAGGATCAGCTTCACGCGCCGCTCGCGCGGCACATCCCGCATCGCCGTAATGAACAGCGGAATGTTGCCGAGCGGATCCGTGATCAGCACGAGGAGCACGGTGGCCGACAGGAACGTGTATTCCATCGTGTCGCCCGGTCGCCGCGCTTAGTGCGCGAGCGCGGTGCGGATCTTCTCGGCGACCGTCGCCGCGGCCGTGTCGGCCGGCAGCAGCGTCGCTTCGGCGTCGCGGCGGCCCTGGTACTCGATCTTGCCTTCCTTCAGGCCGCGCTCGCCGATCACGAGACGATGCGGCACGCCGATCAGCTCCCAGTCGGCGAACATCACGCCCGGGCGCTCGCCGCGATCGTCGAGGATCACGTCGATGCCGGCCGCGACGAGTTCCGCGTACAGCTTGTCGGCCGTCTCGCGCACCATGTCGCTGCGGTCATAGCCCATCGGGCACAGCACGACCTCGAACGGCGCGATCGACTCGGGCCAGATGATGCCCTTCTCGTCGAAGTTCTGTTCGATCGCCGCGCCGAGAATGCGCGTGATGCCGACGCCGTAACAGCCCATCAGCATCGGCTGCGGCTTGCCCGACTCGTCGAGGAACGTCGCGCCCATCGCTTCCGAATACTTGGTGCCCAACTGGAACACGTGGCCAACTTCGATGCCGCGGCAGATGTCGATCGCGCCCTGGCCGTCCGGCGACGGATCGCCCTTCTTCACGTTGCGCACGTCGGCGACCTCCGGCTCCGGCAGGTCGCGGCCCCAGTTCACGCCCGCGATGTGATAGTCGACCTCGTTCGCGCCGACGACGAAGTCGCTCATGTTCGCGACCGTGCGATCGGCGATCACCTTGACCGGCTTCTTCGTGCCGACCGGGCCGAGATAGCCCGGCGGCGTGCCGAACCACTCGACGATTTCCTGCTCGGTCGCGAAGCGGTGGTTCTTCAGGCCCGGCAGTTTCGACACCTTGATCTCGTTCAGGTCGTGGTCGCCGCGCAGCATCACGAGCCAGATGGTCGGCTCGGCGCCTTCGTTGTCGGTCGCGAGCACGATCGACTTGATCGTGCGCTCGAGCGGAATCGACAGCAGTTCGGCGACGGCCTCGCACTTCGCCTTGCCGGGCGTCGCGACCTTCTCCATCGCTTCGGCCGGCGCCGCGCGCTCGGCAATCAGCGGCAGCGCTTCGGCGGCCTCGACGTTCGCCGCGAATTCGGACGTCGGGCAGTACGCGATCGCGTCCTCGCCGGTATCGGCGATCACGTGGAACTCGTGCGAGAAGTTGCCGCCGATCGAGCCGCTGTCGGCCGCGACCGCGCGGAACTCGAGGCCCAGGCGCGTGAAGATGCGCACGTACGCGTCGTACATCTTGCGATACGACTCGTTCAGGCCGGCTGCGTCCTTGTCGAACGAATACGCGTCCTTCATGATGAATTCGCGGCCGCGCATCACGCCGAAGCGCGGACGGATCTCGTCGCGGAACTTCGTCTGGATCTGGTAGAAATTCACCGGCATCTGCCGGTAGCTCTTGATCTGGTTGCGCGCGATGTCGGTGACGACTTCCTCGTGCGTCGGCCCGATCACGAAATCGTTGTCCTTGCGGTCCTTGAAGCGCAGCAGCTCGGGGCCGTACTGCTCCCAGCGGCCCGACTCCTGCCACAGCTCGGCCGGCTGCACGGCCGGCATCAGCAGCTCGATGGCGCCCGCCCGGTTCATTTCCTCGCGCACGATCGCCTCGACCTTGCGAATCGAACGCAGGCCGACCGGCAGGTAGTTGTAGATGCCGCCGGCGACGCGACGGATCATGCCGGCGCGGACCATCAGCTTGTGGCTGACGATCTCTGCGTCGGCGGGTGCCTCTTTCAGGGTGCCGATAAAGAAACGGGAAGCTTTCATGCGGACGGTTCCAAAAACGGCGCCCCCAGGCGGGGCGCCCGAAAAAGTTTCAAGGTGAAAAAAGCGACGCGCCGCGAACGACGATGGCGCAGATGACGTAGCAGACTAATCAGGGACAATTCAGCCGGTGTACCCCGCGCGGATTCGCTCCGTCACGGTGCGCAGCGCCCGTTATCTGTTTATAATCAAAGCAATTTTAAAGGATTCGAAGGTGGTTGTATGCTGGATCGTGAAGGCTTTCGCCCGAACGTCGGCATCATCCTCTTGAACGCGCGCAACGAGGTGTTTTGGGGCAAGCGGCTCCGCGAGCATTCCTGGCAGTTTCCTCAAGGTGGGATCAAGTACGGCGAGACCCCCATGCAGGCAATGTACCGGGAACTGCACGAGGAAACGGGCCTGCATCCGGAACACGTCAAGATAATCGGCCGCACCCGCGACTGGTTGCGTTACGAGGTGCCTGACAAGTTCATCAAACGCGAAGTACGCGGTCATTACCGCGGCCAGAAGCAGATCTGGTTCCTGCTGCGGATGGTTGGACGCGATTGCGACATTTGCTTGCGCGCGACCGACCACCCGGAGTTCGATGCGTGGCGCTGGAACGAGTATTGGGTGCCGCTCGATGCGGTGATCGAGTTCAAGCGGGATGTCTATCAGTTGGCGCTGACGGAACTGTCGCGCTTCCTGCGCCGCCCGGCGCAGCGAGCCGAGAAGCCGCGCGGGCCGCGTGTGTCGCGCTATCCGCGCGTCATTGGCGCACAGGCCCAGACGCTGACGATTGTCGACACATCGGTAGTCTGTTCGGAGATCGAAGTGGAAGCGGGCACGCTCGACGAGATGCCGCCCCACGTGATCGTCGGCAAATGACGAGTCGGACTGCATGACCGGGCGCGACCTTGGTGTCGCGCCCTTTTTTTACGAGGAATGCATATTGAAAGCGATTGCTCTCGCGCTCGCATCGATCGCCGCAATGGCCGCCCTGGCCGGCTGCGCGAACTCGAAAGCGCCGTCCAACAAGGATGACAGCGAGTTCGTGTACCTGCTCGACCGTCAGGGAACCTGGAAGGAAAACGCCGTCGACACGCTGCCGCCGCTGCCGCAAACGGGCGATCTTCTGCCGTTCAACGTGTCGCAGAACACGCCGCTGAAGTTCTTCGTCGATGCGAAGTCGCTCGAGGTCGGCAGCGACGGCGTCGTGCGCTACGCAGTCGTCGTCACAAGCCCGGCCGGTGCGCGCAACGTGAACTACGAAGGCATCCGCTGCGACACCTACGAGTGGCGCCAGTACGCCGGCCTGAACTCCGACCACAACGGCTGGGATCGCACCGTCGAGAACGACTGGCGGCGCATCGAGAACGGCGAACTGAACGCCTACCACTCCGCGCTCTACCAGGACTACTTCTGCGCGAACAAGATGCCGCAGGGCTCGACCCGGCAGATCCTCGAAAACATCCGGTTCCACCGCACCGCGATGACGCAGTTGCGCTGACGGCACGCGATGCGGGTTGCCCGCATCGTCCTGTCGCACGAAAAAGCCCGCATCGCGCGGGCTTTTTCATTTGAACGACGGCACGTGGCCGGCGATCACACCAGCACGAGGTTGTCGCGATGAATCAGTTCAGGCTCCAGCATGTAGCCGAGCACGGTCTCGATCTCGCCGCTCGGCTTGCGGTGAATCAGCTTCGTTTCCGCGCTGCTGTAGTTCGTGAGCCCGCGCGCCACCTCGCGCCCGTCCGGGCCCACGCACGCGATCACCTCGCCGCGCGCGAACGCACCCTGTACGTCGATCACGCCGATCGGCAGCAGGCTCTTGCCGCCGGCCGTCAGCTTCTCGACCGCGCCCGCATCGATCACGACGTGGCCGCGCACCTGCAGATGGTCGGCCATCCATTGCTTGCGCGCCGCCATCCGCGCGGTACGGGCGATCAGTTGCGTGCCGATCGCCTCGCCGGCCGCCAGACGCACGAGCACGTCGGCCTCCCGGCCGCTCGCGATCACGGTATTCGCGCCGCTGTGGGCCGCGCGCTTCGCCGCGAGGATCTTGGTCAGCATCCCGCCGCGGCCGAGACTCGAGCCGGCCCCGCCCGCCATCGCCTCGAGCTCCGGCGCGCCCGCATTGGCCTCGCCGACGAGCGTCGCGTTCGGATCCTTGCGCGGATCGGCGGTGAACAGCCCCGACTGGTCGGTGAGGATGATCAGCGCATCGCCTTCGATCAGGTTCGCGACGAGCGCACCGAGCGTATCGTTGTCGCCGAACTTGATTTCGTCGGTGACGACCGTGTCGTTTTCGTTGATGATCGGCACGACGCCGAGCCGCAGCAACGTGAGCAGCGTCGATCGCGCATTCAGGTAGCGTTCGCGATCCGCCAGATCGGCGTGCGTGAGCAGGATCTGCGCGGTGCGGATGCCGTGTTCGGTGAAGCGGCTCTCGTAGACTTGCGCGAGCCCCATCTGGCCGACCGCGGCGGCGGCCTGCAGCTCGTCGATTTCCCGCGGCCGCTTGCTCCAGCCGAGCCGCTGCATGCCTTCGGCAATCGCGCCCGAACTGACGAGCACGACTTCCTTGCCCTGCGCACGCAACGCGGCGATCTGGGCTGCCCAGCGGCCGATTGCAGCATGATCGAGCCCCTTGCCGTCGTTGGTCACGAGGCTGGAGCCCACCTTCACCACCAATCGCTTCGAATCCGCGATGATCGAACGCATCCTGCACTGTCTCCTGTATCTGATGCCGGCCCGCCGGGCGCGATTGAACGCCGACGCCGGGCGGCACGCCCGGCGCGTGACCTAACCGTTCAGGCGTCGTCGCCCGAGGCCGCGCCGCCCTTCGCCGGCGGCGCATCGCGGAATCGCACGTCCGCCGCGAGATCTTCCGCCTCCGCCGCGCGATGCGCGTCCGAATGTTCGGACAGGTAGTCGTAGATCGCGTAGCACAGCGCTTCGCAGCCCTGGCCCGTCAGCGCCGAGATCTCGAACACGGGGCCGTCCCAGCCGAAGCGGTCGAGGAAATCCGCGACGCGCGCCTCGCGCTCGTCTTCCGGCACCATGTCGAGCTTGTTGAGCACGAGCCAGCGCGGCTTCTCGTAGAGCGCCTCGTCGTATTTGCGCAGTTCGCCGACGATCGCCGTCGCCTCCGCGACGGGATCGACGCTTTCGTCGAACGGCGCGAGATCGACCAGATGCAGCAGCACGCCGGTACGCTGCAGGTGACGCAGGAATTGATGCCCGAGGCCCGCGCCTTCGGCCGCACCCTCGATCAGCCCCGGGATATCGGCGATCACGAAGCTCTTGCTCGGGCCGACCCGCACCACGCCGAGATTCGGCGCGAGCGTCGTGAACGGGTAGTCGGCGATCTTCGGCTTCGCGTTCGACACCGACGAGATGAAGGTCGACTTGCCCGCGTTCGGCATGCCGAGCAGCCCGACGTCGGCGAGCACCTTCAGCTCGAGCTTCAGCATGCGCCGCTCGCCCGGCTTGCCGTCCGTCTTCTGGCGCGGCGCGCGGTTCGTGCTCGACTTGAAATGCAGGTTGCCGAGGCCGCCGGCGCCGCCCTGCGCGAGCATCACCTGCTGGTCGTGCTCGGTGAGGTCGGCGATCAGCTCGCCGGTATCCATGTCGCTGATGATCGTGCCGACCGGCATGCGCAGCGTGACGTCGTCGCCGCCCTTGCCGTAGCAATCGGAGCCGCGGCCGTTTTCGCCGTTGCGCGCGAGGTGCTTCTTCGCGTAACGGTAGTCGATCAGCGTGTTGATGTTGCGGTCGGCGATCGCGTAAACGCTGCCGCCCCGGCCGCCGTCGCCGCCGTCCGGCCCGCCGAACGGGACGAATTTCTCGCGGCGCATCGACGCGCTGCCATCGCCTCCGTCGCCGGCGATGACTTCGATTCGTGCTTCGTCAATGAACTTCATTCGTCACTCCGCCCAGTATTTCCGCTATTGTGCCGCGCGCCGGCACGCTTGAACAATCGGCCGTTCGGCCGATCGTACGCCGGTTGCGCGAGGGTCGCCGGCCCGCACCGGCGGGCGGCGACCCAATAAAAAAAGGCCCCGCGAAGACTGCGGGGCCTTTCGGCTACGAAGCCCGTGGGTGCCTGACTTAGGCAGCCGCCGGGACGACGATGACCAGATGCTTCTTGTCCGCGCCCTTCGTCGCGAACTTGACGTGACCGTCGACCAGCGCGAACAGGGTGTGATCCTTGCCCATGCCGACGTTCTCGCCAGCGTGCATGCGCGTACCGCGCTGACGCACGATGATGCCGCCGGCATTGATTGCCTGGCCGCCGTACACTTTCACGCCGAGACGTTTCGACTCGGAGTCGCGGCCGTTCCGGGAAGAGCCGCCTGCCTTTTTGTGTGCCATCTGATTGCTCCTTAACCGAGGCGCTTACGCGTTGATCGCGTCGATGCGCAGCTCAGTGTAGTTCTGGCGGTGGCCGCCATGCTTTTGGTAGTGCTTCCGGCGACGCATCTTGAAGATGGTGACCTTGGCATGACGACCGTGCGACACAACGGTGGCCTTGACGGAAGCCCCACTGACCAGCGGCGCACCGAACTTAATCGATTCGCCTTCGCCCACTGCGAGAACCTGGTCGAGCGTGATTTCAGCGTCAATGTCAGCCGGTATCTGTTCTACTTTGAGTTTTTCGCCAACGGCAACCTTGTACTGCTTGCCGCCGGTTTTTATGACCGCGTACATTGAGAACCTCACTCTGGATCCAATTTTTCCGCACACCACGCGCGGAAAACACGTGATTATACATGGGGTTAGCACCCAAGTCAAAGCCGATCGACGATTGCCGCGCGCGGGCCTCGGCCGGACGGTCAAAATCGCGCCGCTGCTACGTCCGACAGACCGGCATATCGCGGATTCGACTTATAATCCGCCGCATCACCCAATTCCATCATCATGTCGTCGTCCACCGCCTCCCCCACCCTCAGCGCCGCCCACCTGCTCGCCCCGATCGCCAGCGACATGGAGCAGGTGAATCGCGTTATCCGGCAAAGCCTCGCGTCCGACGTGCTGCTGATCAACCAGATCGCCGAGTACATCATCGGCGCGGGCGGCAAGCGGCTGCGTCCGGCGTTGCTGCTGCTCGTCGCCGGCGCGCTCGGCGAAACGTCGCACCAGCGGCACGTGCTGGCCGCCGTCGTCGAGTTCATCCACACGGCCACGCTGCTGCATGACGACGTCGTCGACGAATCCGAGCTGCGCCGCGGCCGCCAGACCGCCAATGCGCTGTTCGGCAACGCGGCGAGCGTGCTGGTAGGCGACTACCTCTACTCGCGTTCGTTCGAGATGATGGTCGGCGTCGGCAAGATGCGCGTGATGGAGATCCTGTCCGAAGCGACGACGATCATTTCGGAAGGCGAGGTGCTGCAGCTCCTCAACATGCACGACGCGGACGTCGACGAAACGCGCTACATGCAGGTGATCCGCTACAAGACGGCCAAGCTGTTCGAGGCGTCGGCGCGCCTGGGCGCGGTGCTCGCGGGCGCCGATGCGCCGACCGAGGCGGCAGCCGCCGAATACGGCCGCCGGATCGGCACCGCGTTCCAGATCATGGACGACTGGCTCGACTATGCAGGCACGGCCGAGGCGATGGGCAAGAATGCCGGCGACGACCTGCGCGAAGGCAAGCCGACGCTGCCGCTCATCTATCTGATCGAACGCGGCACGCCCGAACAGTCGGCGCTCGCACGCGAGGCGATCGAACAGGGCGGCACCGATCGCTTCGACACGATTTTCGAAGCGATCACGCGTTCGGGCGCGCTCGATCACACGCTCGAACGCGCACGCCAGGAAGCGCAGGCGGCAGCCGCGGCGATTGCCGCGTTCCCCGATTCGATTTACAAGGAAAGCCTGCTCGGGTTGTGCTCATACTCGACGTCGCGGCAATCGTAAACACGCCGCGAACGCGAAGCGATGCCTTATCTCGAAAATTTTCTTCATCGAAGTATTCCCTTTTAGAAAAAACATCGTTATAGTTACGTTCTTGCTTGTGACGACGCAGCGATTCTTAACGAAGAGGGCGAAGTCCGAAGAGCAAAAATCGGGGTGTAGCTTAGCCTGGTAGAGCGCTACGTTCGGGACGTAGAGGCCGGAGGTTCGAATCCTCTCACCCCGACCAGATTTAAAAAAACCGTGCACCGCGTGCACGGTTTTTTTTCGTCCGGCCGCCGCGGGCCCCGCGTGTCGCGCGCGACACATCGCGGTCGCCGGCCTCTGCTATATTTCCCCCATCCCTGTCCTTCACTGCCCTTTCCAACGCGTGGACCAAATTCCCTTATGGGCGCAAATCGGCGCCGTCTTCCTGCTTCTCCTCTGTTCCAGCTTCTTTTCCATTTCCGAGACCGCGATGATGGCGCTCAACCGCCATCGGCTGAAGCATCTCGCAGGTCAAGGCGCACTCGGCGCGAAAACCACGCAGGGGCTGCTCACGCGCACTGACTTGCTGCTCAGCGTGATCCTCATCGGCAACAACCTGTTCAACACGATCATCCCGGTCCTCACGACGTCGCTCGCGCTCCATACGTTCGGGCGCAACAACCTCGCGCTGTCGATCGCGACCGGTGTCGTCGCGTTCCTGATCATCGTGTTCGCGGAAATCGCGCCGAAGATCGTCGGCGCGACGTTCCCCGAACGCATCGCGCTGCCCGCGAGCCTCGTGATCGCACCGCTGATGCGCGTGTTCAAGCCGGTCGTGTGGTTCGTCAACGCGCTCGCGAACGGCGTGCTGTGGGTGTTGCGCATCAACACGAAAAAGGGCCGCGACCAGCGGATGTCGGCCGACGAGCTGCGCGCCATCGTGCTCGAATCGAGCAGTTTCATGCCGACCAAGCACCGCAGCATCCTGCTCAACCTGTTCGACCTCGAGAACATCACGGTCGACGACGTGATGGTGCCGCGCCGCCAGATCGAGTCGCTCAACTTCCACGCGCCGCTCGACGACATCCTGCATCAGCTCGAAACCTGCTATCACAACCGGCTCGTCGTCTACGAAGGCGACATCGACAAGGTGCTCGGCGTGCTGCACGTGCGCAAGACGCTCACCGCGCTGCACAACCAGGATTTCGACCGCGAGACGCTGCGCGCGCTGCTCGCCGAACCATACTATGTGCCGTCCGGCACGCCGGTGGTCCAGCAGTTGCAGTTCTTCCAGGAAACCCGCCAGCGCACCGCGCTCGTCGTCAACGAGTACGGCGAACTCGAAGGGCTCGTCACGCCCGAGGACATCATCGAGGAACTGATCGGCGAATTCACGACGTCGATGCCGCGCAGCGAGCGCGCGGGCGGATGGGACGAGAACGGCGAATGCATCGTCTCGGCCAGCATGCCGCTGCGCGAACTGAACCGCTGGCTGCACCTGAAGCTGCCGACCGACGGCCCGAAGACGCTGAACGGACTCGTGCTCGAGATCCTCGAGGAAATTCCGGAAGACGACGTGTGCCTGAAAATCGGCGACGTGATGCTCGAGGTGATGCGCAGCGACGATCAGGCTGTACGCACCGTCAAGCTCTTCAAGCCGCGCGGCGCGCGCGCCGGTCGCGCCGCGTCGCGCTAGGGCCCGCTCGCGCCAATAACAGGCCCTGGCCGAACGGCCGACTGCCGGCGCCGCCCGCGACGCGCGATCATCTGCGCATCACGGTCAACAGGCGGCCAACATGCCGGCTCACATGCACTTCCCTTCCTCAGCGGCGTCGCCGCACGCGCAGTCGGCGCCCGCGCCCGCCGACGCGCCGCCCACCGCCGCGCCCCATGCACTCGATGCGGCCCAACTCGACGATGCCCCCGCCGTACGGCTGCTGACGGACACGCTGCACGCGGCGCGCGTGCGCGACGCGTCGGACATCCACGTCGAGCCGTTCGAAGCCGGCTGGCGCATCCGTCTGCGCATAGACGGCGTGCTGCATGAACACGCGCGGCCACCGCTGCACCTGCGCGATGCGCTCGTCACCCGGATCAAGGTGCTCTCGCGCATGGACATCGCCGAACGGCGGCTCCCGCAGGACGGCCGGCTGCGCATCGCGATCGACGGCGGCATGCGCGGCGACTATCGCGTCAGTTCGCTGCCCACGCTGTTCGGCGAAAAGCTCGTGCTGCGGCGGCTCGAAACGCTGCCGCCCGATCTCACGCTCGCAATCCTCGGCTTCGACGCGCGGCAGGCGGCCGCGATGGAGGCCGCGATCCGCGCGCCGCACGGCCTCGTGCTGGTCACGGGCCCGACCGGCAGCGGCAAGACGCTGTCGCTCTACTGCGCGCTGCAAATGCTCGATCGCGACGCGCGCAACGTCTGCACGGTCGAGGATCCTGCCGAGATCCAGCTCGACGGGATCAATCAGGTCGGGGTCGCCGACAAGGCAGGGCTCACGTTCGCGACGGCGCTGCGCGCGCTGTTGCGACAGGACCCGGACGTCATCATGGTCGGCGAGATTCGCGATGCGGAGACGGCCGATGTCGCGATCAAGGCCGCGCAGACCGGCCATCTCGTGTTGTCGACGCTGCACACGAACGACGCGCCGGCCGCCGTCGCGCGGCTGCTCGACATCGGCGTCGCACCGTACAACCTCGCGGCCGCGCTGCACCTCGTCACCGCGCAACGCCTCGTCCGGCGCCTGTGCGTCGCCTGCCGCGCGCATTCGGACGCATCGGCGCGCGCGCTGCGGGAAGCCGGCTGCGACCCGGCGGCACTGGCGGCCGGCTGGCGGCCGTTCGTCGCCCGCGGCTGTTCCGCCTGTCACGGGATCGGCTATCGCGGGCGCATCGGCCTGCATCAGACGATGCCGGTATCGCCCGGGCTGGCCGAGCGCATCGTCGCGCGGGCGAGCGTCGGCGAACTCGCGCAGTGCGTGGCGGCCGAGGGCGTGCGCACGCTGCGCGACGCGGCATTCGCGCGCGTCATGGACGGCACGACGAGCATCGCGGAAGCCGTCGCCGCCACCCCCGCGGCGTGAACGTGCGCACGCCACCGCGCGAAACCCGCTTTGCATGGCGCGGCCGCCATCGCGACGGCTCGCCGCGTCGCGGGACCGTCATCGCGTTCGACGCCGCGGCCGCGCGCGCCACGCTCGCGCGCGACGGCATCGCGGTGCTGTCGCTCGACGTCCGCGGGCCGGCCCGTGCGCCTGCGGCGGCCGCGCGTGACATCACGCGCTTCACGCGCCAGCTCGCGAGCCTGCTGCAGGCCGGCCTGCCGCTCGCGCCGTCGCTCGAGATGCTCGCGCGCACCCGCACGCGCGACGGCGTGCCGCGCATTGCCGCGGGGCTCGCCCGCGAAATCGTCGGCGGCCGGCGCTTCGCCGATGCGCTCGCACGCTATCCATCGCAATTCGGCACGCTGTATCGTCAGTTGATCGAGGTCGGCGAGGCGTCCGGTTCGCTCGGCGTCGTGCTGACGCGGGTCGCGGAACATCGCGAGCGCGCCGATGCGCAATGGCGCAAGCTGCGGGCCGCGCTCGCGTATCCGGCCGCCGTCATCCTGTTCGCGCTCGCGATCTCGGCCGCCTTGATGGTGTGGGTCGTACCGACCTTCCGGCAGATCTTCGACGGTTTCGGCGCCGCCCTGCCCGCGCCGACCCGCGCGCTGCTCGCGCTGTCCGCCGCGCTGTCGGCGTGGGGCGGTGTGCTCCTGGCCGGCGCGGCCGCCACCGGGCTTGCCGCGCAGCACGCGCTGCGGCGCTCGGCCGCGCTGCGTCACGCGCTCGCGCGGCGCCTGCTGCGCGCCCCCCTCGTCGGCAGCGCGCTGGAGCGATTCGCGGCCGCACGCTGGTGCCGCTCGCTGGCGACCCTGCTCGGCGCCGGCGTGCCGCTCGCCGATGCGTTCGCGACGCTCGAGCGCACGGCCGGCCATCCGGTGTTCGCGCACGCCACCGCGCACGTCGCCGCACGTGTGCTGCGCGGCGTACGTCTGGCCGATGCGATGCATTCGGCCGGCTGCTTTCCGGACGACGTCGTGCAACCGATCGCCGTCGCCGAGGAAACCGGTGCGCTCGACACGATGCTCGCGGACATCGCCGCGTTGTGCGAGCGCCAGCTGGATGCGCGCCTCGATGCGCTCGCGGCGCTCGGCGAACCGTTGATCGTGATCGTCCTGGGCGCACTCGTCGGCGGCCTCGTGATCGCGATGTACCTGCCGATCCTTCAACTCGGCAACGTGGTGTAGCATCGCAACCGATTCTGTCGCCTTTTAAGTCCGAACCTTGAGCCTCATGACGCCAGCGCCCCTGCCCGCCGTTCCCGATTCGCCCGAGAGCACGCTGCTCGCGCTGGCGATGCTGCCGCCCGCGCTGCAGTATGCGTTCGCGATCGTCGTCGGCCTTTGCATCGGCAGCTTCCTGAACGTCGTCGTGCACCGGTTGCCCGTGATGATGCAGCGTGCGTGGCAGGCCGAGATCGCCGAGGCGACCGGCACCGCGGGCGCCCCGCCCGACGACGGTTATCCGCCGCGCTACGATCTGTGGCGCCCGCGCAGCGCCTGCCCGCATTGCGGCCACGTACTGCGCGCGTGGGAAAACATCCCGGTCGTCAGCTACCTGATGCTGCGCGGGCGCTGCCGGCGCTGCGGCCATGCGATCGGCGTCCGCTACGTGCTCGTCGAGATCGCGTGCGCAGGGCTCGCCGCCGGCTCGCTCGCGGCGTTCGGCCCGACCGTCGCCGCGCTTGCCGCGTTCGCGCTGTGCGCGGCATTGCTCGCGATGAGCGCGATCGACATCCGGACCGGCTACCTGCCCGACTCGATGACGCTGCCGCTGCTGTGGGCCGGGCTCGTGCTGAACCTTGGCGGTACCTTCACGTCGCTGCGCTCGGCCGTGATCGGCGCGATGGCCGGCTACCTGTTCCTGTGGTCGATCTACTGGCTGTTCAAATGGCTGCGCGGCATCGAGGGCATCGGTTTCGGCGACCTGAAGCTGCTTGCCGCGCTCGGCGCGTGGATGGGCTGGGCCGCCCTGCCGCAGGTCGTGCTGTTCGCGGCGGTGACCGGCGCGATCGTCGGGCTCGTCGCGACCTGGCGCGGCCGCATGCGCTTCGAGGAGCCGATTCCGTTCGGCCCGTTCCTCGCGGCCGGCGGCGCCGCCACGCTGTTTTTCGGCACCCCTTTCTATGTGGCGCTCGGAGGCTGACATGTTTTCCGTAGGACTCACGGGCGGCATCGGCAGCGGCAAGACGACCGTTGCCGATCTGTTCGGCGCCCGTGGCGCATCGCTCGTCGATACCGACCTGATTGCCCACCGCATCACCGCGCCGGGCGGCCTCGCGATGCCGGCGATCGAACAGGCCTTCGGTCGCGACTTCGTGGCCTCCGACGGCTCGCTCGATCGCGCGAAGATGCGCACGCTGATCTTCAGCGACGACGATGCGCGCCGCCGCCTCGAAGCGATCACGCATCCGCTGATCCGCGCGGAGACCGATCGCGAGGCGCGCGAAGCACGGGGCCCGTACGTGATGTTCGTCGTGCCGCTGCTCGTCGAGTCGGGCACCTGGAAGGCGCGCAGCGATCGCGTGCTCGTCGTCGACTGCCCGGTCGAAACGCAGATCGCGCGCGTGATGCGGCGCAACGGTTTCACGCGCGAACAGGTTGAAGCGATCATCGCCAGACAGGCGACGCGCGAAGCCCGCCTCGCGGCGGCCGACGACGTGATCGTCAACGACGCGGTCACGCCCGCCGCGCTCGCCGCGCAGGTCGATGCACTGCACCAACGCTATGTCGGATTCGCGGCCGCCGCGCGCTGAGCATCGCGCATCGTGATGGTGTACGAAATTGGCGCGTTGCTAGGGTAGAGAGGGGGCATTAGAATGTCCTTCATTGTTTCAATCCCTACCCAAGAGGCGAGCGCGCTTGATTCTTTACGAGTATCCGTTCAACGAGCGAATTCGCACGCTGTTGCGTCTCGAAGATCTATTCGAGCGCTTCGCGTTCTTTTTGGCTCAGGAGGACCCGCGTGAACACCACGTCGCGCTGACGACGCTGTTCGAAATCGCCGAGGTAACGGGCCGCGCGGACCTGAAATCGGATCTGATGAAGGAGCTCGAACGTCAACGGCAGACGCTCGCCCCCTTTCGCGGCAATCCGGGCATCGAGCAGAACGCGCTCGAGGCCGTGCTCGGCGAAATCGAGCAGACGCTCGCGAATCTCGCGCAGATGCAGGGCAAGACCGGCCAGCACCTCGTCGACAACGAGTGGCTCGCCAGCATCCGCAGCCGCGCGGTGATTCCGGGCGGCACGTGCAAATTCGACCTGCCGTCGTACTACGCGTGGCAACAATGGCCCGCCGAGCAGCGGCGCCAGGACATCACGAAGTGGATCCTGCCGCTGCTGCCGTTGCGCGACGCGGCGGCGATCGTGCTGCGGCTCGCGCGCGAATCGGGTCAGGCGTCGAAGGTCATGGCGATGCAGGGCAGTTACCAGCAGATGCTGTCCGGCCGCAGCTACCAGTTGATGCAGGTGCGCGTGTCGCCGGAACTGCGCGTGATTCCCGAGGCGAGCGCCAACAAATACATGCTGTGGGTGCGGTTCACCATGCAGGACGGCGATGTACGGCCGCGTGCGGTGGACATCGACGTACCGTTCCATCTGACACTGTGTAATCTGTAACGGCCGCGTGCCGGATCGATGCTTTCGTATGACTACCGTTGTGAAATGCCCTTCGTGCGGCGCGGAAGTGCGCTGGACGCCTGAAAACAAGTTCCGTCCCTTCTGTTCGGCCCGCTGCAAGCAGCTCGACCTCGGCGCATGGGCCGCGGAGAAGTATCGGATCGGCGGTTCCGCCGACGAGGGCCCGTCGTCGGAAGAGGACGGCACGGACAACCGCCGCGACAGCTGAGCGGCGCGACGCCACCGTCCGCCGATATGGCCCGCGTTTCAGGCGGGCCGCCACGGCGTCACTGCGACGCCGCTTCCTGCTCGAGCAGTTCAAGCACCGGCAGCGCCGCCGGCAACAGCGGCGCGACCTCGACCGGCAGTTGCTGCCACACGAACGCCTGCCCTTCCTTGCTGTGCGGCTCGCCCGTCCAGCCCGTCACCTTGCAGAAATAGAGCCGCACGTACGCGTGCGGATAATCGTGCTCGAGCGTGTGCCAGCGGTGGCTGGCCGTGACCTCGATGCCGAGCTCCTCGTGCAGTTCGCGCGCCAGCGCATCCTCGACGCTTTCGCCGGCCTCCAGCTTGCCGCCGGGAAACTCCCAGTAACCTTCGTACGGCTTGCCCTGCAGGCGTTGCGCGAGCAGATACCTGCCATCCGGCTGCACCATCACGCCAACCGCGACTTCCGTCACCTTGCGACCGTCCGGCGCCCGCGCGGCGCCCTGTGCCTGATCCGCGCTCATACCTGCTCCTTGCGGCCCGACCAGTCCCGCGCGAACTGCCACGCGACGCGGCCCGAGCGCGAACCGCGCTCGAGCGCCCATACGAGCGCGTCGCCGCGCGCGGTCTCGATCTCCGCATCCGGGCAGCCGAAGTGGCGCAGCCAGTGCGCGACGATGTCGAGGTAGTCGTCCTGCTTGAACGGATAGAAGCTGACCCACAGGCCGAAGCGCTCCGACAGCGAGATCTTCTCCTCGACGACTTCGCCGGGGTGAATCTCGCCGTCCGGCAGATGCTTGTACGACTCGTTGTCGCTCATGTACTCGGGCAGCAGATGGCGGCGGTTCGACGTCGCGTAGATCAGCACGTTGTCCGACTGCGCGGCGATCGACCCGTCGAGCGCGACCTTCAGCGCCTTGTAGCCCGATTCGCCGTCCTCGAACGACAGATCGTCGCAAAACACGATGAAGCGCTCCGGACGCTGCGAGATCAGATCGACGATATCGCCGAGATCGTGCAGGTCGTCCTTGTCGACTTCGATCAGGCGCAGCCCGTCGTTCGCGTACGCATTCAGGCACGCCTTGATCAGCGACGACTTGCCGGTACCGCGTGCGCCGGTCAGCAGCACGTTGTTGGCCGGCTTGCGCTGCACGAACTGCCGCGTGTTCTGGTCGATCAGCGCTTTCTGGCGATCGATGTTGTGCAGGTCGCCGAGCGTGATCGACGACACGGCCGGCACCGGCTGCAGATAACCGCGCCCCTGGCGCTTGCGCCAGCGGAACGCGTGGGCCGCGTTCCAGTCGATGGCCGCCGGTGCGGGCGGCAGCATCCCTTCGAGACGGCCGAGCAGCGCTTCCGCGCGCGTCAGAAACTGTTCAAGCTTGTCCATGTCGTTCGAGTGCTTCCGCTCAGGAGCGGTAATCCGCGTTGATGCTCACGTAATCGTGCGACAGGTCGCACGTCCAGACGGTGGCGTGCGCGTCGCCGCGGCCGAGCAGCACGCGGATCGTGATCTCGCTCTGCTTCATCACGCGCTGGCCGTCCTCTTCCTGGTAGGCCGGGTTGCGGCCACCCGCCTTCGCGACGAGCACGTCGTCGAGATAGAGGTCGATCTTGCCGACGTCGAGATCCGCGACGCCGGCATAGCCGATCGCCGCGAGAATCCGGCCGAGGTTGGGGTCGGATGCGTAGAAGGCCGTCTTCACCAGCGGCGAATGGCCGATCGCGTACGCGATCTGGCGGCATTCGGCGACGCTCTTGCCGCCTTCGACCTGCACCGTCATGAATTTCGTCGCGCCTTCGCCATCGCGCACGATCAGCTGGGACAGCACCTGCGCGACTTCCGTCACCGCGTCGCGCAGCGCCGCATAGGCCGGCGAATCGGTCGACGTGATGGCCGGCAGCGTGCTCTTGCCCGATGCGATCAGGATGAACGAGTCGTTGGTCGACGTGTCGCCGTCGATCGTGATGCAGTTGAACGAGCGGTCGGCGACTTCCTTCACGAGCGTGTCGAGCACCGGCTGCGCGACGTTCGCATCGAACGCGAGGAAGCCGAGCATCGTCGCCATGTTCGGCTTGATCATGCCCGCCCCCTTGCTGATGCCCGTCAGCGTGACCGTGTGACCGTCGATCGTCACCT
This sequence comes from Burkholderia sp. AU45388, assembly GCF_030481585.1. Taxonomy (NCBI): domain Bacteria; kingdom Pseudomonadati; phylum Pseudomonadota; class Betaproteobacteria; order Burkholderiales; family Burkholderiaceae; genus Burkholderia; species Burkholderia sp. AU45388. The sequence goes on along the minus strand of NZ_JAUJPV010000004.1, from coordinate 30,796 downwards.
GCCGCGACGTCGCCTTCGGCAGCGTGTCGGTCGTCATGATCGCGTGTGCGGCGTCGAACCAGTTCGCGGCCTTGCGGTTCGCGAGCGCGGCCGGCAGGCCGGCCTTCAGGCGCTCGATCGGCAACGGCTCGAGGATCACGCCGGTCGAGAACGGCAGCACCTGCGCCGGCTCGATGCCCGCGAGGCGCGCGAGCTCCGTGCAGGTCTCGCGAGCGTTCACGAGGCCCGGCTCGCCGGTGCCCGCGTTCGCATTGCCCGTATTCACGACCAGCGCGCGGATGCCCGCGCCGCCCGCACGCACCTTCGCCAGATGCTCGCGGCACACGGTGACCGGCGCTGCGCAGAAACGGTTTTCGGTGAATACGCCCGCGACCGTCGCGCCTTCGTCGACGGAGATGACCAGCACGTCCTTGCGATTCGGCTTGCGGATGTTCGCTTCCGCCCAGCCCAGCGTGACGCCGGCGACGGGATGCAGTTGGGCGGGATCGATCGACGGAAAATTGACAGCCATGGGGCACACCTGCCGGATGGAAAATGCCGGCACGCGCCGGCATCGATTGGAAGAACCGGCGGCCCCACGCGGGCCGCCACAACTCACATCACTGACTCGAAACTGCGAACGACGCGGCACGCGTGACGCGCGCCGCCGCCGATCATGACAGCTTCCCGTGACATTGCTTGTACTTCTTGCCGCTGCCGCACGGGCACGGATCGTTGCGGCCGACCTTCGGCATTTCGCCGCCGGGCCCGCTGTGCGTCATCGCGCTGCCGACCATGTCGGCCGTCGCCGTGGCCGCCGCGGCGGCCGTGACGTTCGCCACCGGCGCACCGGCGTCCGCGTAATCGGCGTGCTGGTATTCGACGTTCTCGAGATGACCGCCGCGCTCCTCGATCTGCTCGGCCGCTTCTTCCAGCTGCTCCGGCGACTGGATCTGCACGTTCATCACGATGCGCGTGACTTCCTGCTTGATCGCGTCGAGCATCGCGGCGAACAGCTCGAACGCCTCGCGCTTGTACTCCTGCTTCGGATTCTTCTGCGCATAGCCGCGCAGGTGGATGCCCTGACGCAGATGGTCGAGCGCCGCGAGGTGCTCGCGCCACAGGCGGTCGACCGTCTGCAGCATCACCGAACGCTCGAACGCGCTGAACGATTCGCGGCCGACCATCGCGACCTTCGCCTCGTACTGCTCGTCGGCGGCCGTCGTCACCGCGTCGAGGATCTCGTCGGCCGTGATCGACGACGACTCGTTCACCATTTCCTGGATCGCGAGGTCGAGCTGCCAGTCGTTGCGCAATGCTTCCTCGAGCTCGGGCACGTCCCACTGCTCTTCGATGCTGCCTTCCGGCACAAACTGGCGGACGACTTCGGTGATCACGCCGTGACGCATCGCGGTGATCGTCTCGGTGATGTCGTGCGCCTCGAGCAGTTCGTTGCGCTGCTGGTAGATCACCTTGCGCTGGTCGTTCGACACGTCGTCGTATTCGAGCAGCTGCTTGCGGATGTCGAAGTTGCGCGCTTCGACCTTGCGCTGCGCCGATTCGATCGACCGCGTGACGATGCCCGCCTCGATCGCCTCGCCTTCCGGCATCTTCAGGCGGTCCATGATCGAGCGCACGCGGTCGCCCGCGAAGATGCGCAGCAGCGGATCGTCGAGCGACAGGTAGAAGCGCGACGAACCCGGATCGCCCTGGCGGCCCGCGCGGCCGCGCAGCTGATTGTCGATCCGGCGCGATTCGTGGCGCTCGGTGCCGATGATGTGCAGGCCGCCCGCGGCTTTCACCTGCTCGTGCAACGTTTCCCACTCGTCGTGCAGTTGCTTGATGCGGCGTGCCTTTTCGTCGGCCGGGATCGCTTCGTCGGCGTCGATGAACGCGGCCTGCTTCTCGGCGTTGCCGCCGAGCACGATATCGGTACCGCGACCGGCCATGTTGGTCGCGATCGTGATGCGCTTCGGACGGCCGGCTTCCGCGACGATCGCCGCTTCACGCTCGTGCTGCTTCGCGTTCAGCACTTCGTGCGGCAGCCCGGCCTGCTTCAGCAGGTGCGACAGCAGTTCCGAGTTCTCGATCGACGTCGTGCCGACCAGCACCGGCTGACCGCGCTCGTAGCACTCGCGGATGTCGCGGATCACCGCGTCGTAGCGCTCCTTGGCCGTCTTGTAGATCTGGTCCTGCTTGTCGATCCGCTTCGGCGGACGGTTGGTCGGGATCACGACCGTCTCGAGGCCATAGATCTCGTTGAATTCGTACGCTTCCGTGTCCGCGGTACCGGTCATGCCGGCCAGCTTCGCGTACATCCGGAAGTAGTTCTGGAACGTGATCGACGCGAGCGTCTGGTTCTCGCTCTGGATCTTCACGTGTTCCTTCGCCTCGACCGCCTGGTGCAAGCCGTCGGACCAGCGGCGGCCGGCCATCAGGCGGCCCGTGAATTCGTCGACGATGACCACTTCGCCGTTCTGCACGACGTAGTGCTGATCCTTGTGGAACAGCGTGTGGGCACGCAGCGCCGCGTACACGTGGTGCATCAGCGTGATGTTCTGCGGCGCGTACAGGCTTTCGCCCTCGCCGATCAGGCCCCATTCGGCGAGCAGGCGCTCGGCCTTCTCGTGGCCCGATTCCGTCAGGAACACCTGGCGCGCCTTCTCGTCGAGCGTGTAGTCGCCCGGCTTCTCGACGCCCGTACCGTCGGCCTTCTCTTCGCCGATCTGGCGCTCGAGCAGCGGCGGCAGTGCGTTCATCCGCACGTACAGCTCGGTGTGATCCTCGGCCTGGCCCGAAATGATCAGCGGCGTACGCGCTTCGTCGATCAGGATCGAGTCCACTTCGTCGACGACCGCGAAGTTCAGCGCCCGCTGCACGCGCGCGTCGGTCTCGTAGACCATGTTGTCGCGCAGGTAGTCGAAGCCGAATTCGTTGTTCGTGCCGTACGTGATGTCCGCCGCGTACGCCTGCTGCTTCTGGTCGTGTTCCATGCCGGACAGGTTGATGCCGACCGACAGACCGAGGAAGTTGTAGAGGCGCGCCATCCATTCGGCGTCACGCTGCGCGAGGTAATCGTTGACGGTCACGACGTGCACGCCGCGGCCGGCCAGCGCATTCAGGTACACGGGCAGCGTCGCGACGAGCGTCTTGCCCTCGCCGGTGCGCATTTCCGCGATCTTGCCGTAGTGGAGCACCATGCCGCCGATCATCTGCACGTCGAAGTGCCGCATCTTCAACACGCGGCGGCTCGCTTCGCGACAGACCGCGAAGGCCTCGGGCAACAGCTTGTCGAGCGACTCGCCGCCCGCGACCCGCTGGCGGAATTCGTCCGTCTTGCCGCGCAACTGGTCGTCCGTCAGCTTCTCGATCTGCGTTTCGAGCGCATTGATCGTCGCGACGGTCTTTTGGTATTGCTTGACGAGCCGCTGGTTGCGGCTGCCAAAAATTTTCTGGAGAAAACCGGTTGTCATCGGATCGGACCCTGCGTCGCAGCACCGGCGCCCGGCGCGTGTTGCGCGCCCCGGCGCCCGAGCCTCGGCGGCTTAGCGAATTAGTGGACTCAAACGTCGAATTTTAGCACGCGGGAACGCGCGCGCCTGCGTCCCGGCCGGACGGCCATCGCGCGCCGGAGCCGGGCGGACCGAGCCGAAAGCCGCCCGTGCACGGGCCGGCGCGGGTACAATCGGCTGCACCGTCCGCGCGCGTGTGCGCTCGAAGAAAGCCTCGATGAACCGATTTTCCAAGCGTTTCGGCCCGCTCGCCGCCTATCGCCCGCAACCCGTGTCCGAAGTGCTCGGTCGTACCGACGCATTCGCGGCGCTGCGCGCCGGCGTCGAGCAGATCGCGTCACTGCAGCGCGACCTCGGCGAGTGCCTGCCCGACTATCTCGCGAATCACGTCGAACCGGGCTTCGTCAAGGACGGTACCCTGACCCTCTTTGCCGCGCACAATGCGCTGGCCGCGCGGCTGCGACAGGTCGAAGTGCGGCTGCTCGGCGATCTCCAGAAGCGCGGCTGGCCCGTGACGACGCTGCGCGTGCGCGTGCGGCCGAAGGACGCGCCGGAGCCGCCGCACGTGAAGCAGGCGCGGATGACGTCGGTCGGCGCCGCCGCGCTGCGCGATCTCGCCGACCATCTCGAACCGTCGCCGCTGCAGGCCGCGCTCGCACGGATGGCGGCGCGGCACGGCGCGAAGCCGCGCTGACCGCACAGGTCGCCGCCGGCGGCCGGCCAACAAAAAAGCGACCCGAGGGTCGCTTTTTATCACTTGCGGTAACGAGTGCCGATCACGCGAAGGCGGTCTGCGCGTCGAACGCGAACCCCTTCGGCGCAGCCTGCGGATCGTCGAACGTCACGATCTCGTAAGCGTCTTCATGCGCGAGCAGCTCGCGCAGCAATGCGTTGTTCAGGCCGTGACCCGACTTGTACGCAGTGTACGACGCCAGCAGCGGATGGCCGATCACGTACAGGTCGCCGATCGCGTCGAGCATCTTGTGCTTCACGAACTCGTCGTCGTAGCGCAGGCCGTCGTTGTTCAGGATCCGGTACTCGTCGAGCACGATCGCGTTGTCCATGCTGCCGCCGCGGGCGAGACCCAGCTCGCGCATCATTTCGACTTCATGGGCAAAACCGAACGTGCGCGCGCGCGCGATCTCACGCACATACGACGTATTCGCGAAGTCGACCTCCAATTCCTGGCCGGTCTTGTCGACGGCCGGGTGACGGAAGTCGATCGTGAACTTCAGCTTGAAGCCGAAATACGGATCGAGACGCGCGAACTTGTCGCCCTCGCGGATTTCGACCGGCTTCTTCACCTGGATGAAGCGCTTCGGCACGTTCTGCTCTTCGATGCCGGCGGACTGGATCAGGAACACGAAGGACGCCGCGCTGCCGTCCATGATCGGGATTTCCTCGGCCGTCACGTCGACATAGAGGTTGTCGATGCCGAGGCCGGCGCACGCCGACATCAGGTGCTCGACCGTCGACACGCGCGCGCCATCCTTCTGCAGCACCGACGCGAGCCGCGTGTCCCCGATCGACATCGCGGAGGCCGGAATATCGACGGGCGTGGGCAAGTCGACGCGCGAGAACACGATACCCGTGCCCGGCGCAGCCGGACGGAGCGTCAGTTCGACCTTGCGGCCCGAGTGGAGACCGATACCCACGGTCTTCACGATGGATTTGATGGTGCGCTGCTTCAACATGGTCTTCTTTGTCTTGATTGAAGATATCAATCAGGAGTTATATTCGATAGGCTGTATTATAGCGTAATTCCCAATTCAACGCTGTTTGAAACTGCGTATCAATCTGTTTCGACAGTTTACCCGTGCCGATACGGGACGGGCCGATGCCCGGAACGGAGGCGTTTCCGGTCATCGGCCCGTGTTACAACTGCCCCGAGGCCGGTGAGCAACGTTGCCGGAAGGCAACGGCGCACCGCACGATCAGAGCGTCAACGTCGCGAGAACACTCGCCGCATCGCTCACTTCGAATTTGCCCGGCGCCTCGACGGCCAGCGTCTTGACCACACCGCCGTCGATCACCATCGCGTAGCGCAGGGAACGCATTCCCATGCCACGCGCGGACAAATCCTGCGTCAGCCCCAGCGCATGAGTGAAAGCCGCGCTGCCGTCCGCCATCATGCGCACCTTGCCCGCGGTGTGCAGATCACGTCCCCATGCGCCCATCACGAATGCGTCGTTGACGGACACGCACCAGATCTCATCGACACCCGCCGCGCGCAATTGCTCGGCGTGTTCGACGTAGCCCGGCACATGCTGCGCCGAGCAGGTCGGCGTGAACGCGCCCGGCAATCCGAAGATCACCACCCGCTTTCCCGCAACCTGATCGCGCACGCTGTAGGCGTTCGGCCCCAGCGTGCACCCTTCGCGCGCGTCGTCGACGAACTCGAACAATTGCGCGTCGGGCAGCGCGTCGCCCACTTGAATCATGGCTGGTCCCTCATAGCGATACGGTTTTTCAGCGTGTCGCGGACAGCACGGCCCATCCCGCTTCGCTCACGCGAAGAGGGCACGTTTCCCGGCCCGGCGTCGCATCCGACGCGGCCTGTCGTGGTCCGTGGCATCCGTCACGCCGGCGTTACCGCGGCAACTTCGCCGCGGCTTCGCCTGTGTGCGTCGTCAGTCAGCCTGCTTGCGCAGGAAAGCCGGGATGTCGTACGTGTCGACACCCTTCTCCTGCAGCGCCTGCACGTGCGATGCCGCGGTTTCGCGCGAATTGCGCCACACCGCCGGCGTATCGAGCGCGCCGTAGTCGGCCGTGCTGACGTGATGCGGCTGCGCATAGCCGTGCGACACCGCGCTGACCGGCTGGTTGTCCGTACCGGTGCGCAGCAGCGTCATCGGTGCCGACTGCTGCTTCTTCGCCGCACGGCCCAGACCCGTCGCCACGACCGTCACGCGCAGTGCATCGCCCATCGCGTCGTCGTACACCGCCCCGAAGATCACCGTCGCATCTTCCGCCGCGTAGCTCTTGATCGTGTTCATCACTTCGCGCGTTTCCGACAGGCGCAGCGAACGGCTCGACGTGATGTTGACCAGCACGCCGCGCGCGCCCGACAGATCGACGCCTTCGAGCAGCGGGCTCGCCACGGCCTGTTCCGCCGCGAGGCGTGCGCGATCGACGCCGGCGACCGTCGCCGTGCCCATCATCGCCTTGCCCTGCTCGCCCATCACCGTCTTCACGTCTTCGAAGTCGACGTTCACGAGGCCGTCGACGTTGATGATTTCCGCGATGCCTGCCACCGCGTTGTTCAACACGTCGTCCGCGCACTGGAAGCACTTGTCCATCTCGGCGTCATCGCCCATCACGTCGAACAGCTTGTCGTTCAGGACGACGATCAGCGAGTCGACGTGATCCTCCAGTTGCTGCGAGCCAGCTTCGGCGACGCGCATGCGCTTGCCGCCCTCGAACTCGAACGGCTTGCTGACGACACCGACCGTCAGAATGCCCATCTCCTTCGCGATCTGCGCGACCACCGGCGCCGCGCCCGTGCCCGTGCCACCACCCATGCCGGCCGTGATGAACACCATGTGCGCGCCGCGCAGTGCGTCGGCGATGCGCTCGCGCGCTTCTTCCGCTGCCGCACGACCCATTTCCGGCTTCGCACCGGCGCCCAGACCCGTGTTGCCGAGCTGGATCACCGACGATGCGCGCGAACGCGACAGCGCCTGGGCGTCCGTGTTCATCACGATGAAGTCGACGCCCTGCACGCCGCGGTTGATCATGTGCTGGACGGCATTGCCGCCAGCGCCGCCAACGCCGACCACCTTGATGATGGTGCCGTTGGTTTCGGTTTCCAGCATTTCGAATTCCATGTTGCCTCCGTCAAGAGAATGACTGCTACTCGGCCGTTATTCGGCAGGAGATCGGGCAACCCCCTGTCGCGCGCCAGCCGCCGGCACCAGCGCGAATTTCGATTCGATACGATTCGTCAGAAGTTGCTCAGGAACCATTCCTTCATCCGCGAGAACACCTGTCCCGCGTTGCCGGACTGCACGGCGACCTTGCGGCCGCGCATGCGCTGCGCACTGCCTTCGACGAGCAGCCCCATCGCCGTCGAGTAGCGCGGGTTGCGCACGACGTCGGAGAGGCCGCCTGCATATTCCGGCGCGCCGATGCGCACCGGTTTCAGGAAAATGTCTTCGCCGAGCTCGACCATGCCGGGCATCATCGACGCGCCGCCGGTAATGACCACGCCGGAGCTCAGGAGTTCTTCGTAACCCGACTCGCGCACGACCTGCTGCACGAGCGAGAACAGTTCCTCGACGCGCGGCTCGATCACGGCCGCCAGCGCCTGGCGCGACAGCGTGCGCGGGCCGCGTTCGCCGAGGCCCGGCACTTCCACCATTTCGTCCGGATCGGCGAGCGCCTGCTTCGCGATCCCGTAGCCGACCTTGATGTCTTCCGCATCCGGCGTCGGCGTGCGCAGCGCCATCGCGATGTCGCTCGTGATCTGGTCGCCGGCGATCGGGATCACCGCCGTGTGGCGGATCGCGCCTTCCGCGAAGATCGCGATGTCCGTCGTGCCGCCGCCGATGTCGACCAGCACCACGCCGAGATCCTTCTCGTCTTCGGTCAGCACCGCCAGCGACGATGCGAGCGGCTGCAGGATCAGGTCGTTCACTTCCAGCCCGCAACGGCGCACGCACTTGACGATGTTCTGCGCGGCGCTCACCGCGCCCGTCACGATGTGCACCTTCACTTCGAGCCGGATGCCGCTCATCCCGATCGGCTCGCGCACGTCTTCCTGGCCGTCGATGATGAATTCCTGCGTGAGGATGTGCAGCACCTGCTGGTCGGTCGGGATGTTGATCGCCTTCGCGGTCTCGATCACGCGCGCGACGTCCGTCTGCGTGACTTCCTTGTCCTTGATCGCGACCATCCCGCTCGAGTTGAAGCTGCGGATGTGGCTGCCCGCGATCCCCGTGAACACGTTGGTGATCTTGCAGTCGGCCATCAGCTCGGCTTCCTCGAGCGCGCGCTGGATCGACTGCACGGTGGCCTCGATGTTGACCACCACACCTTTCTTCAGACCCTTCGACTCGCTCTGGCCGAGACCGATCACCTCGTAGTGACCCTCGCCCTTCAGCTCGGCGACGATGGCCACCACCTTCGACGTGCCGATGTCGAGGGAAACCAGCAGATCCTTGTAGTCTTTGCTCATAAAGTGCTCTTGCGTGTGATCTCTCGTTACTTCTTGCGCTTGTCGGTATCGGTCAGGAACCGCATGCCTGCCGCGCGAATCGCGAATCCGTTCGGATAGCGCAGGTCCGCGTACTCGATGTCGTTGCCCCAACGCTCCGTGACGGCCGGCCACGCGGCGACCAGGCGCTGGCTCCGGTCATGCAGCGTGTCGCTGTTGCGTTCCTTGCCCAGCTCGACCTGCATGCCGTTCGACAGCTTCACCGTCCACGCGTACCGCGCCGACAGCGTCACTTCTTCCGGCGCCGCCTTCAGCGGCGCAAACCATTTCCCGAAGTCGCGATACCGCGTGACGACTTCCTTCGCACTGCCTTCCGGGCCGTCGAACGCCGGCAGTTCCTGTTCCAGCTCGCCTTGGTTCGCGGTGAACAGCTCGCCGTCGACGCTCACCAGCTGATCGCTGCCCCAGGTCCCGAGCGGTTTGTACTCCTCCAGCGTGACAGCCAGCGCATTCGGCCACACCCGGCGCACGCTCGCGTGACGCACCCACGGCATCTGCTCGAACGCCGCGCGCGCCGTATCGAGATCGACCGTGAAGAAATTGCCCTTCAGCCGGCCGACCACGCCCGCGCGCACCGTCGGCGAGTTGATGTGCTCGGTGTCGCCGTCGATCCGGATCTCCCGCAGCGCGAACGTCGGGCGCTGGATCAGCCAGTAGCAGCCGGCCGCCGCCAACACGAGCAGCAGCAGCGCGTACAGCGCGCTGGCGGCAAGGTTGAGTTGGCGAACGTTGTTCCACATACGTCGTTCCGTTCCTGGGTCAGTCGTTGAGCGTGAGCGACAGCACCTTCACGACCAGCTCCGAATAGCCGATGCCGACCGCGCGCGCGGCCTTCGGCGGCAGCGAGTGGTCGGTCATCCCGGGGGCCGTGTTCACTTCCAGGAAATACGCATTGCCGGCCGCGTCGACCATGAAATCCGCGCGGCCCCAGTCGGTGCAGCCGAGCACGTCGAACGCGCGACGCGCGATGCGCTTCAGTTCCGCCTCCTGTGCCGCCGGCAGGCCGCACGGGATCAGGTACTGCGTATCGTCGGCGACGTACTTCGCGTGGTAGTCGTAGAACTCGCCCGCCGGCACGATCTTGATCAGCGGCAGGTCGAGATCGCCGGCGATGCACGCGGTGTATTCGCCGCCGCCTTCGATGCTCTTCTCGACGATCACGATCTTGTCGTGCGTCGCGGCTTCCGCGAGCGCGGCCGGCAGCGCGTCGGCCGTCTTCACCTTCAGCACCGCGACGCTCGAGCCTTCGCTCGCCGGCTTCACGAACAGCGGCAGCCCGAGCTTCGCGACGATGTCGGTCGCGCGCGCGGCCAGGTCGTCGCCGCGCATCACCGTCTCGAACGGCGGCGTCGGCACACCCGTCTGCTGCCACACGAGCTTCGTGCGGAACTTGTCGAGGCCGAGCGCCGAGCCGAGCACGCCGCTGCCCGTGTAGCGAATGCCGTAGAAATCGAGCGCGCCCTGGATCTGGCCGTTCTCGCCGTAACCGCCGTGCAGCGCATTGAACGCGCGCACGAAGCCTTCGTCCTTCAGCGCCGACAGCGGCCGCTCGGCCGGGTCGAACGGATGCGCGTCGACGCCTGCGTCGCGCAAGCCCTGCAGCACGAGGCGGCCCGAGGTGAGCGACACCTCGCGCTCGGCGGATTCGCCGCCGAACAACACCGCCACCTTGCCGAAACGTTTCGGATCGATCCCGCTCATGTCATCCCTTCTGTTGCGTGTTCTGCACGACCTTCGCCGGCACGCCGCCGATCGAACCCGCGCCCATCGTGATCACCACGTCGCCGTTTCGTGCGACCTTCGCCAATGCGTCCGGCACGTCGTCGACCGTCGCGACGAACACCGGGTCGACCTTGCCCACCGCGCGCAACGCACGCGACAGCGCGTCGCCGCTGGCCGTCGGGATCGCAGCCTCGCCGGCCGCGTAGACTTCCGTCAGCACCAGCGCATCGACCGTCGACAGCACGTTGACGAAATCGTCGAAGCAGTCGCGCGTGCGCGTGTAGCGGTGCGGCTGGAACGCCAGCACGAGGCGGCGGCCCGGGAACGCGCCGCGCGCGGCCGCGATCGTCGCCGCCATCTCGACGGGGTGATGACCGTAATCGTCGATCAGCGTGTACTGGCCGCCGTCCGCGCTCGGCACGTCGCCGTAGCGCTGGAAGCGCCGGCCGACGCCGTTGAATTCCGCCAGCGCGAGCTGAATCGCGTCGTCCGACACGCCGAGATCGGTCGCGATCGCGATCGCCGCGAGCGCGTTCTGCACGTTGTGCAGGCCCGGCATGTTCAGCACCACCGCGAGCGGCGCACGCCCTTCGCGGATCACCGTGAAATGCATCCGGCCGTCGCGCGCGTCGATGTCTTCCGCGCGCACCTGCGCGTCCGGCGACAGGCCGTAGCGCACGACCGGCTTCGAGATGAACGGGATGATCTGCCGCACGTTCGGATCGTCGACGCACACCACCGCGCTGCCGTAGAACGGCAGGCGCTGCGTGAATTCGATGAACGCCTGCTTGAGCCGCGCGAAATCGTGGCCGTAGGTGTCCATGTGGTCGGCGTCGATGTTCGTGATGACTTCGATCACCGGATACAGGTTCAGGAACGACGCATCCGACTCGTCGGCCTCGGCGACGATGAAGTCGCCCGTGCCGAGCCGCGCGTTCGCGCCGGCGCTGATCAGCCGGCCGCCGATCACGAAGGTCGGGTCCAGCCCGCCCGCCGCGAGCACGCTCGCGACGAGGCTCGTCGTCGTGGTCTTGCCGTGCGTGCCGGCGATCGCGATGCCCTGCTTCAGGCGCATCAGTTCGGCCAGCATCACCGCGCGCTGCACGATCGGCACGCGCTTCGCGCGCGCGGCCAGCACTTCCGGGTTGTCCGAGCGCACGGCCGTCGACACGACGACCGCGTTCGCGCCCTCGATGTTCGCCGCGTCGTGGCCGATCGCGATCCGCGCGCCCAGCGCCTGGAGGCGATCGGTCACCGCATTGCGCGACAGGTCGGACCCGCTGACCTCGTAGCCGAGGTTGACGAGCACTTCGGCGATGCCGCTCATGCCCGCGCCGCCGATCCCGACGAAATGAATGTGTTTGACGATGTGTTTCATTGCACTATTTCCAGGTTCGCGCCGGCGGCCTTCGCGCAGATGCGCGCGACTTCGTCGGTGGCCTCGGGCTTCGCGAGCGAGCGCGAACGTTCCGCCATCTCCGCGAGCGATGCCCGCGACTGGCTGCGCAGCCAGTCGGCGAGCAGTTCCGCCGACAGGTCGCGTTGTTGCACCAGCACGGCCGCGCCCGCATCGGCGAGGAACGCGGCGTTGGTCGTCTGGTGATCGTCGACCGCGTACGGGAACGGCACGAACAGCGCCGCCACGCCCACCGCCGCGATCTCCGACACCGTCATCGCGCCCGACCGGCAAATCACCAGATCCGCCGCCGCATACGCGGCCGCCATGTCGTCGATGAACGGCACGAGCCGCACGTCTTCGCCGGCCGCGAAACCGGCCGCTTCGTAATTCGCCTTCAATGCTTCGATGTGCTTCACGCCGGCCTGGTGCACGACGCGCGGGCGCTCGCCCGGCGCCAGCAGCGCCAGCGCGCGCGGCACGACTTCGTTCAGCGCGGCCGCCCCCAGGCTGCCGCCGACGACCAGCACGTTCAGCGGGCCGCTGCGCGACGCATAGCGTGCTTGGGGCGGTTCCGCGTGCGCAAGTTCCGCGCGAATCGGGTTGCCCGTCCATTCCGCGTGCGGCAGCGCGCCGGGGAATGCGACGAGCACGCGCTTCGCGAGTTTCGCGAGCACCTTGTTCGTCAGGCCCGCGATCGAATTCTGTTCGTGCAGCACGAGCGGCCGCCCCGACAGCGCGGTCATCACGCCCGCCGGAAACGTGATGTAGCCGCCCATCCCGAGCACGACGTCAGGCCGCACGCGGCGCAGCGCGCCGAGGCTCTGCCAGCATGCGCGCAGCAGGTTGACCGGCAGCGTCAGCTTGGTCTTCAGGCCCTTGCCCCGCAGCCCGCCGAACCGCACGTATTCCATCGGAATGCCGTGCTTCGGCACGAGCGTCGCTTCCATCCCGGCCGGATTGCCGAGCCATACGACGCGCCAGCCCGCCGCCTCCATCCGGTGCGCGACCGCGAGCCCCGGGAACACGTGGCCCCCGGTGCCGCCTGCCATCACCATCAGCGTGCGTTGCGACGCGGTCATACCTTCCCTCCGCGCATCAGCACCCGGTTCTCGTAGTCCACACGCAGCAGCACCGCGAGCGCGACGCAGTTCAGCAAAATGCCCGAACCGCCGTAGCTCACGAGCGGCAGCGTCAGCCCCTTGGTCGGCAGCAGCCCGAGGTTCACGCCCATGTTGATGAACGTCTGCGCGCCGAACCAGATGCCGATGCCCTTCGCCATCAGGCCCGCGAACGTGCGATCGAGCGCGAGCGCCTGGCGGCCGATCTCGAACGCGCGGCGCACGATCCAGTAGAACAGCAGGATCACGACCAGCACGCCGACGAAGCCGAGTTCCTCGCCGATCACCGCGAGGATGAAGTCGGTATGCGCTTCGGGCAGGTAGTTCAGCTTCTCGACGCTGCCGCCGAGGCCGACGCCGAACCACTCGCCGCGGCCGAATGCGATCAACGAGTGGGTGAGCTGATAAGCCTTGCCCTGCGCGTAGCGCTCGTCCCACGGATCGAGATACGCGAAGATCCGCTCGCGACGCCACGGCGACAGCCACACGAGCATCGAGAACGTGCCGACCGCCGTCGCGACGAGGCCGCCGAACAGCTTGCCGTTCACGCCGCCGAGGAACAGCACGCCCATCGCGATCGCGGCGACCACCATGAACGCGCCCATGTCGGGCTCGAGCAGCAGCAGCGCGCCGACCAGGCCGACCGCGAACGCCATCGGCAGGAAGCCCTTCGCGAAGCTCTGCATGTATTCCTGCTTGCGCACCGTATAGTTCGCCGCGTAGATCGTCACCGCGAGCTTCATGATTTCCGACGGCTGCATGTTCGTGATGCCGAGCGGAATCCAGCGGCGCGCACCGTTCACGCCCTTGCCGACGTGCGGGATCAGCACGATCACGAGACCGACGAGCGCGATCAGGAACAGATGCGGCGCGTATTTATCCCAGGTCGACACCGGCACGCGAAACGCGATCACCGCCGCGACGAACGCGACGCCGAGCGACACGCAGTGGCGCATCAGGAACGCGTAATCGTGATACGACGCGTATTTCGGCGAATCGGGCATCGCGATCGACGCCGAATACACCATCACGACGCCGAGCCCGAGCAGCGCGATCGCGACCCACAGCAGCGAATAGTCGAAATCGAGCATCCGCGAGCGGCTCGGCCGCACGCCGTTGACGACGCTCGCGAGGCCACCCGTCGCGGCGCGCGTGGCCGACGCGACGCGGCCGCCAGCGGCATTGCCGCCGGTGTCGCGCCGGTCGTTGAAACGGGAGACGAGGCGATCGGACCAGCTCATGACGTCGCTCCTTTGTCGATGGCGACTTCATCCACCGCCGCGCGGAACACTTCCGCGCGATGGGCGTAGTTCCTGAACATGTCGAGGCTCGCGCACGCGGGCGACAGCAGCACCGCGTCGCCCGGCTCGGCGAGTTCCGCTGCCGCGTGCACCGCTGCTTCGAGCGTCGCGTGGTCGGCCAGCGGCACGGCCGTTTCGGCGAGCGTGTCGCGGATCGCCGGCGCGTCGCGACCGATCAGCATCACCGCGCGGCACCAGCGCGCGACCGGCGCGACCAGCGGCGCGAAATCCTGCCCCTTGCCGTCGCCGCCCGCGATCAGCACGATCTTCTGCGCGAGCCCGTCGAGCGCGGCCACCGTCGCGCCGACGTTCGTGCCCTTGCTGTCGTCCACATAGTCGACGTCGTCGATCGTCGCGATCACTTCGACGCGATGCGCTTCGCCGCGGTATTCGCGCAGCGCGTGCAGCAGCGGCGCGGCCGGCAGATCGATCGCACGCGCGAGCGCGAACGCGGCCAGTGCGTTCGCCGCGTTGTGCAGCCCGCGGATGCGCAGCGCGTCGGCCGGCATCAGGCGCTTCTGCGCAATGTCGGGCGTATGCGCGTCGCGCTTGCGCCGGCGGGTCGTCGTCGCTTCATCCGGCGCGTCGCGATCCACGGCTTCCACCAGCCATGCGATGCCGTTGTCGCGCGACAGCCCGTAGTCGCCGTCCTGCGTCGGTTCGTTCAGGCCGAACGTGACCGTGCGCGGCGCGTCGGCCGCGCCGGCTGCCGGCGCGAACTTCATCACGGCCGCGTCGTCGCGGTTCAGCACGCGCGTCGTCGTCGCGCCGAAGATCCGGCCCTTTGCCTGCGCGTACGCGTCGAAGCTGCCGTGCCAGTCGAGGTGGTCCTGCGTGATGTTGAGGATCGCGGCCGCATCGGGCGCGAACGTGCGCGCGGTCTCGAGCTGGAAGCTCGACAGTTCGAGCACCCAGACGTCGGGCAGCGCGGTTTCGTCGATCGCGTTCGCGAGCCGGTCGAGCATCGCCGGGCTGATGTTGCCCGCGACCGCGACCTTCTTGCCCGAGCGCTGGCACAGCAGGCCCGTGAGGCTCGTCGTCGTGGTCTTGCCGTTGGTGCCGGTAATCGCGAGCACCTTCGGCTGGTAGCCGCTCGTGCCGAGCGCGCGCAGCGCCTGCGCGAAGAATTCCAGCTCGCCCCACACCGCGATGCCGCGCTCGTTCGCGGCCGCGACCAGGCCCGCGAGCGCCGGCTCCAGCGGCGACAGGCCAGGGCTCAGCCCGACGATCTCGACGCCGCCGTCGAGCAGCGCGGGCGTGAACGCCCCGCCGACGAATTCCGCATCGATGCCTTCGGCCTGCAGCGCGGCAAGGTTCGGCGGCGCCTCGCGGGTATCGGCGATGCGCAGCCGGCACCCGTGCCTCGCGCACCATCGCGCGATCGCGAGACCCGATTCCCCGAGCCCCAGTACGAGCACCATCGGCCGTTGCCGATCTCCAAACATCTCGCCAGACATCCTTGTTACCTTTCCTTTACCGCAGCTTGAGGGTGGTCAGACCGAACAGGCACAGCATCAGCGTGATGATCCAGAAACGCACGACCACCTGCGTTTCCTTCCAGCCGGACAATTCGAAATGGTGATGCAGCGGCGCCATCTTCAGCAGGCGCCGCCCTTCGCCGTAACGCTTCTTCGTGTACTTGAACCACGACACCTGCAACATCACCGACAGCGTTTCCGCGACGAAGATGCCGCCCATGATGAACAGCACGATTTCCTGACGCACGATCACCGCGACCGTGCCGAGCGCGCCGCCCAGCGCCAGCGCGCCGACGTCGCCCATGAACACCTGCGCGGGGTGCGTGTTGTACCAGAGGAACGCGAGCCCGGCCCCGCCCATCGCGGAACAGAAGATCAGCAGTTCTCCCGCGCCCGGGATGTGCGGGAACAGCAGGTATTTCGAATAGACCGCGCTGCCCATCACGTACGCGAACACACCGAGCGACGCGCCGACCAGCACGACCGGCATGATCACGAGGCCGTCGAGGCCGTCGGTCAGGTTCACCGCGTTGCTCGCACCGACGATCACGAAGTAGGTCAGCACGATGAAGCCCCACACGCCGAGCGGGTAGCTGATCGACTTCAGGAACGGCAGCATCAGGTCGGCGCGCGCCGGCAGCCCCATCGACAGGCCGCTCCGCACCCACGCCATGAACAGGTCGAACACGCGCACGTTGTTCGCCTCGGACACGCTGAACGCGAGATAGACGGCCGCGAACAGTCCGATCACCGACTGCCAGAAATACTTCTCGCGCGACGACATCCCGCGCGGGTCCTTGTGGACGACCTTGCGGTAGTCGTCGACCCAGCCGATCACGCCGAAGCCGAACGTGACGAGCATCACGATCCAGATGAACCGGTTCGTCAGGTCGCCCCACAGCAGCGTCGCGACCGCGATGCCGATCAGGATCAGCACGCCGCCCATCGTCGGCGTGCCTGACTTGACGAGGTGGGTCTGCGGGCCGTCCTTGCGCACGGCCTGCCCGACCTTCATTTGCGTCAGCTTGCGGATCACCCACGGTCCGCACACGAGCCCGATCCCGAGCGCCGTGATGGTAGCCATCACCGCCCGGAACGTGAGGTACGTGAACAAGCGCAAAAAGCTTGCGTCTCCTTGCAGCCATTGCGCCAGCGCCAGCAGCATGCTTCCTTCCTTCTACTCAGTGTGCGGCGGGCACGGCGCCCGCTGCGGGTTGGTTCGTCAGCGCGTCGACCACGCGCTCCATCTTCATGTACCGCGAGCCCTTCACGAGCACCGTCGCCTGCGCGCCGTAACCGGCCGCGAGCAGCGCCGACACGAGCGCGCCGACGTCGCCGAAATGACGTGCCGTGTCGCCGTATGCGGTGCACGCGTCGCGCGATGCGTCGCCGAGCGCGAACAGCGCGTCGATTCCGCGTTCGCGCGCGTACGCGCCGATCTCGCGGTGGAATGCCGGCCCTTCGTCGCCGACTTCGCCCATGTCGCCGATCACCAGCACGCGCGGCGCCGGATGCGCGGCGAGCACGTCGATCGCCGCACGCATCGAATCGGGGTTCGCGTTGTACGTATCGTCGACGACCGTCGCGCCCGCGAGGCTGCCGACGCTCGCCTGCTTCACCTGCAGCCGGCCCTTGACCGGTTCGAACGATTCGAGCCCCTGCCGGATCGCCGACAGCGCGACGCCGGCGCCGAGCGCCGCGGCCGTCGCGGCCAGCGCGTTGCGCGCGTTGTGCTCGCCGAGCGCACGCAGCCGCACCGTGACGGCGCCCGCCGGCGTGTCGATCGCGAGTTCGCCGCCGTGCATGCGACCGACGACCTGCGCGTCGTTCTGCCGTTCGGCGTCGTGCAGCGCGAAATCGAGGATCCGGTTGCCGGTCGCCGCGACGCGCCAGATGCCCGCGTACGCGTCGTCGGCCGGAAACACCGCGACGCCGTCCGGCGGCAGCGCGTGGATCACGGCCGCATGTTCGAGCGCGACGGCTTCGACCGTCGCCATGAATTCCTGGTGCTCGCGCTGCGCGTTGTTGACGAGCGCGACCGTCGGCGCGGTGAGGCGCGCGAGGACTTCGGTTTCGCCCGGATGGTTCATGCCGATCTCGATGACCGCGAGACGATGCGCGGCCGACAGGCGCAGCAGCGTCAGCGGCAGGCCGACATCGTTGTTCAGGTTGCCGGCCGTCGCGAGCCGTGCGTCGGCGCCGACCGCCGCCGCGAAGATCGACGCGATCATTTCCTTGACGGTCGTCTTGCCGTTGCTGCCCGTCACCGCGACGAGCGGCAGCGGGAATCGCATCCGCCAGCCATGCGCGAGCGCACCGAGCGCGGCACGTGTTTCGCCGCCTTCGATCATCGGCATCGCGACGCCCGCCGGCGCGTGCGCGACCAGCGCCGCGGCCGCGCCGCGCGCGGCGACGTCGCCGAGGAAGTCGTGCGCGTCGAAGCGCTCGCCCTTCAGCGCGACGAACAGGTCGCCCGGGCCGACCGTGCGGCTATCGGTCGACACGCGGTCGAACGTCACGCCCGCGTCGCCGTGGACGGTGGCGCCGGGAATCAGACGGGCGGCTTCGCCGAGACCGAGCATCGTCATTCGGCGCCTCCCTTGCCGTGCGTCGCACGCGCGGCGAGCGCGAGCCGCGCGTGATCCTGGTCGGAGAACGTACGCTTCTTGCCCATGATTTCCTGCGTGGCCTCGTGGCCCTTGCCGGCCAGCACGACGACATCCTCGCGTGCGGCGCCGCGCACGGCCTGCAGGATCGCGCTCGCGCGATCCTCGATACGGCGCGCGCGATCGGGCGCGGTCATGCCCGCGACGACCTGGTCGATGATGTGCTGCGGATCCTCGCTGCGCGGGTTGTCGCTCGTGACGACGGTTTCATCGGCGAGCCGCTCGGCGATCGCGCCCATCAATGGACGCTTCGTCGCATCGCGATCGCCGCCGCAGCCGAACATGCAGACGAGCCGGCCGCCGCGCGCCGCGGCGATCGGCCGCAGCGCGTCGAGCGTCTTTTCGAGCGCGTCGGGCGTATGCGCGTAGTCGATCACGACGAGCGGTTCGTCGTTCTGCAGCCGGCCGCCGAGCCGCTGCATCCGGCCGTTGACCGACTCGAGCCGCTCGATCTCGGCGAGCGCTGCGTCGAACGGCACGTCGGCCGCGAGCAGCGAGCCGAGTACGGCGAGCAGGTTGCTGACGTTGAACGTGCCGAGCGTGCCGACCTCGACGTCCGCGTCGCCCCACGACGAACGCAGGCGGAATGCAGTGCCCGTCGCGGTCGCGCGCACGTCGAGCGCGATCAGCTCGCGATCGGCGTCGGGCGTCGGTGCGTCGCCGATCCCGTACGCGATCGTGCGCACGCGGCCGGCCAGCTTCTCGAGCAGGCGGCGGCCCGCTGCGTCGTCGCGGTTGATCACCGCCGCGCGCAAGCCGCGCCACGCGAACAGCTTCGCCTTCGCGGCTTCGTACGCATCGAACGTACCGTGATAGTCGAGGTGATCCTGGGTGAGGTTCGTAAACACCGCGATGTCGAACGCCGTCCCGTTCACGCGCCCCTGGTGCAGCGCGTGCGACGACACCTCCATCGCCACCGCCTGCGCGCCCGCGTCGCGCAATTTCGCAAGGCTGCGCTGAAGTTGCGGCGCGTCGGGCGTCGTGAAGCCGGTCGGCACGAGCTGGCCGGGCATCCCGGTGCCGAGCGTGCCGATCACCGCGCACGGTTGGTGCAGCGCCGTCAGCGCGGTGGCGATCCATTGCGTGCACGACGTCTTGCCGTTCGTGCCGGTGACGCCGATCGCGAGCAGGCTGTCGCTCGGATCGCCGTACCAGCCGCTGGCGATCTCGCCAGCGAGCTGATCGAGCGCCGGCACTGCGAGCGCGACGGGGACGGCCGGCGCGCCCGGTGCGTCGGTCAGCCCTTCCGGCTGATACAGCACGGCAGCCGCACCGCGCGCGACGGCGTCGGCCATGAAAGCACGGTTATCTGCCCCGTCGACCGCATACGCGACGAACACGTCGCCAGCCTCGAGGCTGCGCGTGTCGGCATGCAGTTGCGCCGCGGGGGCCACATACTGACGCAGCCACGCGAGCGCGGCTGCGATCTGCTGATGCGCCGGATGGGAACTGCGGGCGGCGCTCATCGAACCACTCCTGGTGAATTACGTGTCGTGCTGGATACGATCATATGCTTCGCGCCGCCGCCCGCGGCCAGCTTTTGCGGGCCCTTTTGCGGGCCCTTTGCGGCAGGGGATTCCGGCGAATCGTCGGACACGACGAGCTGCTTGATCGGCATGTTCGGCGGGACGTTCAGCGCACGCATCGTGTCACCGGCGATCGCCGAGAATACGGGGCCCGACACCTGGCCGCCGAAGTGGCTGCCGGCGGTCGGCTCGTCGACCGACACCGCGATCACGACGCGCGGATTCGGCATCGGCGCCATCCCGACGAACGACGCGCGGTACTTGCGCGTGTAGCCGTGACCTTCGTGCTTGTATGCGGTCCCGCTCTTGCCGCCGACGCGATAGCCCGGCACGGCCGCATCCGGCGACGTGCCGCCTGGCGCGACCACCGTCTCGAGCATCGCGCGCACTTCGCGAGCGGTGGTCGGGGTGAATACCTGCGTGCCCACGACCGGCTGATTGGGGTCGTGCTTGAAAATGGTCACGGGCATCAGCTCGCCATCGTGCGCGATCGCCGTGTAAGCCCGTGCGAGCTGGAACAGCGACACCGACAAGCCGTAGCCGTACGACATCGTCGCCTGCTCGATGCGGCGCCAGCTCTTCCACGGACGCAGGCGGCCGGCCACCGCGCCCGGGAACCCGACCTTCGGCGCCTGGCCCAGGCCGATGCTCGTATACATATTCCACATTTCCTCGGGCCGCATCGTCATCGCGATCTTCGTCGCGCCGATGTTGCTCGACTTCTGGATCACGCCGCCGACCGTCAGCGTGCCGAAACCCGCATCGTCGGTAATCGGCGCGCCGTCGAGCACGAAATGCCCGTTGCCCGTCTCGACGAGCGTGTTCGGCGTCACGCGGTGCAGGTCGAGCGCGAGCGACACGGTGAACGGCTTCATGATCGAGCCCGGTTCGAACACGTCGGTCATGATCCGGTTGCGCAACTGCTCGCCCGTCATGCGCGAACGGTCGTTCGGGTTGTACGTCGGGTAGTTGACGAGCGCGAGCACTTCGCCGGTACGCACGTCGACGACCATCGCCGCGCCAGCCTTCGCCTTGAACTTCTCGACGGCGGCTTTCAGGTTCGCGTACGCGATGTACTGGATCTTGCTGTCGATCGACAGGTCGACGTCGGTGCCGTTGTGCGGCGGGATCTGTTCGGCGACATCCTCGACGATGTGGCCCATCCGGTCCTTGATCACGCGACGCATGCCCGACGTGCCGGCCAACATCTTCTGGTCGCCCAGTTCGACGCCTTCCTGCCCTTCGTCCTCGACGTTCGTGAAACCGATCAGGTGAGCGGTGATCTCGCCTTCCGGGTAGAAGCGCTTGTATTCGTTGCGCTGATAGATGCCGGGAATGTCGAGCGCGGCGACCTTGTCCGCGACGTCGATCGGCACCTGGCGCTTCACGTAGACGAAACCCTTGTCTTCCGACAGCTTCACGCGCAGTTCCTTCGACGTCATGCCGAGGAGCTTGCCGAGCTGGTTGATCTTGTCGGCGTCGAGATCGTCGGGCACCGCGTCCGGAATCGCCCAGATCGCGCGCACCGGCAAGCTGGTCGCGAGCACGAGCCCGTTACGGTCGAGGATCTTGCCGCGCGTAGCCGGCAGCTCGAGCGTGCGCTGGTAGCGACTTTCGCCCTGCTTCTGATAGAACGCGTTGCCGGGCCCCTGAATCCAGAACGCCCGCGCGGCCAGCGCGACGAACGCCATGAACAGCAGGAACACGACGAGCTTCGAGCGCCACATCGGCAAATGCACGCCCAGCACGGGGCTCGACGAGAACTTCACGTTCTGGCGCTTCGGGGACGGCTTCATCGCGCCCCCCCCTTGCCCTTGCCGGCCGTGTCGGCCGATGCCGCGACCGGCGCGTCGATCGCCTTCGCCGCACCCGGCGGCAGCGTCAGGTATTGCGTGCGGCCGGTCGAAATCGGCTGCATTTTCAGCGAATCGTTCGCGAGCTGCTCGATGCGCGACGTCTTCGACAGCGCGCTCTGCTGATATTGAAGCTGCGCGTAGTCCTGCTGAAGCTGACGCTCCTGCGACTGCGCGCGCTGCAACTGGATGAAGATCTGGCGCTGCTGGTTCGTCGAGTTGACGACCGACAGCGCGCAACCCATCACGATGATCAGCAGGAAGATATTGAGACGGCTCATGGCGTGACGCGCTCCGCAATGCGCATCACGGCCGAGCGGGCGCGCGGATTCGCGGCGACTTCCGCTTCGCTCGGAAACTGGCGGCTGATGATCTTGAGCGGGGGGCTCGGGAGGTCGACGGCGCGGATCGGCAGGCGACGATCGACCGCAGGCGCACTCGCGTGCGCCTGCATGAATCGCTTGACGATCCGGTCCTCGAGTGAATGAAAGCTGATGACCACCAGCCGCCCCCCTTGCTCCAGCAACGACAGTGCCGCGTCTAGTACGACTTGCAGGTCCGCAAGCTCTTGATTGACGTGAATCCGTATAGCCTGAAAGGTGCGGGTTGCCGGATCCTTGCCCTTCTCACGGGTTTTGACGACGTGACCCACGATTTGGGCAAGCTCGCCCGTGGTGTCGAGAGGCCCAAGACGGTCGGACTCTGCCCGGCGAGCAACAAGCGCCTTTGCAATCTGAAAAGCAAACCGTTCTTCCCCATAATCCCGTATCACCTCCGTCAATTCCTGCACCGATGCCCGCGCGAGCCATTCGGCCGCCGACTCGCCGCGCGTCGGATCCATTCGCATGTCCAGCGGACCATCGGCGCGGAAACTGAAGCCGCGCGCCGGATCGTCCACCTGCGGCGAGGACACGCCCAGGTCCAGCAACACCCCCGACACATTCTCGACGCCGCGCGCCGCAAGCGCGTCGCGCATCGATGCAAAGCTGTCATGCACGATCGAGAAGCGCGCATCCTCGATGCCCTGCGCCGTCTCGATCGCCCTCGGATCCTTGTCGAACGCGATCAGCCGCCCGGCCGGCGCCAGCCGCGCGAGCACCGCGCGACTATGGCCGCCACGCCCGAACGTGCCGTCGACATACACGCCGTCCGGCCGCGTGACGAGCGACTCGACCGCCTCGTCCAGCAATACGGTCCGATGCTGCAATTCGTTTCCCATCGCGGGCGTCTCCGTCACCGCAATCAGAACGTGAAATTCTTCAGCGCGTCGGGCATGCCCTGCGCCATCGCTGCCTGCTCCTTCGCGTTGTAGGTCTGCGAATCCCACAGCTCGAAGTGACTACCCATTCCCAACAACATGACTTCCTTTTCCAGTCCGGCTGCCATGCGCAGCTCGGGCGATACGAGAATCCGGCCCGCGCTGTCGAGATCGACATCCATCGCATTGCCGAGAAAAATTCGCCGCCACCAGTGCGCGTCCATCGGCAGCGCGGCGATCTTGGCGCGGAACACTTCCCATTCGGGGCGCGGAAACAGCAACAGGCAGCCGTCCGGGTGCTTGGTCACAGTCACCCGTCCTTCTGCCTGTCCTTGCAGCGCTTCGCGATAGCGAGCCGGCACCGACATCCGCCCTTTCGCATCGAGCGTCAGCGCCGACGCCCCTTGGAACACTTTCCGCTCTCCCGTTCAGGGCACCGAAGCACCCGCTCAATGCTGAGAATTTAGCCGGAACAGCCCGCTAAATCACACAAAAATACACTTTCTCACACTGTCTCCCACTTTAGAGGAAGGGTGTGGCACGGTCAAGGGAGCGGCCCGCTTTTTTGACGAATTTTGTTAGTTAGAACAAGGACTTACGCGCACATGCTCATGCGACCCCTCATACCAAAAACCGTTATAAATGAATGAGCTAGTGCAACTTGTGAAGGTGATACGTGAGAAAGACGGGCCAGACGGGCGTGCGGATGGGGCTTTCGGGAGCGGGAAAACGAGGAGTGAGCGGGCGGTATGGGGGCGGCGAACCGGAGCGGCGTCCCACGCCACCCCGGCGCTAATCTCAGAGATAGTACGCAGTGCGCGTCATGACTTTCGATGCGGCGCGCATCAGCATCCGCGCGGGCAGCGGCAGCTCGATCCCGCCGGCGTCGGTCGCGGCCTTGCCGTGCTTCACCTCGTCGATCCGCATCTGGTCGACGATCGTGCGCGACGCGGTGTCGGTCGGCGGCAGCTCGGACATATGACCTTCGAGATGGCTCTCGACCTGACGCTCCGTCTCGGCCATGAAGCCGAGGCTGACCTTGTCGCCGAGCGTGCCGGCCGCCACGCCGATCGCGAGCGCGCCGGCATACCACAGCGGGTTCAGCAGGCTCGGGCGCGAATCGAGTTCCTTCAGGCGGTGCGCGGTCCATGCGAGGTGATCCTCCTCCTCGCGCGCGGCCTCCTCGAACATTGCCTTCGCCGACGCCGTGCGCGCGGTGAGCTTCTGCGCCTGGTAGAGCGCCTGCGCGCAGACCTCGCCGACGTGATTCACGCGCATCAGGCCGGCCGCGTGCGTGCGCTCGGCGGGCGTCAGTTCGACGTCCGTCGTATCGGCCGGCACGGGCACCGGCCGACTCATCCGGCTAATGCCGGTCAGCGATCGCAGGCCGCGATCGAATTCGCTGATAAGTTCATCCAACACCATCCTGTTCTCCTGGCTGCAGGTGCCGCTGCGCGCGGCAAGGGCACGAGTGCG
This sequence comes from Burkholderia sp. AU45388, assembly GCF_030481585.1. NCBI lineage: Bacteria > Pseudomonadati > Pseudomonadota > Betaproteobacteria > Burkholderiales > Burkholderiaceae > Burkholderia > Burkholderia sp. AU45388. Next base: position 6,293 of record NZ_JAUJPV010000004.1, on the reverse strand, counting down.
CTGCGTAACCGAGTTGATTATTCAGCGGAAATTGCGGTTAACCCGTGATTTTAACCATTGTTGCATAAAGGAAACATGGTGGCGTTGAGCTGCAGCATTTCGCTTTGTGGCAAAAACCGGCTTTGCTACATTACGTGCGACTTCTTGCGAAGTTGATGGGGCTCGTCGACAGAACATAACTATCCGCCCCGCCAAAAAAATTCAGTGATTCTTGGAGATCCGCTAATGAAAAAGTCGCTTCTCGCGCTCGTCGCGCTGGGCGCGTTCGCTGGCGCTGCCCATGCGCAAAGCAGCGTGACGCTTTACGGCATCATCGATGAAGGCTTCCTCTTCAACAACAACGCAGGCGGCAAGCACCTGTACGGCCTCGCCAGCGGCGTGATGCAAGGCAGCCGCTTCGGTCTGCGCGGCACCGAAGACCTCGGTGGCGGCCTGAAGGCAATCTTCACCCTCGAAAACGGTTTCGACGTGAACAGCGGCAGGCTCGGTCAGGGCAGCCTGATGTTCGGTCGCCAGGCTTACGTCGGCCTGTCGAGCCCGTACGGTACGGTCACGCTGGGTCGCCAGTACGACTCCGTCGTCGACTTCGTCGGCCCGCTCGAGGCAGGCGACCAGTGGGGCGGCTACATCGCCGCTCACCCGGGCGACCTCGACAACTTCAACAACGCGTATCGCGTGAACAACGCGGTCAAGTTCACGAGCCAGAACTACGGCGGCCTCACGTTCGGCGGCCTGTACAGCTTCGGCGGCCAGGCAGGCCAGTTCTCGAAGAACCAGGTCTGGTCGCTCGGCGCAGGCTACAACAACGGCCCGCTGGTCCTCGGCGTCGGTTACTTGAACGCACGTACGCCGAACCAGTTCGGCGGCATGTTCAACAACGGTTCCACGTCGTCGTCCGTCTCGTCGCCGGTCTACGGCGCGTACGCGAACAACGCGAACACGTACCAGGTCATCGGTGCAGGCGGCGCGTACACGTTCGGCGCGGCAACGATCGGCGCGACGTACTCGAACACGAAGTTCAAGGGCTTCTCGGCAGGCCCGTTCGTGAACCAGACCGCGACGTTCAACAACGGCGAAATCAACTTCAAGTACCAGTTGACCCCGGCGTTGATCCTCGGCGCGGCGTACGACTACACGCAAGGCAGCAAGATCGACGGCAACTCGGCAGCCAAGTACCACCAGGGCTCGCTGGGCGTCGACTACTTCCTGTCGAAGCGCACCGACGTCTACGCGATCGGCGTGTACCAGCACGCATCGGGCAACGTGCTCGATTCGAACGGGAACGTCCTGAAGGCAACGGCAGCGATCAACGGTCTGGCCGGCTCGAGCACGAGCAACCAGGTCGCGGCGCGCGTCGGCATCCGTCACAAGTTCTAATCAGCTTGCCTGACAAGCCGCAGCATATTGAAGGCGCCTTCGGGCGCCTTTTTCTTTTCTGGCGCGGCGAGGATGTCGGTGGGGGCGGATTGGTGAATCGACCGGTCCACAGGGGGCGGTAGACGCGCATCGCGGTGCGCCGTCACGGCCATCGGGTCGAAGCGCGAGGCTTGCGCCGCCGCCCGCACGAAACAGGCGCTTCCGGTCATTCACCCGCAACCGAAAACGAAAAACCCGGCACAGGCCGGGCTTTTCGTTCAACCGTGTCGTTGCGTGCGTTACGCGCGTCCGTCTCGCAGTTCGCGCCGCAGGATCTTGCCGACGTTCGTCTTCGGCAACTCCGTGCGGAACTCGACGAGCTTCGGCCGCTTGTATCCGGTGAGCCGCTCCTTGCAGTAGGCAAGGATGTCCTTGTCGGTCAGCGCCGGATCCTTTTTGACGACGAACAGCTTCACGGCTTCGCCGGAATGCTCGTCCGGCACGCCGACTGCCGCCACCTCGAACACGCCCGGATGCGACGCCACCACGTCCTCGACTTCGTTCGGATACACGTTGAAGCCGGACACGAGAATCATGTCCTTCTTGCGATCGACGATCTTCACATAGCCGCGCGCATCCATCACGCCGACGTCGCCCGTCTTGAAGAAGCCGTCCGCGAACATGACCTTCGCGGTCTCGTCCGGCCGGTTCCAGTAGCCGGCCATCACCTGCGGCCCGCGGATGCAGATCTCGCCCGGCTCGCCGAGCGCGACGTCGTTGCCGGCATCGTCGCGGATCGCGACTTCGGTCGACGGCAGCGGCAAACCGATCGTGCCGCTGTATTCGGTCGCCGTCACGGGGTTGCAGGTCGCCACCGGCGACGTTTCGGACAGCCCGTATCCTTCGATGATCGCGGTACCGGTCTTTTCATACCAGCGCTTCGCGACACCTTCCTGGATCGCCATGCCGCCGCCGTTGGCGATCACGAGCTTCGACAGGTCCAGCTGACCGAATTCGGGATGGTTCAGCAACGCGTTGTACAGCGTGTTGACGGCCGGAATCGTCGAGATCTGGTAGCCCTTCAGTTCCTTGATCATGCCGGCGATATCGCGCGGATTCGGGATCAGGACGCCCATGCCGCCCGTACGCATCGTCAGGAAACCGCAGACGGTCAGCGCGAACACGTGATACAGCGGCAGCGCGACCACCGTCACGAACTGCTTCACGTCCGGGTACTTGTCGTGAGCCGGCTGATGCCAGGCGCCGGCCTGCAGCACGTTCGACACGATGTTCCGGTGCAGCAGCGTCGCGCCCTTCGCCACGCCGGTCGTCCCGCCCGTGTACTGCAGGAACGCGACGTCGTCGGGACCGATTTTCTGCGATTTGAAACCCTGCCGCGCGCCGTCCGACAGCGCGGCCTTGAAGCGCGTGAACGACGGCAGTTGCCACGCAGGCACCATCTTCTTCACGTTGCGCACGACGTAATTGACGAGCCAGCCCTTGATGCCGAGCAAGTCGCCCATCGACGCGACGACCACGTGCTTGACGGCCGTATTGGCGATGACGGCCTGCAGCGTCGACGCGAAATTCTCGAGGATGACGATCGCCTCCGCACCGCTGTCCTTCAGCTGATGCTCGAGCTCGCGCGGCGTATAGAGGGGGTTGACGTTAACGACGGTGTAGCCGGCACGCAGGACCGCGGCAATCGTGACCGGGTATTGCAGCACGTTCGGCATCATGATCGCGACACGCGCCCCGCGAGCCAGGCCGCGGGATTGCAGCCACGCGCCGAATTCGCGCGACAGCTTGTCGAGCTCGCCGTACGTGATGCCCTTGCCCATGCAGACGAACGCGGTACGGTCGCGGTATTGCCGGAAGCTCTCGTCGAGCAGGTCCGGAACGGACGGATAAGGAGAGGAGTCAATTTCGGCTGGAACGCCGGGTGGGTACGATTTCAGCCAAATTTTATCCATACCGCGCGTCTCCTCACAGATTTTCGAATGGTCGTGCTAAAACGCATCGTAACGGCTCCCCCGCCCCGAGACAACAGGGTTAGATGTCCACTTCGAACTTGCATGTCAATTTCGTCTGATCATACGTCGATATTCGATCAAATCCGCTCAACTTCCACAAGACAATCGTAAAACGTCGCCGAATTGCCCAGGTCCGTCAGCGCCTGGCTTGTCACCTCGTTCGCGTTCCTGCCGTCCGGCGACAGCTTCTTCCACCAGATCGACAGCCCGACGACAAGCCCGGCACGCGCGCGATCGGTCACGCGCGCGTGCGCCTGCATCGACCCGCGGTCGTTGAAGATCCGGACGACGTCACCCTCTGCGATCCCGCGCGCGCGGGCGTCGGACGGATGCATGTCGAGGTGCGGCTCGCCTTCCGTCGAACGCAGGCTGTCGACGTTCACGAACGTGCTGTTCAGGAAGTGCCGGGCCGGCGGCGAAATCATCGCCAGCGGATAGCGTGCGGCAAGCTCGGGCGCGGCTTCGGCCGATTCGAACGGCGGCAGGTAGTCGGGGACGGGGTCCATGCCCGTCTGCTCGAGCCGCGGGCTGTAGAACTCGCACTTGCCGGAGGGTGTGCGGAAACCGCCGTTCGCGAACGGCGCTTCCGGCAGCTTGAGCTTCAGCCAGCCGGCGCGCTTCAACGTGTCCCAGTCGCTGTCGAGCGCCGGATCGTCCCAGCGAAGCGCCGCGCGCGCGACCTCCTCGTCGCTGTGATAGAGCGCGGGCTCGTCGAGCCCCATGCTGCGCGCAATGCCGCGAAAGATCTCCGTGTTCGGCCGCGCATCTCCCACCGGCGGAATCGCCGGCAGATTCGCCATCACGTAGGTATGACCATACGACTTATGGACATCCAGATGTTCGAGCTGCGTGGTCGCCGGCAATACAATGTCGGCGAAATCGACCGTATCCGTCTTGAAGTGCTCGAGAACGACCGTGAACAAATCGTCACGTGCGAAACCCTCGGCAACTTTCGACGAGTCCGGCGCAACCGCCACCGGATTCGAGTTGTACACGATCACCGCTTCGACCTTTGGCCCGAACGTCGCGTCGCCCGGATGCAGCAGCGCGTCGCCGATCGCGTTCATGTTGATGATGCGCGGCAGCTTGTTCGGCCAACCGGGCATCAGATCCGGTCGCAGCAGCGCCGCCTGATTGACGGGCGCGGATTCCGACGACGAGAGCAGCAGGCCCCCTGCCCGATCGCGCCACGCCCCCGTCAGCGCCGGCAGGCTTGCAATCGCGCGCACGGCATTGCCGCCGCCGCGAACGCGCTGCATGCCGTAGTTGAGGCGAATCGACGCCTTGCGGGTAGCACCGTAGCGACGCGCAAGGTCGACCAGCTCCGATGCGTCGATGCCGCAGATTTGCGCGACGCGTTCCGGCGGATAGGACAAGGCGCGCGCCTTGAGCGCGTCAAAGCCGAGCGTATGGTCCGCGATGTAATCGTGATCGAGCAGGTTTTCGGTAATCAGCACGTACATCATGCCGAGTGCAAACGCGCCATCGGTACCGGGCTTCAGTGCGATGTGCTGATGGCATTTCTCCGCGGTCAGCGAACGATACGGGTCGATCGCGACAAGACGCGCGCCACGGCGCTTCGCTTCCTGCGCGCGGGTCCAGAAGTGCAGGCTCGATGCAATCGGATTCGCGCCCCATATCAGGATCAGTTCGCTTTCCTCGAAGTACTCGAGATGCATGCCGACACTACCGCCGTACGTGTAGCGCAGCCCGGCTGCACCGGCCGCCGAGCAAATCGTGCGCTCGAGCCGCGAGGCGCCGAGCTTGTGGAAGAAGCGTTGGGCAATGCCCTCGCCTTGCACGAGCCCCATCGTTCCCGCATAGCTGTACGGCATGATTGCTTCCGGCGCGCGCTCGGCGATTTCACCGAGTCGACGCCCGATCTCGTCGAATGCCTCGTCCCAGCTGATCGGCATGAAGCGCCCTTCCCCTTTCGCGCCGACCCGCTTGAGCGGAACGGTGAGGCGATCGGGATGATGAACACGATCCGCGTATCGGCTGACTTTCGTACACAACACACCCTGCGTCGGCGGATGGTCGGGGTCGCCGATGACCTTGATTGCCTTGCCGTTCTCGACGGTCACCCGCATTGCGCACGTGTCCGGACAATCATGCGGGCAAACGGCCCGGGCTACCTGGGTGGCGGCGTTCATCGTTTTGAATGCAGGGAGGATGGAGGTTCGCAAATTTTACGTGGGCGCGCCGAATAAAGCGTTCATTTCATGGCGATTTTGGATGATCTGATCGAAGACGGGCAAAGTGGCTGGCTCCAGGAAGCGGAAGCGGATCGCGCCTTCGCGTGTCGATACGTTGCGGAGGCAAAGGTGCGGTCTTGATCGAGGATACGAGCAGTAATCGTCGGGATCGCCGGAGATGGAAGCGAGGGAGGGAGTTTGATGTTGTGATGGCTTGCGTCAGGGCAAGCCGACGGACGTAGCCTCGGTAACGCTTCGCTGCGCGCTTTTTAGGACGCTGAAATGCAAAAACCCCCGCCTTGTCGGGCGGGGGTTCTTGGCTAAGGGAGCCTGACGATTACCTACTTTCACACGGGAATCCGCACTATCATCGGCGTAGAGTCGTTTCACGGTCCTGTTCGGGATGGGAAGGGGTGGGACCGACTCGCTATGGTCATCAGGCAAAGGGGGTTGTTGCGTTGCTTCGCAGCGCAACCAATCTTGGAAGAAGCAGTAATTTTGAGTTGTGTGTATCACACACGAGAATCCAACTTGTCGCTTTGGATCGCGGCCAGTGCTTGCGCACGGCGCCGATCTACAAGGCAGACTTGTTATAGGATCAAGCCTTACGGGCAATTAGTATCAGTTAGCTGAACGCATTACTGCGCTTACACACCTGACCTATCAACGTCCTGGTCTCGAACGACCCTTCAAGGGGATCTAGTCCCCA